>JAUNDN010000006.1:15649-28439 GCA_030526045.1 Bacillota bacterium | reverse complement strand
TTGAATGATTATATGAGAACCAATGGCTTAGAACACGTTGAAAATGAAGTAATACCTTGTTTTGAGACTGATGGTGAGAGTATGGATGTGTATATAGCTTGTAAGTAATTATTATTTCTTTGTAACTTGTTATAACGATGAGGAGGGGCGACTTATTAATCTCGCCCCTTTATCTCTATTATGGTAAGTCAATTCTGCTCTGTTTTCAGATACTTTTTAAGCGGAAGCCATATTGTATAGGAAAGAACGCTTCCGATCAGCGCAGTGGTGAGCTGGGTAACAGAGAAGGTAACTCTTGCCGTAGCAAGCACCTTGGGAAGAGCCTCCGGCTTGGGAAGCTTGGCAGCAACATTGTCCCCGAAAATGGGAAGAATGATCAGCACGACCACGATACCCATAAAAATTGCTTTTAAGACGGAACCGGTCAGAAGCCCTGCAGGCAGTTTCCACTTAAAGGAAGTCTTTTCCTGGAAATACCACACACTGACAGCAAGAATGGCATTCCCAGCCATAACCACAGGGAACATCAGCGGAATAGCCGCCATAATCGGCGAACCCGTAAAGAAGAAGGCGGTAACGGGAGCAACAATACTGATTAATATACCGCTCCATAAACCAACTGCCAAAACCGCAATAATAATGGTCGCATTTACAATCGGGCCCGTAATGTACACGGAAAGGTTTTTGAAATACTGACTGACAATGCAGATCGTAAGTAAAAGTGCCGTCTGAACCAGCTGCTTGGTGGTGAGTTTCATAATGGATCCTCCTGATATATGGTTATAGTTTAGCCTGCATGGCTTTTGCGTGAATCCCTTCGATGCGTCCGAGCCTTCCGGAAAGTGTACTGATTCTGTCAGAAGAAGCATTGACGATCACAGAAATGATATTCAGCGATTTTTCACGGTAGGGAATTCCAATCCGCCCAATGATGCAGTCTGCATATTCGTGAAGCAATTCATTGACTTTTCCTACAGCACTCATGTCTTGAATGAAAATACCGATAATGGCAACCTTTTCTTCCATAAAAATTCCATCCTTAAAAAATAAAAAACCTTACCGGCATTCATCAGTAAGGCATCAATCTTTACCGCAGGAATCCCTTGAGCTCAGAATATAGAAACTGCTGCAGGGACAGAACCTATCTCTCCGTGCAGGTTAATTATAGTATATAGGAACCCGGCTGGGAAAGCAATGGAAAAGCAATATAAAAAAATCTGGTATTTTTCCGGCGGATATGCTATAATCGTACAATGACTGTGAGTATGCTTTCAATTTGTTTCATAAGCAATGAAAATAGAAAGAACACAGGATTTATTAAGGAGGACGTACTTAGATGAGCGTACAGGTAGAAAAACTAGAAAACAGCATGGCAAAGCTTACGATCGAAGCTTCTGCAGACGAATTAGAGAAGGCATTACAGAATGCTTACTTAAAGAACAAGAACAAAATCAGTATTCCCGGCTTCAGAAAGGGGAAAGTACCCCGTCAGATGATAGAAAAGATGTATGGTCCTGCTATCTTCTATGAAGATGCAGCTAATGAGATCATTCCCGAGGCATATGAAAAGGCAGTTGAAGAATGTGGAGAGGATATTGTTTCCTCCCCTGAAATTGATGTGACACAGATTGAGAAGGGCAAGCCCTTTATCTTTACTGCTCTGGTTGCATTGAAGCCGGAGATCAAGCTTGGCAAGTACAAGGGTGTTAAGGTTGACAAGGCTGATGTGACAGTAACAGATGAAGAGGTAGATGCTGAAATCAACAAAGAAAGAGAAAACAATGCAAGAAACATTGAAGTGACAGACCGGGCAGTTAAGGACGGTGACATGACAGTTCTTGATTTTGAAGGCTTTGTTGACGGTGTGGCATTTGAAGGCGGCAAGGGAGAAAATTATCCGCTGACAATCGGATCCGGTGCATTTATCCCCGGCTTTGAAGAACAGCTGGTGGGAGCAGAAATCGGTAAGGAGGTTGAGGTTAATGTAACCTTCCCCGAAGACTATCAGGCTGAAGAACTGAAGGGGAAAGCGGCAACCTTCAAATGTACGATTAAGGAAATCAAAGAGAAGGAGCTTCCTGAGCTTGATGATGAATTTGCAAGTGAGGTTTCTGAATTCGAGACGCTTGCAGAGTATAAGGCAGATGTGAAGACAAAGCTTTCCGAGAAAAAGGAAAAGGAAGCCAAGGACACCAAGGAGGCAGCCGTAATCGAGGCAATCGTTAATGATTCCGAGATGGAAATTCCGGAAGCAATGCTGAAGACGCAGCAGAAGCAGATGGTAGATGAGTTTGCCCAGAGAATTCAGATGCAGGGCTTATCCATCGATCAGTACTTCCAGTTTACGGGAACAACCTACGATAAGATGATTGAGCAGGTGAAGCCTCAGGCAGAAAAGAGAATTAAGTCAAGACTGGTTCTGGAAGCAGTTGTAAAGGCTGAAAACATCGCCGCATCGGATGAGGACTATGAAGAAGAATTAAAGACAATGGCAGAGGCTTATCAGATGGAAGTAGATAAAGTAAAAGAGCTGTTGCCTGAAAAGAGTGTAGCTCAGATCAAGGAAGATATTGCTGTCAGAAAGGCTGCCGAGTTCGTAGTTGAGAATGCAAAAGAGAAATAAATCATAAGATGAAAATAAGACTCCTGCGGATTTTTTCCGCAGGAACTGTTTTACAACGTTCTTGACAGGCAAGAATAATTGACAAGGAGGATTTGACGATGAGTTTAGTACCTTATGTCATTGAACAGACAAGCAGGGGCGAGCGTTCCTACGATATTTATTCAAGACTTTTAAAGGAAAGAATTATTTTCTTAGGAGAAGAGGTAAATGATGTTACTGCCAGCCTGATTGTGGCACAGATGCTGTTCCTTGAGGCGGAGGATCCGGAGAAGGACATCCAGTTTTATATCAACAGCCCCGGTGGCAGTGTTACAGCTGGCATGGCAATCTATGACACCATGCAGTATGTGAAATGCGATGTGTCAACCTACTGTATGGGAATGGCTGCCAGCATGGGTGCCTTCCTTCTGGCAGGAGGAACCAAGGGCAAGAGACTGGCACTTCCGAATGCAGAAATTATGATTCATCAGCCCCTTGGCGGTGCGCAGGGACAGGCGACTGAGATTGAAATCGCAGCAAGACATATTTTGCAGACCAAAAAGAAACTGAATACAATTCTTGCTGAAAATACCGGTAAGGATTATGATGTGATTGCAGCAGATACAGAGAGAGATAACTGGATGACTGCAGAGGAAGCCAAAGAATATGGCCTGATCGACAGAGTTGTCTACAAGCGTTCAGATGATAAGTAAAACTTAAAAGAGGTAAAGAGATGGCGGGCAAAAATTCCGATAATATCAGGTGTTCTTTCTGCGACAAGACACAGGATCAGGTTAAAAAATTGATAGCAGGACCTGCAGGGGTATATATCTGTGATGAATGCGTGGAAATATGTGCGGATATCGTAGAGGAAGAGTTTGAAGATGAGGTACAGACAGAAGATCTTGACATTAATCTGTTAAAGCCCATTGAAATCAAGGATTTTCTTGACGAATATGTAATTGGGCAGGAGGAAGCCAAGAAGGTTCTCTCGGTTGCTGTCTATAATCATTATAAACGGGTGACTGCACCCAGGGATATGGATGATGTGGAGCTTCAAAAGAGCAATATTATCATGATTGGTCCCACCGGTTCCGGAAAGACTTATCTTGCACAGACACTTGCCAAAATCATTAATGTACCGTTTGCAATTGCGGATGCCACAACGCTTACAGAGGCAGGTTATGTTGGGGAGGATGTGGAAAACATCCTGCTCAAGCTGATACAGGCAGCAGATTATGATGTGGAGCGTGCGCAGCTGGGTATCATCTATATTGATGAAATCGATAAGATTACAAAGAAGAGCGAGAATGTTTCCATTACCAGAGATGTATCGGGTGAAGGCGTACAGCAGGCTCTTTTGAAAATTGTAGAAGGTACGGTTGCCAGCGTACCGCCCCAGGGAGGAAGAAAGCATCCTCATCAGGAGCTGATTCAGATCGACACCTCCAATATTCTGTTTATCTGCGGCGGCGCATTTGACGGCTTGGAAAAGATTGTCGAGAACAGACTGAATCGCAATTCTATTGGGTTTGACGCAGAGATTGCAAGCAAGAGTAACCGTGAAATCAGTGAGCTCCTCAGTGAGGTGACTCCGCAGGATCTGGTGAAGTTCGGATTGATTCCGGAGTTTGTCGGCCGTGTGCCGATTAATGTTTCCCTGCAGGGGCTGGATGAAGAGGCGCTTGTACGGATACTGACTGAGCCTAAGAGTGCATTGATCAAGCAATACCAGAAGCTGTTTGGCTTTGATCATGTGAAGCTGACCTTTGAGGAAGAGGCTGTCAGGACAATAGCAAAGCAGGCATTTGAGCGGAAAACCGGAGCCAGAGGATTGCGTTCTATCATGGAAAAAGCAATGATGGATGTGATGTTCCAAATTCCTTCGGATGATACAATTGAAGAGTGCGTAATTACTAAGGGTGCGGTGGAAGGTACCAGTGAACCCGTTCTGATCCGTCACGAAGTGATGCGTAAGACAAGATTACAGGCGCAGGAGTGCCCTGCGATTTAAACGAAAAATGCCGCCGTATGGCGGCATTTTGTTTCAGAAAAAGAGATGAGAGAAATGACAAACGAAAAACAACTTATGACGTTACCTGTTATTCCGCTACGGGGAATGACGATTATGCCGGATACGATCATACATTTTGACTTAAATAGGGATAAATCCATTCAGGCACTGGAAAGTGCCATGATGCGGGGAGGACTCCTTTTTCTGGTGACGCAGAAGGATCCTGATGTAGACATGCCACGGGAAGAGCATTTGTACCATGTGGGAACCATTGCACAGGTAAAGCAAATCACGAAGCTTCCCAACCAGACAGTACGTGTTCTTGTGGAGGGAAAATGTCGTGGTATTCTGCAGGAATTAACGGAAGAAAATGAAAAATATTTAGAGGCATCTGTTGAACGGATATACGAAGGTGGCTTGACGCAGGAGGATGAGATCAAAGAGGAAGCGATGCTCAGACAGACAAAAGAGTTATTCGCCGTTTTTGCTGCTCATTATCCCAAGCTTGATAAGAATGCCCTGCAAAGATATGCGAAAGTCACGAGCCTTGGAAAGCTTCTTGATCAGATTGCTGCCAATCTGCCTATGGATTTTGAGAGAAAGCAAAAGGTTCTGGAAACCATAGACACACAGGAGCGTTATGAACTGCTGTGTGAGCATTTGCAAAGGGAGATTGAGATTGCAAAAGCCCGGGAGGATATTACACAGAAGATTAAGGGGCGCGTGGAGAAAAATCAAAAGGAATATCTTCTGAAGGAGCAGCTTCGCTATATCAAGGAGGAACTGGGGGAGGAAGATGCCTTTTCCGATACGGATCAGTTTGAAGAGAGTCTGTCACAGCTGCAGGCTTCTGATGAGGTAAAAGCCAAAATCAAAAAAGAGATCGGGCGATTCAACAAGCTTTCGGGCAGTAGCTCCGAAAGCGCAGTGGAACGGGCATATATTGAAACCCTTCTGGAACTTCCCTGGGACAAAGCTTCTAAAGACAATGAGAGTATGAAGCGGGCGCAGATGATTCTGGAAAAGGAGCATTATGGTCTTGAACAGGTGAAAGAGAGAATTCTGGAATTTCTTGCGGTACGCAGCCTGACAAAGAAAGGAGAGAGCCCGATCATCTGTCTGGTGGGACCGCCGGGAACCGGCAAGACCTCCATTGCAAGAAGTGTGGCGCGGGCCCTTGACAAAAAATATGTGAGAATCTGTCTTGGCGGTGTACGGGATGAGGCAGAGATCAGGGGGCACAGGAAAACCTATGTAGGAGCTATGCCGGGGCGGATTGCAGCAGGCTTAAAGCAGGCAGGAGTAAAGAATCCGCTGATGCTGCTTGATGAAATCGACAAGGTGAGCAATGATTATAAGGGGGATACTTTCTCCGCTTTACTGGAGGTTCTTGACGGAGAACAGAATGTGAGATTTCGGGATCATTATGTAGAAATCCCTCTGGATCTGTCAGAGGTGCTTTTTATCGCAACAGCAAATACCACCCAGACGATACCCAGACCTCTTTTGGACCGTATGGAAATCATTGAGGTGAGCAGCTATACGGAAAATGAAAAGTTTCATATTGCAAAGGAACATCTGTTGAAAAAACAGCTGGAAAGAAACGGCCTTGACAGGAAGATGATTTCGATTCAGGACAGCGCTATCCGGAACATCATTACCTATTATACCAAAGAGGCCGGTGTGAGAGAACTGGAGCGTAAGCTGGGAGAGATATGCCGGAAAGCTGCAAGGAAAATTTGGGAAAGCCGGGAAAGAGAAGAAGAGCTTAAGGTTAAGGTGACTGCTTCTAATCTGGAGGAGTATCTGGGAAAGAAAAAATATTCTCTTGATAAAGCCAATAAACAGCCTCAGGTGGGAATTGTACGGGGCCTTGCATGGACCAGTGTGGGCGGAGATACGCTGCAGATCGAGGTCAACTGTATGCCGGGGAAGGGCGAGATTGAGCTTACCGGTCAAATGGGGGATGTGATGAAGGAATCCGCCATGATCGGCATGAGCTATGTGCGTTCCATCGGTGATGGCTTTGGCATTAAGCCGGAAATCTTTAAGGAGAATGATTTTCATATCCACATTCCGGAAGGGGCAGTACCGAAGGATGGTCCGTCTGCAGGAATTACCATGGCAACTGCCTTGTTTTCAGCGATTACCAACCGGCTTGTTCGCAGTGATCTGGCAATGACCGGAGAAGTCACTTTAAGGGGAAGAGTACTTCCCATCGGCGGTTTGAAGGAAAAAATACTTGCAGCTAAAATGGCGGGAATCAAAGAGGTTCTGGTTCCGGTTGAAAATAAGAAAGACATTGAAGAAATTGCAGAGGAAATCAGAGAAGGGCTTACGATCATCTATGTGAAGGATATGAAGGAAGTGCTTCGCCATGCGTTGCTGTAAGACGGAGGAAAAGAATGGTTATTAAGAATGTGAGTCTGGAAACAGTGTGTGGAATTACCAGCAAGCTGCCGGACAATCCACATATGGAATTTGCATTTGCGGGAAAAAGTAATGTGGGGAAATCATCCCTGATCAACGGGCTGATGAACAGGAAATCACTTGCCCGAACCAGTGCTCAGCCGGGGAAGACTCAGACAATCAATTTTTATAATGTCAATGATCAGTTGTATTTTGTTGATCTGCCGGGCTACGGTTATGCAAAGGTGAATGAGCAGGAAAAAGCAAAGTGGGGTAAGATGATTGAGGATTATCTTCATCAGTCAAAACAGCTGAAGGCGGTTTTCCTTCTCATTGACATTCGTCATGAGCCGTCCCAAAATGATAAACTAATGTATGACTGGATCCTGGATCAGGGGTTTGAACCGATTATCATTGCCACCAAGTCAGATAAGATCAGCAGAGGGCAGGTGCCAAAGCATCTTAAAATAATCCGGGAAGGCCTTCATGTGGTGAAAGATACAATCATCATACCTTATTCGGCACAGACCAAGCAGGGAAGGGAAGAAATCTACGAGCTTTTAGACTCTTATCTGGAGCCTATGGAGAATTGAGGCATCTATGAGCGGACAGGGAAATTTAAGGACATATCTGAAGGTTTTTGTGAATATCGGCATACTTCTGGTGTTGCTTTTGTTTTGTATTTTTGTGGTTCCCAGAATCATCATTTATTTCATGCCGTTTGTGATCGGGTGGATCATTGCACTGATTGCCAGTCCCCCGGTGAGATTCCTTGAAAAACATTTAAAGATCAAACGGAAGGTGGGGTCCGCGGTTACCATTATTGCCGTTATAGCCGTAGTCATCATAGGGGGCTACCTTCTGGGAGTTAAGCTGGTTGAGGAGATTGTGGACTTTATCGGTGACTTACCTCTCATGTGGGAAGGCCTTCAGCGTGATTTTGCGGAAAGCGCACAAAGGCTACAGGTAGCAAGCAGGCTACTTCCGAAGAGCCTTGGTGATACCATCAAAAATATATCGGAGAACATCGGAGAGTATGTGGGAGACTTTGTGGGAAAGCTTGTTGAAAAAATGAGCAGTCCGACGCTGGAAGCCCTCAGCAGATTTGCAGGGAACATTCCGTCCATATTTATCGGTGTGATTATGTGCTTATTGTCTGCATACATGTTTGTGGCAGATAAGGAGTATGTGCCACACCTCTTGAAGAAGGTGTTGCCGCTTTCCATCACGGAACGCTGGAGTCTTATAAAGCGCGGACTTTACAGGGCTGTGGGCGGGTATTTTAAAGCACAGTTTAAAATTGAAGTCTGGATGTACCTTTTGCTTGCAACCGGTTTTTGGATTTTACGGGTGCGCTATGCATTTTTGATTGCAATCGGGGTGGCTCTTTTGGACCTTCTGCCGTTTTTCGGAACGGGAACGATACTGATTCCCTGGGCAGCGATTAAGTTTTTGAGCGGTGACTATATGATGGTCATCGGTCTTTTGATTATCTGGGGAGTGGGACAGCTTGCAAGACAGGTAATTCAGCCGAAGATTGTGGGGGATTCTGTGGGGCTTGCGCCGATTCCTACGCTTATATTGCTTTTTGTGGGATATAAGGCGGCAGGAGTAATCGGTATGATCATAGCGGTTCCTATCGGAATCATCATATTAAATATGTATGAGGAAGGGGTGTTTGATACCTTCCTTGACAGTCTGAAGATTTTATATGCCAGTCTGAGTAATTTCCGACATTTGACACAGGAAGATATGGAAGCAGTGTGTATTTACAAGGAACAGGAAAAGAAACGTATCGAGGCTAAGGAAAGAAAACTGAAGGAGCAGCAGGAAAAGGGAAAGGAAGCTTGAAAATGAAGGTTACAGTCTATAATTGCAGGGCATTTGATGAAAAAGCACTTTTTGAACGGTACGGTAAGGAGCTTGGAATAGAACTGGTTTTGTGTCCGGATGCACCGGATCAGGAAAATGCCGCACTTGCCAAGGGCAGTGAATGTATTGATATCATCACCTCCAAAATGCCGAAAGAACTTTTGAAGGTGTTTGCAGATAACGGCGTAAAATACGTGACCACGAGAACCATCGGGTATGATCATATTGATGTGAAGGCGGCAAAGGAACTTGGGATGATTGTGGCAAATGCGCCCTACGGTCCCTGCGGTGTGGCAGATTATGCTGTAATGCTGATTTTGATGACGATTCGTAAGATGAAGCGGATTTTGGAGCGCACGAATATTCAGGATTATTCTTTGCAGGGAATTCAGGGAAGAGAGCTAAAAGATTTGACTGTGGGAGTCATCGGAACAGGAAGGATCGGAAGGACTGTTCTGACAAACCTGTCAGGTTTCGGATGCAGGCTGATTGCCTATGATCTGTATGAAAATGAGGAGGTTAAGAAGGCGGGTATACCCTATGTGACACTGGAGGAAATGTGGAAGCAGGCAGATGTCATTACACTTCATGCACCGCTTACGGATGACAATTACCATATGATCGGAAAAGATGCCATTCATAAAATGAAGGATGGTGTCATGATCATCAATACGGCAAGGGGAGGCCTGATCGATTCGGAGGCGCTGATACAAGGAATTGAGTCCGGTAAGATTGGGGGCGCAGGGCTTGATGTTGTGGAAAATGAATTTGGGTTGTATTATTATGACCACAAATCAGATATACTAAATAACAGGGAGCTTGCAATTCTGCGTGGATTTCCTAACGTGACGGTCAGCCATCACATGGCTTTTTATACAGACGATTGTGTGGAAACGGTTGTCAGAGATTCCTTGCTTGGCTGTAAATGCTTCACAGAAGGGAAAGAGAATCCATGGGAGGTTAAGTGATTGCGCAATTTCAGAATGGTACTTCAATATGAAGGAACAAGATATCAGGGCTGGCAGCGGCAGGGAAGCACAGATAATACCATACAAGGGAAACTGGAGACTTTGCTTTCCAAAATGACAGGACAAAAGATTGAGATTCAAGGAGCCGGGAGGACGGATGCCGGTGTACATGCCCTTGGACAAGTGGCAAATTTTCATGCTGATACGCAAATGACACAGACAGAGATTCTGGAATATATGAACCGCTTCCTGCCGGAGGATATTGCCGTCATTTCATTGAAGGAGGTATCGGAGCGGTTTCACAGCAGACTGAATGCGACAGGGAAAACCTATTGCTACCGGGTGATCAATTCTGCAATTCCTCATGTTTTTGACAGAAGATATGTCCATGTTGTGGAACAGCAGCTGGATATTGATGCTATGCGTGAAGCGGCACAATATCTGACGGGAACCCATGATTTCAAGGCCTTCACTTCAAACAAGCGGGGAAAGAAGTCTACAGTCAGAACCATCAACAGTATTCAAATTGAAAAGTGTGCCGGTACATCCATGGAAGTGCTGGGAACGCAGGATGAAATCCGCTTTCTTTATCGTGGAGACGGCTTTCTGTATCATATGGTAAGAATTATGACGGGAACCCTTCTTGAAGTGGGAATACATAAGAGAAAACCCGAAGAAATTGCAGAAATTCTGGCATCAGGTTTCAGGGAAAGGGCAGGAGAGCTTGCCCCTGCAAAGGGACTCACTTTGTTGGAGGTTCGTTATCAGTGAAGGAAAGACCGACGGAAAGAAAATATGTCAGGTGTATCTTTTTCTTATACTTATTAATTGTAATCAGATTGATTATTTTTAAATACCCTTATGGCCAGCTTAGGGAGATCATGGGAAGCTGGTCAAAGGAGGTCATTGTTACAGGACTTCGCTCGGCCAATTTTATACCCTTTAAGACAATACGAATGTATATAGACTATTCCTATATGCTCAACAGCTTTGAAAATCTAGTGGGAAATGTGATGATTTTTGTTCCGTTTGGTTTTTTGCTGCCAATGGTGTTTGAAAAGAAAAAAAGCTTTTTCCTCATGATGATCATGGCCTTTGCTTTCGTGTTCGGAATAGAGGTTTTCCAACTTATCAGTGGGTTCGGCGCATTTGATGTTGATGATATTATTCTGAATTGTCTGGGAGCAGTAATGGGATATCTGCTCTACTTTGTTTATGAGAAAATAAAAATGTAATCTAGGAATAAACGGTCAAAAGGAGAAGAAGAGATGGCAGATTTTTTAAGAGGATTGAAAGCAAATTATTTGATATCCGCACTGCTGTGTGTGATACTTGGTCTGGTGCTCCTGATCTTTCCGGGAACTACCACACAAATTGTGTGCATGCTTCTGGGAATCGTACTTTTCGCATACGGAGCAATCCAGATCGTATCATATTTGTTCAATAAGGAGCGCACAATTGTGTCTCAAGGAATGCTGGTGCTTGGAATTGTCTTTGCAGTGATTGGCGGGTGGATTATGCTGAAGCCGGAAATGATCATTATGGCAGTACCTGTTATTGTGGGTGTGCTGATTGTCATACATGGTTTACATAATGCGACACAAGCCTTTGCCCTGAAAAGCAGCGGCTACGAAAAATGGTGGGTAGCTTTTCTTCTGGGAGCCCTGACTGTAGTTCTGGGAGGAATTCTGATCTACAATCCGTTTAAGGTGGTAAATACGGTTGTCAGACTGATCGGGATTTTCCTGATCTATGACGGACTTTCCGATGTGTGGATTCTGTCACGGATCTTTAAGGTAAAAAAGGATGCCGGGAAAATCATAGATTCAAGCTATGTAGACGTTGAGGAGGATGACTGACATGGCAGTATACGAGCTTTACAATGATACTGTGGCAATTCAGGTGAATTCCCATGGTGCAGAATGGAAATCCCTAAAAGGGATAAAGAGCGGAACGGAGTATCTGTGGAAGGCAGACCCTGCATTCTGGGGAAGAACCTCGCCGGTGCTTTTTCCCTTTGTGGGAGGTGTGAACAATAAGGAATACAGGACAAAGGGAAAGACCTATACCATGTCTCAGCATGGCTTTGCCAGAGATATGGAGTTTGCGCTTTTTTTGAAGAAGGATAGCGAGATCTGGTTTGTTCTTAATTCCGATGCACAGACTTACGAAAAATACCCCTATGAGTTTACATTGAAGCTGGGCTACAGACTTCTTCCTTCCGGGGTGGAGGTGCTCTGGCAGGTGGAAAATCCGGGAAAAGAGGAGCTGCCATTTTCCATAGGCGGTCATCCCGCATTTAACTGTCCCATTGAGGAGGGAAAGAAGCAGACGGATTATCTGCTCAGGCTGGATGCCGGAGAGCAGATTGTCAGCACCCGTCTTAGTAGTAACGGACTGGCAACCGATGAGCAGGAGGTATTTAGGCTCAAAGACGGTATCCTGCCGATTACAGAGCAGCTGTTTGACAAGGACGCACTGGTGATTGAGCATGATCAGGCAAGGAAGGTTTCTCTTTGCCGGGCAGATGGCAGACCATATCTTACCGTAACCATGAACGCCCCCTTATTCGGTATCTGGTCTCCGCCTAAGAAGAACGCTCCTTTTATCTGTATTGAACCCTGGTATGGAAGATGTGACCGGGAAGGGTTTCGGGGAGAGCTGAAGGAGCGGGAGTGGGGCAACTGCCTTGCGCCCGGAGGAACCTGGAAGGCGGCTTATCAGGTGGAGATTTCATAAAATAAAAAATATTTGACTTTAGCGCTTTAAAGCTATATAATCTTCTTCGGCAATGAAAGCTGTCATTGCAATTTTTTATGGAGGAGAAAAAGTATGAAGAAATTACTCGCAATGCTTTTGACAGTGGCTATGGTCGGAACCCTGACTGCTTGTAGCAGTTCTAAGGTGCAGGAAACAGAAGCTGCT
>JAUNDN010000006.1:0-15604 GCA_030526045.1 Bacillota bacterium | reverse complement strand
CAACAGAAACAAAAGAAACCACAGAAACGCAGGCAGCTGCTGAGGATGCTACCTATACGGTAGGTATCTGCCAGCTGGTACAGCATGAAGCACTTGATGCTGCAACACAGGGCTTTAAGGATGCGCTGACGGAAGAACTTGGTGACAAGGTTACCTTCGATGAGCAGAATGCACAGGGGGATTCCAATACCTGTTCCACCATTGTCAACGGCTTTGTTTCCAATAATGTAGATCTGATCCTTGCAAATGCAACACCTGCTCTTCAGGCAGCTGCAGCAGGAACCAATGAGATCCCGATTCTCGGAACATCTGTTACGGAATATGGTGTTGCTCTTGAAATTGACGGATTTTCAGGAACGGTAGGCGGAAATATTTCCGGCACCTCAGATCTGGCACCTCTTGACGGACAGGCTGATATGCTTCAGGAGTTATTCCCGGATGCCAAGACAGTAGGTTTACTGTACTGCTCCGCAGAAGCAAACTCCCAGTATCAGGTTGACACCATCAAGGCTTTCCTGGAGGAAAAGGGATATAGCTGTGAGTATTATGCATTCTCTGATTCGAACGATCTTTCCGCTGTAGTAACAGAGGCAGCAAATACAGTTGATGTGATTTATGTTCCTACGGATAACACAGCAGCCTCCAATACAGAGATCATCAACAATATCTGCCAGCCTGCCGGAGTACCGGTTGTTGCAGGTGAAGAAGGAATCTGTGCCGGATGTGGAGTGGCAACATTGTCCATCAGCTATTATGATCTCGGTGTAGCTACCGGTAAGATGGCAGCAAAGATCCTGACAGGAGAGGCTGATATTTCCACTATGCCGATTGAATATGCACCGAACTTTACTAAGAAGTACAACGCAGCAAACTGTGAAGCATTGGACATTAAAATTCCCGAAGGTTACGAAGCAATTGCTGCTGAGTAATGACTGAAAACAACTGACAGCGGGAGAAGCTTTTCTCTCGCTGCCTTTGTCGTTTAAGGAGGAACAAATGAACGTATTGAATTTATTAAATGCAATGCCGGGGGCAGTAGCTCAGGGGTTGATCTGGGGCATTACTGCAATTGGAATTTATCTTACCTTTCGAATCCTTGACATAGCCGACCTTACTGTGGATGGCTCCTTATGTACGGGCGGTGCGGTCTGCATTATGATGATGCTTTCCGGACATAATGTTTTGGTATCCATGCTGGTAGCAACACTAGCTGGTATGGTAACCGGTCTCGTGACCGGACTATTTCACACTTTTATGGGAATTCCGGCTATTCTGTCCGGTATTCTTACACAGCTTGCCCTGTACTCTGTAAATCTGAAGATCATGGGCAAGGCGAATCAGGCAATTAACGTAGACAAATATGACCTTCTGGTTTCATTGAGATATATCAAGAATGTTGTTTTTTACAAAAACCCTATTTTTGTAGTTGCAATCTGTATTATTTTGCTGGTACTCGTTCTCTACTGGTTTTTCGGTACAGAGATTGGCTGTGCGTTGAGGGCTACCGGATGTAACGGAAATATGGCGAGAGCACAGGGAATCAATACGAATTTTTCTAAGGTTCTGGGGCTGATGCTGTCTAACGGTCTGGTAGGCTTGTCGGGTGCACTGCTTTCCCAGTATCAGGGCTTTGCGGACATTAATATGGGACGCGGCGCGATCGTTATCGGTCTTGCGGCGGTCATTATCGGAGAGGCGATCTTCGGGCGTATCTTCCGCAATTTCGGATTAAAGCTGATTGGCGTAGCACTGGGCTCCATCCTTTACTATATCGTGCTGCAGACAGTGATCTGGCTGGGCGTGGATACGGATCTTCTCAAATTGTTCTCGGCGGTTGTTGTGGCAATCTTCCTTGCAATTCCCTATTGGAAGGGAAAATACTTTGCAAAACCGGTGGTGAAGAAGGGAGGCAGTACAAATGCTTGAGATTAAAAACGTTACAAAGATTTTTAATCCGGGGACAGTCAATGAAAAGCTGGCACTGGATAATTTCTCCCTGACACTTGAGGATGGCGATTTTGTTACGGTCATTGGCGGTAACGGTGCAGGAAAATCCACCATGATGAATGCGATTGCCGGTGTATGGCCGGTAGATGCAGGAAAGATCATAATTGACGGTGTAGATGTCACAAAGCTTCCTGAGCATAAAAGGGCAAAATATCTGGGACGTGTGTTCCAGGATCCCATGACGGGAACGGCGGCTACCATGGGAATTGAAGAGAATCTTGCTCTTGCCAAACGGCGCGGGAAAGGTCGTTTTCTTAGAAACGGTATTACCAGAAAGGAACGGGAGGAGTATCGGGAATTGTTAAAAATTCTGGATTTGGGTTTGGAAACCCGCCTGACTTCCAAGGTTGGTCTTTTGTCCGGGGGGCAAAGACAGGCGCTTACCCTTCTGATGGCAACGCTGCAAAAGCCAAAGCTGTTGCTTCTTGATGAGCATACAGCAGCGCTGGATCCGAAGACTGCAGCAAAGGTTTTGGAAACAACAGAATTTATCGTGCAAAGAGATCAACTGACAACACTGATGATCACTCACAATATGAGAGATGCCATTGCACACGGCAACCGTCTGATCATGCTGAATGAGGGACGTATCATTCTGGATATCAGAGGGGAGGAGAAAAAGAAACTTACCGTGGAGGATCTGCTTCATAAATTTGAAGCGGCAAGCGGCGAAGAATTTGCCAGTGATAAAGCAATTCTTGGATAAGAACTGATATGATAGATATATGAATGCATTGCCTGGTGGTCGCAGGCTGTGCCCAATTTGTGTAAATTGGAAAGGAGAGGGGAATAGGAAGATGAAAGAGAAACTATTGTCGTTACTGCTGGTAGTGTGCCTGCTTTTCGGAGTGGCACCTGCTATACAGGTACAGGCAGCACCGGGAGCAGATCAGGATATTATCATTCTTTATACGAATGATGTTCATTGCAGTGTGGATGATAATATCGGATATGCGGGTTTGGCGCTCTATAAGAGCGAACTGGAGCAGCAGACTCCGTATGTAACTCTGGTTGATGCGGGAGATGCAATCCAGGGTGCACCGATCGGAACTCTTTCTGAGGGAGCGTATCTGATCGATATCATGAACCAGGTGGGATATGATGTAGCCGTGCCCGGTAATCATGAGTTTGACTATGGAATGAGCCGTTTCCTGGAACTGTCGAAAAAAATGGAGTGTGGTTATTATTCCTGTAATTTTGTCAAAACAGCGACAGGAGAGACCGTGTTTGAACCGTACAAAATGATTACTTATGGGGACATTGATGTTGCTTATGTCGGCGTATGTACCCCGGAAAGTTTTACGAAATCAACACCGGCTTATTTCCAGGATAAAAACGGAAATTATCTCTATTCCTTCTGTGAGGATGAGAGTGGTCAGCGCCTTTATCAGCAGGTTCAGAACGCAGTAAATGCTGCAAGAGAAGCGGGGGCTGAGTATGTCATTGCAGTTGCGCATGTAGGCGAAAACGACGTGACACCCAGATGGAGTTCGCCCCAGATTATAGCAAATACAGCGGGAATTGATGCATGGATTGACGGACATTCCCATGAAACAACACCTGTTAAGAAGGTGAAGAACCAACAGGGAAAAGAAGTCGTACTGACTCAGACCGGAACAAAGCTGAAAAATATCGGCCGCTTAACAATCAAGACGGACGGAACCATTGAAGCCGGTTTGGCTTCAGAGGTACCGTCGCTCAACTATGAAACGGTGTATACCGTTCAGAACGGTGATACCCTTGCAAGAATTGCCAAGAGAGAACTCGGCTCTTATGACAGATGGAATGAGATCTATGAGAGAAATAAAGAAGTTCTGTCAAATGCCAATACTCTTGCTGTAGGACAGCAGATCATCATACCGCAGGGGGCTTCTGTGAATGAGGACGGCAAAGCAATTGATTATGCAACAGATCAGTACATTAAGAAGATTCAAAGTCAGTACGAGGAGAGCCTGAAGACAGTCTTGGGAAGGACATCTTATGAACTGACGGTGAATCGGCCGGATGGAAGCCGAAAAGTGCGAAGCGGAGAAACCAATCTGGGTGATCTTTCTGCAGATGCTTATCGTGTTATGCTTGGCGCTGACATCGGCTTTGCAAACGGAGGCGGAATCCGGGCAAGTATAAAGCCGGGGAATATTACATATAAGGATACACTGACAGTATTTCCGTTTGGCAATATGGGCTGTGTGGTTCAGGCTACCGGACAGCAGGTCAAGGATGCACTGGAAATGGCATCCAGAAATTATCCGGTAGAAAACGGTGGATTCCTGCAGGTGGCAGGCCTTACCTATACCATTGATTCTTCAGTTCCTTCCAGCGTGAAGACAGATGAAAAGGGGAATTTTATCGGTGTGACGGGTGCCTATCGTGTTACCGACATTATGGTGGGCGGAGAACCGATCGATTTGGCAAAGACCTATACGGTTGCATCCCATAATTATATGCTGAAGTCAGGCGGAGATGGAATGACCATGTTTGCCTCCTGCCCCATCCTGAAGGATGAAGTGATGGTGGATGTGGATATTCTGTCAGGCTACATCAACAGCCTTGGCGGAAACGTACCGGCAGACTATGCTGCTGTCGAAGGCCAGGGGAGAATCACGATCAGATAATTTCACGGCGAGAAATCCTGAGAATAAAAACTCTCAAAATTCATCTTGACAAATGAAAAAGCGGCTACTAAGATAATAGTAATTATAAAAAGGCGTTGAAAAAGAGGAGTACATGTATCGGATCTCCATCAGAGAAGAAACCCTGCGAGGAAAGCGCAGTGCTGTGAGGTTTCAGGAGAAGGAGCGTGGAAGGTAGCTTTGGAGCCGGGAGATCGAACCTGACCTATGCGGAAAGCAATGGAAGGTCATCAGTAGATTTTCACGATTTATCCCCGTTAACGGATAGGATTTTGAGCAGCAGATGCCGAAATCACTGAGTGATAAATGAAGGTGGTACCGCGTGAATACGCCCTTTGCAGATTGGAGAATCTGCAAAGGGCTTTTTTTGCTTTATGGGAAAGACCTTGTCGTGCTAAAGCACGAAAGCCGTTCCCATAAAGCAAAACATATAAGTGTTCCATAAAGGAAAGGAGAAACGATATGAGCAAAGAACTTGCAAAGACCTATGACCCCAAAGGAATAGAAGACAGACTTTACCAAAAGTGGCTTGATAAGAAGTATTTCCATGCGGAAGTTGATCATTCCAAAACCCCCTTTACGATTGTGATCCCGCCCCCAAATATTACGGGACAGCTTCACATGGGGCATGCGCTGGACAATACCATGCAGGATATCCTGATCCGCTTTAAGAGGATGCAGGGCTACAATGCGCTCTGGCAGCCCGGAACAGACCACGCCAGCATTGCGACAGAGGTCAAGATCATAGAGAAGCTGAAGGAAGAAGGCATCAGTAAGGAGGATCTCGGACGGGAAGGCTTTCTTGAGCGCGCCTGGGACTGGAAGAAGGAGTATGGCGGAAGGATCATCAGCCAGCTGAAAAAGCTTGGTTCCTCCTGTGACTGGGACAGAGAACGCTTTACCATGGATGAGGGGTGTAATAAGGCCGTAACCGAAGTATTCTGTAAGATGCATGAAAAGGGCTGGATCTACAAGGGAAGCCGTATCATCAACTGGTGTCCGGTATGTAACACTTCTATTTCCGATGCAGAGGTTGAGTATGCGGAACAGGCAGGACATTTCTGGCATATCAAGTATCCTGTGATCGAGGATGACGGCAGTGTGAGCACCACAAGATTTGTAGAGTTTGCAACAACCAGACCGGAAACCATGCTGGGTGATACTGCTGTTGCGGTAAACCCGGAGGATGACAGATATAAAGACATTATCGGAAAGAAATTGATGCTTCCCATTGTAAACAGGGAAATTCCTGTGGTGGCAGACGCTTATGTAGATATGGAATTCGGTACTGGTGTGGTTAAGATTACGCCTGCCCATGACCCTAACGACTTCGAGGTAGGGAAACGCCATAAGCTGCCGGAGATCAATATTCTGAATGATGATGCAACCATCAACGAAAACGGCGGTAAATTCTGTGGTATGGACCGCTACGAGGCAAGAGAGGCTATTGTAAAGGAACTGGATGAGATGGGACTCCTCGTTAAGATCGAGGACTATTCCCATAATGTGGGAACCCATGACCGTTGTAAAACAACGATTGAGCCCATGATCAAGCAGCAGTGGTTTGTGAAGATGGATGAGCTGATCAAGCCTGCTGTAGAAGCAGTGAAGAACGGTGATATCCAGTTGATTCCCAAGAGGATGGAAAAGACCTACTTTAACTGGACGGACAATATTCGTGACTGGTGTATTTCCAGACAGCTCTGGTGGGGGCACAGAATTCCTGCTTACTATTGTGATAAGTGCGGAGAGGTTGTGGTAAGTGCTTCCATGCCGGAGAAGTGTCCGAAATGCGGTTGCGAGCATCTGACCCAGGATCCTGATACACTGGATACCTGGTTCTCCTCCGCACTCTGGCCTTTCTCAACCCTAGGCTGGCCGGAACAGACAGAGGATCTGAAGTATTTTTACCCCACAGATGTGCTGGTGACAGGGTATGATATTATTTTCTTCTGGGTAATCCGTATGATTTTCTCAGGCTTTGAACAGATGGGAGAAAAGCCCTTTAAAACTGTATTGTTCCATGGTCTGGTAAGAGATTCCAAGGGGCGCAAGATGAGCAAGTCCTTAGGAAACGGAATTGATCCTCTGGAGATCATTGATCAGTACGGTGCGGATGCGCTGCGTCTTACGCTGATCACGGGAAATGCACCCGGAAATGACATGCGTTTCTATTATGAGAGAGTGGAGGCAAGCAGAAACTTTGCAAACAAGATCTGGAATGCATCCCGTTTCATAATGATGAATATGCCGGAAGAAGGATTGACAGTAGCAGAACCGGTGCTGGAGCCGGTTGATAAATGGATTCTTTCCAAGCTCAATACCCTGATCCGGGAAGCAACCGATAATATGGAAAGCTTCGAACTGGGAATTGCGGTTCAGAAGGTCTATGACTTTATCTGGGATGAGTTTTGCGACTGGTATATTGAGATGGTAAAGCCCCGTCTTTACAATTCTGACGATCAGGCAAGTAAGGATGCGGCGCTGTGGACCTTAAATACTGTTCTGATCAATGCACTTAAGCTTCTGCACCCCTATATGCCGTTTATTACGGAGGAAATCTTCTGTACCCTGCAGTCTGAGGAGGAATCTATCATGATCTCCAAATGGCCGCAGTATCAGGAGACATGGAACTTCGATAAAGAAGAAAAGGATATTGAGATCATCAAGGAGGCAGTAAGAGGTATCCGAAATGTACGTACAGAGATGAATGTGGCACCAAGCAAAAAGGCACAAGTATTTGTAGTCAGTGAAAATGCGGATATTATCAATGCCTTTACAGAAGGTAAGCTGTTCTTCAAGTCACTGGCTTATGCATCCGAGGTTACTGTAAAGAAGGATAAGTCAGGTATTGCAGATGATGCGGTATCTGTAGTAATCGCAAATGCAACTCTTTATATTCCGTTTGCCGAGCTGGTAGATTTAAAGCAGGAGATTGAACGTCTTGAAAAAGAGGAAAAGCGCCTTGAGGGTGAACTTAACAGAGTAAACGGTATGCTTAAGAATGAGCGGTTTTTATCTAAAGCACCGGGAGCAAAGATTGCGGAAGAAAAGGAGAAGCTTGCTAAGTATACCCAGATGATGGAGCAGGTAAAGGAACGCCTCCTGCAGCTTAAGAAATAAGAGGAAAATGAGAAGATTGGTTTGAACAACCGCAATAATAATGTTACAATAAAACTGGGAGAGAGCATCTCCCAGTTTTGTGTAATTTAAGGAGGGAATCGTATGAGCCGGAAAAACGATTTTCTGTCGAGAGATGAGCTTAATGCGCTTCGCAGGGAAGTAGCAGCACTGACTGCGGAGGATGAAGAAAAGAAAGAAGAGAATAGTCTTATTGAGGATTGTAATAAGGACTATGTTCAGGATATGATTGCGGCAGAAGAACTGCATATCACGGCGGAAATGCCACAGAAGGTTCTATCTATTGAAGAAAACGGTTCTTATGTTACTATCGATGATGATGAGATGACAGCTTACCTGTATTTGGTGCCGCCCGCGAAAGAACGGGAGAATTATACCAAGGATGAGCTCCTTTCATTTTTACAGACAAATGGGGTGATTTCGGGATATCATCAGTCTAATCTGGCGGCAATGGTCAAAAAGAAAATATACCATCGGGAAATCGTTGTTGCGAAAGGGCAGCCGGCAGTGGAAGGGCGTGATGGTTATTTTGAATTTAAATTTGATCCGGATTCTTACCGTACACCGAAGGTGCTTGAAAACGGGCGGGTGGATTATATGAATATGAGCACACTGCCCAATGTTCGTAAGGGAGATGTAGTGGCAGTTTATCATCACGCCAAAATTGGGCAGGATGGCTATAATGTAAAGGGTGATACAATTGAAGCCCGTAAGGCACTGGAAATTCCGCCCCTTAGCGGGTCATCTGTTTCCAATCAGGATAATCCGGACATTTACCTTGCAACAAGGGACGGAAAGGTTGAGTATAAAGCCGGGACAATTGACATACAGGCAGTTCATGAAGTTTTCGGAGACGTGACCATGATCACCGGAAAAGTAGAATTTTTCGGGGATGTTATCATACATGGAAATGTGGAAGCCGGAGTGGTGATTCGTGCCGGAAGAAACATTGAAATCCGGGGAACTGCGGAGGCTGTCAATTTATTTGCAGGCGGAGATGTGATATTGGGCAGGGGAATTCAGGGAGCTCAGAAAGCAAAGATTTCTGCCAGAGGGAATATATTTGCTGATTTTATTGAGCACACGGTTGTGGTGGCCGGTGGAAACGTGCAGGCGAATTCCGTTTTGAATTCCAGGATTTCAGCAGACGAGAAGGTGATCCTTACAGGAAATAAGGGCGCTATTATTGGAGGCTACACGCATGCGGCTATGGGCATCAGTGCTACAGAAATCGGAAATGCTGCGGAGGTAAGGACGGTAGTCCGTGCCGGTAATGAGAAGGAAGTATATATTAGATACCAGGAGGTCAGAAAGAAAGAGGCTGAGTTTGCAGAAAGGATGCAGGAGATTTATACGGAACTGGAAGAAATCCGTAAAAAACTGAAGGCCGGCATATTAAAGCCGATGGAATCATTAAATCTGAGAATCAAAGGCATGCAGAAGGAGCTTATTACACTCAAAGAGGAGCAGTCGGAAAACAGGAAGGAATATCAGGAAATTGAAGAACTGATGGCCAAAAGACAGAATGCTGAAATTGCCGTAAGCGGGAACATTTATCGGGGAACGGTGGTATGCTTTGCACAGATGCAGATTCCTATTGAACACAATACCTGCTATATGAAATACTTCCGTCACAGAGGAATGATCGAAAGCAGCGTCATAGCATTTTCATAGCAGGATGACGGAGGTCATGGAATGACAGCATATATAGAAGCAACAAAATACATTGAAAGCATTCCCAAATTTGCAGGGAAAAATACGGTAGAGGACATCGGAAGACTTCTTGCGCTTCTGGTGGGAGACGAAATAAAAAGCAGGATTATTCATGTTGCAGGCACAAACGGTAAGGGCTCCGTTTGTGCTTATTTGCGCTCTGTTTTGCAGGAGAGCAACAGAAGCGTCGGAATGTTTATTTCCCCTCATCTGGAAACTATGAGGGAGAGAATCAGCCTGAACGGAGAATGGATTTCCAAGGAGGAATTTACGGATAGCTTTGAAAAGGTGAAGCGGCTTGTGGCAAGTACAGAAGGAGCGGAATTTTCTCACCCTTCTTTCTTTGAATATCTGTTTTTGATGGCGATGTGCTATTTTAAAGAAAAGCAGCCGGACTATATTATTCTGGAGACCGGTCTGGGGGGGAGACTGGATGCGACCAACTGTATTCGCAGACCCGCAGTTTGTATCATTACGGAAATCGGATATGACCACATGCAGTATCTGGGGGATACCCTTGAGGAGATTGCGGCTGAAAAGGCAGGGATTATGAAGACCGGAGTTCCGGTTATTTTCACGGATAAAAGACCTGAAACGACAAAAATTTTAAAAAAAATTGCCCAAAAAGAGATTAGCCCGGTGGTTATGCTCACAAAAGAGCAGATTTTGAATGTGAATAGGGACAATAAAACCATTGATTTTTCACTTCATACTGGTTATTATAATTATGTTAGCCTTACTTTGCACACAACGGCACAGTATCAGACAGAAAATGCGTCGCTGGCAGTTTTGGCAACCGAGGCGCTGAAGGATGAACTCATAACGCCGTATTCGGTAAGAAGAGGGCTTGGGGCAGCATTCTGGCCGGGAAGAATGGAAGAGGTTTTGCCCGGTGTATATTTAGATGGAGCTCATAATGAGGACGGAATAGAGGCTTTTTTGAATTCAGTCAGGGAAGATGGCTGCAGGGGGAAAAGACTCTTGTTATTTGGCGTTGTGGAAGATAAACGCTATGAGATCATGATTCGGATGATTGCAGATTCCTGTCTGTTTTCACAGGTAGTAGTGACAGGACTTGAAACGGATAGAAGTGCTTCGATGGACAAGCTGAAAAAACTATGGGATCAGTGCGGGGGAACAGTGCACCGGTTTTATGAAGATGCCGGAGAAGCGTACCGTGATCTGCTTTTCAGTAAAGGGGCAGAAGATACTGCATATGTTGTCGGATCATTGTACTTAATAGGACAGATTAAGACCCTGATGAGGAGAATGCAGGATGATTGATTTTGAAGAGGAATTAAAGAAATTTCATCCCAGCCTTGAGGTTGAGGATGCCGAAGAAGCCATATATAATCAGGATTTGACTGATATGGCAGATATACTGATCAAGATGGTGGAAAAGCCCAGAACAGAAGAATAAGGAGTAACGGCATGATTTGTTATAATTGCGGATGCCGTTTGTCAGAACACGATTTTTGTACGGGCTGTGGTGCGGACGTAGGTCTTTACAAGAAGATCTTAAGTATGTCTAACCGTCTTTATAATGACGGCTTGGAGAAGGCTACAGTAAGAGATTTATCCGGAGCAATTGTCAGCTTGCGGCAGAGTTTAAAATTGAATAAAAATAATATCGATGCAAGGAACCTTTTGGGACTTGTTTATTTCGAGATGGGAGAAACCGTTTCGGCTTTAGGTGAGTGGGTTATCAGTAAGAACCTTCGCCCCAAGAAGAATATTGCAGATGACTATATTGACATGATTCAGACCAATCAGGCAAGACTGGATGCGATTAATCAGACGATTAAGAAGTATAATCAGGCTTTGCTTTACTGTTATCAGGATAGTCTGGATCTTGCAGTGATACAGTTGAAAAAGGTTCTTTCCTATAATCCTAAGTATGTTCATGCACATCAGCTTCTGGCACTTCTGTATATTAATTCGGAAGAGTGGGAAAGGGCTCAGAAGGAGCTGCAAAAGTGTATTCAGATTGACACCAATAATACGACTACCCTGCGCTACCTGAAGGAAGTTGAGCATATGCTGATGCCGGAGGAAGCAGCCAAAAATCTTCCCAGAAAAAAGGCATCCGGGGAAGACGTGGTGCGATATCAGAGCGGAAATGAGACGATCATTCAGCCCATGAATATGAAGGAGCCCAAGGGGGTTTCCTCTTTGCTTAATCTTGGAATCGGCGTAATAATCGGGGTTGCAATTGCCTGCTTTTTGATTCTGCCCGGACGGATACAGAATGCCAAGGCAGACATTAATAAAGAACTTCGGGTTGTCAGCGAACAGTCAGATGCCAAGACAGCCACAATCGATGAGTTGGAGCAGAAGGTTCAAAATCTGACAGACAGTCAGGAAAGGCTTCAGGAGGAACTGGCGACTTACCAGGGAACAAACGGAGAAATAAAGGCTACAGACGGACTTATGATGGCAGTAAATGCTTATCTGGAGAATCCTGAGGATATAGAAACGATCGCATCCTATCTGGAAATACTTGAGGAAAATGAGGAATCCCTTACATCAGAGGTAGGCAGGGAAAAGTCCGAGTCCTTTACTTCGCTTTACAATAAGTTGCTGGAGCTGTTAGGAACCGGTCTGGTTGATTATTATTACAATATCGGTTACGAGAGCTATCGTGCAGAAAACTATGAGGAGGCGATTCCGAATTTGGAGAGAGCCTACCGGTATGACAGCACTAAGGCGGAAGCCCTGTTTTATCTGGGAAACAGCTATCATAGGAATGGGGATGATAATAAGGCTAAGGAAACTTATGCGCTGGTTATGGATTACTTCCCTGATACGGAGTTTTCAAATAAATCGGAAACCTATCTTGCGGAAATCAATAATGCAGAATAGCCCCTGGTTTAATAGAGAATACTACGAAAGAGAACACACCAATTTGTGTTCTCTTTTTTTGTGCAGTTAAGCAGAGGCAGACAGAATCAAACAATAAGGCGCTTTACGCGGAAACGAGGTGAAGAATGGAAGAGGATTTTAAGGTGATTGATAATTATCTGATGGTAAGAATGCCGGAGGAAGTTGATCATCACAAATCGGTTTACATAAGTGAAACGGCTGATGAGTACATTATGAAGGAGGGAGTGGGGAATGTGGTGTTTGACTTTGAAAGAACCCGCTTTATGGATAGCTCCGGAATAGGCATAATTATCGGAAGATACAAAAAGATATCCTATTTTGGCGGTAAGGTTTTTGCAGTGAATGCGGATGCCAGAATCAAAAGAACTTTAATGATATGCGGTTTACATAAAATTGTAGAGATTATGGAATAAGAGATGAATCGCCTGAATGCGAGAATAGAAGAGAGAGAGGAAAATGGGACATAAAATGAAATCAAATTATGAAAAAGGGATACAAAGAGAGGTTGTTGTGAAAAATGAAATGCAGCTTATGTTTGATGCGGTTTCAGTGAATGAAGCGTTTGCGAGGGTTGCAGTCGCTGCGTTTGTAGCTCCGCTCAATCCTACCTTAGAGGAAATATCCGATATCAAAACTGCCGTTTCAGAGGCCGTGACTAACGCAATCATTCATGGCTATGATGCTGAATTTGTTAGAGAGAATAAGTCAGATGGGAGCAATCTGGTTTATCTGCACTGCATCATAGAAGATGATGTGCTGAGTGTTGAGATCAGAGATAAAGGGAGAGGCATTGAGGACGTTGAACAGGCAATGGAGCCACTTTTTACAACCAAGCCGGAGATGGACCGATCAGGAATGGGCTTTGCCTTTATGGAAGCCTTTATGGATGACCTGGAGGTTTTGTCGGAGCTTTATCAGGGAACGACTGTGCGGATGAAAAAGAAACTGGGAACAACGCCGTGGTTTAGAAAAGAGGATTAGAACATGGCAGAAAACTCAGTACTGATCGAAAGAGCACGTGCAGGAGAAAAGGAAGCAAGAGAAGTACTGACGACACAAAATCTGGGATTGGTGCACCATATCGTAAAGCGCTTTCTGGGGAGGGGATATGAGGCAGAGGATCTTTTTCAAATAGGAGTGATTGGTCTGCTGAAGGCAATTGACAAATTTGATACAACCTATGATGTGAAGTTCTCAACCTATGCTGTTCCACTGATTACAGGAGAGATCAAGCGTTTTATCAGAGATGACGGAATGGTGAAGGTATCACGGAATCTGAAAGAAAACGGGACACGGGTAAAGTATGCAAGGGAGAGACTGAATGGGAAGCTGGGAAGAGAACCGACTCTGGAGGAGGTAGCACGGGAGGCGAATCTTGCCGTGGAGGAAGTGGTACTTGCTATGGAAGCCAATATACAGGTGGAATCTATTTATAAGTCAGTCTATCAGAGCGACGGAAATGAGATTTTTATGGTAGATCAGCTTGCAGATAAGCACAGAAATGCTCATGAGGAGGTATTGAACCAGCTGGTCATACACCAGTTGATTGAAGGGCTGGACAAGCAGGAACAAAGACTGATTACCCTACGGTATTATCAGGACAAGACGCAGACGGAGGTAGCCAAGGTACTTGGAATCAGCCAGGTGCAGGTTAGCCGTATGGAAAAGAAAATTTTACTGGCTATGCGTCAAAAGATCACCGGAGATAGGTTGACATAAATCGGTAGATATAGTAAGGTATATTATGTAAACGAATGCGCAAAAGATATTGGAGTGCTTATGAGAATACAAAAGAGACTGTTATTGATTATGATTAGTGCTATGCTGATCCTGCAGCCGGGACTTTCTGCATTTGCCACCGAGAGTGATGATTTAGGTGGAGATGACCGGCAGATTGAGGAGGATCAGTCGGAAACGGAAGAAAATCAGGAAGATGAAGATGCAGAACTGAGGGAATACCTCAGGGAAGCGCAGGAAGGTCTTCAGGAAATTGCAGACCCTAATGTGATTATGGCACTGGTATATCTTTGTGATACTTATCCGGTGAGGAAAACATCGGGCGATGATGGGGAGGTTTGTGTGGATGTCCCTTCCGGCACGACAGTTCAGATTACGGGAGTGGATGTTGATTCGGATTGGAACGTCTGGTATCAGGTGAGTCTGGG
This sequence comes from Bacillota bacterium, assembly GCA_030526045.1. Lineage (GTDB taxonomy): Bacteria > Bacillota > Clostridia > Lachnospirales > Lachnospiraceae > Suilimivivens. The sequence continues at coordinate 1,062 of JAUNDN010000006.1, read as the reverse complement.
ACAGAATGACCGGGTTTACAGCGGATATATTGATCGGAACTATCTTGCTTACTCTGATGAGCTGTTTTTGGATTGGGAAAATAACTATTTCCCCAAAATAGCTCTGTTTTCCATGCCCGGCAGTAGTGTCTATCCGGATGTCGAGCAGTTCCCGGAATCTTATCAGGCGAGTCTGATTAAGCTGAAGCAGGCACACCCTAACTGGTTTTTTGTAAAGCAGGATACCGGGCTGAACTGGCAGACGGTTGTAGACAATGAGAATTACAAGGACAGAAACCTCATTAGCAGTTCAATGGGGGATGCTTATAAGAACGGGGAATATGGTTCTGGCTGGTGGTATGCTTCCGAAGCGGCAGTAGAATACTTTCTGGATCCCAGAAATTTTTTGGATGAGTCCAGAATTTTTCAGTTTGAACAGCTGACCTACAATTCTTCTTATCATACGAAGTCAGCAGTAGACACTATTTTGGCATCTACATTCATGAAGGGAGAAATTCCTGCAGAAGGCAATACTTATTCTTCGGCATTTTTTGAGATTGGTGTTTCGCTGAGAGTAAGCCCATTCCATCTAGCATGTCGTGTGTATCAGGAGCAGGGGAAGGGGACCTCGGATCTGATCTCAGGTACCTATAAAGGATATGAAGGCTACTATAATTATTTTAACGTAGGTGCGACAGGAAGAACTACCGAGGCAATAGTAAAGAGCGGACTGGCGAAGGCGGTGGAAAAAGGCTGGGACAGTCGGTATAAATCTCTTAAGGGTGGTGCTGCCCTGGTATCCAATGACTATATACTGCAAGGTCAGGATACTTTGTATCTTCAGAAATTTGATGTGGATGGCAGCTACAAAGGCTTGTACTGGCATCAGTATATGCAGAATATTATGGCACCCTATACGGAATCCGTTATGGTAAAAAGAGCATATACGGAAACCGGGTCACTGGATAATCCGTTTGTATTCAAAATACCGGTATATAATAACATGCCGAAGGAGGTATGCCCGAAGCCGGGAACAAGTGTGACGCCGACTGCAACGCCGACCGTGAAACCGACTGCGACACC
>JAUNDN010000005.1 GCA_030526045.1 Bacillota bacterium | reverse complement strand
GGCAACGGACTCTGACTCCGTCATTTCAAGGTTCGAATCCTTGTAGCCCTGCTTGGAACCTCAGTGGATAACTCCACTGAGGTTTTTTTGTCAACAATTATTAATAAAATGCTAAATATTGTGATTTGTATTGCATTCTGACAATAAATGTTGTATGATAGTTTACATAATTTACCATGTTATGGAAATCAGTTTGTGTATATTATGGAGGAGAAAGATGAGAAAGGGTAGAATAGCAAGAATAGCTATGGCGGTCTGCCTCATGTTGGGAATGATTTTGTATCCAGCAGGTTTAAGTAAGGTACAGGCAGCGGAAATTATTGCAACGGTACAGGGAACGGTGATGTCCGGGACAACGGCAGAACTTCTTAAGCTTTCCACAGAGGATGGAAAGATGGAGATAAAGCTGGATAGTGATACTGACACCAGCGCATGTAAGATTTTGCTCCCCGGAAAGAATATCAGTGTTTCGGTATCTCATGGTTCTGATGGATATCTACATGCGGTAAAGATTACCAGTGATACGAAGACACCTACCGTGTCGGTTGATTCTTCCACGACTGCCACAGTAACCGGCACGATCAGTGAAAAAACAACAAATGAAATTTTATACTTTAATACTGTCCATGGGGAAATGCAGATCAAGCTTGACACGACTACAAATATGAGCGCGTGTTCTGTGCTTGTAGCGGATAAGACCTATAGTGTTGTTTGTGCACGTGGTTCTGATGCGTATATGCATGCAATCAGTATATCTGATGCAGCAGCATCTGCCGGATCCGGTTCAAGTGCATCTGCTGTCAATACATCATTGACGCCTGCTCCTTCAGGCTCTGCACCAAGTAATGTTACGATTATGTCAGTAACAGGAACTGTAGGAAGCAAGACCAAGGAAAACCTTTTGTATTTATCAACCAAGGATGGGGAAATGCAATTTGCGATTGATGATGCTACTGACAGTAGAAACGGAATGTTTCTGATTCCCGGCAGAACGCTGACAGTTTCTTTCTACCATGGCTCGGATGCTTATCTGCATGCAACAAGTATTGTGGGTGTCAAGGTGGGAACAATCGCAGCCAAGGTTGATACTTCCTCTGTTTCGGAGGTGACCGGAACGGTGGACAGTAAGTCAACGGAAAACATGCTTTACCTGGATACTGTACACGGGGAGATGGAATTGAAGCTGGATACGTTAAACAGTGTCAGCGGTCTTAAGGTTATTGTCAGTGGGAAGAAGCTGAATGTAAGCTGTGTACGCGGTGATGATGCTTATATGCATGCTGTTGATATTACGGGAGCATAAATATTTGTGGCTAATGTAAAAGCTTCGGCGAAGTTTTGCCGAAGCTTTTATTATTAGATGCTGTTTCTTTGCAAGAGTTCATGATATAATTTGCATATTAGTTTGGCAGGAAGGATGTAATAAATAAATGTATACTTACCAAAGCAGAATACGTTACAGTGAGATAGATGAAGGAGGGACTTTGCGGCTGGAAGCTCTGCTGGATTACTTCCAGGATTGTTCTACCTTTCAGTCGGAAGATCTTGGTTTAGGGGTAGACTATTTAAAAAGTATTAACAGAGTATGGGTCCTTTCTTCCTGGCAGATTGTAGTGGAGAGGTATCCTGCCCTTTGCGAAACAGTGAGTGTAGGCACACTGCCATATGATTTTAAGGGATTTATCGGCTATAGAAATTTTGTAATGCTTGATCGGGAGGGAAGTTTTATAGCGCGTGCCAACTCCATATGGAGTCTTTTGGATACGCAGACGAATAGGCCGGTAAGGCCGGAAGCTGATATGATGAAGAAATATCCGCTGGAGCCAAGGGTTGAGATGGAATATGCATCCAGAAGAATTGTGATTCCGGAAGGCGTTGTTGCAGGAGATCCTGTTCCGATTAAGAATCATCATTTGGATACCAATCATCATGTAAATAATGGTCAGTTCATAAAAATTGCTATGGATTGTCTGGGAAGCAGCTTTCGGGTAAAGCAGCTGCGGGCGGAGTACAAAAAACAAGTGCTTTTGGGGGACGTGTTGACGCCGTATACCGTAGCAACGGAAGACGGGAAGTATGTAATTGCACTTAAGAATGCGGAAAATGTCGTTTGCTGCGTGGTGGAGCTTGAAGAGGAAAGGGAAAGGTCATAAAGTGATTGAATTAGGAAAGAGGCAGGAACTCAAGATTGTCAAAATGGTAGAATTCGGTGTTTATCTGGCAGCAGCGGATAATGCGGATGAGAAGGTGCTTTTGCCGAGAAAAGAAGTACCAGAGGGCGTTGGAATAGGTGATTTGCTTTCTGTTTTTGTGTATCGGGATTCAAAGGATCGTTTGATTTCCACAATCAGGGAACCGCTAATCTCCGTAGGACAGACTGCGCTGCTCAAGGTGACAGATGTAGGGAAATTTGGAGCTTTTCTTGACTGGAATCTTGAAAAGGATCTGCTTCTCCCGTTTAAGGAGCAGACGACACAGCTAAGGCCGGGGGATGAATGCCTTGTAGCACTGTATGTTGACAAGAGCGGGCGGCTTTGTACTACGATGAGGGTATATCCTTACCTTAAAACAAACAGTCCACATAAAAAGGATGAGACTGTAGAGGGAATTGTCTATGAGATTAATGAAAGATATGGCATTTATGTGGCGGTTGATAATTGTTACAGCGGATTGATTCCTGCAAGAGAACCGGCAAAGGGAATTCGCGTTTTGGACAGACTTACAATGAGAGTTGCCGGTGTTCTGGATGATGGAAAACTGACTCTGAGTATTCGCGATAAGGCTTATATTCAGATGAGTAAGGATGCTGATCTGATTATGAAAATGATTGAAGGAGAGGGTGGAAGACTGCCCTTTAACGACAAGGCAGACCCCGAACTTATCAGAAGTAAAACGGGTATGAGCAAGAATGAGTTCAAGAGAGCAGTGGGGAATCTTTATAAGCAACGTCTTATCGTCATTGAGACAGACGGAATCAGAAAAGCATAGAAAAAAAGGATCGGGAAAGAAAGATGAGTGGGAAAAAGGCGAACAGGGCATTTTTGATAACAATAATATGTTATATAGGTTTATGTTATGTAATTGGGCTGTTTTTTCCGGAGTTGGGAAGTAATCTGTTTCTTGATAACCTGATGGTTGAACTGGTGATTTTGTTGCCGATTCTATTGTTTGCATTGTTTTCCAAAGAAAAGCTAGTGGAATTTCTGGGTTTTCATAAAATAAAAATTGGCACTGTATTGATGACGATATTATTTACTTTTTTGAGCATGCCGGTGATTACGTTGCTTAACTTAATCTCTCAGCTGTGGGTTGATAATGCGGTGGTGTCCATGATGGATAGTTATGGGATTGGGGGATTACCGTTTTGGAAATTATTTTTTCCGGTGGGTATCATAGCACCGGTGTTTGAAGAGGTTTCCAGCAGAGGTGCATACTATCGTTCTTATCGTAAAACAGGAAGTGGTTTTAAAGCCATGATGCTGTCGGCGGTTGTTTTTGCTCTTTTTCATATGAATTTGAATCAGGCGATGTATGCTTTTGGAATGGGGATATTGGCAGTTATGCTGGTTGAAGCTTCAGGAAGCCTTTGGACATCTATTATTTATCATAGCCTTGTTAACGGAAGTCAGACAATTCTGCTTTACTTTGTGGCAAAAACAGATACAACGTCATTAAGCGATCAGGCACAGATGGTAACCACAGATTATTTACTCTTTGCAATAGGAGTCTATATGATGTTGACGGCAGTTATGCTTCCGGTAGCCTGGGCTGTTCTGGTCTGGATTTCCAATCATGAAGGAAACAATGGCATATTGACAAAGTTATGGACAATCAAAAGAGCGAAAGAACCAACTGCTAATTTAGAAGAATCGGTGGAAAAGAAAAAGGACAAGACAATTACTGTATCACTGGTAATTGCTCTTATCCTTTGTGTTCTTGCCATGAGCGGACTCTTGTTTGAATGGGTCAACAGACTGATCATCCTGCTGATGACTCGGTAATATATTACGCTTAAGCAAGCAGATCAAGATTACTTCCGATATGGGGATTAACGGATAACTCCATAGAGCGATCCATCATGTTGATCAGGCTTGCACCTGCTGTTTCAGAACTTTCCATTGCCTTATCAAGGACTGCAATACCGACCTGATTTGTGAGATTGACATTGGCAAGGGTAGTTGAAAGCTCCGGAATATTCATATGATCACTCCTTTCCATCTACAATGACATAAACTTGTATGAAAACCAAATGCTGCCTTTGGCATCGTTTGGTTTTTCTTTGCGGTAATTATAGCATAAACCGGTAGAAAAAGGAATACTTACAAGTTCTTATTCCGATATTCCTTTGTGAAGGTTGCATAGGGCTATAATATGGAAAAATGCGGCAAAAAGCGTTAAATATATACAAAAATCACACAAAAACAGGTAGATTTTTTTGTACATTTATATTAAAATAGGAAATGTAGTTTGAAGGGGTAGCCAATTAATGGGGAGAAAAATTGTCTATATTGTATAGCTATTAATATTTCCCAAAAGGAGAGGGTTGTATGATTTCAAATCAGATACTGCAGAATACAATTGAAGGACTTAAGGCAATTGCCAGAGTGGATTTTTGCGTAATGGATACGGATGGCAAGGAGGCAGCTTCTACAGCGGCAAACATGTCAGGCTGCGGGCCGAAGGGGGCTGAATTTGCCAAATCACCGGCAGATTCTCAGGAAATCAAGGGCTATCAGTACTTTAAAATATTTGATGAGCAGCAGCTTGAATACATATTGGTAGCGGCAGGCACCGGAGAAGACACTTATATGGTCGGGAAGATGGCTGCTTTTCAGATACAAAACCTTCTTGTAGCATACAAAGAGCGGTTTGATAAGGATAATTTTATCAAGAATCTCCTGCTTGATAATCTATTGCTTATTGATATTTATAGCCGTGCGAAAAAGCTTCATATTCAAACGGACGTAAAGCGGGTTGTTATGATTGTTGAGACCGAGAATAACAGGGATAACAATGTCCTTGAGCTTATGAGAACCTTTTTCGGAAGTAATAGTAAGGACTTTATAACGGCAGTAGACGAAAATAATGTCATTGTGGTAAAGGATTTATCGGACGGGGACAGTCATAAGGAAATTGAGAAGGCAGCAGGCGCTATGGAAAATTTCCTGACTCGTGAAGGCATGACGGGAATTCGTGTTGCGTACGGAACCGTTGTTAAAGAGATTAAAGAAGTCAGTCATTCTTATAAGGAAGCCAAAATGGCGATGGACGTTGGTAAGATATTTTTTGATGACAGGAATATTATTGCATACAGTGAACTGGGAATCGGACGTCTGATTTATCAGCTTCCCATTCCTCTGTGCAAAATGTTTATTAAGGAAATTTTTGGCGGTAAGAGTCCGGATGATTTTGATGAGGAGACATTGACTACCATATACAAATTTTTTGAGAACAGTCTGAATGTGTCAGAGACCTCCAGACAACTATTTATACACAGAAATACGCTGGTTTATCGTCTGGACAAGCTTCAGAAAAATACAGGGCTGGATCTTAGAGTGTTTGAAGATGCGATTACCTTCCGGATTGCACTCATGGTAGTTAAGTACATGAATTACATGGAAAACCTTGAATATTAATCGCAAGTATCAAAGTATAGAGGTGGATAACATTGGCGAAAAGTGAACTTAGAGGAAGAAAAAGAAGAAAACAGTTAGCAGGAAGTGATGAGATTATTTCCCTGACAAATGTAAGCAAGGCCTATGCCACGGGTGCGCCTGCACTTAACGGTGTGGATCTGCATATTCAGAAAGGAGAGTTTGTGTTTATTGTAGGTGACAGTGGTTCCGGTAAGTCTACAATGATCAAGCTCTTATTGAGGGAACTGGTCCCTACTTCGGGGGAAATTAATGTAATGGGATATGACCTGGTACATATCCGCCATAGGAAAATTCCTAAATTCAGGAGAAATCTTGGAATCGTTTTTCAAGACTTCCGTCTTTTGAAGGATCGGAATGTATATGAAAATGTTGCTTTTGCGCAACGCATTGTACAGGTTCCGAATAAGGAGATCAAGAGGAATGTGCCCAGCATCCTTGCAACCGTAGGACTTGCAGGAAAATATAAGGCAAAGCCGAGGCAACTTTCCGGTGGTGAGCAGCAAAGAGTGGCAATTGCAAGAGCACTTGTAAACCGTCCCAGCATATTGCTTGCGGATGAACCGACAGGAAATCTTGATCCGAAGAATTCCTGGGAAATTATGAAGCTTCTGGAGCAGATTAATGAGAATGGAACCACGGTTCTGGTGGTAACCCACAATCGTGAGATTGTAAATGCGATGCAGAAGAGGGTTGTTACCATGAAGAAAGGCGTCATTGTCAGCGACGAAGAAAAGGGTGTTTATATCGATGAGGATTAGTACATTTTTTTATACAATCAAACAGGGCTGTATCAACATTTTCAGGAATAAATGGTTTACATTGGCTTCTATTGCCACTATCGGAGCCTGCCTTTTCCTGTTTGGTCTTTTTTATGCCATTATTGCAAACTTTCAAAATATCGTAAAGACTGCGCAGGAGGGTGTTTCTGTAACGGTCTTCTTTGACGAGGGGATCAGTCAGGAGAAGATTGAAGAAATTGGTGTGCTCATAGATAAGCGTCCGGAGGTATCAAAGAAGGTATTTATTTCCGCAGATGAGGCATGGGAAGGATTCAAGGAAGAGTATCTTGGAGAATATGCAGATGGCTTTACGGAGAATCCGCTGGCAGATTCTGCAAGCTATGAAATCTATTTGAACGATGTATCCATGCAGCCTGCATTGGTAGCTTATCTGGAGGGGGTAGACGGGATCAGGCTTGTCAACAGGTCAGAGGTCACTGCTTCAACTCTTACCGGTGTAAATGCGCTGATCGCCTATGTGTCAGTGGGAATTATTGCAATTTTGTTTGCTGTGTCCATATTCTTGATCAGTAACACGGTCATGATCGGTATTTCTGTCAGAAAAGAAGAAATCTCCATCATGAAATATATCGGAGCCACCGACTTTTTTGTCCGTTCTCCCTTTGTGATTGAGGGTATGCTGATCGGGGCTGTCGGAGCGCTTATTCCGGTGGGAATTATTTATGTTCTCTATAATAAGGTGATTGAATATATTATGTTAGAATTTTCTGCGTTGACACAGTTGCTGTCTTTCCTTTCTGTAGAGGAAATTTTTGGTGTGCTGCTTCCCGTGTCAATTCTTATGGGTGTGGGAATCGGTTTCCTTGGAAGTGTAATAACAGTCAGAAAGCACCTTAGAGTATAGGTGGAATGAAAATGAAGCGATGGAAAAGAATATTCTGCGTAGCGCTGGGGCTTGCGTTAGTCTTCGGCACTGCTTCCCGTTATCAGACGACAGCGTTTGCCAGTGAGCTGACGAATGATAATATCAAGCAGATGGAAGCCGAGATTAAGAAGGCCCAGGAAGAAAAGAAGGCCTTGCAGAGTGGACTTACGGATGTAAAAGAACTGAAAAAAGAATTGGAAAAATCCAAGACCAGCCTTTCAAACTATGTTGCTGAAATGGATGCAAATCTTGCAACGGTACAGGCGAAGATCGATGAATTGAAGACTCTGATTGCAGAGAAAGAGGAAGAAATTGCCGATAAGACAGAGGAGCTTGAGGATGCAATTGAGGTTCAGCAGAATCAGTATGAGGCAATGAAATCCAGAATTAAGTTCATGTATGAAAAGGGCGACAGCCTGAGTCTTGAGTTGATATTCAGTTCGGAAAGCTTTGGAGAAATGCTGAATAAGGCTGAATATATAGAATCACTTTCAGCTTATGACCGTAAAATGCTGGATGAGTATGTGGCATACGCTGAGTATGTGGCACTTTGCAAAGAAGGACTCGAAGAAGAAAAGAGTGTTCTCGATGAGGCAAAGGCGGCAGCCCAGGCAGAAGAGGACGCCTTGAATGAACTGATTGCGGCAAAGGAGCAGGAAATTAACCAGGTATCCAGCGATATTGCAAATAAGGAACAGGCAATAAAGGATTATGAGGCTGATATTGCAGCTGAAAACGAGACAATAAAAGCACTGGAGGCAGCGGTTGCCGAGGAAAGAAAGAAGCTGGCAGCAGAACAGGGACGGAAGTACGATGGAGGCATGTTTACCTGGCCGGCACCCTCTTACACCAGAATTTCCAGTGAGTACGGAAACAGAATGCATCCCACATTGGGAGTTGAAAAATTCCACAATGGGTTAGATATGGCTGCACCGGGAGGAAGCCCGATTCTGGCCGCCTATGATGGAAAGGTAGTTGCGGCCGATTATAACAGCAGTATGGGAAATTATATTATGATTGATCACGGTGACAGCCTGTATACGATCTATATGCATGCTTCGGCACTTTATGTTTCCAAGGGAACCGAGGTTTCTAAGGGAGACAAGATCGGTGCGGTGGGAACGACAGGACGATCCACCGGAAATCATCTTCACTTTGGTGTTCGTTTGAACGGAAGCTATGTAAATCCGTGGAATTATTTGAGATCTTAGATGGAATGGAGTATTTGGATTGGATAGAGAATCGGAAGAATTGGAAAGCATGTCTCCGGAGCAGGGGGATGCAGAAATAAGTAGAGAGAAAAAGAAAGCAAGAAAGAGCTTCCTAAGTGGCTTAATTTTCGGAATAACGGTTACATTACTGTTATTTACGGGACTTTACGTGGGGAAAATGGCCTATCAACTGCTTTTGGTAAAGAGAGCAGCGACAGGGAGCGCAGAAGGCGGAACCGGAGAAAGTGTACTCAGCACGGATACACTTCAGAAAATGAAGACGATAGAGGATGTGATCAACAGTTATTACTATTATGAAGATGAAGTGACTGCTGAGGAATTGCAGAATGGTGTATACAGGGGAATGATGGAATCCCTGGGAGATCCCTATTCGGAGTATTACACCAAAGAAGAACTGGAAGAGGTATCAAACAGCACCCAGGGGATTTCTTATGGAATAGGAGCCTATATTTCCTTGAATCGGCAGATGAACATGGCAATGATCAATGGGGTGATGGAAGGTGCGCCGGCACAGGAGGCTGGTCTTCGGGAAGGCGATATTATTTACGAGGTTGACGGTGAGTCTACACAGGGCTTAAGCTTAAATGCCGTTGTCAGTAAGGTGAAAGGAAGAGAAGGCACGACAGTGCATCTGAAAATTTACCGGGAGAGTGAAAAAGACTACCTGGAAATGGATGTTGTCAGAGCAAAGCTGATTGAGACGACTACTGTTGATTGGGGAATGGTAGAGGATTCGGAAATCGGATATCTTCGGATACGGGAGTTTGATGCAATAACGGTAGATCAGTATACAGAGGCCATGGCGGAACTGACCGAGCATGGAATGAAGGGACTGATCCTTGATGTTCGAAGCAATCTGGGAGGGGACTTAAATGCGGTTGTGGAGATCGCAAGGAAGATCCTGCCGGCAGGACTTATTGTTTACACAGAGGATAAGGACGGAAACCGTAAAGAATACACCTGTGACGGAACACGGGAACTGCAGATACCGCTGGTGGTGCTGGTAAATAGTTATTCTGCAAGTGCCTCGGAAATATTGGCGGGAGCAATCCAGGATTATCATAAAGGAACATTGATCGGAACAACTACCTACGGAAAAGGAATTGTTCAGAGAATTCACAGATTAGAGGATGGAACAGCACTTAAGCTTACGGTTAGTGCATACTTTACTCCTTCCGGAAGGAATATTCATGGGACGGGAATAGATCCTGATATTGAGCTGGAATATGATTATGATGCATATGAAGCAGAAGGAACAGATAACCAGGTTGATAGAGCCATAGAATTACTGAAAGAAAAAATTTCATAAGCGGACAAAGTACAGAACAAAAGTTCGATTTTGTTCTGTACTTTTTATTTTTGGTCTGCTATAATAACAGGCGGAGGAAGCTTTATGGATCATTTTAAATTACATTCCGAATATCAGCCTACCGGAGACCAGCCACAGGCAATTAAGGAGCTGGTGGACGGATTTAAACGGGGTAATCAATTCCAGACATTGTTGGGCGTTACCGGTTCCGGCAAAACCTTTACCATGGCAAATGTGATTGCAGCACTCAACAAACCTACATTGGTTATTGCACATAATAAAACACTTGCAGGACAGCTCTACGGTGAATTTAAGGAATTTTTTCCCGAAAACGCGGTAGAATATTTTGTGTCCTATTATGATTATTATCAACCGGAAGCTTACGTGCCGTCTTCAGATACCTATATTGCGAAGGACTCTTCAGTAAATGACGAAATTGATAAGCTGCGTCTGTCAGCGACAGCATCCCTTTCTGAAAGGAAGGATGTGGTTGTCGTAGCCAGCGTTTCCTGCATATACGGTCTGGGCAGTCCGGATGATTACCAGGAGATGATTGTATCACTTCGGCCGGGAATGATGAAGGATCGGGATGAGGTACTAAGGGAACTTATAGAGATTAAGTATGACAGAAATGACTTGGACCTTGACAGGGGCTGCTTCCGGGTCAGAGGTGATGTGATAGAGATTTATCCGGCTCAGGGAGGAGACTATCTGATTCGAGTGGAGTTTTTTGGAGATGAGATAGACAGGATTGCGCAGACAGATCCACTTACGGGGCAGATCCATGCAACGCTGGAGCATGTGGCAATTTTTCCTGCCTCCCATTATGTCGTGCCCCAAGAGAAAATTAACCGCGCGTGTAAAGATATCGAAGCAGAACTTGATGAGCGCATCCGTTATTTTAAGAGTGAAGATAAGCTCTTAGAGGCGCAGAGAATTTCAGAGAGGACTAATTTTGATATTGAAATGCTTCGTGAGACGGGGTTTTGTTCCGGCATTGAGAATTATTCCAGACATCTCGCAAATATGCAGGCAGGTGCCATGCCTCATACGCTGATGGATTATTTTGGGGATGATTATCTCATCATTATTGATGAATCCCACATGACGATTCCTCAGATCGGAGCAATGTATACAGGGGATCGAAATCGTAAGACGACACTGGTGGATTATGGTTTCCGGTTGCCGTCCGCATTGGATAACAGACCTCTTTGCTTTGAAGAATTTGAGAGTCATATCGATCAGATGCTGTTTGTTTCTGCTACGCCGTCTGTTTACGAGAGAGAGCATGAGCTGCTTCGGACAGAACAGATTATCCGTCCTACAGGCCTGCTTGACCCGGAAATTTCTGTGCGTCCCGTGGAGGGCCAGATTGATGATCTGATTGCGGAAGTAAATAGGGAAACGGCAAAGCATAATAAGGTTCTGGTGACGACGCTTACCAAGCGCATGGCGGAGGATCTTACAGATTATATGAATGACGTGGGAATCAGGGTAAAATATCTCCATTCTGATATTGATACCCTTGAGAGAGCCCAGATTATCAGGGATATGCGACTGGATGTTTTTGACGTGCTGGTGGGAATCAATCTTTTAAGAGAGGGTTTGGACATTCCGGAGATATCATTGGTTGCTATATTGGATGCGGATAAGGAAGGTTTTCTGCGCTCCGAGACTTCACTGATTCAGACGATCGGTCGTGCCGCCCGTAATGTGGAGGGACATGTAATCATGTACGCGGATCAGATGACAGATTCCATGAAAGCGGCAATCGATGAGACGAACAGGCGACGTGCCATTCAGCAGAAGTATAATGAGGAGAATCATATTACACCGCAGACGATTAAGAAGGCGGTTCGTGATCTGATCAGCATTTCCAAAGTGATTGCCAAAGAAGAGCTCCGTTTTGAGAAGGATCCGGAATCTATGAGCCGGAAGGAGCTTGAGAAACTGATTGCACAAGTTGAAAAGCAAATGAAGAAGGCAGCTGCAGATTTAAACTTTGAGACGGCAGCAGAGCTTCGCGATAAAATGGCAGAACTCAAAAAGAAATTAAAGGAACTTGAGGATGATGAGCGAAAGGCTCGCAGGGATGAAAGGAAATAAGCAGCCGCTTAAAAGGGCTGGTTGATCGTTATCAGAAGGTGAGAAAGCATATGAAGTTGTCGGACAAACATGTGGATGCTCCTAAGATGCGTCCAAGAGAATATATTAAGATCAGAGGAGCCAATGAGCATAATTTAAAAAATCTGGATGTGGATATTCCCAGGAATGAGCTGGTGGTGCTCACCGGACTTTCCGGTTCCGGAAAGTCCTCTCTGGCGTTTGATACGATATACGCAGAGGGACAGAGAAGGTATATGGAATCGTTGTCTTCTTATGCAAGACAGTTCCTCGGCCAGATGGAAAAGCCCAATGTGGAGAAGATAGACGGCCTTTCACCTGCAATTTCCATAGACCAGAAATCAACCAACAGAAATCCTCGTTCCACGGTGGGAACCGTAACGGAAATTTATGATTATTTCAGACTGCTTTATGCAAGAATCGGCATTCCCCACTGTCCTGAATGTGGAAAGGAAATTAAGAAGCAGAGTGTGGATCAGATGGTGGATCAGATTATGGAGCTTCCTGAGGGTTCCAAGATCCAGCTGCTTGCACCGGTGGTCAGAGGCAGAAAGGGTGAACATGTCAAGATTTTTGAGCGGGCAAAAAGAAGCGGTTATGTGAGAGTAAGAGTAGACGGAAGCCTGTATGAACTGACAGAAGAGATAAAGCTTGACAAAAATATTAAACATAATATTGAAGTCATTGTGGACAGGCTGGTAGTAAAACCCGGAATTGAGAGAAGACTGACTGATTCGATAGAGAATGTCCTTGGACTTGCCGAAGGGTTGCTAATGGTGGATGTTATTGATGGAGAGACTATTTATTTCAGTCAGAGCTTTTCCTGCCCGGACTGCGGTGTCAGCATCAGTGAAATTGAACCCAGAAGCTTTTCTTTCAACAATCCTTTTGGCGCGTGTCCGGTATGCTTTGGCTTAGGGTATAAGATGGAGTTCGATCCTGAACTGATGATACCTGATCAATCATTAAGCATCAACGAAGGTGCGATCCAGGTCATGGGATGGCAGTCCTGCAATGAACCGGGAAGTTTTACCAATGCAATTTTGCAGGCACTTTCCAGGGAATATCAGTTTAGTCTGGATACACCAATACAGGATTACCCTGAGGAGATTTATTCCATACTGTTGCATGGAACGAATGGCAGGGAGGTAAAGGTCCATTACAAAGGGCAGAGAGGAGAAGGCGTTTATCCGGTTGCTTTTGAGGGGCTTATCCGCAATATGGAAAGAAAGTACAGAGAAACCGGTTCTGATGTTGTGAAGCAGGAATATGAAACCTTCATGCATATTACTCCTTGTAAGGAATGTGGAGGTATGAGGCTTAAGAAGGATTCTCTGGCAGTTACGGTGTGTGACAAGAATATTTTTGAAATTACTTCTATGTCGATTCGGGATCTTTATGCTTTCCTGCAGGGAATGCAGCTTACCAGACAGCAACAGATGATTGGGCAGCAGGTACTTAAGGAGATTCGGGCAAGGGTCGGTTTTTTGATTGATGTGGGGTTGGATTATTTGTCCCTGTCCCGTGCAACAGGGACTTTATCAGGAGGGGAAGCCCAAAGAATCCGCCTTGCTACGCAGATTGGCTCCGGCCTGGTTGGAGTCTGCTATATTCTGGATGAACCAAGTATCGGGCTGCATCAGAAGGATAACGATAAGCTTCTGAATACCTTAAAAAATCTGAGGGATTTGGGGAATACGCTGATTGTAGTAGAGCATGATGAGGACACTATGCTGGAAGCGGACCATATTGTTGATATCGGTCCGGGGGCAGGCTCTCATGGCGGGCAGGTGATCGCACAGGGAACGGCGAAGGAAATCATGGAGGTGGAGGAATCCATTACCGGTCAGTATTTGAGCGGAAAAATGCAGGTCCCAATTCCTGAATCGCGCCGTATACCCAAGGGATGGCTGACAATTACGGGAGCAAAAGAAAATAACCTGAAAGATATTACCGTAAATATTCCTACCGGTGTATTGACCTGCGTAACCGGTGTATCCGGTTCCGGAAAAAGCTCTCTGGTGAATGAAATCCTTTACAAAAGGCTTGCAAAGGAACTGAATCGGGCAAGAACCATTCCCGGAAAACATAAAAGCATTACGGGCATTAAAAATCTGGATAAAGTCATTGATATTGACCAGTCTCCAATCGGAAGAACCCCGAGATCCAATCCTGCTACTTATACCGGTGTTTTTGATATGATTCGCGATCTGTTTGCGGGAACACCGGATGCGAAAGCAAAGGGATATAAAAAAGGGCGTTTCAGCTTTAACGTAAAGGGAGGAAGATGTGAGGCTTGCGGCGGTGACGGAATTATTAAGATTGAGATGCACTTTCTTCCGGATGTTTATGTACCCTGTGAGGTGTGTGGAGGAAAGCGTTACAACAGAGAAACACTTGAAGTAAAGTATAAAGGGAAGAGCATCTATGATGTTCTTGACATGACAGTTGAGGAAGCAGTTCCTTTCTTTGAAAATTTGCCATCCATTCGCCGCAAGATTGAAACCTTAAATGATGTAGGGCTTTCCTACGTGAAATTGGGACAGCCTTCAACTACATTGTCAGGCGGAGAAGCGCAGAGAATCAAGCTGGCTACGGAACTGAGCAAGAGAAGCACCGGAAACACGATTTATATTTTAGATGAGCCTACTACAGGACTTCATTTTGCAGATGTTCATAAGCTGGTAGAGATTCTTCACAGACTGGCTGACAGTGGAAATACCGTAGTCGTTATCGAACATAATCTGGATGTGATTAAAACGTCAGACTATATTATTGACATGGGACCTGACGGCGGAGACAGGGGCGGACAGGTAGTTGCTTGCGGTACACCGGAGGAAGTTGCAAAGGCAGAGGGCTCTTATACCGGACAATATGTGAAAAAAATGCTAAACAAGTATAAAGAGAATCTTGAAATGTACCGATAAAAAATTTAAGCAGGGACGCAGATTTTAAGACGGATGGATCCGTTTTTAATGTTGCGTCCTTTTTTTGTTAATTTTTTATGAAATCCCTTTGAAAATGTATTCCTATCGGTTATAATATTTTTGTGTGCGTTTAATTATGCGAATTTATTATGTTAAAAAATAGAGAATTCATAGAAAGGGGTATGTGGCATGCAGTACACAGATATCGGAATTGACTTAGGAACCGCCAGCATATTGGTTTATATCAGAGGGAGAGGCGTTGTGCTGAAAGAGCCCTCTGTAGTGGCATTTGATAGAGATACCAACAGAATTAAGGCAATCGGTGAGGATGCAAGGCTGATGCTGGGAAGGACACCCGGTAATATCGTAGCTGTCCGCCCCTTACGACAGGGTGTCATTTCTGACTATAGAGTAACAGAGCAGATGATGAAATATTTTATTCAGAAAGCTCTGGGAAAGAAAACCTTTCGGAAACCCCGAATTGCGGTATGTGTGCCCAGTGGCGTTACAGAGGTGGAAAAGAAAGCGGTTGAAGATGCAACGCTTCAAGCCGGTGCAAGAGAAGTTTCTATTATTGAGGAGCCCATTGCTGCTGCGATCGGTGCGGGAATTGATATTTCAAAACCTTGCGGTAATATGATTGTAGATATCGGAGGCGGTACTTCTGATATTGCTGTCATTTCTCTTGGTGGTACTGTAGTCAGTGCTTCCATTAAGATCGCGGGAGATGATTTTGATGAAGCACTGGTAAGATATATGCGCAAAAAGCATAATCTTCTGATCGGTGAAAGAACAGCTGAGGATATTAAGATTAAGATCGGTTCCGCATTTAAGCGCTCCGAAGTTGATTATATGGATGTAAGAGGACGTAACCTTGTGACAGGTCTGCCAAAGACAATCAAGGTATCTTCCGAAGAGACGGAAGAAGCGTTGAAGGAGACTACGGCACAGATCATTGAAACGATTCACAGTGTGCTGGAAAAGACTCCCCCAGAGCTTGCAGCAGATATTGCCGACAGGGGAATCGTGCTTACCGGTGGTGGAAGCCTTCTGCGCGGGCTGGAGGATTTGATTGCCGAGAAGACCGGAATTAATACGATGACAGCAGAGGATCCCATGACTGCTGTAGCAATCGGAACAGGAAAATATGTAGAATTCCTGGCCGGCTATAAGGATGAATAATCTATAGGTGGGTCGGAAGAAAGTCATAGCATTAAGAGAAGGATTTTTATGGTAAAAGGATTGTATACTGCCTATACAGGCATGATCAACGAACAGCATAGGATGGATGTGCTTACCAATAATTTAGCGAATGCGAATACCAACGGGTTTAAAAAGGAAGGGGCTACAAGCCAGTCCTTTGATTCCGTGTTGGCATACAAGATCAAGGATGTCACAGAGGGCTATTCACTTGCTAAGAGAATCGGTGTGAACAATCCGGGCGTAAAGATTGGAGAAGGCTATACGGACTTTTCTCAGGGGCCGCTTAAGAATACGGACAATACATTTGACCTGGCATTGTCGGATCAGGGATTTTTTGCAATTGAGTTTACCAATAAAGCAGGAGAAACCTCCACAAAATATACCAGAGACGGCAATTTTACTCTGACCCAGGAAGGCTTTCTGGTGACCCAGGAAGGTGATTATGTGCTGGATCAGAATGGACAACACATAAAGATCGATCCGGTTAAGACGACAACTATCAACAGAAACGGACAGATTGTGCAGGATGGCAGGGTTGTTGCGACCATTCAGGTGGCAGACTTTGAAGATTATAATTATCTGGAAAGATACGGGGAAAACTACTATCAGCCTATAGACGGAGCCAAGGAGAAGGAGTCTGTGGCACAGGTTCACTCCGGCTATTTGGAGACCTCCAATATTTCAGTGGTTACGGAAATGGTCAACATGATTA
Organism: Bacillota bacterium; assembly: GCA_030526045.1. GTDB lineage: Bacteria > Bacillota > Clostridia > Lachnospirales > Lachnospiraceae > Suilimivivens. The sequence goes on along the minus strand of JAUNDN010000005.1, from coordinate 66,280 downwards.
CGGTCTCCAGAGCTTATGAGAGCAACCAGAAGGTGATAACAACCTATGACGGTACACTTGATATAGCAGCAAACCAGCTTGGAAGAATTTAGGAGGTAGTGTATGGTTAGAAGCTTATGGAGTGCTGCAACGGGCATGAATGCCCAGCAGACAAATGTAGATACGATTGCCAACAATCTGGCGAATGTCAATACCGTGGGCTATAAGACTCAGGCTGCACAGTTTAAGTCATTGCTTTATCAGACTCTTCAGACAGCAACGACTACAGCAAACGGCGATCCGAAGCCAACAAGCTCTCAGGTGGGACTTGGTGTGAGAAATTCTTCCATCAATTCTATTTTTACGCAGGGAAGCCTTCTGGCATCCGAGAGTGACACCGCATTTGCGATTGAAGGTGACGGATATTTTGCGATCCGCGGCAGCGACGGAAACACCTATTATACAAGAAACGGTGATTTTACCTGGGCGACAAATAACGGTGGCGGAGTTATTCTGACTAATCAGGATGGACTTCCGGTTCTCAGCTCTACGGGCAGAACCATTACATTGAATTCAAACTATGTGACGAGTAAAGTGACAATAACCGGAGATGGCACTATTTGTTATCCTGATGCTCGAAACAATCCCCAGTCTTTGGGTATTACCATAGGACTATATCAGTTCAATAATCCCGGCGGACTGGAAAGAAAGGGCGATACGCTCTGGGCAGCATCTGCTGCAAGCGGTGCCGTAATGAATGAAGCGACAAACAGAAATCTCACAAAGAGTAAGGTGGTACAGGGGTATCTGGAAGGATCAAATGTACAGGTCGCAAATGAGATGGTAAACCTGATTGTAGCCCAGCGTGCTTATGAGATGAACTCAAAGGCAATTACTACCACGGATGAAATGATGCAGACTGCTAACAATCTGAAGAGATAACAGGAATCGGCAAAGCATTATGTAGAGGTGTAAAGAGGAACAGACGATGGATATTGGTGATATTTCTCCTTTGTATAAGGATTATATGCAGAACCAGAGTGCTGCACAGACAAAGCTAAAGAATAAGATTGACAGCACAGACTATTCTAAGGCCACGGATGATGAATTGCTGGATGCCTGTAAGCAGTTTGAGGCCTATTTTCTGGAACAGGTTTTTAAGGAAATGGAAAAGACCGTAGATTGCGTCAAGAGTGAAGAGGATACTGACCCGAACGGTAATTTGGTGGATTTTTTTAAGGATTCTGCGATCCAGGAGCTGGCATCAACTTCTACGCAGACACAGGGACTTGGGCTTGCACAAATGCTGTATGAGCAAATGAAGCGCAACTATGGGTTATAGAATTACTTAATGGATTGAATTTGAAATAAAAAGGCTGCCATTTTGAGACGGAATTCCGTCTGATTTGGCAGCTTTTTATACTACAGGAAACCAGGAGGTTTGCTTTGGAAACAGTTAAGGGATATGTGGATCATATTATTTATCAGAATAGAGAAAACGGATATACCGTACTATCCTTTGTGACAGATGGGGAAGAACTGATATGCGTGGGAAATTTTCAATTTGTTGAAGCAGGAGAAACACTTGAATTAAGCGGTAATTATGTGGATCATCCGGTATATGGCAATCAATTGAAGGTGGAAGCTTATCATGCATCTGTACCGGATGATACTGTAAGTATGGAACGATATCTGGGATCCGGTGCAATTAAGGGAATCGGCGAAGCCATGGCTTCAAGAATTGTAAAGAAATTCGGGAATCAAACTTTCAGAATTATTGAGGAGGAGCCGGAGAGACTGGCGGAGGTCAAGGGAATCAGTGAGCGTAAGGCACAGGAAATAGCTGTTCAGATCATTGATAAAAAGGAGATGAGAGAGGCCTTTTTATATTTGCAGAAATATGGCATTTCCAATACTCTTGCAGTAAAGATCTATAAAAGATACGGTATGAACCTTTACGGTGTGATGCAGGAAAATCCTTATCGCCTGGCAGAGGACATTGACGGGGTGGGATTTCGGATTGCAGATGAAATTGCATCCAGAATCGGTATACATACGGATTCGGATTATCGGATCAGAAGCGGTATTCTATATACGCTGCTACAGGCGTCGGCAGAAGGGCATACTTATCTTCCGGCAGAGGTGTTGAAGGAACGTGCTTCTGTGTTGCTTGGGGTTGAAAAGGACATGATTGAGCCGCAATTTTCAAATCTGGCTGTAGATAAAAAGCTAGTTATTAAAACCAAGGGGGAAGAAAAAAGGGTTTATGCATTGTCCTATTATTATGCGGAGCTAAGCTGTGCCAGAATGCTCCATGATTTGAATGTAAAAGAATCAGAAGAGTCGCTTGAAGCCAAAGAGGAAAGAGTCCGGAGCCTTCTTCAAAGTATGGAGCAGGAGCAAGGGATTGAACTGGATGAACTGCAGAGGCAGGCAGTGCTTGAAAGTGTGAAATCCGGACTGATGATCCTGTCAGGTGGTCCGGGTACGGGAAAGACAACCACAATCAATACAATTATCCGTTTTTTTGAAATGGAGGGTATGGATATTCTGTTGGCGGCACCTACAGGGCGTGCTGCGAAGCGCATGACGGAAGCGACCGGATATGAGGCGCGTACCATTCATCGTCTGCTTGAAATCAGCGGAGCATTGGAAGAAGGAAGAAATGCACAATTTGAAAGAAATGAAGAAAATCCGCTGGAGGCTGACGTTATTATTATAGATGAAATGTCTATGGTCGATATTCATCTTTTCCGGGCGCTGCTTAGTGCAGTCAGTGTGGGAACTAGGCTGATCATGGTGGGGGATGTGGATCAGCTTCCAAGCGTGGGCCCCGGGCAGATTTTGCGGGACTTGATAGAAAGCGATGCATTTCCTGTAGTGGTTCTTAAGAAGATCTTCCGGCAGGCGGGAGAGAGCGATATTGTAGTCAATGCACACAAAATAAACCACGGAGAGGAAATTGAACTGAGCAATAAGAGCAGGGATTTCTTCTTTTTGGAGAGAAATGATGTAAATGTGATCTATAAGCATATGATCCAGCTTATCAAGGAGAAGCTTCCTCCCTATGTGGAAGCAAAACCCTACGATATTCAGGTGCTGACACCCATGAGAAAGGGGAATCTGGGAGTAATTGCATTAAATGAGATTCTTCAAAAATACCTAAATCCCCCGTCATGTGACAAAAGGGAATACTCTGCGGGAGAGAGGCTTTTCCGTGAGGGAGATAAGGTTATGCAGATTAAGAATAATTATCAGATCACCTGGGAGATTTTAAGTAAATATGGGATACCAATAGATAAGGGGATGGGCGTTTTTAACGGAGATATGGGAATTATCGTTGATATTGATGAGCCAGCACAGCTCCTTACGGTAGAATTCGATGAATGCAGACGAGTAGAATATCCCTTTTCGCAACTGGATGAACTGGAGCTTGCTTATGCAATTACGATACATAAATCACAGGGCAGTGAATATCCAGCTGTCCTTCTCCCGATTCTGGCAGGTCCAAGAATGCTGTTCAACAGGAATCTGTTGTATACTGCGGTAACCAGAGCCAGGAAATGTGTCACAATACTTGGGAGCAGCCGTACCCTGAAGGAAATGATCAGTAATGAAGAACATCACAAGAGATATACCGGTTTGTGTGACCGGATACGAGAGATTAGTGAAACGGAGATCGGATGGGAGAAAAAGTAAATCTGTTGAATTATCTTTTTCCGGGGCGGTGTGTGGTCTGCGATGCGCTTGTGGATCAGCCGGAAGAACATATTTGTGATAGCTGTAAGGGGAAAATCATATATATCAGGGAACCTTACTGCATGAAATGCGGAAAACAGCTGAAAAAGGAAGAGAAGGAATACTGCGGAGACTGTGAGAGACTGCCACATTTGTTCATCAGGGGGACGGCACTGTATGATTACGGAAGCATGTCGGATTCCGTATTTCGCTTTAAGTATGCGGGGAGAATGGAATATGCAACCTTCTATGGGAGAGATTTATATGAAAAAAGGATGCGCTGGCTGGAGATGATAAATCCTGATGCACTGATTCCTGTTCCGATTCATTCTTCAAGAATGAGAAGCAGGGGTTATAATCAGGCTGAGCTGGTAGCAAGAGAGCTTTCAAGGCATTCGGGAATACCGGTCAATACAAAATTAATACAACGGGTGAAGCGAACAAAGCCTCTCAAAAGTCTGAGCCATTCGGAAAGGCAAAATAATTTGAAAAGGGCTTTCAAAATCCTGCAAAATGATGTAAAATTAAATACGATTGTTATTATAGACGACATCTATACTACGGGCAGTACAATTGATGCCATGACCGGTGTCTTGAATGATGCCGGAGTCAAAAACGTGTATTATATGGCGCTGACCATTGGACGGGGAATTTAAATCCAGGAGGTATTCATCATGAACGTACGTAATTGCAGGAAATGCGGGAGAATATTCAATTATGTATTAGGTCCTATTATGTGCCCTAAATGCAGAGAGGATCAGGAAGCTAAGTTCCAGGAAGTTAAGAAATATGTACAAGAGCATCATGGGGCTGATATAATAGAGGTTTCTGAAGAATGTGATGTTGATCCGGGTCAGATTCGTCAGTGGATTCGTGAGGAGCGTCTTCAGTTTGCGGATGATTCACCTATCAGAATTCCATGCGAAAGCTGCGGAACCATGATTCGCGCCGGAAGATTTTGTGACAAATGCAAGCTGGATATGACTAATGGGTTTAAGAATGCAATGAGTCAGGATAAACCCCGTGAGCCTGAGGTTAAGCCGGCGAAGAGACAGGATCGGGATAAAATGCGTTTTCTGTAAGAAGCCAGTTGTGGCAGACAGGCTTGCGGCTGAAAGGTAATGATATGATTAATGAAGAAAAAGTCATTTTGATGACCAAGATGGCTTCCTATGAGGCAAATAAAGGGAAAAAGGATATTGCCGTTACTCATTATTTTAGGGGAGACTATATAGGATTTCAGGTTTTGAAATCGGTGATTGCCGCCACAATCTCCTTTCTGGCGTTATTTGCGGTATATGTTTTTTACCACTTTGAAGAATTTATGCAGGATATTTATAAGATGGATCTGCTTAAGTTCGGAAAGAGTGTGATTATCTTATATTTATGCGTCGTGGGAGCATACGGCGTTATTTCTTATGTGCTTTTTGCAAGCAGATACAGCAAAGCCAGAAAGAGCTTGAGACACTATTACGAAAACCTGAAAAAATTAGCAAATATGTATGATAAATGATGAGGAAGACCATATGACAACATTACTGGTTGCAAAACAGTATATTAGAAGTTTTATAAACAAGTATGAGGTTTATCTGAAGCCGTTGATGAAACTGATTCTGGCAATTACTTCTCTTATGATGATCAATGGCAAGATCGGTTATATGCACAGGCTGGATGATATTTCCATCGTGCTGATTGTGGCACTGATGTGCTCTTTTATGCCGATGAATTTTATTATTTTTATAGCGGCAGTATTTACAGTGCTTCATATGTATGCGCTGTCACTGGAATGTGCGGCAGTTGCGCTGGTTCTGTTTTTGGTGATGTTTCTGCTATATTTCAGATTTTCGCCGAAGGATACACTTGTTGTGCTATTGACACCGATATGCTTTGTACTGAAGATTCCCTATGCGATACCGCTGACCATGGGCTTGATCGGAACACCGGCTTCTGTAATCTCTGTAGGATGTGGTGTTGTCGTAAGCTATCTGATCAGCTATATTGCAGATAGTGCCACTGCACTTTCAGGTATGGATACAGAGGATGTGGCCACAAAATTCAGATTTATTGTAGATGGACTTCTGGATAATAAGGAGATGCTTCTGACAATATTTGCGTTTGCACTCACAATTGTCATCGTATATTTGATCAAGAGGATGTCAGTCAATTATTCATGGACTATTGCAATGATTGCAGGTGCAATTGCGGATGTCATGATTCTGTTGATTGGAGATTTGATCTTTGACACAAATGTTTCAATTGTCGGAATCATTATCGGGACTGTTTTTTCCATACTGATTGCGAAGATCGTCGAATTCTTTGCTTTTCATGTGGACTACAGCAGGGTGGAGAAGGTTCAGTTCGAAGATGATGAGTACTACTATTACGTTAAGGCGGTACCCAAAATTACTGTAGCTACTCCGTCAAAGACAGTGAAAAGAATTAACACGCCGAAAAGGAGACCTTCCGGCAGTCAGTCAAGAAGGTAGAAAAAGGATAACTAAATGTTACGTGGTTTAGAAATAATGGAAACATACCTGTCGAGAGTGTCAGGTATCAGATGGGCGGATATTGCTGAGATCATCATTCTCTCTTTTCTGCTGTATCATATTTTGGTATGGGTCAAAAATACGCGGGCATGGTCTCTCTTAAAGGGGATTCTTGTGATAGCAGCCTTTGTTTTGCTGGCGGCGTATTTTGAGATGAATACGATATTGTGGATTGTAAACAATATGTTCAGCGTTGCCGTAACAGCAATTATTGTTATTCTGCAGCCGGAGCTTCGTAAGGCGGTGGAAGAGCTTGGACGAAAAAATCTGATCAGTTCTATTATGCCGTTTGAGCTTGGCAGAAATCCCGGCGAAGGAAGATTTTCAGATAAAACAATTAATGAGATTGCAAAGGCATGTGTGGAAATGGGCAAGGTGAAGACCGGTGCCCTTATTGTTGTGCAACAAGATCAGGCGTTGGATGAATATGAAAGAACAGGAATTGACGTAGACGGAATTGTCACAAGCCAACTTTTGATCAATATTTTTGAGCATAACACCCCTCTCCATGACGGAGCGGTAATCGTAAGAGGAGACCGTATCACAGCAGCAACCTGCTATCTTCCCCTTTCTGACAATATGTCGCTTAGCAAGGAACTGGGAACCAGACACAGGGCCGGAGTAGGAATTTCAGAGGTTACAGATTCTCTGACCGTTATTGTATCGGAGGAAACCGGAAAGATTAGCGTGGCCTTTGGGGGGAAATTGGAAAGAAACCTGAGTGGAGAAGAGTTAAAAGAGAAATTGAAGACAATACAGAATAAGCCGGAGGAGGAGAACCGGAAGAGGATTCTGTGGAAAGGACGGTTCAAAGGTGAAAAATAAGTTTACCCATAATATTGGACTGAAGCTTGCATCTGTCTTTTTTGCAGTGATACTTTGGCTGGTAGTTACCAGTGTAAATAATCCGACGGTATCAGAGCCCTATTATAACATACCGGTTAAGCTGATTAACACAGAGATGATTACAGACTCCGGTCAGGTATATGAGGTGCTTGATAATACGGATGTCATCAGCAAGGTGACGGTTCGTGCACCGCATTCCGTAATCAGTGAACTGAAATCGGAAAATATTATTGCTACAGCGGATGTCAGTGAGATCAGCAGTCTGGACACAATAGCAATTAAGCTATCGACAGACATTTATGCCAATAACATCAGTAGCATTACAGGAAGTATTGATACAGTCAAACTAAAAATTGAAAATAAGAAGAGTAAGGCATTATCATTGAAATCCACCGTATCCGGCCAGGTTACGTCCGGATATATGGTAGGGGAAATTACACCGGATCAGAATCTTGTCAGAATTTCGGGTCCGGAATCAGTAATTGATCAGGTTACGAAGGCTGTCGTGGATGTGGACGTTACCGGTATGACCAGTGATATTGTTACGAATGCAGAAATTAAACTGTATGATGCAGAGGACAATATTGTAGATACTAAGAATATTACGCAGAACATTAAGACTGTGGGTGTTAAGGTTAATATCTGGCAGACAGCCACGGTTTCCGTAAACTTCAGTGCAAGCGGAACTCCCGCAGCGGGATATCAGGCAACAGGTGAAATTATAGGAAGCGGAGAAAATGTTGTAATTGCAGGAAAGGCAAGTGCCATCCGCAACATTACGCAGATTAATATACCGGAAGACGTATTGGATATCAGTGATCTGACGCAGGACTATACAACAGAAGTAGATATCAGACCGTACTTACCTGATTATGTTATTCTTGCAAATTCGAAGGATGCAATCAGAACCGTAACGGTTTGCATTGAGGGCGAGATATCTAAGAAACTTCAGGTCAGAGAAGAGAGGGTTCAGATTATCAATCTTCCGGAAGGCTATGATGCAAGTATTACAGGATTGGAAGAGACCTTCATTATAGAGATTATTGGATTATCCAGAGATGTAGCTACTCTACAGGCATCCAATATCAGCGGAACAATAGATATTAAGGATTTCACACAGGAAAGGGATATGACGGATCCAGAGCCGGGATTCTATACCGTTGAGGTTGATTTTGGTTTGCCGGACAATGTTTCCCTGTTGGAGCCGGTTACGGTGACATTGCATATATCAAAATCGGAGGAGGAGTAATAGATAGAATGAGCAGACTATTTGGTACGGATGGTGTGAGAGGTGTGGCAAATGATGAACTGACCCCTTTGCTGGCGATGCAGCTTGGGCAGGCAGGTGCCTATGTACTTACCAGAGAAAATATGCATAAACCTACAATTATGGTTGGTTGTGACACCAGAATATCAGGAGATATGCTTGCCAATGCGTTAATGGCAGGTATCTGTTCTGTAGGGGCTAATGCAGTATATGTCGGCGTGATTCCTACTCCTGCAGTGGCTTATCTTACCCGTAAGTATAAGGTAGATGCCGGAGTTGTAATTTCCGCATCCCATAATCCGGTAGAGTTTAACGGAATCAAATTCTTTGACGGAAACGGTTACAAGCTTCCTGATGCATTGGAGGATGAAATAGAATCAATCATTAAGAATGGAATGACGGGAATTAAGTTTCCCATTGGCGCCAATGTAGGAAAGATTAAGTATCGTACCGATGCCAGAGAGGAATATATCAATCACTCAATCCAGTCCGTAAACGTTGATCTCACAGGACTCAAGATCGTGGTCGACTGTGCGGAGGGAGCTTCTTACTATACTTCCGTAGAAGCAATCAGGGAACTTGGTGCAAATGTTGTAGCAATTCATAATATGCCTGATGGCACCAATATTAATGCGAACTGTGGTTCTACGCATATGCAGGAGCTGAAGGCAAGGGTTGTTTATGAAAAGGCAAATGTTGGTCTTGCCTTTGACGGTGATGCGGACAGACTTCTTGCAGTGGATGAACTGGGTAATGTGGTGGATGGCGATCAGATTATGGCGATTGTCGGTAACCATATGAAAGAAAACGGCGAGCTTGCAAATGATACCATTGTTGCGACTGTAATGAGCAATCTGGGATTCTTTCTGATGGCGGAGAAGAACGGAATTCAGATGGAGCAGACCAAGGTCGGAGACAGATATGTTCTTGAAAGAATGAAGGAAATCGGGGCGAGTCTGGGTGGCGAACAATCAGGACACATTATTTTCCTGAAGGAAAATACGACAGGTGACGGACTCTTAAGTGCATTGCATCTTTTGAAGGTTATGGTGGAGACGGGAAAACCTCTTTCCGAGCTTGCGACGGTGATGGAGGTTCTGCCACAGGCTCTTGTCAATGCAAAGGTTCCGAATCATAAGAAAGAAAAATACATGGAGTATCCGGAGATCGCAGATGCGATTCAGAAACTTACGGATAAATTTGCCGGAGAAGGAAGAGTATTGATCCGTCCTTCCGGAACCGAGCCGCTTGTACGTGTAATGATTGAGGGCAAGGATCAAAAGATGATAGAGAATGATGCAAGAGAGCTTGCCGATTTAATTCAAAATATAATGCTGTAGAACGTGTGATTGGAGGGAAACGATATGGTAAGGCAGAAGGTAGTGATCAAGAACCCTACAGGGCTTCATTTGAGGCCTGCCGGCATTCTGTGTAAGGAAGCGATGCAGTTTAAGTCACTAATTACTTTTACATTCAGGGAAAACACTGCAAATGCTAAGAGTGTGCTGAGTGTTCTGGGGGCATGTGTGAAATGCGGTGATGAGATCGAGTTTTGCTGTGAGGGTGTTGACGAAGAGGAAGCTCTTAAGGCACTGGTAAAAGCAATTGAAAACGGATTGGGAGAATAATCTGAAAGAGGAAATGAAATGTTAAACTATAAGCGTTACAGAAAAAATCCGGTAGTGGACTATCCGGAGAGAGAATGGCCGGGCAGGGAAATTGAAAAAGCACCTATCTGGTGTAGTGTGGATCTCCGTGATGGAAATCAGGCACTGATCGATCCCATGGTGGTCAGCGAAAAAATAGAAATGTTCCAATATCTGATCAATCTGGGGTTCAAAGAAATTGAAATCGGATTTCCTGCAGCCAGTCAGATAGAATTTGATTTTCTGCGTCAGCTTATTGAACGCAAAATGATTCCCGATGATGTGAGAGTACAGGTGCTGACACAGTGCCGGGAGGAATTGATTGATCGTACCTTTGAATCAATTGAGGGCTGTAAGGAAGCGATTGTCCATATCTATAATTCAACATCGACGCTTCAGAGAGATGTAGTGTTCGGCATGAGCCGGGAGGAGATAATTGACATTGCTGTTAAGGGTACGCTGATGGTGAAGGAGCGTGCTGCCAAGTTCCCCGGGAAGATTATTCTTGAGTATTCTCCGGAGAGTTTTACCGGAACGGAGCTTGACTTTGCACTGGATATCTGTACCGCAGTGCAGGAAACGTGGGGAGCAACCAAAGAAAACCCTATTATCATTAATTTACCCTCTACTGTGGAGATGAATACCCCGAACGTGTATGCAGATCAGATCGAGTGGATGAACCGTCATTTTAAGAATAGGGAAAGCATTATTTTAAGTGTACATCCCCACAATGACCGTGGAACCGGTGTGGCATCGGCAGAGCTTTCCATGCTGGCAGGAGCTGAGAGAGTGGAAGGTACTCTGTTCGGTAATGGGGAGAGAACCGGAAACGTGGATATATTGAACATTGCATACAATATGTTCTCACAGGGTATTAACCCGGAATTAAACATTGAAAAGGTCAATGAAATCATTGAGATATATGAGAGATGCTGCAAGATACCGATTCACCCCAGGCATCCATATGCGGGGAAACTGGTATTTACTGCATTTTCAGGTTCCCATCAGGATGCCATTAATAAAGGTGTCAAGGCAATGAAAGAACGAGGCAGTGAGTTTTGGCAGGTACCCTACCTTCCAATCGATCCCTCCGATATTGGAAGAGAATACGAACCTATTGTCCGCATCAACTCTCAGTCAGGCAAGGGTGGCGTAGCCTTTATCATGGATACCTATTTCGGCTTCAAACTGCCTAAGGGAATGCACAAGGAATTTGCAAATGTGATTCAGAGTATTTCGGAAAAGCAGGGTGAGGTTTCTCCTGATGAGATTATGACAGCCTTCAGGACAGAATATCTGGATCGGAAGGAACCTATTCACTTCCGCAAACTGAAGGTTGACGATCTGAGTGGAGAGACACAGTCTGAGTTTGATACCAGAGTGTTTGTTACATATACCGATGCAGGTGTGGAGAAAACCTTTGAAGCGGTCGGTAACGGTCCTATTGATGCAGTACAGAGGGGACTTCAACAGGAACTTGATATTGCAATCAAGATATTGGACTATGAGGAACATGCATTGCAGAGCGGTTCCAATTCACAGGCGGCTGCATATATCCACCTGCTGGATTCTGACAGCGGAAGCGTTACCTATGGCGTAGGAGTAAGCTCCAACATTACAAGAGCCTCTGTACGTGCAATTTTCTCAGCTGTTAACAGATTAGGGTTGGGGGAAAAATAATATTTCGTGCTTGTTTTGCAAGAAGCAGGAAGAAATTCCTGCTTCTTTTTCTCCGTAATACATGATGCTATGAAAGGAATTGAGAAAGAAAAGATGTTGGATTTACTAAGTCTATATGCCGCTTTTTTCAGAATAGGAGGATTAACCTTCGGAGGTGGTCTTACGATGCTGCCTATGCTTAAGTATGAACTTGTGGAAAAGAATGGATGGGTCACGGAGGAAGAGCTGCTTGACTACTATGCGGTGGGGCAGTGTACACCGGGTATTATCGCGGTAAACGTTTCCACCTTTGTAGGCTACAAAAAAAGAGGAATAATCGGTGCCATTTTTTCTACATTGGGAATGGTAAGCCCATCGCTTATCATTGTGTCTATACTGGCGTTATTCCTGGAGCAGTTTATGAGTAACAAAATCGTTGCTCACGCAGTGGGCGGTATCAAGATTGTGGTTTGTGCGCTGATGCTGAACACCGTAGTGACGATGGCGAAGAAAAGTGTAGTAGGCGGATTGTGCTGCGGGATTGCAGTGCTTTCCTTTCTGCTTGCAGTGTTTACACCGATTCCTACAGTATTTCTTGTAATCATCGCAGGGATTTTTGGTATTATTCTTTACCGAATGGGAGGTGTAAAGCTATGAGAGTGTTCTGGGATCTGTTTATTGAATTTTTCCAGATCGGCCTTTTTGCTATAGGTGGTGGTCCTGCAACGATTCCATTTCTCATGGATCTGCCTTCGCGACATGACTGGTATGAAAGGGCAGATGTGGCAAACATGCTTGCAGTCAGTGAGAGCACGCCGGGACCGATCGGCATTAACATGGCGACCTATGCAGGGTACAGGGCTGCAGGTTTCCTTGGAGGAATTACGGCAACCTTTTCATTGGTATTGCCAAGTCTGATTGTTATTATCATTGTTGCGAGAATTTTGAACAGTTTTAGCCAGAATCCTTATGTGAGATCTGCTTTTTACACGATTCGACCGGCGGTGACCGGTTTGATCGCAACAGCTGTGCTCGGTATCTGGGAGACCTCTCTCTTCACGGCGGAGGATGGAAGCTTTCAATTCCCGGTATTTCCGGTAGCTTTGGTGGTACTCTTTTATTTCGCCATGACCCATAAGAAATTAAAAAAGCTGCATCCGGCCTTTTGGATTTTTTGCGGAGCAGTTATTGGAATTGTATTTCAGATGTAAAGAAAAGGGGTTGCGCGCTAATTACTTAGTGCGACAGCCCCTTAATTATTGATTTAGTCAGCATCAACTGACTTGCCGTCTACCATGAAGGTGTCACCATCTTCAAGGATGCATACCATTGTCTTACCGGTATTCAGTTTAATCTCATTTCCGTTATCATCATAGTATCTGGTTGCACCGTAATCGGAAGTTTTTTCCCAGGTTACATGGATACCTTTTCCGTTGGTGAAGAACCAGCCATCACGTGTTGTATCATGGCACTGGAAAGCAAGGTAACCTTTCTGGTCTCTCACCTCAAAGTAGGTATTCTGAACCAGAATATTCTTGAAGGCAAGCTGCTGATTATTTGCCAGATCGATATGAGGACCGTCACTGTCTCCGGATAAGTGCTGGAATCTGTCATACAATCCTGTCTCTTCATTGTATTCGAAGTAGCAGTTGGTAACAGGATAAGCAGGGGACATATCAATCTTGGTTGCGGTAATTGCATCCGAGTACTGTTCTAAGGTGTTAGGATCACTGTCGGAAGCAAACATATAGTGCTGCTCATCTGCATAACCTTCTCTGTATTCGAGAGGATAATCATAATGCTCGGCGGCCTTTTTGATCCTGTCCGCGGAAGTAAATGCGTTATCAGTGGAATTCTTTGCAGTATCTCTGTAGGTGGCATCACCAAATTCGATACAGTTAATATTCTGCGTATCATCTCTTCCGATCAGGTCATCGATATAGAAGGGGCCACCATAATGGATATAGATGGCATCCCATTCAAATGCCCAATATAAATAGTAGTCACGGCAACTTCTAATGTTGCCAAGCTTTTCATAATTGCTCCAGTCCTCCCAGATAGCCATCAGACGTGTCATGCTGCCCTCAACATTACATTCATAGAGAACAGATGCGTCGGAAAGACCATATTGGCTGGCTGTTTTGGAGTTGGGAACCATAACGGCAATAGGACGTGTCTTGGCAACCTTCTCATCAACCCATTCATTGGTAAGGCGGCTTCGCACCATGCCCTCTGCGGGGGGAGTGTCAGGATTCGTAGCGTTTTCTTCAGCCTCTTCTGGATTCTCTTCCCCTGATTCGGGCAGAGCCTCAACAATGGGTTCAACAACAGGCTGAGCATCCGATTCTTTTTCTTTCCCACAGCCAAACAATAAAAGAGATGAAGATAAGGCTACAAGAAAAAGAACTTGTAATCTTTTCATCATATTTCCTCACTTTCGATATCATCAAAGCATAATTTTCAATTATCATATGTATCACAAATCACACGATAATTATTATAGCATATATGCTACACAGAGTCACTAGAAAAATGTGTAAAAAGTTATACAAAAATATTAAGAAAATATTACAGAGAGTCATAAGTATTGCTGTTAAACCACTTGTCTAAAACGGATGAAAAGGGTACAATAAATATCAGATAAGTGAAAGGAAGAAAGACAGATCATGAAAAAAATAATCGTGACAGGCTGCAACGGGCAGCTGGGACGTGCCATTAATCTGGAATTAAAGGGAAACAGCGAAATCGAATTTGTCAATACGGATGTTGCAGAGCTTGATATTACTAATATTGATAAAGTAATGGAGCTTGCTAGGGAGGTAAAGCCCTATGCGATTATCAACTGTGCCGCGCATACTGCGGTAGATGCCTGTGAGAGTGATGTGGACAATGCCTATCGAATTAACGCGATCGGTCCAAGGAATTTAAGCATCGCTGCTACCGAGACAGGGGCAAAGATGGTTCACATTTCTACAGACTATGTGTTTGACGGAAAGGGAAGTAGACCTTATCTTGAATTTGATCAGCCGAATCCGCAGGGAATCTATGGTGCAACGAAGCTTGCAGGCGAGAACATGGTTAAGGATTTTGCCGACAGATATTTTATTTTCAGAACCGCCTGGCTTTACGGTGACGGAAAGAACTTTGTAAAAACAATGCTTAGGCTTTCGGAGACCAATGAAAAGGTCCGCGTGGTAAATGACCAGGTCGGAAGTCCTACAAGTACGAAGGAACTGGCTGGTGCAATTGCTCATCTTCTCTTTACGGAAAATTACGGTTTATTTCATGCGACCTGTGAAGGAAGCTGCTCCTGGGCAGACTTTACAAGAGAAATTTTCCGTCTTACAGGAAAGAGTACAGAAGTGGAAGGAATCACGACGGCAGAATTTGGTGCCAAGGCTCCCAGACCGGCTTATTCCATTTTGGAAAATTACATGTTAAAATTGACTACGGATTACAGGTTTGCGGAGTGGCACGACGCAATCGAAGCATATATCAGAGAAATGGGTTAAAAAATGGAATTTATAGTTGCGTTACTTCACAATCAGATTTTTGTAGCCGCCGCCCTTGGGTGGATGGTGGCACAGGTACTCAAAACATTAATTCATCTTATTTTGACGAAACAGTTCGTAGCGGAGAGAATGGTGGGGAGCGGCGGTATGCCAAGTTCCCATTCGGCGACGGTCTGTGCGCTGGCAACGGCAGCAGGAATGAAATATGGAGGCGGAAGCTTTGAATTTGCAATTTCTGCCATGTTCGCAATCATTGTAATGTATGATGCAATGGGAGTGAGAAGAGAAACAGGTAAGCAGGGGCAGGTTCTGAATGAAATGCTGGAGATTTTTACCAACATGGGAAAGCAGATCAGCGTGGAAGACAGATTAAAAGAATTTGTAGGTCATACACCGCTTCAGGTACTCATGGGCGCGATCCTCGGAATCGCTATTGCAGTAGTTGTAGGGATGGTTTTATAGCGACAGGAACAGATGATAGAAAATGGCAGGGCAGACAGTGTTTGCCCTACCATTTTTTTCGATATTGAAGAGGTGTCATGTTTTCCGCCTTTTTAAATACCTTGATAAAATAGCCGGTATCCTGAAAACCACAGCTTAGGGCAATGGTATCAATTGAGTCATCGCTGAAACGAAGCATGGATTTTGCGTGAGAAAGTCTTAAGTTTGTCAGGGCATTGCCCAATGTTGTTCCATATATCTTTTTGTATTCCCGGGAAAGGTGAAATTTGCTGATGAAGAATCGGTCAGCTAGGTCCTCCAGAGAAATCTTGCGGGAATAATTTTCACTGATGTATTCATGAATTTGTTTTAGTTTATCGGGAATGGTATATTCTCCCATCTTGAGAGATTCATTCTCTGTAAAGCATAGGGTGATCATGTCTGTGAGATATTTATTGGAAGTTAGCTCCATCAAGGGATTCTTGTTCTGCTGGCATAAATAAAGCTGGTCAAGAACATCCGTAAAGGGAAGGATGCTTCTGGGGCGAAACAGATAGGAATTTTCCCTTGAAATAAAATAATCATAATAGAAGGAGGCTTCCAGACCATTAAAATGTACCCACTTAAGACTCCAGGGATGCGTGGCGCTGCTCTCGTGGGAATAGGGTCTGGCACAGTTGATCAAAGCGCAGTCGCCGGCAGAAATCCGATGTCTGGTACCGCAATAGTTCAGGGTGCCTTCCCCATCGAGAACGACCAGAAAAAGAAAAGAATTTAAGTTCTGACGTTTGCTGACATGTGGCTCCAGACTCTGCAAGGTTCCGATTTCCTGCACATAAAGGTAATGTTCTCTGGCATAGGAGGAGGGAGTGGGAAGAATTCGGTTTGAGGATGATTTTGCCATGGAAGGACTCCTTTTTTGAATTAGCAATATTTTACTATTTTTACGCAATATATTTAATTGCCACAAGTATTATACAATAGTATACTCCCTAATGATATAGCAAAATAAGACAAATTTCAAAGGAGATATTTATGCAGAAGATAGCTTTAATCACAGGTATTACAGGACAGGATGGTTCTTATCTGGCAGAATTTCTGCTGGAGCAGGGGTATGAGGTGCACGGACTGATTCGAAGACACAGCATCACCAATACAGCCCGTATTGACCACATCCTGAATTCAGATTACAATAAAGTTAAATTTTTCTTACATTTTGCAGATATGACGGATTCCAGTAATCTGATGAGACTGATTTCGGAAATCAGACCTACGGAGGTTTATAATTTAGCAGCACAGTCTCATGTAGGCGTATCCTTTGAGGTTCCCGAATATACTGCAGAAGCAACCGGAGTCAGCACCTTAAAGCTCCTGGAGGCAATCAGGGTAAATGGTGGCAACTGCAGATATTATCAGGCATCCACATCGGAACTGTTTGGTGGGCTTCCTGAGACGGCACCTCAGAGCGAGGCAACACCCTTTTATCCGAAGAGCCCCTATGGCGTAGCGAAGCTTTATTCCTATTGGATCACGGTAAATTACAGAGAATCCTACAATATGTTTGCATGTAACGGCATCTTGTTTAACCATGAATCCCCCAGACGAGGAGAGAATTTTGTTACCAGAAAGATCACCCTTGCCATTGCAAATATTCTGGCAGGAAAGCAGGAAAAGCTTTCTCTCGGAAATATGAATGCCAAGAGAGACTGGGGCTTTGCGGGCGATTATGTAAAGGGTATGTGGATGATGCTTCAGCAGGATAAACCGGGAGATTATGTACTGGCCACCAATGAAACCCATACGGTAAGAGAATTTGTAGAAGCAGCGTTTGAGGAGCTTGGAATTA
The DNA here is from genome assembly GCA_030526045.1 of Bacillota bacterium. Lineage (GTDB taxonomy): Bacteria > Bacillota > Clostridia > Lachnospirales > Lachnospiraceae > Suilimivivens. The sequence continues at coordinate 48,800 of JAUNDN010000005.1, read as the reverse complement.
CCGTAAGATGGGAGGGCTCCGGTGTGAACGAAAAGGGTTACGACGCACAGACCGGTAAGCTTCTTGTGGATGTAAATCCTGAGTTTTATCGTCCGGCAGAGGTAGAATTCCTCTGGGGAAATTCCGCCAAGGCAGAAAAAGAACTTGGCTGGAAGAGAAATGTAGATTTTAAGGGACTGGTTGCCATGATGATGGATGCAGATATGAAGGAAATTGCCGGAATGAGCTGCGGGGAATACAAGGCAGGCAGAAATAAATAGGAAATATTAAGAGGCAAAAATAGATGATTTCTGTAATGATAATCTGGCTTTATATGCTGTTTACCTGTTATGTGACTGGCTTTGCATGTATCAAAGCCATTTCAGGCAATGCAAAATTTGAGGCTCAAAGAGAAATCAGTTATTTGTATGCCGGCATTGGAGCAGTAACGGTCTACGCCCAGTTTTTCAGTATTTTTTGGAGGGTTGGGCTGGCAGCTAATCTGGTACTGCTCCTTGTTTGTTTTTTGTGTATGATTCGTTACCGCAGGGAATTTCTGGCGAAATGGCATACAATACGTCTTACCATGAAGCCGTCACAAACCGCATTTGTGATAGGAATGTTTTTATTATTTGCTTATGGGACTTCCCGGGGAATCATTCATTATGATACCGGACTGTATCATGCCCAGAGCATCCGCTGGATTGAAGAATACGGTGTGATACCCGGTCTTGGGAATTTACATAGCAGACTTGCATATAACAGTGCGTCATTTTGCCTGTCTGCTTTATACAGCATGGCATTTTTAGGTGGACAGTCCTACCATTGCTGCGCGGGATTTCTTGCTTTTCTGCTATCTCTTGTCTGTGGTGAAGCTATCAGAAGGGACAGAGTAAAAAGACCGGTTCTTTCCGATTTTGTAAGAATCATGGGTATTTACTACCTGCTTAATATTTTTGATGAGATGATCTCTCCGGCCTCTGATTATTTCATGGTACTTTTGGTATTTTTCATTGTGATCCGGTGGTTGGAGCTTCTCGAGAGAGAAGAGAAATTCTATTTGCCCTATGCGCTGCTGTGCCTTATGTGTGTACTGGTGATCAGCGTGAAGCTTTCAGGGGCACTGGTTTTGCTCTTGGTGTTGAAACCGGCTGTCCAGATGATAAAAGAAAAGCGCAGGAAAGAAATTGTCAAATTTCTCTTGCTGGGGCTTATTGCGATAGCTCCGTTCCTGATACGGAATGTGATTCTTTCAGGCTGGCTGATTTATCCTTTTACTGCAATTGACCTTTTTGATATGGATTTTAAGATTCCGAAGGGAATGGCAAACTATGATGCGAAGGAAATACAGGTGTGGGGAAGAGGCTTTACCGATGTGACAAGATATGATGATCCCATTACGGCATGGCTCCCGGAGTGGGTTGCGGGACTTGACGGTACAGACAAGGTATTTCTGGCGCTTGCAGCAAGTGGCGTAGTATTATTGCTTTTCTTTTTTGCCTACGCAGTGATCAAAAAGAGGAAGGATATGATAGACTATCTGCATGTAGCATTGACACTTGTGGTCTGCTTTTTGTTCTGGCTGTGCAGTGCACCGCTGATCCGGTACGGATGCGTATTCCTGTGGCTGGCAGCAGTCGTGACCTGGGGGTATCTGTATTTGAAGCTGAGTCCGCATACAGACAGATTCAAGCTGCTTACAGTGGTGATTTGTCTGATTGGAGTTTACAAGCTGTCAATGTTTGGTATGGAGCTTTGGCGGATGGCCTTCACCGAATATGTTATTTGTCAAAAGGACTATGATAACTTTGAGACGAAAGCTTATGAATTACATGGGTATACCTTTTATTATTCCGAAAGCGGAGACAGGACAGGCTATGAGGACTTTCCGGCTTCTCCGGTGAAGGCTGAGGATATTTTCAGAGGAAACACGATTGAGGAAGGCTTTCGGGATATAATTCATTCCGGAAAATAAATATAAAAGTTAAGGAAGGAAAAGAAAATGGAAAAGACAGATAAAATTTATGTAGCAGGTCACAGAGGTCTGGTTGGAAGTGCAATTGTCAGAAACCTTCAGGCAAAGGGCTATACCAATATCATCGGCAAAACCCATAAGGAACTGGATCTGAAGGATCAGGCAATGGTAAGAGAATTTTTTGAGACGGAAAAGCCGGATGTTGTGGTATTGGCAGCAGCAAAGGTTGGCGGTATCAATGCCAATAATACGGCACCTGCGGATTTTGCCTATGAGAACATGCAGATTCAGTGTAATGTGATCGAGTGTTGTCATAAATATCATGTGAAAAAGCTTCTTTTCCTGGGAAGCACCTGTATTTATCCGAAAATGGCACCACAGCCTATTCCGGAGGATGCGCTGCTTACTGGTCCGCTGGAGACAACGAATGAGGCATATGCGATTGCAAAGATTGCAGGACTCGAAATGTGCAAATTTTATAAGCGGCAGTATGGCGACAACTTTATCAGTTGTATGCCTACTAATCTGTACGGACCTCATGACAATTATGACCTTCAGGGCTCTCATGTCATGCCGGCTATGATCCGCAAATTTCATGAGGCAAAGGTAAACAATACTCCTTCTGTTGAACTTTGGGGAACAGGAACACCTCTTAGGGAGTTCCTTTATGTGGACGATATGGCAGATGCCTGCGTATTCTTACTTGAGAATTATGATGGAGAGCAGCATGTCAACATCGGTACCGGAAAAGAGGTAACGATTAAAGAACTGGCAGAGACAGTTCAGCGTGTTGTTGGCTTTGAGGGCGAAATTATATGGAACAAGGATATGCCGGATGGAACCCCCCGTAAGCTGACAAATGTGGACAAACTTCATGCGCTTGGCTGGACGCATAAGGTAGAGCTTGAGGAGGGCGTAAAGCTGGCTTATCAGTGGTTTAAGGATAATATAGAGGATGCCAGAATGTAATACAGAAAGGCTTGCAAAAGAAAAACGGCACCGTGTCGAAAGGTACGGTGCCGTAAATTTTAATACTATTTCTGATATTCAACCGCTGCTTTGATAAAGCCCTTAAACAACGGATGAGGTCTGTTAGGTCTTGACTTCAGCTCCGGATGTGCCTGCGTTGCAACAAAGAAGGGATGCTCCGGGAGTTCACACATTTCTACGATACGTCCGTCAGGCGAAATACCGGAAAGCATCATGCCATGCTCGGTAAGGACAGACCGGTAATCATTGTTTACTTCATAGCGATGGCGGTGACGTTCATGGATTGTCTCCTCTTCATATAGGGAATAAGCTTTGGAATTTTTGTCGAGCACGCAGGGATAGGAGCCTAAACGTAAGGTCCCGCCAATGTCCTCCACGCCGTTTTGATCCGGCAAAAGAGCGATTACAGGGTGCGTGGTAGCAGGATCAAGCTCGATACTGTGTGCATCGTGGTAACCGATTACATGGCGGGCAAATTCCACAATAGAGAGCTGCATGCCAAGGCACAGACCAAGAAAAGGAACCTTTTCTTCTCTGGCATATTGAATGGCACAAATCTTCCCTTCTATGCCGCGAGGACCAAAGCCTCCCGGAACAAGGATTCCGCTGACTCCTTTCAGTAGTTCCCCTACATTTTCAGGAGTGACGGTTTCAGAATCGATCCACTTGATATTGACGGAAACATGATTAAAAATACCGCCGTGCTTTAAAGCTTCAACTACACTGATATAGGCATCATGAAGCTGTACATATTTACCTACAATCGCAACCGAAACCTCGCCGGCAGGAGTGCGTAAGGATTCCACCATCGCTTTCCAATCCCCAAGATCCGGCTCCGGACAGTCAAGCTTTAAGCATTCACAGGCAACCTGGGCAAGATGTTCATTTTCCATGGCAAGCGGTGCTTCATACAGATATTCCACATCAAGATTCTGAAGCACATGACTGCCCGGAACATTACAAAACAAAGCGATTTTATCCTTGATTCCCTGATCTAAGGGGTGTTCGCTTCTGCACACGATAATATCAGGCTGGATACCCATTCCCTGCAATTCTTTGACACTCGCCTGTGTGGGCTTAGTCTTCATTTCCTGAGATGCTTTCAGATACGGAATCAGTGTTACATGGATGAGAATGGCATTTTCATGACCTACTTCATGCTGGAACTGACGGATGGATTCCAAGAAAGGCTGGCTTTCAATATCACCAACTGTTCCGCCTACCTCAATAATGGCGATTCTTGTATCTTTGTCTGTAAAATTCCGATAAAACCGGCTTTTGATTTCATTGGTGATATGGGGAATCACCTGTACGGTTCCACCGCCATAGTCACCGCGGCGCTCCTTCTGAAGTACAGACCAATAAATTTTCCCAGTGGTTACATTGGAATTCTTGTCCAGACTTTCATCAATAAATCTTTCATAGTGGCCTAAATCAAGGTCGGTTTCTGTCCCATCCTCCGTAACAAAAACTTCTCCGTGTTGGATCGGGTTCATGGTGCCCGGATCAATGTTGATATATGGATCAAATTTCTGCATGGTTACCTTGTATCCACGTGCTTTTAACAGACGACCTAATGAAGCGGCCGTGATTCCCTTTCCCAGACCTGATACGACTCCACCCGTCACAAATACATACTTTACTGCCATAACAATCCCCTACCTTTTGTGTATATTTGTAAAAGAAAAAAAGACGCTATGAGTCCTACTCATAGCGCCTTTGCTTTTATAAATTGGATTTTAGCATTGGCCATAGGGACTGTCAATAAAATTTTATAAAAAATTGATATTCATTCATTTCTTTTTTATGGAATAATTAAAGGAGCTGTGCTACAATTAAAAGCAGTATGTTATTAAAAAATAATGGTATATATACAGGGAAAGCGGACAGGTTTAAATTATGAGAGTGGGATTTGATAATGAGAAATATTTAAAGATGCAGTCTGAGCATATCGAGGAAAGAATTAGTAAATTTGGGGACAAATTGTATCTTGAATTCGGAGGTAAGCTGTTTGATGATTTTCATGCATCGAGGGTGTTGCCGGGCTTTGAGCCTGACAGTAAGCTCCGCATGCTGATGAAGCTTTCTGACAGAGCGGAGATTGTAATCGTCATAAATGCTGCCGATATTGAAAAGAATAAGATACGCGGAGATCTTGGAATCACATATGATGAAGATGTGCAGAGACTGATGAAGGAATTTGAAAGCCGCGGTCTTTATGTGGGAAGTGTGGTACTGACTCATTATGCTGGACAGGTTGGAGCAGTTGCATTCAAGGAAAAGCTTGAAAAGAAGAATGTAAAGGTTTATCTGCATTATGCAATAGAAGGCTATCCTTCCAACATTCCGCTCATTGTGAGTGATGAAGGCTACGGAAAGAACGAGTATATTGAGACGACCAGACCGCTGGTAGTTATCACGGCACCCGGACCGGGAAGCGGAAAGATGGCAACCTGCCTCTCCCAGCTTTATCATGACAATAAAAGAGGAATTAAGGCAGGATATGCAAAGTATGAGACTTTCCCGATCTGGAACATTCCGCTGAAGCATCCGATCAACCTTGCGTATGAGGCAGCGACAGCAGATTTGAATGATATCAACATGATTGATCCTTTCCATCTGGAAGCATATGGTGAGACCACGGTTAACTATAATCGTGATATTGAGATCTTTCCGGTGCTGAACGCCATTTTTGAAGGAATTTACGGTGAAAATCCGTATAAATCTCCTACCGATATGGGCGTTAACATGGCAGGAAACTGTATTGTAGATGATGAAGCATGCAGGGAAGCCTCCCATATGGAAATTATTCGTCGCTACTACACGGCACTAAATAATGTGGTGAAGGGCAAAAGCAAGGAAAATGAAGTTTACAAAATAGAACTTTTGATGAAGCAGGCAAAGATCACTACAGACGACAGAAAGGTAACGGTAGCGGCCAAGAATCGTGCCCAAAAGCTTGGTGTTCCTACAGCAGCCATTGAACTGTCGGACGGCACAATCATTACCTCCAAGACCACAGACCTTTTGGGAGCATCAGCGGCATTGCTTTTGAATGCTTTGAAGTATCTCGGAAATGTAGAGCACGACACTCACCTGATTTCGCCGGAAGCAATCGGACCGATTCAGGAGTTGAAAACAAAATATCTGGGAGGAAAGAATCCGCGACTGCATACAGATGAAGTATTGATTGCACTTTCCATTTCTGCATTGACTGATGAAAATGCTAAGAAGGCATTAGAACAGCTTCCCAAACTAAAGGGTTGCCAGGTGCATACTTCGGTAATGCTTTCAGACGTAGATATAAAGACATTTAAGAGGCTGGGAATAGATTTGACCAGTGAACCAACAATAAAAGGAAAGAGTAACTAAATGAGTGAGAACAATTTAAATCAATTTGATGGCGGCTCCGGAAACGGAAACAACGGTCCTGGCAATAACAGCGGTCCTGGCAATAATGGTGGGCCGGGGAAGGATCCCAGAAAACAGAATGCGATCATGTTTGTGATTGCAGCACTGATTTCCCTGCTTCTTGTCAGCTCCTTTGTCAGTCTGATTACGGGCGGGAGCGAGAAGGAACTTACCTACAATGAGTTCATTGGTATGGTAGAAGAGGGAAAGGTTGAGTCTGTCGTAATCGGTTCGGACAGGATCTATATTGAACCTAAGACAGAACAGGAAATACAGTCTCCTCTTTTGTATTTATACGGAATGAAGCCTTCCGTTACCTATTATACGGGCAGGATAGAGAGTGGTGATACGCTGACGGCGAGACTGCTGGAACATAATGTGGAGGTCAAGGGACAGGTGGCAAACGGTACCAGTACGGTTATCAGTTTTCTGCTTTCTTATGTATTTCCTTTCCTTCTGATGTGGGTGTTATTAAGCTTTTTGTTTCGGAAGATGTCAAAAGGCGGTGGGCCGATGGGCGTCGGAAAGAGCAATGCCAAGGTTTATGTTCAGCGTGAGACAGGGATTACATTCAAGGATGTTGCCGGTGAAGATGAAGCGAAGGAATCCCTGCAGGAGGTGGTAGACTTTCTGCATAATCCTGGGAAATACGCAAAGATTGGTGCCAAGCTTCCAAAGGGGGCACTGCTTGTAGGCCCTCCCGGAACCGGTAAGACATTGCTTGCAAAGGCAGTAGCCGGAGAAGCGAAGGTGCCCTTTTTCTCCTTGTCAGGATCGGATTTTATTGAGTTGTATGTAGGTGTAGGTGCTTCCCGTGTGAGAGATTTGTTTAAAGAAGCAACCAAGAATGCGCCCTGTATTATTTTTATTGATGAAATAGATGCCATCGGACGAAGCCGTGACAGTAAGTATGGTGGTGGTAATGAGGAAAGGGAACAGACCTTAAATCAGCTGCTTTCTGAAATGGATGGATTTGATACATCCAAAGGTATTTTGGTGCTTGGTGCAACCAACCGACCTGAGATTCTGGACAAAGCGCTTCTCCGTCCGGGACGTTTTGACAGAAGAATCATTGTGGATAAGCCGGATTTGAAGGGACGTGTGGAAATCCTTAAGGTGCATGCTAAGGATGTACATTTGGATGAAAGTGTGGATCTGGATGCTATTGCGCTTGCCACAAGCGGGGCAGTAGGAGCAGATCTTGCCAATATGATCAACGAGGCAGCTATTAATGCGGTACAGCATGGCAGGGAATACGTGACGCAGAAGGATCTGTTTGATGCAGTAGAGCAGGTTTTGGTAGGAAAGGAAAAGAAGGACCGCATCATGAGTAAGGAGGAAAGGAAGATCGTCTCCTATCATGAGGTGGGGCATGCACTGATCAGCGCTCTGCAAAAGAATTCCGAGCCGGTGCAAAAAATAACCATTGTTCCCAGAACCATGGGAGCGCTCGGGTATGTGATGCATGTACCGGAGGAGGAAAAGTACCTTCAGACACAGGCGGAGCTTCATGACAGACTGGTAAGCCTGCTTGGAGGACGTGCTGCTGAGGAAGTGGTATTTGGGAATGTGACTACCGGCGCAGCAAATGATATTGAACAGGCAACAAATATTGTGACCAATATGATTACCCGATTTGGTATGAGCAAGCGCTTTGGCCTGATGGGACTTGCAACCGTGGAAAGTGAATATCTGGGAGGCGGTGCTAAACTTACCTGTAGCGACAGAACGGCAGCTGATGTGGATACTGAGATTATGGAAACCCTGAAGCAATGTTATGAGGAAGCGAAAGAAATGCTTTCGGGAAACAGGGAGGTTATGGATAAGCTGGCGGCTCACTTGATCGAGAAGGAAACGATCAGCGGCAAGGAATTTATGAAGATTTACCGGGAAGCCAAAGGAATTCCGGAACCGGAGGAACCTTCCTCTACCGTTATAGACTCTGACCCGGAGAAAACAGAGGATATTAAAACAGATACGGATGCGGAAATGCAGGAAGAGGATAAGGAGAATATGAGTGTACCGGAAACCATGGAAAGTGCTTCCGACGAAGGAAAAGCTACAGTCGGAAATGATGGGGACGCCGAAAAGCAACAGGAGAATGTAGTGACAGGAAGATTCTCCAATACACCCTCCGATTTCCTAAATAAATAGAGAAACTTGAAAACATGGGCATCATAAACGGGTTATATCGGTATATGATGTCCATTTGTTTGCACAGACAGGAAATGAGGAATCATAAATGTTTGATATTCAGGAGGAATTGAAAAAGCTGCCTAATTGTCCGGGAGTTTATATCATGCATGATGACAAGGATAACATTATTTATGTCGGGAAAGCAATTAACCTGCATAACCGTGTCAGATCCTATTTTCGCAAGAACATCGGAAGGGGACCGCAAATAGACAAGATGGTTTCCCTGATCAGCAGATTTGAATATATTGTCACGGACTCGGAGCTGGAAGCATTGGTGCTGGAAAACAATCTGATCAAGGAGCATAGTCCCAAGTACAACACCATGCTCAAGGATGATAAAACCTACCCCTATATTAAGGTTACTATGGGGGAGGAGTATCCAAGAGTTTTGTTTTCCAGACAGATGAAGAAAGACCGTTCCCGATATTTTGGTCCCTATACCAGTGCAACAGCGGTGAAGGATACCATTGAACTGATCAATAAGCTTTATCAGCTTCGTACCTGTAACAGGAATCTTCCCCGCGATTGCGGAAATGACAGAGCCTGTCTCAATTATCATATTAAACAATGCCTGGCACCCTGCCAGGGAAATATTACCAGAGAAGCATATCAGGAACGGGTAAAGAAGGCATTGGATTTTTTGAATGGAAGTTATCAGGAAACATTGCGTGAGCTGGAAGAGAAGATGCGCAAGGCATCAGAAGATCTGGAATTTGAGGAAGCAATCCGGTACAGAGATTTGTTTAACAGTGTAAAACAGATTGCTTCTAAACAAAAGATTACGGACAGTGACGGCGAAGATAAGGATATTATTGCAGTGGCAGCACAGGATCAGGATGCAGTAGTACAGGTCTTCTTTGTAAGAGACGGTAAACTGATCGGTAGAGAGCATTTCTATATGACACATGTGTCAGATACACCAAGAACTCAGATTCTGCTTGATTTTGTAAAGCAATTTTACGCAGGAACACCTTTTATTCCGAAGGAGTTGATGCTTCAGGAGGAAATTGAGGATGCAGAGGTGATTGAACAGTGGCTTACGAAACGCAAAGGAAGCAGGGTATATATTAGGGTGCCCAAAATCGGTTCAAAAGAAAAATTGGTTGAGCTGGCTGCGAAGAACGCCATGCTGGTACTTTCTCAGGACAAGGAGCGGATCAGGCGTGAGGAAGGGAGAACCATTGGGGCGGTGAAGGAAATCGGCAGCCTTCTTGGACTTGATCATGTGGACAGAATGGAAGCTTTCGATATTTCTAATATCAGCGGGTTTGCCAATGTGGGTTCCATGGTGGTTTTTGAAAAAGGGAAGCCAAAGCGAAGCGATTATCGAAAATTTAAAATTAAGACAGTGTCCGGTCCGGATGATTATGCCTGCATGAGAGAGGTTCTTACCAGACGGTTTGTACATGGAATGGAGGAACAGAAGGAATTAGAGGAAAAGAATTTCGAGAGCGCATTGGGGAGCTTTACGAAGTTTCCGGATCTTCTTTTAATGGACGGAGGAAAAGGGCAGGTCAATATTGCACTTCAGGTTCTTGAGGAGTTAGGGCTTACCATTCCGGTATGCGGTATGGTGAAGGATGACAATCACAACACCAGAGGCCTCTATTATAATAATGAAGAAATTGAAATCAGCAGAAGCAGCGAGGGGTTCAAGCTGATTACCAGAATTCAGGATGAGGCGCACAGATTTGCAATTGAATATCACAGATCACTTCGCTCTAAAGCACAGGTAAAGTCGGTTCTGGATGAAATACCCGGCGTGGGACCGTCGAGGAGAAAAGCCCTGATGCGGCGATTCCGGTCGATAGAGGAAGTGAAAAATGCAGATGTGGAGACTCTTGCCGGTTTAGATGAGATTCCGGAATCCGTTGCAAGGGGAATTTACGAGTTCTTTCATCATTGAGATTGTGCACTATCTGTGTTAAACTGTAGAAAGAAATTATGATCTGGCTAGGTTGTGCATTTACTGCACGATAACAGCAATTACGGATAAAAGGAGCAGGGTTATGGCGAGCGTAAAATTGGAACAGATTATCGAAAAAATGAAGCTGGAAAATCTGACCCCTCAGTTGGATATTTCCAAAAGTAAGATTACACAGCCGGATATCAATAGACCGGCACTTCAAATGGCAGGTTATTTTGAGCATTTTGAAGCAACCAGATTGCAGGTTATCGGATTTGTGGAATATACTTATATGGAAGGATTACCGGAAGCCAGAAGAAGGGAAATTTATGAGAGGCTGCTTTCCTGTGAAATTCCGGCTATTGTATTTTGCCGGGAACTGCAGCCGGATGATCTATTCCTGGAATTGGCAATTGAACACAACGTGCCTCTTTTGATGACCAAGAAGTCTACCTCCTCCTTTATGGCAGAGATCATCAGGTGGCTGAATGTAAAGCTTGCTCCCTGTATTTCCGTACATGGAGTTCTGGTGGATGTCTTTGGAGAAGGTGTACTGATTACCGGTGAAAGCGGTATCGGTAAATCAGAGGCAGCACTGGAGCTGATTAAGAGAGGACATCGACTGGTAACAGATGATGCGGTTGAAATCCGGAAGGTCAGTGATGATACGCTGATCGGTTCAGCTCCGGATATAACCAAACACTTCATTGAACTTCGTGGGATCGGTATTGTGGATGTGAAGACACTGTTTGGTGTATCCAGTGTTAAGGATACGCAGAGTATTGACCTCGTTATTCGTTTAGAGGATTGGGATAAGGAGAAGGAATACGACAGGCTGGGACTGGAGGAGGAATACACGGAGTATCTGGGTAATAAGGTAGTCTGTCATAATATACCGATCCGTCCGGGACGGAATCTGGCGATTATCTGTGAATCTGCAGCTGTTAATCATCGTCAGAAGAAGATGGGATACAATGCGGCACAGGAGCTTTACAGAAGAGTACAGGAATCTCTTACCCGAAGAAGAGACGAAGATGAGGATGAGAACTAAATATGTATTTTTTCTTTTTTAAGAATAAATTACAGAAACAATAATAAAGATAAAGAGAGGGATACTTATGAGTCAGTATGTTTTTGGAGTAGATATCGGCGGAACCACCGTTAAGCTTGGTTTTTTTGATGTGGAGGGAAATCTTCTTGACAAGTGGGAAATTCCCACAAGAACGGAAGGAGAAGGCAGCCAAATTCTGCCTGATATTGCGGCAAGTATTCAGAAAAAGATTGAAGAGAAGAAGATTGCACCTGAGACGGTTGCGGGTGTAGGTGTAGGAGCGCCGGGACCGGTAGATGGTGAGGGCGTGATTCATAAGGCGGTTAACCTTGGCTGGGGAATCTTTAGTATTAAGGAAACTCTGGAAGAAATTATTCATATGCCCGTTATGGCAGGAAATGATGCTAATGTAGCAGCACTCGGAGAAATGTGGAGAGGCGGCGGTCAGGGATACCATGATTTGATCGTGGTTACTTTAGGTACCGGTGTGGGCGGCGGAATCATTGTAGGCGGCAAGGTGCTTACCGGTTCTACCGGAGCAGGCGGAGAAATCGGACATATTCATGTGGAAGATCATGAGACGGAAGCCTGTGGCTGTGGAAATAAGGGATGCCTTGAACAGTTTACATCTGCAACAGGAATTACCAGACTGGCAAACAGAAAACTGAAGGCCAGCGATGCGAACAGTATTCTTAGAGAGGGTGAAGTTTCCGCAAAGACCGTTTTTGATGCGGTGAAAGCGAAGGATACACTTGCAATGGAAGTAGCGCAGGAGTTTGGTAAGTATCTGGGCAACGGGCTTGCAAGCATTGCCTGTGTTGTGAACCCGGAAGCGATTGTAATTGGCGGCGGTGTTTCCAAGGCCGGAGAAATTCTGATAGATTATATCAAGCCCTATTATGAGAAAAATGTTTTCCACGGCAGCAGAAACGTAAAATTTGCACTGGCTACGCTTGGAAATGATGCAGGTATATACGGTGCCGCTAAGCTGGTGCTTGATGCTGAAAAATAATAAACGGCAGGTGTAAAAGTGGAAAAGATCAGTTCAGCTATTTATGAGTTCATCAGCACATATGTACCGGAGGAGGATATCCTGACGGAAGAGCCTATGAGCAGACATACAACCTTTCGGGTAGGCGGTGAGGCTCAATGCTTTGTCCGCATCAGCGATAAAGAGCAGCTTAAGAAACTGATTCCGTATCTTAGGCAGGTAGAGGTTCCTTATTTTATCCTTGGAAACGGAAGCAACCTTCTGGTAAGTGACAAGGGATATGAGGGAGTGATCCTCCAAATCGGGAATAAGATGAATACCATTACGGTAGAGGGTATCCATATCAGAGCTCAGGCTGGAGCACTTTTGTCCCAGATTGCAAAATGCGCATATGATAAAGGCCTGACAGGCTTTGAGTTTGCTTCGGGAATTCCCGGGAGTATCGGCGGTGGAGTTGTAATGAATGCAGGTGCTTACGGCGGTGAGATGAAGCAGGTGGTAGAGAGTGTACTGGTTATGGACATCCAAGGGGAGATCCTGGAACTTTCCGGTGAAAGCATGGAATTTGGCTATCGTACCAGCATTATTAAAAACAGACCCTTTATTGTGCTGGAAGTGTGCCTGAAGCTTGAGCAGGGCAATAAAGAAAGAATAGCCTCCGACATGGAAGAGCTGGCGCAAAAAAGGAGGGAAAAACAGCCACTCGAGTATGCCAGTGCCGGAAGTACCTTTAAAAGGCCTGAGGGTTATTTCGCGGGAAAGCTGATTATGGACGCGGGGCTTAGAGGCTATTCAATCGGAGGCGCGCAGGTGTCTGATAAGCACTGCGGCTTTGTTGTAAATACCGGAAGGGCATCTGCTACGGATGTGGCGGAAGTGATCAGTGAAGTACAGGAAAGAGTTAAGGATAAATTTGGAGTGTCTCTTGAAACAGAAGTAATTTTTCTGGGAGACTTTTGAGGAGAAAGATCATGCGCTTTGTGGTTGTAACGGGAATGAGTGGTGGCGGAAAGAGTACTGCTCTGAGGATGCTGGAGGATGCGGGATTTTATTGTGTGGACAATCTTCCGGTTCCGCTGATAGAAAAATTTGTTGAACTGATTGCAACGCCCGGAGGAGAAGTGACGAAGGTTGCACTTGGCCTGGATGTACGTGCGGATCAGGCTTTTGAGGATGTTCAGAAGATTTTGGAGAGGCTTAGGGCAAACGGTTATTCTTTTGAGATTTTGTTTATGGAAGCCAATGACAAGACCCTTTTAAAGCGATATAAGGAAACGAGAAGAATGCACCCTCTTTCTCCTGACGGAAGAATTGAGGATGGCATTAAGAAGGAAAGAGGAATTTTAAGCGATATCAGAAATAAATCGGATTATGTGATAGATACTTCTAATCTTCTTACCAGAGAGCTGAAAGAAGAACTGGAGCGGATCTTTGTACAAAATGAAGAGTATAACAGTCTGATGGTCACAATTTTGTCCTTTGGATTTAAACACGGTATCCCGGCGGATGCGGATCTGGTATTTGATGTCAGATTTCTGCCGAATCCTTTTTATATTGAAGAGCTAAAGTACAAAACAGGAAACGACAAAGAGGTCCAGGATTATGTGATGAGCTTCCAGGAAGCTCACTGCTTTATCGATAAGCTGGCAGATATGATTGCGTTCCTGATTCCCAATTATGTGAAGGAAGGTAAATATCAGCTAGTTATCGGTATCGGATGTACGGGCGGAAAGCACAGAAGCGTGACACTAGCAAATGAATTATACAAACGCATGAAGAATCATGGGGGCTATGGCCTGAAGATTGCCCATAGGGATGTGGGTCAAGGCATATAGCCGGCCGGATGAGTAAGGATGTGAGATGGTCATGTCATTTTCATCAAATGTAAAAGAAGAACTGGAAAAGGTGATTCCTAATTCCAGACATTGTCAGGTTGCAGAGTTGGCAGCGATGATTCATTTCGGATGTAAAATCAGGTTAAGCAACGGATATCCGGAGGAAATCACGATAGTTTCTGAAAATTCATCTGTTTCCAGAAAATACTTTACATTATTGAAAAAAACATTTATGATTAATGGGATTACAGAGAAAGTTCTTCAGGCTGTTAAGATTTTAGATGAAAGTGGTCATCTGCATTCTCTTTCGGAAGAGATTAATCCGGTGCTGCTTAAGAACAGCTGTTGCAGAAGAGCTTTTCTGAGAGGTGCTTTTTTGTGCTTTGGTTCCATGAGCGATCCCAACAAGGGATATCATTTGGAATTTGTATGTGAGTATGAAGCATGGGCGGAACAAATCAGACAGGTCGTGGCAAGCTTTGATATAGAAGCAAGGATCATCAGGCGTAAGAAATATTACGTGGTATATTTAAAGGAAGGCGCAGGAATTGTCGATCTTTTGAATGTAATAGGCGCACACCGATGTCTGATGGAGCTTGAAAACCTTCGGGTCGAAAAGGAGGTTCGAAATTCCATTAACCGTCAGGTTAATTGTGAAGCCGCGAATATTACCAAAACAGTAAATGCAGCAAATAAGCAGATTCAAGATATAGAACTTCTACAGAAGCATTATGGGTTATCAAATCTCCCTGAAAATCTTCGTCAAATGGCAAAGATCAGGCTGGAGCATCCGGAGAGCTCCCTACAGGAGCTTGGGGGTTACCTCAATCCACCGGTCGGTAAGTCCGGTGTAAATCATAGATTGCGAAAGCTCAGCGAGATAGCTGAGAAAATCAGGGCGTAAAGGAGGAGAATATTATGAAGGAAAAGTCTATTAAGATTCAACTGACCGGAGGGCTGGAAGCGAGACCGGTAGCTATGCTGGTACAGGTGGCAAGTCAGTTTGAAAGTTCTGTTTACATTGAGACAGAGGGGAAAAAGGTGAATGCGAAGAGCATTATGGGGATGATGAGCCTGGCACTTGGAACCGGAGAGTCTGTCAAGGTTATTACAGACGGTGATGATGAACAGGCAGCTATTGACAGTATTGAGGAGTATTTAAGTGGAAAGAAACAGCAGGGCTGATAATTGAATGAGTGAGGGGCAAAGCGGAGGCTTTGCCCCTTTTTGCACAAAATGGAGAAGATATCGTTTATGGAAAAGAAAAAAATGCTTTTTATCTATAATCCAAGAGCGGGAAAGGCTAAGATTAGAAGCAACCTGCTGGATATTATAGATATTTTTACGAAAGCGGGATTTGAGGTAACTGCGTATCCAACACAGGCAAGGGGAGATGGCTTTACAGCGGTTACACAGCGAAGACTGGGCTTTTACGACATTATCGTCTGCAGTGGGGGAGACGGAACATTAGATGAGGTGGTCACCGGAATGATGCAGTGTGACAAAAGACTTCCTATCGGTTATGTTCCCGCAGGGAGCACTAATGATTTTGCCAATAGCCTTCAAATTCCAAAGAATATGATTGACGCTGCACATGTGATCGTGAATGGCCGGACCTTTAGCTGTGATATTGGCGGTTTTAATGATGATGTCTTTGTATATATTGCAGCATTTGGTCTCTTTACGGAGGTTTCCTATGAGACCAGACAGGATGTCAAGAATATACTTGGACATATGGCATATGTGCTGGAGGGGATGAAGCGGCTGTCCGGAATAAAATCCTATCCGATGCGTGTAGAACATGACGGGCAGATTCTGGAAGGAGATTTCATTTTTGGTATGATCACGAACTCCCTTTCTGTAGGGGGATTTAAGAGAATTACAGGGAAATATGTCCAGCTGGATGACGGGGAATTTGAAGTGACCTTGATCAAGAGACCGGCGAATCCGGTGGAGCTGAACACCATCATGGCAGCACTTCTTAACAGAAATATTAATACGGATCTTATGTATTGCTTTAAAACGTCTGCGCTGAAGGCAACGGCTGAGGAAGAAATAGCCTGGACGTTGGACGGCGAGTATGGAGGAAAGCATCGGGAGGTCAATATTCAGGTATTTAAACAGGCATTGCAGATTCGTGTACCTAATTAGAAAATTTCCTCCGAAAGCATTTTTTCCTAGAATATATTTGCGAAAGGACAAGCTTTGGGGTATAATAGGAGCGGTAGTGAATTTCCGGTCTTGACCGGTCAAAATAATATCATTAAGAAAGGTGGTAAAAATAATGCCATTAGTTACAACCACAGAAATGTTTAAGAAGGCATATGATGGCGGCTATGCAATCGGTGCATTCAACGTAAACAACATGGAGATCGTTCAGGGTATTACTGAGGCAGCAGGCGAGCTTAACAGCCCTGTTATTCTTCAGGTTTCCAAGGGAGCGCGTGCTTATGCTAACCATACCTATCTGGTTAAGTTAGTGGAGGCAGCAGTAGCGGAGAATCCTCAGATTCCGATCGCTCTTCACTTAGACCACGGTGACAGCTTTGAACTGTGCAAATCCTGTATTGACGGAGGATTTACTTCCGTTATGATCGATGCATCTTCCAAGTCCTTCGAGGACAATATTGCACTCACCAAGCAGGTTGTAGAATATGCACATGCACATGGTGTAGTTGTTGAGGCAGAGCTTGGAACATTAGCCGGTGTAGAGGATGAAGTTGTAGTAGAAGCCGGCAAGGAAATGTACACCCGTCCCGAAGAAGTTGAAGAATTTGTTGACAGAACAGGCTGTGACTCTCTCGCAATTGCTATCGGTACTTCCCATGGAGCTTACAAGTTTACGGCAGCTCAGTGTACCAGAAACGCAGAAGGTATCTTAGTTCCCCCTCCGCTTCGTTTCGATGTATTGGAGGAGTGCATTAAGCGTCTTCCCGGCTTCCCTATCGTTCTTCATGGTTCTTCTTCCGTTCCTCAGGAATTCGTAAAGATGGTGAATCAGTATGGCGGTAATATGCCTGATGCAGTAGGTATTCCGGAAGAGCAGCTCCGTAAGGCAGCACAGCTTGCAGTATGTAAGATCAACATCGACTCTGATATTCGTCTTGCAATGACAGGTAATATCCGTAAGTACTTTGCAGAGCATCCGGATCACTTTGATCCTCGTCAGTACTTAAAGCCCGCTCGTCAGGCTGTTAAGGACATGGTTGCTCACAAGATCGTGAACGTACTTGGTTCTGATGGTAAGGCTTAAGAATAATGAATCAATTAAAAGGTGGTTTCTCTTCAGAAACCACCTTTTTTCGCCATAAAAGGGAGGATGCCAAGTAAACCTTGTTTACTTGGCATTTATTATGAAAAAGTTATTAAAAAATCAATTACTTTGAAATTGGCAACTGCATTTCTGTATCTTATGATGTTAGTATAAAGGACAGAAATGTCTAAAGAATGTTATACCAATTAAGTTTTTTTAAATTAAATATGAACAAAATGTGAACAGACTAGTACTCTGGTACTATAAAATACTTAAAATTTGTCCGGTTCGGGATAATCGATACCAAAAGTTTCAACAGTAACGCTTTTCATTCTCTGATCCTCTAACGGTCTGTCAGCATAATCTGTCGCTGTTTCAGCAATTTTGTTCACAATATCCATTCCTTCAATTACTTTTCCAAAGGCAGCATAGGAGCCGTCTAAATGAGGAGAAGTCTTATGCATGATAAAGAACTGGGAACCTGCCGAATTGGGAGCCATGCTTCTGGCCATGGAAAGGACTCCTTCCGTATGCTTGAGATTGTTTTCCACGCCATTCTGGGAAAATTCTCCCTTGATGCTATAACCGGGACCTCCGCAACCGGTACCCTCAGGATCCCCTCCCTGGATCATAAAGCCCCGGATGACACGGTGAAAGATCAGACCATCATAAAAGTTTTTGTTGATCAGACTGATAAAATTGTTTACGGAGATTGGAGCAATTTCGGGATAAAGCTCGGCTTTGATCACACCTCCGTCTTCCATTGTAAATGTAACAACAGGATTTTGAGCCATAATAGTTACTTCCTTTCTTTCCATTTATAGAACGCCGTATTATAATATAAGCGCTATTACTATTTTATCGGAAGCAGCCGGAGTTGACAATGATGAAATACATTCTGTTTTTGCTAACTGAATATTATTATGAAGCTGTGGATAGATGCAGGGGTGAAATTCTGAAAAGGACAGAAGAGGGAGACGTTAAAGTTCTGTTTCGGAAGCTGGACTCAGAACGTGGCGAGAAGCTGTGTGAAGAAATGATACAGGCAGGGCTTGTTTCTCCTGGGGAAATGCTGATCCTTACAGATGATCCTCTTTGCCTTCAAAGACTTTTATGCCTGGGGTACTTTATGATTGCAGTTTATCATGAAAACAATAAAGATCAAAATCTCTCGGCGGCAAAGTATGCGGTGGAGGACATTTTCTCGCTGGAATATCGTTCTTATGAAGAAGCTTTTTGCCGTCTTGCCGGTCTTCCCTGGAATATTCTCGAGACAGAAAGATTACGTGTCAGGGAGAGCATGGTGTCTGATGTGGAGGATTTTTATCGGATTTATCAGGATCCATCCATCACATATTATATGGAGAATTTGTTCCCTGAAAAAGAATCTGAAATTGCCTATATGAAGTCTTATATTGAACAGATTTATGGTTTTTACGGGTTTGGACTTTGGACAGTGATTCTGAAAGAGAGCGGAGAAATTATCGGAAGAGCGGGACTTAGTGTAAGAGAAGGATATGAAATCCCGGAGCTTGGCTTTGTGATCGGTGTGCCTTTTCAGAAAAAAGGATATGCCTACGAGGTGTGTGAAGCAATTCTAAGATATGCGCGGGAAGAACTTGCATTTGAAGCGGTACAGGCTCTTGTGGATGAAAAAAATGAAAGCTCATTGCGGCTGTTGAAGAAACTGGGGTTTTTATTTGACCGCGATGTGATTGAATCTGACCGTCATTACAAACTGTTTGTAAAAAATTGTAAAAAATGATTGACAGATGAGAAACAGGATGATATTATGTAATACATAAAGCAAAGGCGCTATGGGAAAACCGTAGTGTCTTTTTATTTTAATAAGTTAGAAGAAGCGAAGCAAAGGAGCTTGATAAGGGACAAGGGCCGTTTGCATTCGCTTTTTTTAATTTCATGATGAGGAGGAAAAGTGTTATGACAGAAGAAATTATGAGTGCTGTAAGTGGTCAGGTATTTGCTGTCTGGTTTTTAATCGGTGCAGCGCTGGTGTTCTGGATGCAGGCCGGGTTTGCGATGGTAGAAACCGGCTTTACCAGAGCAAAGAATGCAGGTAATATCCTGATGAAAAATCTGATGGACTTCTGTATTGGTACAGTTGTTTTCATTCTGATTGGTTTTAGCTTATTACTTGGAGAAGACTTAGTTGGTTTTATCGGAAAACCCGGATTTGATATTTTTACAAGCTATGAGAGCTTTGACTGGTCAAGCTTTGTATTTAATCTGGTGTTCTGTGCGACTACCGCAACAATTGTTTCCGGTGCAATGGCTGAGAGAACTAAGTTCTTATCCTATTGTGTTTATTCCGCAATTATTTCCGCTTTGATCTATCCTATTGAAGCTCACTGGATCTGGGGTGGCGGCTGGCTGGCACAGCTTGGCTTCCATGATTTTGCCGGTTCCTGCGCAATCCATATGGTTGGCGGCATTTCCGCTCTGATTGGCGCAAAGATCTTAGGTCCCCGTATCGGTAAGTTTGTAACTGACAAAAATGGAAAGGTTACAAAGGTAAATGCATTCCCCGGACATAACCTTCCTATCGGATGTCTTGGCGTATTTATTCTGTGGCTTGGCTGGTACGGATTTAACGGTGCAGCATGTACCAGCGTTGAACAGTTGGGCTCAGTATTTCTGACAACAACGGTTGCCCCTGCAATTGCTACAGTAGTATGTATGGTATTTACATGGGTAAAATATGGTAAGCCTGATGTTTCCATGTGTCTGAATGCTTCCCTTGCAGGACTTGTTGCCATTACAGCACCCTGTGATGTGACAGATGTTACCGGTGCAATCATTATTGGTGCGGTTGCCGGTGTGCTGGTAGTATTTGGTGTCTGGTTACTTGATTATAAGCTTCATATTGATGATCCTGTAGGTGCAGTAGCGGTTCACTGCTTAAACGGTATTTGGGGTACGATTGCAGTCGGTCTTTTTGCAACAACATCAGCTCCCGGAAATGACTCGGTAGTAGGTCTTTTCTACGGTGGCGGATTTGGATTACTCGGAGTTCAGATTCTTGGATTTATAACTGTGGCTGCATGGACGGCAGTGACAATTACCATTACCTTCCTGATTATTAAGGCTACAGCCGGTCTTCGTGTTTCTGAAGAGGAAGAAATTGTAGGACTTGATTCCTGCGAGCATGGTCTTACATCTGCATATGCAGGCTTCAGTATTATGGATATTTCCAATACAATGACGATGGATGTTAATGAAAACACTGATCTTGGAACAGATGATTATGCAGAAGCTTCTGAAGTACAGAAGGATGCAGCTGTCAAGGTGGTTGCAGCGCCTTCTGCAGCAACCGGAATCTACAAGGTGGTTGTGGTTGCAAAGCTGTCCAGATACGATCATTTAAAGAAGGCCATGAACGATCTCGGTGTAACAGGTATGACAGTGACACAGGTTATGGGTTGTGGTATCCAGAAGGGTGCAGGAGAAATGTATCGTGGTGTTGAGGTTGATGCAACCCTGCTTCCTAAGGTTAAGGTTGAGGTTGTTGTCAGCAAGATTCCTGTTGAATCCGTTATTGAAGCTGCGAAGAAGGCTCTGTATACAGGACATATCGGAGACGGTAAGATCTTTGTATATAACGTAGACAAGGTTGTAAAGGTTCGTACAGGAGAAGAAGATTTTGCAGCATTACAGGATGTAGAGTAAATCGCCTTTTTCTAATCCCTTAGTGTATATATATTTAGCAGGCCCCCGGGTGCTTCCACCGCCCGGGGGCTTGCGCGTTATAAGCCTGTAGGAAAATTCCTTACCTGTATAGAACATTCCATAAATGCCAATATTAAATTGTAAAAAACATAAATAATTTGAGAGGCAATTGATTATGGATCAAAAAAAGGAATTTACAGGAACATCAATAATTGTAGGTGTGATTCTGGCAGTTTTATTTGGCGGGGCAAACGCCTATCTTGGTCTGAGAGTGGGCATGACAGTGTCTGCTTCCATACCGGCAGCAGTGATTTCTATGGGAATTATACGAAAGATCCTGCGCAAGGACTCTATTCTGGAAAACAATATGGTGCAGACCATAGGATCAGCCGGCGAATCTCTTGCAGCCGGTTCTATTTTTACCATGCCTGTGCTTTTTATGTGGGCAGCAGAAGGAGTAATGCAAACACCGTCATTATGGGAAATGACATTGATTGCACTTTGTGGCGGCATCCTGGGCGTATTGTTTATGGTACCTCTTCGAAGAGCATTGATTGTCAAGGAACATGAAACACTGCCTTATCCGGAGGGCACTGCCTGCGCAGAGGTGCTTCAGGCAGGAGAAAAGGGCGGAGCATCTGCCGGGATTGTATTTTCGGGGCTTGGTATTGCGGCGGGATACAAGTTCCTTACAGACGGTCTGAAGCTGTTCCCCAGTGAGGTGGATTTTCAATTAAGGCGATATAGAGGTGCCGGTTTTGGAATGGATATCCTACCTGCGCTTGCGGGGGTGGGATTTATCTGTGGACCGAAAATTGCTTCTTATATGCTTTCGGGAGGTGTGGTAGGATGGCTGGTGCTCATGCCGATGATTACATTGTTTGGAGGGGAAAACATTGTTTATCCGGGAGAGACAAGTATCAGCCTGATGAGTACCTGGGAAATCTGGAGCAGCTATATCAGATATATCGGAGCGGGGGCAGTGCTTGCAGGCGGTGTGATCAGTCTGATTAAATCTTTTCCATTAATCATAAGAACCTTTCGGGATGCAATCAAGGGATTCAGCTTTAAGGCAGATGGAATTCCCGGGGAAGAGCTGGATCTGCCCATTGCCTTTGTACTTCTTGGAACAGGTGCTGTTATTGCATTTATGTGGCTGATACCGATAATTCCTGTTAATCTGTTAGGGGCCTTCATGATTGCGGTATTCGGCTTTTTCTTTGCAACTGTTTCTTCCAGAATGGTGGGGCTTGTTGGGAGCAGCAATAATCCGGTGTCCGGTATGGCAATCGCAACACTGCTGATTGCAACGATGATCCTTCGTAAGACAGGAAACGGAGACAAAAGCGGTATGGTTGTTGCGATTACCATTGGATCCATCATCTGTGTTATCGCTGCAATGGCGGGTGATGTTTCACAGGACCTAAAGACGGGTTATCTTGTTGGAGCGACGCCTATGAAGCAGCAGATCGGAGAGCTCTTCGGTGCGTTGGTATCCGCAGTTGCCATAGGAGGTGTGCTCTATTTATTAAATCAGGCATGGGGCTATGGTTCTTTGGAACTTCCGGCGCCTCAGGCGACATTGATGAAGCTGGTGGTAGAAGGAGTTATGGGAGGAAATCTGCCATGGACATTGGTATTTGGCGGGATAGGAATTGCTGTCGTGATTGAAATTTTAGGAATACCTGTGCTTCCGTTTGCAGTTGGGCTATATCTTCCGATTCACCTGAGCACGCCCATCATGGCAGGGGGGCTGATCAGACTTTATATGGAAAAGCAAAGAAATATCAGTGAAAAAGATAAAAAGACAAAAATTGAAAACGGAACGTTATATGCCTCCGGTCTGATTGCCGGAGAAGGACTTGTAGGAATTTTGCTGGCAATATCTGCAATTGTCAAGGTAGACGGAAAGCCGCTGGCGGACTGGATGAATCTGTCTTTAAGGGTTCATATCGGAAATATTGGAGGATTAACTTTCTTTACAGTTTTGCTCTTATCAATTATAATCTTTTGTAATAAGAAAAAAGTATAATTTGTCAATAGAAATGATTTCAGCTTTTCTAAGGAGGAAATAAAATGAGTAAGGGTAAGTATTATATTACGACGGCGATTGCCTATACTTCGGGTAAGCCTCACATCGGCAACAGCTATGAGATTGTGTTGGCAGACAGCATTGCCAGATTTAAAAGGAAAGACGGCTATGACGTGTTCTTCCAGACGGGAACGGATGAGCATGGACAAAAGATTGAACTGAAGGCACAGGAAGCAGGGATTACTCCGAAGCAATTTGTTGATCAGGTGGCAGGCACCATTAAAGACCTGTGGAATCTGATGGACACCTCCTATGATCACTTTATAAGGACAACGGATGATTACCATGAAAAACAGGTACAGAAAATCTTTAAGAAGCTTTATGATCAGGGGGATATTTATAAAGGCTCCTATGAAGGATTGTATTGTACCCCCTGCGAGTCCTTCTGGACGGAATCACAGCTTGTGGACGGAAAGTGCCCTGATTGCGGAAGAGAGGTAAAGCCGGCACAGGAGGAGGCATATTTCTTTAAAATGAGCAAATATGCCGATAAATTAATTGAGCATATTAATACGCATCCGGAATTTATTCAGCCTGTATCGCGTAAGAATGAGATGATGAATAATTTCCTTCTTCCCGGATTGCAGGATCTTTGTGTTTCCCGCTCCTCCTTTAAGTGGGGAATTCCGGTGGATTTCGATCAAAAACATGTGGTTTATGTATGGCTTGATGCACTGACAAACTATATTACCGGTATTGGATACGACTGCGAAGGAAACAGTTCACAGCAATATCATAAGCTGTGGCCTGCCGACCTTCATCTGATCGGAAAGGATATTATTCGATTCCATACCATTTACTGGCCCATTTTCCTGATGGCTCTGGGTGAGCCTCTGCCTAAGCAGGTATTTGGTCATCCATGGCTTTTGCAGGGTGACGGAAAGATGAGCAAGTCCAAAGGAAATGTTATCTATGCGGATGATCTGGTGAATTTCTTTGGTGTGGATGCGGTTCGTTACTTTGTACTTCACGAGATGCCCTTTGAAAATGACGGAACCATTTCCTGGGAACTGCTGGTAGAGAGAATAAACTCCGATCTTGCAAATACACTGGGAAATCTGGTAAACAGAACGATTTCTATGAGTAATAAGTATTTTGACGGTGTTGTGGCAGATAAGGGATGTGAAGAAGCGGTTGACGAAGAATTAAAGACTGTTGCAACAGGAGCTTACTCAAAGGTTGCGGCTAAGATGGATGAACTGCGTGTTGCAGATGCGTTGACAGAGATTTTTGCATTGTTCAAGCGTTGCAACAAATATATTGATGAGACGGAACCATGGGTACTTGCAAAAGAGGAAGCAAAGAAGGATCGTCTTTCTACCGTGCTTTACAATCTGGTTGAGAGCATTTTGATCGGTGCATCACTGCTGGAGCCCTATATGCCTTCCACGGCAAAGAAAATTGCTGAGCAGCTAAATACACAGCTTCGCAGTTTTGAGGAACTTGAAAGCTTTGGAAAGTATCCTTCCGGTAATACAGTAACACAGAAGCCCGAAATTCTGTTTGCAAGACTGGACGCAAAAGAGGTTGTGGAAAAAGCAGAGGCGATGTTTGCGGAAAGAAAAGCAGCAGCAGAAGCAGCTGCCGGAGCGACTGAAGAAACACCGGATGTGATTGAGATAGAACCGAAGGAAGAAATTACTTATGATCTGTTTGATAAAATGCAGTTCCAGGTAGGCGAGATCATAGCCTGTGAGGAGGTACCGAAATCCAAGAAACTGCTTTGCTCCCAGGTTCGCATTGGCTCTCAGGTGAAGCAGATTGTTTCCGGTATTAAGCAGCACTACAGCGCAGAAGAAATGGTTGGCAAAAAAGTAATGGTGCTGGTGAATTTAAAGCCTGCAAAACTGGCAGGAGTGCTCTCTGAGGGAATGCTGCTCTGCGCAGAGGATGCAGAGGGAAATCTGGCACTTGTTACACCGGAAAAGGATATGCCTGCGGGGGCGCAGATCTGTTGATTGGTGTATCAGCGGGAGGTTACAATGGTTAAAAAAGAAGAATTTACATTTGATTCCAGAGATGGAAAGACTAAGCTCCATGCAGTCAGATGGGTGCCGGAAGGGAAAGTGATCTGTATCCTCCAGATTGTGCATGGCATGGCAGAATACATTGAAAGATATGAGGAGCTGGCACAGTTCCTTGGAGAGAAGGGGATTCTGGTTACCGGTGATGATCACCTGGGACATGGGAAGAGTGTGGAACCGGGGGGGACTTACGGATATTTCTGTGAGCAGGATCCGGCAACGGTTGTAGTCAGGGATGTACATCGCCTGAAAAAAATGACGCAGGAGGACTATCCCGGCATTCCCTATGTGATCCTTGGACACAGCATGGGCTCCTTCATTCTCAGAAACTATCTTTTCAGATACGGAACCGGAATTGAAGGTGCGATCATTTGCGGCACCGGATCCCAACCGCAGATATTGGTAAAATTCTGCAAGATCCTTGCAGCACTGCAAGGAATGTTTCTCGGAGATAAGCATGTGGCGAAACTGATTGACAGTCTGGCCTTCGGAAGCTATAACAACAGAATACCGGATGTGAAAACGTCCAGTGACTGGCTCTGCACTGATGATCAGGTGGTGGAAAGCTACGTGAAGGATGAGCTGTGCGGGTTTACTTTTACCGTAAATGGCTTCCGAACTCTGTTTGAGCTTTTAAACCGACTGAATAAGATGGAGAATGTGAGCAGGATGCCCAAAGACCTTCCGGTGTATTTTATTGCCGGAGAAATGGATCCGGTGGGGAATTACGGCAAGGGCGTCAGAAAAGCTTATGAAGATTTCAAGAAAGCAGGTATGGAAAGAATTTCCCTAAAGCTTTATCCGGAAGGAAGACATGAACTGCTTAATGAAAAGAATAAGAAGCAGGTTTATGAAGAACTATACCTGTGGATCATGGAGAGGATTCGGGAATATCAGCTTTAAAATATGGAAAGAGGATATTATTATGAAAAAATGGATGATGTCACTGCTTGTCAGTCTGACATTGGTCTTGCTACTTCCGATTTCTTCAGCGGCTGCAGGCAAGACGGCAGAAACGCAGGATGCATCAGACCTGATTGGGCAGATCAAACAGCAGCTGGAAGCAGCATTTGAACATGTAGATGAAGAAACCATTGGAGAAGTTATTTCCTTTGTAAAAGAAAAGGTGCAGGAAGGAAAGTTGGATTCACCTGAAGAAATCCAAAGTGCGATTGAAGAAGGCGAGGAAAAGTTTCAGGTAGAAATTAATGAGGAGGCGGCTCAAAAACTTGTTCAAACTATGGAAAAACTTGAACAAATGGGGTTTTCGGCTGAGTATATCATTGAGAAGGCAGAAGGTCTGTACAAGGAGTATGGCGCCGATTTTGTGGATCACGTTGATGAGGTGGTAACCGGTGCGGTTAAAAACGCTGCTGAGAATGTGATAAATAACTTTTTTGAAGGATTTAAGAATTCCATAAAGAGCTTTTTCCAGAATTTGTTTCATTGACGATCAGTGAAATCGGAATAAAAACAGAATATATCAGCAAATAATAATTTAGCATCATAACTTGAAAGAAGAAACAACAGGAGGATGTTATATGAAAATTGCATTTTACGGAACGAAACCGTATGACAAAATCTGGTTTGAACCGATGGGAAAAGAGTATGGCTTTGATATTCATTTTATTGAGGCGGCATGTAATCAAGAAACGATTTTCATGGCGAAGGGCTATGATGCAATCTGTATTTTTGTTAATGACCATGTGGATGCCAAGATGATAGATACCCTTTATGAGATGAATGTGAAAGCTATTTTATTACGCAGCGCCGGATTTAATAATGTGGATGTGAAGGCAGCTGAAGATAAGATTATTATCATGAGAGTTCCGAGCTATTCCCCGGAGGCTGTGGCAGAGTTTTCGATGGCACTTTTGCTTACAGTGAACCGCTTGACGCATAAGGCATACAATAGAACCAGGGATTTTAACATGAGTCTGAACGGGCTGATGGGGATGGATCTGTATGAAAAGACGGCAGGTGTAATTGGCACAGGAAAGATCGGGCAGGCTATGATCCGAATCCTGAATGGCTTCCAGATGCATGTGCTCTGCTATGACCCGTTTCCGGTGGAAGGATTGGATGCGGAATATGTGTCCTTAGAGGAGATTTTTAAGTGCTCGGATGTGATTTCACTGCATTGTCCGTTGACTTCAGAGACAAAGCACATGATCAACAAAGAGGCAATTGACAAAATGAAACAAGGCGTCTTTTTGATAAATACATCAAGAGGAGCGCTGATTGACACAGAAGCGCTGATAGATGCAATGCTTGAAAATAAATTTGGCGGAGTGGGACTGGATGTATATGAGGAAGAGGAAGGTGTCTTCTATGAGGATCGGTCAGGTGAGATTGTCGCAGATGATAATCTTGCACGTCTTCTTACATTCCCCAATGTTCTGATTACTTCTCACATGGGATTCTTTACCAGAGAGGCCATGCATGCGATTGCACTCACCACATTGGAAAATGCTTATGCACTGGAAAACGGTTTGCCGCTTGTGAACCAGGTGGGCAAGGAGGCAGAGGTTCAGTAGGTAGAACTTGAAAATGAAATCACCGAAAAGCATGTACATTTATTGTAATAAAAAGTAAAACCTGTTATAATAAAGTATTGAGAATGTACGAGGGAGATAATGCAATGGATACGGGGATACCATTTGAAATCCGATTTGCCTGTGAGGATGAATGGGAGAATGCCATGGGACTTGCGTGGAAGACCTTTCTGGAGTTTGAGGCAAGTGATTATCCACCTGAGGGAATCAGAAATTTTGAGGATTTTATCACTGATGAAGGATTGAAAAGATTATTTCTCACGGGAAACTATCCGATGTTGACAGCATATGTGGGGAAGAAACTGGTAGGAATCATTACTTTACGGAATCAGATGCATATTTCTCTACTCTTTGTGGACAAGCAATATCATAGATGCGGAATAGGCAGAATGTTGGTAAGAAGTATGGCTGCCTATGTAGGAGAGGAACTTGGAAAACAACGTATGACAGTTAATGCATCACCTTACGGAGTTCCCTTTTATCACCGGGTAGGATTCAGAGATCTTGGACCGGAAAAGCAACAGGATGGAATTATATATACTCCCATGGAGTATTTGCTATAGACATAGGAGAAAGGTATGGAATATATTCACAGTAAGGATATTTTTCTGCTGATCAGGGATACATTAAAGCTTGCGGATACGCAGGAGATGGAACATGGATCGAGAGTTGCATATCTTCTGTACAAGATGTTGGAATGCCGTGGCGGCTATGAAAAATTTGAATTGGCAGACTTTGTTTTCCTGGCTTCTCTGCATGATATCGGAGCCTATAAAACCGATAAGCAGAAGGATATCGTATACTACGATTGTAAGGAGCCGAGGCCGCATGCTACTTATGGGTATCTGGTTTTCAAGTATCTGTCACCCTTAAGCGAACTGGCATCGGTCATACTCTATCATCATATGGACTATGTAAGACTACAGGAGATAGATGATGAATATAGAGATATTGCGGCGTTTCTTGGGTTCGCGGAAAAAGTTGATATTTTTTCCGGTGCCTTAAAGGATTCATTTGATATCCAGATGTTTAAAAAGCAGGAAGGGGCAGCAATCAGCCCCGAGGCTCTTGAGCTATATGAACAGGCTGTGCGCCGATATGATATTCTGAAGAAAATCAGAAGCGGTGAATATAAAGAAGAGCTGGATGAGATCATTGAGTATATGATCTTTACCAATGAGGATAAGAAGAAATATCTGGAAATGCTCATGTACTGTCAGGGCTTTAGCAGTGAAAAAACGGTAGTTGATACAGCTACCTGTATGAGTATTGCCGAAATGCTCGGACAGACAGTAATGCTGTCGGATGCAGAGCGCGAGCAACTCTATTACGGTGCACTTCTGCATGACATTGGGATGATGCTGATTCCGGAGGAAATCATCAATGCGCCGCGAAAACTGACAGTGGAGGAGTATGAAAGAATTAAGACTCACGTACATCTTGCGGAAAGGGTTCTGGGTAACCGGATGGCAAAGGAAGTCTTGGATATTGTAGCTACCCATCATGAGCGATGTGACGGAAGCGGATATCCCAGGGGACTTCGGGAGACCCAGATGAATCATAATCAGGAAATTTTACAGCTTGCAGATACGGTAACAGCCCTTATCAGTGATAGAAGCTACAGAAAAGCTCTGGGGAAGGAAGAAATAATTCCGATTATTAAGGCTGGAGCTTCTGAGGGGAAATATAGTAAAGCGATTTCCAAAGCCTTTTTGGAAAATTATGATGAGATCATGAAAAAGGTAAAAATTCGTTCTGATGAAATCATGGGTATCTATAGGAAACTGAACCAGCAATATGATCAGGTATCAGATAAGTTGTAGAAGAGACAGCAGTATACAAAACAGAAAAATAAAGAGGACAAGATAAAATGGGAAGATTATTTAATTTGGATAATCCTTTTATGCTTGCATTAAATAAACTTGCAGATTTGATTATCCTGAACTTTTTAACAATGATTTGCTGTATCCCGGTCATCACGATCGGCGCTTCTATGACGGCACTTCATTATGTGGCACTGAAAATAGTCAGAGATGAGGAGACGTACATAATCAAAGGCTTTTTCAAATCCTTCAAGCAAAATTTTAAGCAAGCGACGATTATGTGGATAATCATCCTGCTTGTGGGAGGAATATTGATCGGAGACTTTGTGATATTGAATAAGTCGGGAATTGCGTTCCCTGCATGGATCAGGACGGCGTTGATTGCAATCGGAATTTTATTTGTTTTTGCGAATATGCACACCTTTCCGATGCTGGCAAAATTCGAAAATACCATAAAGGGAACCTTTAAAAATTCACTCTATATGGGAATATTGAGTCTTCCCAAAACCCTTCTTATGATGATTTGCTGGGTGATCCCGGCAGTGATTGCCATCTATGTATACCCGGCGCTGCCGATAGTTATCATGCTTGGTATTTCAGGACCGGCTTTTTTGAACGCACTGCTATATAACAAAAATTTTAAGCGCTTTGAACCACAGGAAGAGGTCGCAAGTGATGAGGACTGGACAGTCCCTGTGGAGGAAGAAGAGGAATTGAGGGACAAGGAAGACGATGGAGCAGTTTCCGAGGATTCGGAGAGGGAAAAGCAGATATAGCAGTCAATCAGGGGTAAATAGTACGGGGAACAAATGATGAGAGAAAAAAGTAAAGCAGGTATATTACGATTACTGATACCGATTGCAGTTTTGGCGATTGTAATTTTATATTTGTTCTTTAATTTTTCAGTTAAGACTAAGAGTGCAACGGAAGAAGCCGTGCAGCGGGAATTTCAGGAAACTGTAAGCAACCGTGCCAGCAGGATAGGGGCTGAACTCCAGTATGTCCGTATTGCAGGAGAGATGGTGGCTCAGATGATTAAGAGCACATCCGTGCAGAGGGAAGAAATCGTGGGGCAGTATATGCTGGCGGTTACGGAAAAGACGGGAGCATATGAAGCAATCTTTTATCAGAAGGATAAAATGTGTGTTGATAAAAGCGGAAATTCCATTGCGCTTAATGATAAGCAGTATTTTCCGTTGATTGCCCAGCTCGCAGATGAAACCCAGTACCTTTATGTGGAGGATGATGAGATTACAGGTCAGGCTGCAATTATGCTGATGGTGCCGGTACCGGAGACGGAAGCAGCACTTTTGTTATACTATCCGACAAATACAATCCGCGATATGATGAAGATTGATACGGATTACGGAAAGAATGCAGCAATTGCCATTGTGAATTCCAAAGGCGGTATTCTGATACATAATGAGATGGAGAGTAAGTTCCTGGAAAACGGTAGTCTGTGGACGAATGTAGGAAATGAATTCGGTGTGCAGGTCGGTAAAATGAAAAACAGCCTGAAGCGAGAGAATATTGGCTTTACGGTGATCGTTGCCGACAACGAAACAAGAACGCTGGTTTATGCACCGATTGAAGTCAATAGCTGGATGCTTGTTGTGGGCGTGGATCAAAGCTATGTGGATCAGAAAATGGATCAGGCATGGAAGAAGATCTGTGTAATGCTCTACCAACTGGTAGGTGCTATGCTGCTGTTTGTAGTGATCTTTGCAATCATCTATATTTTTAGCAGAGTCAAGAATGAAGAAAAGAGCAGAATACTCCGGGAAAGGGCAGATACGGATCTGCTTACCGGGCTAAATAATAAGCTGGCTACGGAAAATAGGATTAAAGAGTACATAAAAGATAATCCGGATACTCTTGCCATGATGTTTGTGCTTGACATTGATGATTTTAAGAAGATTAATGACACAATGGGACATGCTTTTGGAGATGAGGTGCTGAGTAACCTGGGAAAGAGAATTAGTGCAAACTTCCGGGTTACTGACATTATCGGACGTACCGGGGGAGATGAATTTACAATTTTCCTTAAGGCATTAAAGGATGATTCCAATACCTTGAGCGAAGCTAAGAAGCTGGTGAATTTCTTTAAGGGCTTTGAGGTGGGAGAGTATGTGAAATATTCCGTCTCGGCAAGTATCGGAGCAGCAGTGTTTCCGGCAGACGGAAACGACTTTGAAAGCCTTTATAAGGCAGCGGATCAGGCGCTGTATAAAGCTAAGAAACGTGGAAAGAATCAGCTGGCATTTTATGATGACAGGGATCGAAAAGAGTGATTGTACAAAGTGCCTATTGATGTAACGATTTTATTGGTCAAATTGTCGGACGGGCTAAAAAATACATTCCTTTATAAGCATTTTCTACAATGGACAATAAAATCTTTGTGGAATAGTGGCATAGCAAAAAATATAAAACTCATGTATACTAAATGCAGACTTGATTTCGAATCAATTATTTTAAGGAGGCAAATGAAATGGCAAGTTTATCTTTAAAGAATATCTGCAAGGTATATCCTAACGGATTTGAAGCAGTAAAGGATTTCAATCTTGAAATTCAGGATCAGGAATTTATCATCTTCGTAGGACCTTCAGGATGTGGTAAATCTACTACTCTTCGTATGATCGCTGGTCTGGAAGATATTTCTTCCGGTGAATTAAAGATTGGTGACAGAGTGGTTAATGACGTTGAACCCAAGGACAGAGATATTGCGATGGTATTCCAGAACTACGCTCTGTATCCGCATATGTCAGTATACGACAATATGGCTTTCGGTCTTAAGTTAAGAAAAGTTCCGAAGGATGAAATTGATAAGATGGTTAAGGAAGCAGCTAAGATCCTTGACTTAACACCGCTTCTTGATCGTAAGCCCAAGGCTTTGTCCGGTGGTCAGAGACAGCGTGTTGCTATGGGACGTGCAATTGTTCGTAATCCTAAGGTATTCCTTATGGATGAACCTCTTTCCAACCTGGATGCTAAGCTTCGTGTACAGATGCGTATTGAGATCGCTAAACTGCATCAGAGATTAGGTACCACCATCATTTATGTAACACATGACCAGACAGAGGCTATGACCCTTGGTGATAGAATCGTAGTTATGAAGGACGGTGTTATCCAGCAGGTTGACACTCCTCAGAATCTGTATGAGAAGCCTGCTAATCTGTTCGTTGCAGGATTTATGGGATCTCCTCAGATGAACTTCCTTGATGCAGTAGTGGAAGTAAGCGGCGAGACAGCAAACCTGAAGGTTGCCGGAAGCAGCATTCCTCTTCCTCCTGCTAAGTCCAAGAAGCTGATCGAGGGTGGATATGACGGAAAGACAGTTACATTTGGTATTCGTCCTGAAGATGTATATGATTCAGAAATGTTCATCGAAACATCCAAGTGTGTATTTGAATCAACCATTAAGGTATACGAATTACTTGGTGCAGAAGTTTATCTGTACTTTGATTTGGCTGAATTCCCGATTACAGCAAGAGTTGACTCTCGTACAACAGCAAGACCTGGTGATACAGTTAAGTTTGCTTTTGACGTTGAGAAGATTCACGTATTTGATAAGGAAACAGAGCAGGTTATTACAAACTAGTTTATTTTATAAAGGGATGCGTGAGCATCCCTTTTTTCATGAGAATTTCTATTTTGAAAATTTCTTAAAAATAAAATAATGTACAAATCCGGATAATTTTTGCTATAATAAACCTGTATTGTGAAAGGATGTGAACAGATGATATCTACACAGGTTCTGACAAATTGTATTGAAGAATTACGATCCATTTCAAAGGTGAATCTGGCTGTCTTCGGACTGGATGGAGGAGAGGTTGCGTCCACCTTTGATAGCAGTGATATTTCAAGCGATATGATAAGAGGATTTGTCGATTCGCCGGCTGACAGTCAGGTTATAGGCTTTGATCATCTACTGAAAATCATGGATGAGGGGGAGCTGATTTATATCCTAGTTGCAAGAGGAAGCAATGATGAAGTGTATCTGATTGGGAAGATTGCAGTCAGTCAGATACAGCAACTGATTACGGCATATAAGGAACGCTTCGACCGCAATAATTTCTTCCAGACACTCCTTATGGACAATCTGCTTCTTGTGGACATGTATAACCGTGCAAAAAAGCTTCATATTGAAGTAATGGGTCCCCGGGTGGTGTATATTGTTGAGACAAGGGCTGAAAAGGATAATACTGCGGCGGAATTCTTAAAAGGAATGTTTTCTGCGCAGTCGGGCGATTTTATAACGGCGATTGACGAGAGCAATGTCATATTGATTAAATCATTGGAAGCATCTGACGGTGAAAAGCAGATCAAGCAGACGGCTCAGACAATTGTAGATATGATGAGTACAGAAGCTATGATGAATGTGCGGGTAGCCTACGGTACGGTCGTACACGAACTGAAGGATGTATCCAAATCCTATAAAGAAGCAATGATGGCACTTGATGTAGGTAAGATATTTTATGTGGAAAAGAAAGTCATTTCCTATAGCAGTCTGGGAATCGGCAGATTGATTTATCAATTACCGGCAAATCTTTGTAAGATTTTCATTGATGAGATATTCGGTGACAATGATCCCGGAGACTTTGATGAGGAGATTGTTTCCACGGTAAATAAGTTTTTTGAAAATAACTTGAATGTATCAGAAACCTCCAGACAGCTGTTTGTTCATAGAAATACGCTTGTATATCGGATCGAGAAATTAGAGAAGAGTACAGGATTGGATGTTCGGACCTTTGACGATGCATTAACCTTTAAAATTGCGATGATGGTATATAATTATATGAAATACCTGGACTCTGCAAATTAATATGTAATGAATAACCTTATTCCGGAATACAATATTACAGGATTGTTAGGAGGGATAAGGTTGTTTTTATGTGAAAAAAGAATTACATATTTATCTCTTTTCAGAGATGAAATCAAAAACGGCAATGTCGGTTTTGTAAAGTTTGTGGATAAAAATCGGGAATGTAGGATGGATCTGCAGCTAAAGAAGCTGTCTGGCAGTTGTGATGGGAGTTATCCGCTCTATTTTATCACCGAAACAGGAAAGGAATCATTGGGCGAAATTTATGTACAAGCCGGCGAAGCAAATGTAATCAGATATTTTAAGACTGATGAAGAAAAGATCATACTATCCGAGAAACAGATTGTGCAGAGGGAAATATGCGGAATTTTAATACCGCTGCAGAATAACTGTTATGTGTCCGGTATGTGGAAGGAACCCCTGGAGCAATGGGAAAATCCCCCGAAAGATAAAGTGGAGAGGAATATTCAGGAAAATTTGGTATCGGTGGAGGAGAAACCTGATATTCGGGCAGCGTATCATAGAGAAGAGAAGGAATGCAGTTTATCTGATGATAAATGGGAGCAGATATTAGGCAGTTATCCGCAGATACATCCTTTTGGAGATCAAAGAACCTTTATTTCCATGGAATTGAAGGATTTTGTTATTTTAAGAGCCGGATATCAGAAGCTGTTGAATAACAGTTTTTTGCTACATGGATTTTACAATTATCATCACTTGATTCTCGGACCGGATATGGAATTGGGCAACAAAGAAAGTGATTGCTTTTATGTAGGTGTGCCGGGGACATATTTTGAGCGTGAAAAGATGGTCGCAGTGATGTTTGGATTTGAAGGTTTTGAATGTGAAGGTCCTGTGGAAATCGGAAAGTTTGGGTATTATTTGAGGAGGGTGGAACTGTAAAATTGTGTTAGGAAAAAAGACAGGCTTGCGAGATAGAATTCAGAAAGTTATAATATGAGAGGGAGTATTTGGAAAGGATTACATAGGATGAAGATTGCTGTACTGGTTGCCGGTGTACGCTTCGAAAGTCAGAAAAGAATTATTGATGGCATATTGGAAAATGCAATTCATGATGGAACCGATGTTTACATCTTTACTTGTGATGCCTGGACATACAGTACATCCTTTTATAACACGGGTGAGACTGCTATTTACAAGCTTCCCAATTTTAAGGACTATGATGGAATTATTTTGCATGGAGACACTATTTGTGACAGTGAGGTAATGCGTCAGGTTGTTGAGGAAATTTACGAATCCGGGGTTCCTTGTGTCAGTCTGAATATTCGTCATAAAGGCATGCTCTATGTGGGTATGGAGAATGAAAATGGAATTACGCAGATTGTGAATCATCTGATACAGGTTCACAATGCAAGACGTGTGAATTTTATCTCCGGACCGGTTGAAAATGCAGATGCAATAGGGAGATTGAAGGCCTTCCGAAAAGCAATGCAGGATAATGGGATTTCTGTTGAAGAAGACCGTATCTTTTATGGGGATTACCACCCGGAAAGCGGTAAAAATGCAGTTGAATATTTTTCTGGGTCGCAGCTGCAATTTCCGGATGCAATCATCGCTGCAAATGATGAGATGGCATTAGGCGCGTTTTACGAATTAAGTGACAGAGGATATCGGGTACCTGAGGATGTAATGATCACAGGCTATGATAATACCTTTGTAGGGAAAAATCACTATCCGAAGATCACCAGCGTAAACAGACCGGAGGTTCAGCTTGGAAGACATGCCTATGATATGATCAAGGACTATATTTCCGGTAAAGAGGTGAAGGAGAAGGAATTAATCTGCTATCCGGTGTTTACGGAAAGCTGCGGTTGTAAGGATCAGATAGTAGAGGATGTTATAGATATCAGAACAAAATACGTAAAGGAAAAGATAGATATTACTACTTACTCAGAAATTATAAAGTCTTCCTCAGCAGATCTTACAGGAGCAGTTACCTTTGAACAGCTCCTGGAGAAGGTACGAAAGTATACTGAGATGATGGAGATCGATGAATTTTACCTTTGCATGTGTGTTGTGGAGGAGGCTTTCCGCACAGAAGTGCTTCAAAAGATTAATACCGAAGGGAATATGCCTGACTTGACAACGTATACGCCGGAAATCTGTATTCCCATAGCCTATAAAAAGGGACAGTTCTCCCAGTATGGGAGATTCCCGGTTACAGAACTCCTTCCGCAGGAGTATAAAGAAAAGGAAGAAGGAAACTTCTATACTGTGATACCGATTCACTATCAGGAAAGATGCTATGGCTACTGCGTACTTAAAAACACCAGGGTAATGATAGATAGTGAGCTTTTCCATATGTTTATCATGAATATTGATAATGCATTGGAAAATCTGAGAAAACAGAATATGCTTAATGCCATGGTGGAACGTCTTAACAGAATGTGGGTGTATGATACGCTTACCGGAGTATATAACAGGGCCGGTTTCTTTAAGTATGCGCCAAATATTATTCATGAGGCTTACGGAAAGAATAGCAACCTGTTTGTTCTTTTCCTGGATCTTGATGGGCTTAAATCTGTAAATGACAGATTTGGGCATGATGAGGGCGATTCCTTAATTAAGGCAATGGCAAGCGTTTTGAGTCAGGTACACCGTCACGGAGAATTACTGATGCGCTACGGCGGCGATGAATTTGTGATTCTTTCGCAGGGATTTTCAAGTGAGAAGGCTGAGGATTATGTCGAGCAGATTAAGGCAGGGATTGAAAGCTACAATGCACTTTCCGATCACCCCTATAAACTGGAAGCAAGCATGGGATATTCCATTATTTGCCCCAAAGAAAATATGGATATCGAGGCACTTATAGAAACGGCAGATCAGGAAATGTACAAGACAAAGAAAGAAAAGAAACGCAGAAAGAAAGAAGAAGCCGGTCAAAAGAAAAAATAAACCGTGTTCCTTACCCTCAGGGAAACTGCCATGCGTTACCTGTACAGTTAACTAAGCCCAGGCACCCTTGCGGCACATGGAAAATTCCGCTTAGTGCTGCTTTGTTCCCAACCTGACACGGTTCGCAGATTTCCATTGCGCAAGACCCAGACGTCAAGCGCCACTTGTACAGGGCAGCCATGACAGCTTCCCTGAAAATAAAGCCACACGGTTGATTTGCATGTTTTAGTATATGGGTTTTTGCTATGTTTGTCAACCGGAAGGGAGAGAAATCGTTTTGCTGATACTCGGACTAAATAAGACTACACTTCTGGATTATCCGGGACGTGTGGCAGCTACTGTTTTTACAGGCGGCTGCAATTTCAGATGCCCTTTTTGTCATAACGGAGGACTGGTGCTGGAGCCTTCTGCCGGAGATGCTTTTTCGGAGGAAGAGATTCTGGCATTTTTAATGAAGAGGAAAAAGATACTGAAAGGAGTCTGCATTACAGGGGGGGAACCGACCTTGCAGGCAGATCTGCCGGAATTCATCAGAAAGCTTAAGGAAATCGGTTATCAGGTAAAGCTTGATACAAACGGCTATGCGCCGCAGGTGCTTGAGAGACTTCTTGATGAGAAGCTTCTTGATTATGTGGCTATGGATATTAAAAATTGTCGGGAGAAATATGTTATGACCGTGGGTATGTCCGGCAAGGAGGACTGCTTTCAAATAAATAGAATAGAGCAGTCTGTAGAGCTTCTTAAGCATTCAGGAATCGATTATGAATTTCGCACAACAGTGGTGAAGGAGCTTCATGACAAACAGGATATTCTTAGGATAGCAGAGTGGATCAAGGATTGCCCCAGATATTTCCTGCAGCAGTTTAAAGAGAACGAAAATATAATCTGTGAGGGCTATCACGGATATGACAAGTCCGGAATGGAAGAACTGCTGGCCGCGGCAAAGAGGGTTTCCGGAATGCAGGATAAAGTATTCCTGAGGGGTGTAGAGTAGGTAGCTTAATATTCCCTCAAGGTGAAAAGTAAGGTGTGACAGTTATTGAATAGGAGTGTTATGACAGAACAGGAAAAGTACATGAAGGAGGCCATTCGCCAAGCCAGGAAAGCATATGCGCTTGGAGAGGTTCCTATCGGATGTGTTATTGTTTATGAAGGAAA
The DNA here is from genome assembly GCA_030526045.1 of Bacillota bacterium. Lineage (GTDB taxonomy): Bacteria > Bacillota > Clostridia > Lachnospirales > Lachnospiraceae > Suilimivivens. The sequence continues at coordinate 10,136 of JAUNDN010000005.1, read as the reverse complement.
AATTATTGGCAGAGGTTACAATCGCAGAAATACAGATAAAAATACCCTTGCCCATGCCGAGATTACTGCAATCAATAAAGCAAGTAAAAGGATAGGGGACTGGAGGTTGGAGGGATGTACTCTCTATGTAACCTTAGAACCCTGTCAGATGTGTTCCGGTGCTATTGTGCAGGCGCGGATTGATGAGGTCGTTATGGGCAGCATGAATCCCAAAGCAGGTTGCGGAGGTTCCATTTTGAATATTTTGGAGATGCCGGAATTTAATCATCAGGTGAAGGTTACAAGAGGAGTGCTGGAGGAAGAATGCTCCCGGATGCTGACAGACTTTTTTAAGGAACTCCGGGTAAGGAATAAGCTGGAAAAGGAGCAGAAAAAGGGATTGAATTAAAGGCTGACATATGTCAGCCTTTATCATTTACAATATTTTGTATCCACACACCGCTTTTAACCATGAAATACCCGATGATGACCTTGATCAGTTCAGTAAACTGAACCAGAAAGAATATCGTGGTAATGGGCAGCGAGGTATGGTTCGCAAGGAGGTAAGCGAAAGGAATGACCAATATCCAGGTATATACGCTGTCAAAAAGGAAGGTGATTCCTGTCTTACCGCCGGAACGGAGTGTGAAATAAGCACAATGCGAAAATGCACAAAGGGGCATGACCAGGGCGGAAATTACGATAAAGATTCTTGCTAGCTCCTTAATACTTTCTTCTGTGTTGTAAATGGCTGGGAAAAATCTGCCAGTCAGGATCATGACTGCAGATACTAATGTGCAGCAGCCCACGCTGAAGAAAATCATCTTATTGTCCGCATCCCTGGCTTCGTCAACCTTGCCGGCTCCAAGGAACTGCCCCACTACAATGGAAATGCAGGAGCCAAGCTGAATATAGACAATGTTAAACAGGTTGGTAATGGTGGAGGAGATGTTCTGTGCCGCCACTACTTCAAGTCCGCGGACTGCGTAACACTGTACAATAACAGTCATACCAGAGGCCCAGAGCATTTCGTTAACCATCAGCGGAACTCCCTTAATAATGATGGATTTCAGTGTATGACCTGGAATTCGCAGACTGCGGTAAGCCCCTATGATATAAGGGTTTTTGCCTGCATGCAAATGCGTCCATGCAATTACAATAATGCATTCGATGAAACGGGCAATCACAGTTGCGATGGCAGCACCGGATACGCCCATTGCGGGAATGATACCGGGAATTCCAAAAATCAAAATAACATCCAGTATCAGATTTGTAGCTACTGCGACAATGCCTGCAAGCATGGGGACAAAGGTGTGTCCTGTCTCGCGAATAGAGCTTATGTAGGTTTGCGCAAGTGCAAAGGGAGCAAGTCCGATCATCATAATTCCCAAATATTCTTTGCCGTACTTCAAGGCAAGAGTAATGTCTCCTACGCTGCCACTGTCGCTTAGGTATAGGGAAATTAATTCAACGTTACGGAAACCGAAAAGACAGAGAGCAAGCATTGTGATTGCTGCACTGGCATAAAGCTTAAAGCGGAAGGCGTGCTTCTGTCCTTCATAGTCCCCTTTTCCAAAAAATTGCGTGCCGAAAATCCCGGCACCGGATACGCCGCCGAAAATGCAGATATTAAAAACAAACATCAGCTGGTTGATGATGGCAACACCTGACATCTGTTCGGTTCCGATCTGCCCAACCATGATGTTATCCAGAAAGCTTACAAAGCTGGTGATAGCGTTCTGAACAATCATAGGTACGGCAAGATAGAGTACTCGATGATAAAATTCTTTGTCTCCGATAAATTTTGTCTTAAAGTTCTTCCACATAACAGATCTCCTAAAAACATAGTAAAAATGCGCCATTGCGCCTATGCCGGTCTGAATATTGTAATCAATGCGGGAGGGAAAGTCAAGACAGATGCAAAGAAATGTATTCGGAAGCAAATGAAATGCATTTGAGTCCTTTGCAGTTGTTGTGTATAATGAAAAATAAGCTTACGAAAGGAAATTATGAAATGGAAAAACAGAAGTATATCAATACAGTATGGCTCATTGTTGCGGTAGTTTCTTTCTTTGTTCTGATAGGGACGGCATTCGGACACATGAATGAGATCAGCTTAAAACAGTGGGGACACAGCTTTGAGGCGGATTATATCGAGGATGGAGTAAATGTTTATGCAGAATATTATGATGAGAATCAACAGCTTCATACCTTCAATCTGAATGGGCACAGTCCGGTGCACAATGGCGATAAGATTACCATGTATTATGCCACCAATATTGATGAGGCAACACCGGAAAATACATTGTCCTCACAGCTTGGATACTATATTATCTTCGGTGTTTTGTTTGCAGTGAGCATGTGGAAAATCAGGAAAGTGGCAAAGAGCTGAAAGGATAATGAGCGGAGACGGAGGGATTCGAACCCTCGTGCCCCGGAGGGCAAACGCATTTCGAGTGCGCCCCGTTATGACCGCTTCGATACGTCTCCGTAGAACTCTTCCTATTATACTGGCTAAAAAGAAGCAAGTCAATCCTTTTTAGACCATTATGACAATTGCAAAAAGGTTGTAGAGTGAGCACAAATTATGTATAATAAATAATGCATGAGTTGGGAAAAATAAGCCCGTTTACATGAGGACAACTTTAAAGGAGGAAGCACAAGGTGAAGAGAATTGGTATGTTGACAAGCGGTGGTGACTGTCAGGCATTAAATGCAGCCATGAGAGGTGTGGTAAAGTGTCTGGTGAACAGTAAGGAACCTGTTGAGATTTATGGTTTTTTGGACGGCTACAGGGGACTGATTTACGGAAATTTCAGAATGCTTCAGGGAAGCGACTTTTCGGGTATTCTTACTAAGGGCGGCACGATTCTCGGCAGCTCCCGTACTCCTTTTAAAACAATCAAGGATCCTGATGAGAACGGACTGGATAAAGTGGATGCGATGAAGCAGAACTACTATAAACTTCGCCTTGACTGTCTGGTGATTTTGGGAGGAAACGGAACCCACAAGACGGCGAATCTTTTAAGAGAGGAAGGGCTGAATGTTATTACGCTTCCAAAGACCATCGACAATGATCTTTGGGGGACAGACATGACATTTGGCTTCCAGAGTGCGGTTAACATTGCCACAGATGCAATTGATTGTATTCATACAACAGCAGCTTCCCATGGCAGAGTATTCATTGTGGAGGTCATGGGACATAAGGTGGGCTGGCTTACCTTAAATGCCGGAATGGCAGGTGGAGCAGATATTATTCTCATTCCTGAAATTCCTTACGACATTAAAAAAGTAGTTGAAAAGATAGAGGAACGTAACAAAAATGGTAGCAGGTTTACCATCCTTGCGGTTGCAGAGGGTGCTATTTCCAAAGAAGACGCCAAGCTGTCCAAGAAGGAATATAAGGAAAAAATGAAGAATTACAAATTCCCGTCTGTTTCCTATGAGCTGGCACAGCAGATTCAGGATATGACCGGACATGAAGTGAGAGTTACTGTTCCGGGACACACCCAGAGAGGCGGGAGTCCCTGCCCTTATGACAGAGTGTTTGCAAGCCGTCTGGGCGCAGAAGCCGGCGAGTTGATTCTGAAAGGGGAATACGGATTCATGGTTGGTATTAAGAACCGTGAAATTGTGAAGGTTCCTTTAGAGGAGGTTGCCGGAAAGCTTAAAATGATTTCTCCTGAAGCTTCCATTGTCAAGGAAGCAAAATCACTGGGAATCAGCTTCGGTGATTAATCGGTACACAGCTGCCACGGAAGGAAAGATGAGGCATGTCATATACAGCCCTATACAGAAAATTTCGCCCCACGGCATTTGAAGATGTTAAGGGACAGGATCATATTGTAACAACGTTAAGGAATCAGATCAAAGCAGACCGGATCGGGCACGCTTACCTTTTCTGCGGAACGAGAGGAACCGGCAAGACAACCATTGCTAAAATTTTTGCAAAGGCGGTCAATTGTGAGAATCCGGTGGATGGAAGCCCATGTGGGGAATGTGCAATCTGTAAATCGATTGCTGCCGGTGCATCCATGAATGTAATCGAGATTGATGCAGCATCTAACAACGGTGTTGATAATATCAGAGAAATCGTGGATGAGGTGACTTATTCGCCGGCAGAAGGGAAATATAAGGTTTATATCATTGATGAGGTTCATATGCTTTCCATAGGAGCCTTCAATGCACTTCTTAAGACGCTGGAAGAACCTCCTTCTTATGTCATTTTTATTTTGGCAACGACAGAGGTTCATAAAATACCGATTACGATTTTGTCCAGATGTCAACGATATGACTTTAAGAGAATTACCATTGATACCATATCAAACAGATTGAAGGAACTGACAGAAAAGGAACAGGTTCAGATTGAGGATAAGGCGGTCAGATATATTGCCAAAACAGCAGATGGTTCCATGCGTGATGCCTTAAGCCTTCTGGATCAGTGCATTGCATTCCACTTTGGACAGGAACTGACCTATGATAAGGTGCTGGATGTGCTGGGGGCAGTTGATACGGAGGTGTTCAGCAGGCTTCTTAGGATTGTGCTCGACGGTAATGTAACAGGAGCAATTGCCCTTTTGGAAGAAATCGTTATGCAGGGAAGAGAATTGACCCAGTTTGTGGCGGACTTTACCTGGTATCTGAGAAATCTTCTTCTTGTTAAGACAGCGGATGGCATAGAAGATATTATTGATGTTTCCACTGAGAACCTTGCAAGGCTGAAGGAAGAAGCCAAGATGGCGGAAAACGATGTGATTATGCGTTATATCCGTATCCTGTCGGAGCTTTCCGGACAGATTCGCTTTGCTACCCAGAAGCGGATTCTTGTTGAGATGAACCTGATCAAGCTTTGCAGACCCAGCATGGAGACAGACACCCAATCGCTTACGGACAGGATCAGACAGCTGGAGCAAAAGATTGTAAGCGGTATCCCGGTGATGACACCTGTTACAGCTCCGGTAGCAGGAACACAGACGATTCAGGAGCCGACAGTACGCATGCCGCTTCCCGAGGCAATTCCACAGGATATCCGGGATGCGGTAAATAAATGGTCAGCCATTGTCAATCAGGCACCGATGCCTATGAAGGCATATTTAAAAACAGCTTATCCCAGTCTTGCTGGTGACGGAAGTATGCTGATCGTGGTGGAGGACGGATTGCCGTCAGACTATTTTAGGGAAGCAGGACGAAGAGAAGAGCTTGAGCATTTGATTTCCGATTTCGCCGGAAAAGAGATCAAGGTCACCATGCAGAGACCGGAATCGGGCGCAGACCCTAGAGCGGTGTTCCCTGATTTGACACTTTTGGTGGATCAGAAGATCAACATGGAAATAGAAGAAATCGAGGATGACACAGAAGAATTTTGACAGGCGCATCGGATGATAGTACAATACAGGGTAGCGGTTCGGCTATGGAATCATGCAGAGCGCCGGATTGACACAAAAAAGAACAGGGAGGTTAAGTATGGCTAAGCGTGGAGGATTTCCCGGTGGAATGGGAATGCCCGGAAATATGAATAACCTGATGAAGCAGGCTCAGAGAATGCAGCGTCAGATGGAAGAAAACCAGAAGGAACTGGAGACAAAGGAATTTACTGCAAAAGCAGGGGGCGGTGCTGTGGAGGTAACGGTCACCGGAAAAAAAGAAGTTACCAAGGTGAAGCTGTCAGAGGAGGTTGTTGATCCGGATGATATTGAAATGCTGGAAGATCTGGTAATGGCAGCGACAAATGAAGCACTTCGCATGGCAGAAGAAGCAAATGCAGAGGTGATGAACAAGATGGCGGGCGGCCTTGGACTGGGAGGAGGCCTTCCTTTCTAATGGATTTATACAGCGGACATATCAACAAATTAATAGATGAGTTGTCCGGATTGCCGGGAATTGGTTCCAAATCAGCACAAAGACTGGCGTTTCATTTGATCAATATGCCACAGGATAAGGTGAACAGACTGGCCAGGACGATCATGGAAGCGAAAGAGAATGTCCGTTATTGCAGGGAATGCTTCACACTGACAGACAGTGAGGTATGTCCGGTATGTGCGAATGCCAAAAGAGATCATAGTACCATTATGGTGGTTGAGAATACGAGAGACTTAGCAGCTTATGAGAAAACAGGTAAGTACGATGGTGTTTATCATGTGCTTCACGGTGCCATATCGCCGATGCTTGGGATTGGTCCCGGGGATATCAAGCTTAAGGAACTGGTTGCCCGTCTTGAAGGGGATGTGTCCGAGGTTATCATTGCTACAAATTCCAGTCTTGAGGGCGAGACCACTGCTATGTACATTAGTAAACTCATTAAGCCTACGGGAATCAGAGTGACAAGAATTGCAAGCGGTGTACCGGTAGGAGGAGACTTGGAATATATTGATGAGGTGACCCTTTTGCGTGCATTGGAAGGCAGAACGGAATTATAAAGTGAAAAGTTATTCTATAAATAAATGATGGGGGTTAATTATATGCAAAAAGAGTTATTTGGAAGGACAAAAGATGGAAAGGAAATTTACAGATACTGGCTGGAGAATTCCAAGGGGATGAAGGCAGGCGTGATTAATTTCGGCGCCATTCTGGTAAATTTGCTTGTGCCTGACAAGAACGGAAAGAATGATGATGTTGTCCTTGGCTATGACACCTTAGAACCATATTTTGAAAATGGCAGCTTTTTTGGCGCAACGGTCGGACCTAATGCAAACCGTATCGGGGGAGCAGCTTTTGAGATCGATGGGGTGGCTTATCATCTGGATGTCAATGATGGTATCAATAATTTACATAGTCATATGGAACTTGGGTATCACAAGAGAGTATGGGATGTGCAGGAGGGTAATGACAGCATTACTTTTTCCATTACGGATGCTGATGGCAGCATGGGCTTTCCGGGAAACAAGGAGATTCAGGTCAGCTATACCCTGACAGAGGAAAATGAACTGAAGATCCACTATCACGGCAGCAGTGATAAGAAGACAATTATCAATATGACGAATCACACCTATTTTAATCTGGCAGGACATGATGCAGGAAAGATTTGTGATCACCTTCTTACCTTATATGCAGCTTCTTATACACCGATTGTTCCGGGAGCCATTCCGACCGGAGAGATTGCAACGGTTTCGGGAACACCCTTTGACTTTACAAAAGCAAAGAGAGTGGGGGACGAGATTGATGCAGACAATGCCCAGCTGAAAATGACAGGCGGTTATGACCATAACTGGGTAATCGACGGAGCAGACGGTTCTTTGAGGAAGTTTGCAGAGGTTAAGGAACCTGTATCGGGACGTTTGATGGAGGCTTATACCGATCTTCCGGGAGTTCAATTCTATGCGGGCAACAGTATTTCGCCTCATACGGGAAAGACGAATGCCGCATACGAAAAACGAAGCGGTCTTTGCCTGGAAACACAGTACTACCCTGATACGGCAAACAAGCCGCAATTCCCGTCAGCAGTATTCGGACCACAGAGAGAATATGATACAACTACTGTTTACAAATTTTGTCTGTAAATGATGTAATATGATACAAAAAGATATGGGAGTATCTCATATCTTTTTGCACTATAAGAGCCGGCATTTTTTGACGATGCATTACACCCCCTTTCCCACATCTGCTGTGTTAGACTTGAGAAAAGAGTGTGACAGGGGGGGGACAGGAAATGAAGCTTCCGGAATTTGTAAAAAGAATTGGAACGGCTGAGGGTGAGTGCAGAGTCTATATAGAAGACTATGTTTATACTTATTTGAATGAGCTGCGTGAAAAGAAAAAGATTTTTCCATTGCGGGCGGCGCTTTTTGGACATGTTCTGAAAAAGGAAGGGAAATGCATTTATTTTGTATATGGTGCAGCCAGCGTGATCGATGAAATGGAAAACGGCAGGGACGAAGAACAGGTCAGAAGAGAATTCTTTCATGATTATGATCTGATCGGTTATGTGAATATCTGTAAGGACAAGCAGCTGATTCCGGATAAGAATAAAGGCTACTATATTTTTTATGAGACAAATGAAGCGATGCAGAATTATCTCGTTTCCTGCTATAAGAGAGAAAACTGTCAAGCGCAGGATAGAGCAGAAGCTTTAAAGAGTCACAGGAAAAGACACCGATATTCGATGAGTAACTGTAACCTAAAGCTTAAAGGAGAGATGCTTCGGCGGTTCTTTTACGGTGTCGGAATTCTTCTTCTTGCCACTGCAGTAACGGCTATCAACGATTATGAGAGGATGCATGGCTTTACGGAAACGGCATGCCGGGCAGTTTCCTTTGCAGAGACCACCCATCCCTAAAGATAAGAAATAACACAAAAGATTTGGAGACGAGTCTATGGCAAATATACGGGATTATCTGAAAGAAAAGGAAAAAAGACAGGGAGCCTCCCCGAATATCGATTATAGAGAAAAGATTCGAAGCCATAAGCTGACCATCTTTTACAGGGTTGTTTTATGTTTTCTGTTAATTGCAGCTGTTACAGCGTTTCTGGTCATTCAATGGAGAAATAAGATATTTACACAGAGCGTTGTCACTGCTTCTTCTCCTGCCACGATTGTACAGGGTGCAACCGTAAAAAATCTGGGCGGGAATGTATTGCTATACAGTAAGGATGGAGCAAGCTGTATAGATACGGCAGGCAATGCGATTTGGAACCGTACATACGAAATGCAGGCACCCATTACCTCTATTTCAGAACAGATGGTGGCAATCGGGGATTATAACGGACGTTCTATCTATGTGATGGATAAGAATGGTGAAAAGGGAACCATCAATACAAATCTTCCGATCAGGGATCTTTGCGTTTCTGCCAATGGCGTGGTGGCTGCAGTGCTTGATGATTCGGATGTGACAAGAATAAATGTATATAATGGAAATGAAAATACAGAGGAGCCTATTGCCTATGGAAAGGCAACAATGGACAAAAGCGGATACCCTATCAGCATTTCTCTTTCTCCTAACGGAAAGCTCATGGCAGTTTCTTATTTTTATGTAGACAGTGGTGTGATGAAATCTTCTGTGGCCTTTTATAATTTTGGTGAGGTGGGCAAAAACGAGACGGACAATTACGTCAGCGGATATGATTATTCCAATACGGTAGTGCCCTATGTGCAATTTATGGACAACGATTCTGCGTTTGCGGTTTCTGATGATCGGATTGTGTTTTTCTCCGGTGGGGAGCGCCCTATGAATGTAGCTTCCAACCTTCTGGAAGAGAAGATACAGAGAGTTTATTATAATAAAGATTATGTGGGACTTGTTTTCATGAATCAGAATGGTGAATCTGCTTATCGGCTGGATGTTTATAACAGTAATGGAAATAAAGTGAATTCCCGGCTTTTTGATATTGAGTATACAGATATTGTTTTCCACAAAGATCAGGTTATCATATACAATAATATGGAATGTCAGATCTGCAGTATTAAGGGAGCTGACAAATTTGTCGGAACCTTTGAAAAGAATATTTCTTTAGTGATTCCCACAAATTCAGTATATAAATATGTAACAGTAACATCTGATTCTATTGACATGATAGAATTAAAATAAGTTCAAAGGATAAATAAATGTATTATTTTGCATTGATTATTATTGCATTGATGTTCATTTGGAGGGTTGCAGTAGGCTTCCGTAAGGGGATGGTTCAGGAAATCATTTCCCTAATTGCCATGGGGGTGGCAGGAATCTGTGTGATATTGATACTTGGAGCGATAGGAAGCTACTTTGATCAGGAAATCGGCAAAGTGATTCAGACGGTGCTTATTCTTTTTGCCGTATGTCTCGTTTATCGATTGGTCCATGTATTGTTCACATCACTTGAGTTGGTTTCAAAGCTTCCCATCGTCAAAGGACTGGATAAGCTTCTCGGAGCTGTTGTCGGATGTGCAGAGGCAGTTTTGATTGTGGGATTGCTGGTATATTTTCTGAAAAAATGGGGTTTGTCAATGCTGGTTTAAGAGATTGAAACAGTAGTTTTTGTAATTATTGTTTTTTTTAGTGAAAAGAGTTGACAAAGAGGAAAAAATAGTGATATAGTGTAACTCCACCGCCCAAACAGGCAGGTGAAGAGAAAAAAATTTCCAAACAGGAAATTTAAAAAAGTGCTTGACGAAGACGTGGCAGCATGGTATTATATCAGAGTTGCGTCTTGACAAGACAAAACAGAACCTTGACAAATAAACAGCA
>JAUNDN010000043.1 GCA_030526045.1 Bacillota bacterium | reverse complement strand
TGCGGACAAACGGTTTTCAAGACCGCCTCGTTATGACCACTTCGATACCTCTCCAGTTCGCGCGCCTTTCAGTCAGCGCAATGATTATTCTAGCAAATCAGTTTCCTAGTGTCAACACTTTTTTTAGAAAAATTTTCTTCTTTGGAGGGTACTCAAAAAAAGCAAAAAAATAACAGACCGAAACTCTGTTTACAGCCTGCCATTCTTAGCAATAATTTTGTTCCATTCTTTTCCTGATCAGAAGCATCTTCTTATCAATCTTGTAGATCTGCCTTGCACACTCCTTCAGGTCCTTCTCAAATGCCGCTTTCCCGTTGTCTTCCTTTTTGTATATAAAATGATGCTCTACAACTGCCCAGAAGTTCATTGCCTGTGTTCTGATCTGAATTTCAACTTTTCTTTCTTCCTCTTCCTGCAATAGATTTGCCAATCGGTAAATATCATCAAGAAAATTGCATATCACTCTGATACGGCAATATGAAATTCTCATCCCCCACTCGTAACAAAAATTCCTGTTCTTCCTTTACACCCATAACCTGCTATTCCTTCCGTCTTACATATTAGCCAAACAGAAAAGTCCTGAATACCATAATTATGTGAAAAGGAGGTAAAATATTTGTAAATCGCAAAAATTTTATGATAATCCTAAAAATTTTTCGGCTATTGAAATATCCTCGGGTGTTGTGATCTTGATATTCTCATAGGATCCCTCTACCAGTTTCACGCCATGACCGGTAAAAGTCTCTACCACCATCGCATCATCCGTAATTGCAATACCATTTTCCAGAAGCTCCTGCTCATTTTCCACCAGATTGTCATAGGCATTCTTAATCAGATGATATTCGAACACCTGAGGAGTTTGAACCATAAAGACCAGCCTTCGATCCGGCGTAGAAACAACATTATGATTCCTATCTGCAATCTTAATCGTATCCTTTACCGGCATTCCTGCAACACAGGCACCGTACTCCTTTACACAGGAATATAGTCGTTCCAGAATTTCTACTGTAAGCATGGGTCTTGCGCCGTCATGGATAAACACATAATCGCAAAAGGTCAGAGCACTTAAGCCCCGCAAAACCGAATGATATCGCTCTTTTCCACCTTCTACAATACTTCTTACCTTGTCAAAACCATACTTTTCTACGATTTCCTTTTTACAATAGGAAACATCACCGGGTGAAACAACCAGAACAATTTCATCGACAAAGCTTTCCTGTAATGCTTTCAGTGAATAATAAACAACAGGTTTATCCCCGATCAGCATGTATTGTTTCTTGATATTACTTCCCATTCGCTTCCCGCTGCCTGCCGCCAGTACGATCGCAGCAATACGTTTCCTGTTCTCATCTTCCATCGCTATATTCTCTCTCCCAGTTTCAGGTTCGGAACCGCATTCAGATCAAATCCATGCCGGATTCCTTTTTGGAACTCATAGTATGCTGCAGCGCCAATCATTGCCGCATTGTCCGTACAGTAAATGGGTGAAGGGTGGTAAAAAGTAATGTCCTTTTTCCCGCAAACCTCTTCAAATGCTTTTCGTAATCCGCTGTTAGATGCAACACCCCCGGCAATGGCAAACTTCTTATATCCGTATCTTTCCACTGCATCCATGGAGTGCTCTACCAGCACATCAATAACAGCCCTTTGAAAGGAGGCTGCAACATCTGCTGTATTTATCGCTTCTCCCTTCATCTGACAGGAGTTCAGATAATTCAGTACTGCGGATTTCAAACCGCTGAAGCTGAAATCATATTCCGCATCTGCCACCTTTGCCCTGGGGAAATGAATGGCATCCGGATTTCCCTCTCTGGATACCTTATCAATTTTCGGTCCCCCCGGATAGCCCAGACCGATTGCACGAGCTACCTTGTCAAAGGCTTCGCCTGCCGCATCATCCCTGGTTCTTCCGATAATCTCATACTCGCCATAGTCCTTCACAACGACCAGGTGAGAATGTCCGCCGGACACCACAAGACAGATAAATGGCGGTTCCAGCTCTTTATTCTCAATATAGTTTGCGCTGATATGTCCCTCAATGTGATGAACCCCCACAAGAGGAATTCCTGATGCGAAGCTGATTGCCTTAGCAGCAGACACGCCCACAAGTAAAGCCCCTACCAACCCGGGGCCATAGGTCACAGCAATCGCGGTCATCTCCTCCAGCTTCATTTCCGCGTCAGTAAGTGCCTGTTCTATCACCTGATTAATTTTTTCGATGTGTTTCCTTGACGCAATCTCCGGCACTACTCCGCCGTACTCCGTATGCAGTGCAATCTGTGAATAAATTACATTGGATAGGACCTCTCTCCCATTCCTCACCACTGCTGCTGCCGTTTCATCACAGGAGCTTTCGATTGCCAATATGTAAACATCCTTTTCCATCTTCATTCATGCCTTTCCGGACCTCAAATCTAAGTTATGACTCTCCGTTCTTTTCATCGTCCTCTACCGGTTTCCATCCAAAAATCTTCCAGTGACCCTGTTCATCCTTTCTCAACACGAAAATCTGCTGCTGCACGATGAGATTGGTTTCTTTTCGAAAGGTAAAGGTACAATAAAGCCTCGCCCAGTTGTAACCATCCTTATCAAAATACTCTACATCCGTACTGGAAGAAGGGCTGTAGCTGGAAACCACGATCTTCTGTTGTTTCATCTGATTAATATCCCACTTAAGATCCTCCAGATACTGGTCCTGTGTCTTATTGTCAATCAATTCCTTATCATATAAGCGCTGTATCTGCATGGCAAGCGCTTCAAGTTCTTCCTGTGTATAATCCTCTCCGTAAAAGCACTGTGTCAGCTGCCCGAAATACTTGACTACTTCTCTGGGTGACGGCGGATAATTATTATCCAGGTTACGTATCAGCGCCTCCTGCACTGCCGAGGCACTGGGTGTCTGCTCCTGCGTCTTCGCCCTATCTTTAGAGGACAGGTAATAGTAATAGCCCAGAACCAGACAGATCAGTATGATTCCTATGATTAATCCTTTTATTCCACTCTGACTACGTTTCTTTTTCATCAGAATACCTCTCTTGTTCCTTTGCAGTTACTCCTCATCCTCAAACATAAGCTCTACTGTTTTTCCATCCCTGCAGACCTCAGTCTCCTGAAAAATCTTTTTGGCTGCCGGAAGATATTCCTCCGGTCTGTTCAGGGAAGGGCTGTAATGCGTCAGCCACAGTTTCCGTACCTGCGCCCGTTTTGCAAGCTCTGCGGCTTCATAGAAGGTCATATGCTTATTTTCCTTTGCCTTTGCTTTCTTCTCCGGCTCCCCATACATACCTTCGCAGATAAATAAATCTGCGCCCTCCGCATGTTTCACAATTCCCTCTGTCGGCCTTGTATCTGTGCAATAGGTGACCTTGAGCCCTTTTCTTGCAGGTCCGATCACCATTTCCGGCACAAGTGTCATTTCTTTTGTTTCTATGGTTTCTCCTCGCTGTAATCGGCTCCAGTACTTCTTTTCAATTCCCAACTCGACAGCCTTGTCCACCTGAAATTTACCAATTCGGTCAATAATAATGCTGTATCCATAGCAGGGTACGTTATGGTTTACACGAAAAGCTTCTATCCGAAACCCATCAAAACGAATGGTATGTTCAGCGTCTGCAAGCTCCAGGCAGTCAATCACAAAAGGAAGCTCCGGTGCAATCACGCGCAGGGAAGCTACCACTCTGGAAAGGCCTTTAGGTCCCACCAAAAGAAGCGGCTCTGTCCGTTCTGCATTCCCCATCGTGAGGAGCATCCCCGGCAGTCCGCTGATATGGTCTGCATGGAAGTGGGTAAAGCAGATTACATCAATAGGATTGGGACTCCATCCCTTTTCCTTCAAAGCAATCTGTGTTCCTTCCCCACAATCAATCAATATACTTTGTCCGTTGTATCTGGCCATCATGGATGTCAGCCATCTGTAAGGAAGCGGCATCATTCCGCCGGTTCCCAGCAAACAGATATCCAGCATAATTGCCTCCCAGTACCTTTCTTGGCAGGTACTTCCACTCTGTTTACGCCTAAGTCCTTCCGGCATCTGTAAATGAGAAGTTCCAAGCTACATTAATTCGCTCACTTCCTCCTCTTCTACCGGAATGGCAAAGCTCTTAATCATTTTATCATAGCACTCCTCGCATAAGTCAAAGGAATGTTTTTTCCCGTCTTTATTACTGAAATAGCCAAACCGGCTATTCCCGCAAAAGCATCCTTCTTTCAGAATCCCATCTTCTACCGCCAATTCTCTTTTGCACTTATTGCAAATCACAGTAGCAAGTTCTTTTTTATTGTCATCCAAGTAAATTCGCATGGTCTTATCCTCCCAATACTATTATACATAAAAGAGTAATAAGAAACAGTGGTAATTCTTCCATGCGCTTCCTATCTTTTCCACATAATCAGGGCATCCTCCACCGGCTTTTCATAAAAGTTGGGTCTTATGCCCTCTCCCTGAAAGCCCAGACTCTCATAAAGTCGTATTGCCGGTGTATTGCTCACCCGCACCTCCAGAGTACAGTCACCAATGCCGAGCGTTTTCACTTCTCTTAACAGATATTCCAGCATCTGTCTGCCGATTCCCTGTCTGCGGTAAGAAGCAGCAACAACAACATTGGTAATCTCTCCCTCACCCATAAGATTCCGGACACCGCAACAGCCCACAATCCTTCCATTGCTCTCGGCTACATAATAATGTGCATAATCTGCCTCTACCATTTCCAGAAAATCTTCTGCAGACCACGGCATGGAAAACGCTTCGTGTTCTATTTCACTGACTGCCTCCACATCAGAAGCTTTCATTTCTCTTACGGTTACCACAATGTTACCCTTGTTCCTTTTCTTTCTTTTCCCTCTCTGCCTGGGAAAGTCTCAGATATTCCGGTGCATGATCCTTTGCCGCAACACATTTTCCTTCCTTTAAATAGGTAAAAGCAAGCATGGCAAAGGCCGCTGCTCTCTGGCGGTTCATATGAGCCGGCGCAAAGCTGTAGGGTACTGTAAGAAGCTGTGAAAGCCTTGCTGCAAAAACGGGAACTCCATCTCCCAGGAAAATCACTTCTCCTCCCAGCTCATTACATTTTGCAGCGATTTCCTCAATGGGAACCGCACATTGATCTACTATTGTCTTAAGCCTATAGTGTAAAGGCATATTCCCCTCATTACGATCCGGTTGTTCCATGCGCTCAAATTCATATACCCCGGTGTAAACCTGATTTCTTCTGGCATCCATAATGGGACATACCAGCTTATCCGTTCCGTATAGATTACAGGCAAGCCCGTCCAGCGTAGGAATCTCCAACAGTGGTACCTGCATGGCAAGTCCCAGTCCTTTCGCTGTAGCTGAACCGATTCGAAGTCCCGTAAAAGAACCCGGTCCTTTGGCAAGTGCAATCGCATCCACGGTGCCAAGATCCAGCTCCACCATCCTCTTTAACTCATCCAACATAGGAAGTAATGTCTGTGAATGTGTTTTCTTATATTGAACATTATATTCCCCAATAAGAATATCATCCTCTACAATTGCCACCGAAGCAACCAGTCCTGAACTGTCTATCGCTATGATCTTCATCCTTACCCTATTTCCTCCAGCGTAATCCTCCTGTAATCAAAGCCCTTTTCCAAATCCTTGCAGATGGTAATCCTGGTATAGTGCTCCGGAAGAATTTCTTCTATTAAATTTGCCCATTCGATCAGGCATACGCCCTCACCGTAAAAGCAATCCTCGTATCCGATCTCATCCATCTCGGATACATCACCGATCCGATATACATCAAAATGATAAAAGGGGCATCTACCCTCCTCATAAATCTGCAAAATCGTGAAGGTGGGACTGTTTACCGGCTCTGTAATACCAAGTCCTGCCGCCATCCCCTGTGTAAAGACGGTTTTCCCAACTCCCAAATCCCCGATCAGGGTAAACACCGTTCCGGGCTGTGCCTTTTCCCCTATTTTTCTGCCAAGAGCAAGGGTGTCCTCCGGACTAAAGCTCTCATAAACAACTTCTTTCATATCTGATTCCTAACTATCTGTCTATCTAACTGCGAATTTTTACCTTTTTCGGCGGCATATGGGTAGATATCATCTGAATTACTGCAGGTGCTTTATCACCCAAATCACTCTTCGGAAAAACAGATGCATTTACACTTGAAGTATATACAATCAAGCTTCGGGGAGTTGATACAGCTTTGTGCAAATCTTCCCATTTCTGGCTCTGTGTCTCCCCATTCTGGGAAACTTCGATTCCTTCATCTGTCATCCGATAATGAAGCGGTTGTTTAAATGCCGGATTAGCCAAATACTGCTGTCTGGACTTTAAAAAAAGCGTCCAGGGCAAATAAGCCAGTACAATGATACCTGCAATCAGGCAAAGAATACCTGCCCCCATAAAGTATGCCACTATAAGCAGTGCTCCCACAATCGCGCCAAGCAGACCGGATGCACTGGTGTAGGTGTGAAACAGCAGATAATCATAGAGTGCCCCCGGTGTCATTTTTATATCAAATTCTACTTCCATTCCTACTTTCGTTCTCCTATCAATAGAATGCACATTTGCACAAAGTCCGCTACTCACAGATTTCCCTGTGAAGTATAAAAGAGAGTCCGCAAGCGGACTCTCCACTCCTCTTATATTATACTAAAAATCAAATAAAGTGCAACATATTAAAATTCAATACCGGCACCTTATTCGTGGCGCAGCGCCTCAATCGGGCTGAGCCTTGCCGCCTTCCTTGCAGGATAGATTCCGAAGAAAATGCCCACACCGCAGGAAAATACAGAGGCAATAATGATCGTCCCTACATTGACAGACGGTGTGATTCCCGCAATTGATCCCACGCCAAGAGCTCCCAGAACTCCCAGAATGATCCCAATAATACCACCAAGTAATGTGATGATCCCGGCTTCTGCAAGAAACTGCAGCAATACAGAACCGGTTCGTGCTCCAAGTGCTTTTCTGATACCGATCTCCCTCGTCCTCTCTGTAACAGACACCAGCATGATATTCATAACACCGATACCGCCTACAAGCAGAGAAATTGCTGCAACAAAGGAGATAAAAATGGTAATGAAGCCAAGTATGGTATCAAACTGTGAAGAAAAATCCGTAAAGCTTTCCATCATAATCTGGTTTTCACCGCGTACATTGTGTCTGCTCTCAAGCAGAGAAAGAATCTTACCTGCAACTTCTGTGCAATACTCCGCTGATTCAGCAATAACATAAAACTGCGTAATCTCGTCTATGTAATATCCCAGTTTATTTGCCATAAAGGTGAGCGGAACCTCCGCCGCAATTGTTGTCACGCCGGAGGACATCATATTAACCAGAGAAGACGCATTATCCTTGCGGATTCCCACAATTCTCAGTTCCTGTGTCACCCCCCAGAAGGTTGCATCAAAGCTCATTCCAACTACATCTGTAGTTCCGAACAGCGCAACCGCACTGGACTCCGAAATAACGCAGACATTATTTCCGCTGTCATAATCATTCTGGGTAAAGTACTTCCCTTTGATAATCGGATCAGAGGACGCATACTGCAGCCCTACAGTTCCTCCTGACATCTGAATATCAAAATCCCCCTTAGGGCCTTCGGCTGTACCCCATGCACCATAGGAAGGAGTTACCCCCTTCACATGATCAATCTGCTCCATGATTGCATCAAAATCTGACTGGTCAAAACTGACTGTTGTATCCTTCCGGGTACTGTCCACATAAAAGGCAATCTGCCCACCGCCTAGGCTGTCAAGTTCCGAGTTTACCTGACCCCTCACACCGTTTCCGATGGAAATCACCATGATAACAGAGGAGATTCCGATGATAATTCCCAGCATTGTCAGAATGGAGCGGCCCTTATTGCTTTTGATATTCATCAATGCAATCTTTATATATTCCCAAATCTGTGCCATATTAACTAATTCCTCTCATTCTGTCCAACTACTGCTGCGGCATTGCCATTACTGTCATACCCTCCTGCAGACCTGCTGTAACATCTATTACAACCTGTTCCCCTGCGGAAAGCCCCTCCACTATCTGGATGTTCATGTCAGAAGAAATGCCTGTTACAACCGGCTTCTTAACCAGAATGCCATTCTCAACAACATAGACGAACTCGCCATCCTGATCGACATTAACTGCACTAACAGGAACCAGAACTGCCTGTTCTTCCTTCGCAGTGCTGATTTTCACTTTTGCCTCGACACCTAAAATGACATCGCTGTCAGGATTGGTGATCGTAATTTCTGTACCTACAACTGCTGCACCACTGTTATTCTTTTCTGCCATTTTGTTAATCTTGGAAACTTCTCCTTCATATTGTCTGCTTCCAATAGTAACAACAGCCTTCTGACCCACCTTGATCTTATCAAGGTCATATTTGGTAACCGATATCTTAACCATTACCTTCTCGGTGCTCTCCAGCTTAAGGATCTGGGAGCCAGCTGTCGTGCTTCCACCCTCCACTGCACTTATTTCTGTCACAACACCATCAAAAGAAGCAATGATGCCACCTTCAGCCGCTTCAATATTTTCAAGTGAATCTGTTGCCTTAATTTCCTTTGACTGGTTCTGAGCCTCCAGTTCTTCTTTAGCCCCGGAAGTCATTTTCCCGGCTTCTGCCGAGCTCTTCTGGGATTTCATCTCCGAACGATATTCCTTGTAATCTGCAAGCATATCGTTGTATACCTTCAGTTCATCCTCCCAGCCCTTGATTTCTTTATTATTCTGCTGCTCATAGTTGTTCAGCTGTACCTGTTTCTGAAGATTTAGGTATTCTTCAGAATCCGGTTTATCCTGCCAGTCAAGGAGTGATATCTGAAGCAGTGTCCCAAAATGGGCAAGATCACTCTTCTTGGCGGCAATCTTGTTTTCAAGTCCCTTTATGTACGCCTCTGTATCTGCAATCTGCTGATCGAGCACGTCCAGATTCACATTGGCTTCATTTAGATCTCCCAGCTTTTCATTATTGCTCTGCAGGGAGTTCTGATAGCTTCCCTCCGCTGATTGCAGTTCCAACTGGGCAAGCTCCTTTTCCCTGGCAAGGGCATCAGCATCATAGGAAACCAGTATATCTCCTTCTTTTACGGCATCGCCTGCTGCCACCTTCACCTCTCCGATTTCCACATTGACATCAGAAAAGTAACTCTTAGTTTCCTTTGTGGTGACAGTACCGCTGGTATCAATGGTCTGTTCAATTTCTCCGGTCAGTACCTCTGCCGTAGTCACCACTGCCTCCGGGCCGTTCCCACCAAGTATCTTCATCAGGATTACTAACACTACGATCACACCAATCACACACAATGTGATAATCCTTCTGCGCTTCTTCTTCGCTGCCTTATCCAAAGGCTTCTTTTCCTTCTTTTCTTTTTTTGCTTTCTTCTCTTTTCCCTTTTTTTCTGCTTTCTGCGCTATGACAGGTTCCTTTTCCTGTTCCTGCGCTATCACGTTTGTTTGCTCTTCCATGTTTCCTCCATTCCAAAGCTCATTATTTCTTCAGCTTTCTATTTCAATTTGCCAATATTTCTTACCCTGCTAAACATCGTTGCCTATCCTGTCATCTACAATCTTGCCATCCATAATGCGGATAATTCTTTTCGCTCTGCCGGCTATCTCATTATCGTGGGTAATCAGAATAATCGTTCTTCCCTCTGCATGAAGCCCTTTTAAGATCTCCATAATTTCCTTAGTAGAGCCGGAGTCCAGATTTCCCGTGGGCTCATCTGCCAAAATCACCGGCGGCGCCTGCGCAATTGCCCTGGCAATGGCAACTCTCTGCTGCTGTCCACCGGACATCTCAGATGGCTTATGATCCATTCTCGCCTTCAAGCCGACCTTTTCAAGGGCAATCTCCGAAAGTCTGATCCGCTCCTTCTTGGGAACACCTCGGTAAATCAGCGGCAGCTCCACGTTTTCAAGGGCAGTCAGCCCTGCAATCAGGTTAAAGCCCTGGAAGATAAACCCGATCTCCCGGTTTCTGATATCTGACAGATCATCATCCGTCAGATTTGATACATCCTGCCCGTTTAATATGTAGGTCCCACTTGTAGGCACATCCAGGCATCCCAGCATGTTCATCAGTGTGGATTTACCGGAACCGGACTGCCCAATAATTGCCACAAACTCATTTCTATCAATCTTCAGGTCTACATGATCCAATGCCCGAACTTCATTTTCTCCCGGGTTATAAATCTTGCACATATCCCGTATTTCAATCAGTTCACCCATTTACACATTCTCCTTGCTCATTTTGTACTATTGTATTATATATCTAATACAATATTTGTCAATACAACTTACCCGACTTTTTTGACATTTCATCCACTCTTTCCGGCATCTTAAACATCATAACGAATTATATGTGGAAATTCTTTCAAAAAAGTATTATAAAAACTTAATTTTTTCTAAATACAACAGAAATGTCCCATAACAAAAGGCATGTCAAAAGCCGTATACGACCTTTGACATGCCTCTTGCAGAACAATTATTATCTTTTTTATAAACTCTTGTGTATTTCCATAATTCTTCCCGTATATTCCCGACAAAAACTGTACATAATGCGTGATAATATCTACCGGATTGGAAATAACGATAAAGATACCGTCAAATCCACTTTCCACCTTCTTTGATTATTGCTGCATAAAAGCAAAAAGCGAGGGTGCACGTGGCATCCTCGCTACAAAAATTATTATACGCTTTGCTTTTCCCCTCGTCAAGCCTCCTGTTTTTCTGCCGCCTTCCTTTTTTGACCTGCCATACCCACCTTAAGGATCGGGCTTAATTTCTTGTATACCAGCATGGTAACAAATGATACGCTGGTACCCTTCAAAAGATTTAAAGGTGCCACTGCAAACATAACCAGCGTCGTTACACTGTTAATGTTTGAGTTCACTTTGGTTCCCATCTCCACAATTGCTTCCAACGGCATGCCATAGAGCGCTGAGAAGGCAGGAAGCAGATAAATGGCATTAAACATCGTTCCGAACACAGTCATAATGAGTGTTCCCGTAACGGATGCCACAATCGCACTCTTTTTCGTCTTCCTTACCATATAAATAATGGAAGCCGGCAGAATAAAGCTACAACCCACAACGAAATTTGCCAGGTCGCCTACAAACGCTGTACTCGTTCCCTTTACCAGAAGCTTTAAAAGGATCTTACAGAATTCGATCATCACGCCTGCCACCGGTCCGAATGCGAAAGCACCGATCAATGCCGGAATCTCACTGAAGTCCAGCTTATAGAAGGGTGGTGCAAAAGGAACCGGAAAATCAAAGATATGAAGTACCATTGCGATTGCCGCAAACACACCGATCATTGCAATCTTTCTGGTGGACAGGATTCTCTCCTCATCCCCGTTCTTCCTTTTTGTCAGCTTTTCCACCAGATAAGCCACTGCAAAAAGCGCCACCGCTACGCTGACCGACACTACTACAAATGTCACATTGTCCTTTACACTGTTCCATAAACCATTGTTCATTTTCTTTTCCTCCAAATTTTCCGGAAAAAGTTCTTACAACACCTGCAAAATGCAGACAAAAAGCCCCGGATGGCTCATCATCCGGGGCATAAAATGCACTACACATCATCATACAGCACAAATGCTTCTGTATTTGTATTGTGCCATTCTTCTCTCATCCAGACTTTACTGTCGGTTTTGGAATTTCACCAAATCAGCCATACCTGCACTTTCTATCATACAAGTGCAGACACAGGTCGCGGACTGTACCGCCGGTAGGGAATTTCACCCTGCCCCGAAGAACTTTTCCTATTTTCAGAAATTATATCCTATTATGCTTCTGTATGCAAGTATCATTTCACTTTATTTCTTTTATATTTTTTATTTACTGATTGATATAGGCAAAGAAGCCCTCCACATCATTGGTCTTCATATATCCCTTTTCTACCCAGAAATCCGCTGCCATCTGTGCAATTTCCTTAACATTTCCTTCCTTGCTAAGATCATTGAATTCCTTGTTCATTGCTTCATCATAGAAGGTGATACCGGAGCACTCTGCAATCACATCCTCTGTGGAAAGATCAAGTCCCTTTGCCATGATTTCACAGCCCTCTTCCAGATTCTCATTGAGGTATGCAACCGATTTGTTCCAGCCTTCATTTAATGCATCTGCTGCGTCCGGATGCTCCTTCAAAAAGTCTGTGCTGACCGTAAGCACATCAATGATTGCCTTGGGATAGTCTGCAGAGGATACCAGAATGTGTCCGCCTTCTCTCTCTCCGCAATTGCTAAGCGCAGGCTCCCATGTCACTGCCGCATCGACCTGACCTGCAATAAAGGCTTCCCCGGCAGCATCATTTCCCATCTCAATAATATTGATCTGATCCTCTGTGATATTGCTGTCTGCCAGCACCTGCAGGAAGAAGAAATATGAGGTTGCGGATTTATCCAGTGCTACTGTTTTGCCGGCCAGATCATCTACCGTCTGGATCTCTTCAGTTGCAACCAGACCATCCCCTCCGGTAGAGGCATCCATGGTGCACACATACTGTTCGGGTGCGCCCGCATCATACTGAATGATATCACGGTCCATTACCTGTCCAAGTGCCTGAATACTGCCGGAAACAAAGGCTGCCCCGTAGGTGGATTCATCTTCCATAATAACAACCTCTACGTCATACCCCAGCTCTTTGAAATATCCCTTTTCCACACCGATAAAAACCGGTGCATAGCCTGCCCAAGTACAGAATGCAACCTTCAGGGGAATCAATTCTCCGTCTTTCTCTGTTCCTGCTGCCTTTGCTTCGGCTGTTTCACTCGAAGTTTCCGCCGTCTTTGACGCACCGCATCCGATGCAGGAAAGCACCAGTGCCATGCTAAGTAACATTGCTAATAATTTTTTCATCGTTTTTTCTCCTTTTTCTTATTTATCAAGGGCTGCGTCCTGGCTTTCCTGCCAGAGCATATCCATGATTTTTCGTTTCATCTTCAGAAATTCGGGTGTGACAAGCATTTCATGGCTTCTCTCACCTTCGATCTTCACCTCCAGGACCTCCCGGATGGTTCCCGGTCTGCGGCTCATCACATAGATACGGTCCGCCAGAAGAATTGCCTCATCAATGTCATGGGTAATAAAAAGAATTGTGTTTTTGGTTTCCCGGCTGATTCTGGCAAGAAGTTCCTGCATGACCACCCTCGTCTGCGCATCCAGTGCACCGAAGGGCTCATCCATCAAAAGGATCTCAGGATGATTTGCCAGCGTCCTGGCAATTGCCACCCTCTGCTTCATTCCTCCGGAAAGCTGCTTGGGCAGCGCATTTTCAAATCCGGACAAACCGATCAACCGGATAAATTCCTTTGAGATCTTTTCCCGCTCCGCCTTGGGAACCTTCTTCATCTTCAGTCCGAATTCCACGTTTTTCTGCACGGTCAGCCATGGGAAAAGACTGTAGCCCTGAAACACCATTCCTCTGTCTGCGCCCGGCTGCGTGACCTCTTTTCCATCTATCTGAACACTGCCCTGCGTGGCATCCTCCAGACCTCCGATAATGTTGATCAAGGTAGACTTTCCGCAGCCGGAGGGTCCCACCATGACCACGAATTCAGATTCCTTTACCTCTAAATTAATATCCTTTAATGCCACAACATCTCTTTCCCGCCTGTTTGCAGCAGGAAAGACCTTTTGCAGATTGCTTACCTTTAGCTTAATGTTATCCATGTCAATCACCTAACCTTTCATGCCACGGCACAATGAGTCTTGTCAGAATCCGAAGCAGGAAATCCGTGATCAGACCAATGATCCCGATCATAATAAGTCCTGCAAAAATCACGTCCGTCGCAAGAAAACGCTGGGATTTCAGGATAATATAACCAAGACCTGCCGCTGCCGCAACCATTTCCGCAACTACCAGGTAGGTCCATGCCCATCCGATCGTCAACCTGAAGTCGTCCATCAGCCCCGGCAGTGCCGCAGGGAAAATGACATGGGTATAGATCTGAAGCTTGTTTGCGCCGAGCGTTCTGGCCGCATTGATCATGTTCTTTTCGATAGAGGAAACAGTATCGCACACCATCAGCACCAGCTGAAAGAAGGTTCCCAGAAAGATAATGACATACTTCTGGTTTTCCTCAATTCCCAGGTACAAAATGGTAAGCGGAACCAACGCAACCACAGGAAGATACCTGGCAAATTCAATGACAGGCTGAATAATTGCACTGAACTTCTTAGACCGTGCCATCAGCATTCCGATGGGGAGTGCCGCTATCGCGGACCAGAACCACCCCACCATGACACGTTTTGTTGATATGTAACAGTTTTCAAATAAACTGCCGTCCCTCGCCATTTCCGAAAGACTGTTCCAGACATCTGTCGGGGACGGCATAAAAATTTCATTTACAAAGCCACCGTAGGTCACAATACACCACGCTGCTATGATTACACAAAAGGACAGAAAGGAAAGACATCCATAGGAGAGTCTTTGAGGTTTCTTTTTCATCGCTTGTTCTCTACTTTCCTTCATATGTTATTTGTTTTATCGCTCTAACACGCTAAAGTATTATAACATGAGTTTCTGTCTTTGAAAAGTAGAAAAATTCTTTCTCTTGCTATCTCATTCCGCCATCTTCACCAAATCATAGAATTCTTCCTTATATTCATCGTCAAGAATGATGCCTTTCAGGGCGGAACGTACATGCTTTAAAGACGCATCCCCGGCATATGCACTGTCAGATGCCAGAAGTCCGAACTCTGCCACTGCTGCCGCAAAAACGAAATCATCATCGGGGCTGCTCTGATAATCCTCATAGCTTACCGGGTACCGGAGGCGATTGCTGCTATCCTCCGCAGGCTTCTTATATCGAATACTTAATGTCAGCCATTCCTCATAAAGAGCAGCACTTGACTCCCCTGCTTCCTTCAGTTCCTTCTTGTAGTTCTTCTCGTACTTCAGTCCTTTGATCTCCTCTTCACTAAGATCGGTAATGGGCTCCTTCAGGATCAGCTCATACAATACAGTCACACTGTGACCTGCACCGATTTCTCCGGCGTCCTTGGTATCGTCCTCAAAATCCTCACGGTTCAGCGCACGATTCTCATAGCCGATCAGGCGATAATCGGAAACAACCGACGGATTGAATTCCACCTGAAGCTTTACATCCTTACAGATGGTGAGCAGAGTAGCTGTCATTTCCTCCACCAGCACCTTCCTAGCCTCTCGCAGACTATCAATGTATGCATAGTTTCCGTTTCCCTTGTCCGCAAGGACTTCCATCTTGTTATCCTTCAGATTCCCTGCTCCGAAGCCAAGCACCGAAAGGTAAATACCGGACTCCTTCTTTTCCGTGATCAGTTCCTCCAGTTCTTCCTCCGTAGTAAGACCGATATTCAGATCCCCATCTGTTGCTAGGATGATCCGGTTATTCCCTCCCTTGATAAAGTTTTCCTCAGCAATCTCATAAGCGGTCTCGATGCCCTTGCTTCCGTTTGTGCCGCCGCCTGCCTTAAGACGATTGATTGCCCTCTTAATCTTCCGGGTTTCATTCCCGGCTGCTCCCCGAAGCACTACCTCGTCATCCCCTGCATAGGTAACAATCGAGATTCTGTCCTTTTCCGTCAGATTTTCAGCAAGAAGTCCAAAGGATTCCTGTAAAAGCGGCAGCTTATCCGCGTGGCTCATGGAACCGGACACATCCAGAAGAAATACCAGATTAGACGGCGGTGCCTGACTGTAGTCAATATCCTCTGTCTTCAATCCGATCATCAAAAGTTGCGCCTCCTCATTCCACGGACATGCGCCAAGCTTAGTCGTCACGCCGAAGGGCTCCTGCCCCTTGGGCTCTTCGTAATCATAGGAAAAGTAATTGAGAAGCTCTTCAATTCTTACTGCACCTCGGGGAAGCTCCTCGAGGCTGTAGCCTTCCGTCAGCAATCTGCGAAGATTACTGTAGGAAGCGGTGTCCACATCTGCTGCAAAGGTGGACAAGGGCTCCTTCAATACTGAGCGGAAGCCCCTCTCCTCCCATTTGCTGTATTCCTCCGTGTTTTCCTTCCACTCATAATCATAGCAGCTTTCCGCGTAACTTCCTTTCACGTTATCGCGTTCCGTCATAGCCTCCCGATTCGTTTCCTCGGCTGCCGCTTCTGCTTTTACATTCTCCGCCTCCTCTGCGGGCATTTCTATATCCGCATAAGCTTCTGCTTCTGCGTACCCTTCCGTGTACGCTTCTTCCGTGCTTTTTGCAGTTTCAGCAGGGTAAACAGCCTGGTCTTCTATAAGCTTTCTCCCGCACCCCTGGAGCATTCCCATGGTTAATGCTGCTGTCAGAATTACTGCAAGTAACCTTTTTGTCATTTTCTTTCTCATAATAAATCCTCCCCGGTATCTTTTTTGTAGTGATATAAAAGATACGGAGGAGGAATAGGTAATTTATGGTATTTTTCCAATCTTTTTGTATAAAAATATAAAAAATTTTGTATTTGATGATATCGTGCCTATTTCTTTCCGCCATCCTGATTGATCCGCATGGTCAGACCGATTCTCTTCTTAGGTACATCCACGGACAGAACCTGCACCTCCACAATATCGCCGACCTTTACCGCCTCAAGAGGATGCTTGATAAACCTATCGGTAATCTGGGAGATATGAACCAGCCCGTCCTGATGCACGCCGATATCTACGAACACACCGAAGTCAATGACATTGCGAACAGTTCCCTTTAAGATCATACCGGGTTTTAAATCCTTCATATCCAGTACGTCACTTCGAAGAATTGGTGCGGGCATGCTTTCTCTGGGATCTCTTGAAGGCTTTTCCAATTCCTTCAAAATATCGGTCAGTGTGATCTCGCCGATGCCCAGTTCCTCTGCCATCAGCTTTTTATCCTTAATCTTCTTCTCTAAGGTGCTTACTGCCTGACTGCTATCCGCCGCGCTTTGATGATTCTTTCCGTTCTTTAAAGCAGGCTCTTCCTCCAGCGCCATGGTCATTCCTCCCATGGCTGCGGCAAGTGCCTTCCCCATAGCAGTATCGGTATTGCGGATTACCACCTTCTGCTGTCTTTGCCTTTGTTCCTTTCTGCCTGCAGGAGCTTCCTTCTTAACACTTCCTGCTTTTAAAGCTGCCTGCTTCTGTGCTGCGCGCACATCCTCCATGGTAAGCCCCATCTTATCAAGAAGCTTCATGGCTGCCTCATAGGACTCCGGATGGACACTGGTAGCATCCAATGGATTCTCACCGTCTAAGATACGCAGAAAACCGGCACACTGCTCATACGCCTTAGGTCCCAGCTTCGGCACCTTGAGAAGCTGTGCGCGACTGACAAATCTGCCGTTCTGTTCTCTGTAATCTACAATATTTCTGGCAATCACCTTGGAAATACCGGAAATGTATTCCAGGAGAGATGCAGATGCGGTATTTAAATCCACACCCACCTTGTTTACACAGTCCTCCACCACGCCGCCAAGGGCCTCCCCAAGCTTCTTCTGGTTCATATCATGCTGATACTGGCCTACACCGATAGACTTTGGATCGATCTTTACCAGCTCTGCAAGGGGATCCTGCAATCTCCTTGCAATGGAGGCTGCACTTCGCTGTCCCACATCAAAGTTGGGGAACTCTTCTGTTGCCAGTTTGCTTGCAGAATAGACAGATGCCCCTGCTTCATTCACGATCACATACTGAACCGGTGTATCCAGTTCCTTGATCAGTTCCACGATTACCTGCTCAGATTCCCTGGAGGCTGTACCATTTCCTACACTGATGAGAGAAACGCCGTACTTCTTAATCAGTTTCTTCAGCTCTGCCTTGGCTTCCTCCACCTTATTCTGCGGTGCTGTGGGATAGATTACCTTGGTATCCAGCACCTTTCCTGTGGCATCTACCACTGCCAGCTTACAGCCTGTACGGAACGCAGGGTCCCAGCCAAGTACTACCTTCCCGGCAATTGGAGGCTGCATAAGAAGCTGCTCTAAGTTCTTGCCGAACACACTGATTGCTCCGTCCTCTGCCTTTTCCGTAAGCTCACTTCTGATCTCGCGTTCAATGGCAGGCGCGATCAGTCTGTCATAAGCATCCCGGATCACCTCCAAAAGAACAGGCATTGTATATTCATTGTCAGATGTAATAACCTTCTTAGCCAGATATTGCAGAATCCTTTCTTCCGGGGCAACCACCTTCACCACAAGAAATTTCTCGTTTTCACCTCTGTTGAGCGCAAGGATGCGATGGCCGAGTGCTTTTTTCACAGGCTCCTCATAGGCATAATACATCTCATAGACGCTTTGTGCCTTTTCATCCTTAGCCGTACTGGTAAGCGTTCCCTCCTCCATGGTGATTTGCCGGATGTACATGCGATAATCTGCCTCATCGGAGATCATCTCCGCAATAATATCCTTGGCACCCTGCAGTGCTTCCTTCTCGTCCTTAACTTCCTTCTCCTCACTGATGTACTTAGCTGCCTCTTCCTCTAGCGGCTTGTCTGCATTCTGCTTCAAAATGTATTCTGCAAGACCATCAAGCCCCTTTTCCTTGGCAACGCTGGCTCTGGTCTTTCTCTTCGGTCTGTACGGTCTGTAAAGATCTTCCACCACCACAAGTGTCTCTGCGGCAAGAATCTTTTCCTTCAATTCCTCCGTCAACTTTCCCTGCTCTTCTATGCTTCCGATTACCTGTTCCTTCTTTTCCTCCAGATTACGCAGATAATTCAATCTCTCATAAAGGTTTCTCAGAACCTCGTCATTTAAGGAGCCGGTAGCTTCCTTTCTGTATCTTGAAATAAAGGGAATCGTATTTCCCTCATCAATCAACTTGACAGCAGCTTCAACCTGCCATTTCTCTACCTTTAGTTCCTCTTTTAATTTCAGTATGATATCCATTCCCGTCCTCATTTCCGTACCCTCCAAAAGGGCACTCATTTATCTTATTTATTATAGTAGATAATCCGCTTATATTTCAAGAAAGATTTGTATTCCTTGGGGGAAAGTGTTAATATAATGCTATAAGGAAAACTTTGTCTATTTACAGAAAGTGACTACAATGGAAAACAATCATTACAATAATCCCTATACACAGCCGGATCAGCAGCAGAATTACAACAGACCACAGCCGCCCTTACACAATCCGGGATTGACAATGGCAACAGTCTCCATGATTTTAGGAATCGGCAGTATTTTTACTCTGTTTACCGTATATCTTCCTCTGATTCTCGGGAGCATTGCCATTCTCTTTGCCATACTTTCCAAGGGTTATGGGAAGAAGATGGTCACTGCCGCTAAGGTGGGCATAGGCACTGCCATCGGCGGTCTGGCGCTTGTAATCACTGTGGCAGGTACGGCAGTCGGAATCATTTTTTCTTTAAGCAAGGATTCCATGATCCAGTTTGGACAGGCAATGGATCAGCAGTTTGAGGAGCAGACCGGTATGACACTGGAGGATGTAACCGGTCAGTCTTACGAGGAACTAATGAGGGATTACGCCGAATTATTTGGGAAATAACCCTTAAGATTGGGCATAGAAACAAAGGAGGCGACTATGAGCGGAATAATGATAGGAAATAACAACTACATGAGTCCTTACGCAGGCGGTTACGCGAGCGCTTCTGCAGGTTATAGCGTCAGCGGCCAGACTTCTGCCATATCGGATGCAAGGAAAACAGTGCAGAATCCGGGTGAATCCACCGAGGTACGTCCCGGACGTAAGTCCTCTCCTGCAGAGTGCGAAACCTGCAAGAACCGCAAATATCAGGACGGTTCTGATGAAATGGTTTCTTTTAAGTCTGCAGCACATATTTCTCCTGAAGCCTCAGCTTCCAGAGTACGTGCCCACGAGCAGGAGCATGTAAACAATGCCTATTCAAAGGCGGCGCAGAAAGGCGGAAAGGTACTTGCTGCTAATGTCACCCTAAAAAGAGCCATCTGCCCGGAATGCGGCACAAGCTATGTAGCCGGTGGAACCACCGCTACCAGAATCAAATATCCTAATGAAAGCAATCCATATATGCAAAACAAAAAATCTCTGGATGCTGCTTCCATTAAAGGTAATTATCTGGATTTGGCTGTTTAAGATTTTCTTTTATTTGCGTTAAGACTATTTGCATCAGGAGTTATTTTTATGAATCAATATCTATCCTCTGCCAGTCTGAAATCACTGGCAAAAGGTCAGTTGCTTGGAAAATACGGAACCGTCATCGGTGCATTTATGCTTCATGGACTTTGCATTATGCCGATCAGCATGATCCTTTCTTTGACAATCGGAACAGGAACTGCCATTCAGACGATTCTCTACTGCCTTGCAACCTTTTTGGTTAATCTCTTTGCCGGTTTTTTTGTAGCTGGAGAAGCCTATATTTACCTGAAGGTTGCCTGTAACCAAAAACCACAGGTTATGGACCTGTTCTACTGCTTTCGCGGTGATACCATGAAGGTTCTGAAGCTCCAGGCAGTATTTGCCGCTGTTTCTCTTGTGTGCAGTCTTCCTGCGCAGATTGTCAGTGGCTTTGTGAATGATTCTATATCAGCGGCTGCTTATTCATCTAAAATTGTACCGGGCACTCTGCCGGTCAGCGGCTCCTTATTCTTGACCTATGTCATCCTTTTTCTTGCCGGTACTGTTATTGAGATTTTTGTAAGGCTGCTGTTTTCCCAGGTATTTTACCTGATGCTGGATTTTCCCCAGTACACAGCAAAGGAATTGTTTCAGATGAGTCTCCGCCTGATGAAGGGAAATATCGGTAGACTGTTTTATCTGCAAATTTCCTTCCTGCCACTGATTCTGTTAAGCTTCCTGTCCTGTGGAATTGCATTGCTTTGGATTTCACCCTATATGGATGCAACACTGGCAAATTTCTATTTAGACTTAATCAAGAAGAAAACAATGCAAGAGCCGTCAGTTTTCTGACGGCTCTTTTACATTAATCCATTTTAAATATGCATTGATGAACGGGTCAAGGTCTCCGTCCAGAACTGCATCCACATTTCCTGTCTCAGCATTTGTTCTGTGATCCTTAACCATCGTATAGGGCTGCATGACGTAGGATCTGATCTGGTTGCCCCAGCCGATTTCCTTAACTTCACCCCTAATGTCCGAAAGCTTCTCGGCATTTGCTTCCTTCTGCAGCATATAAAGCTTAGCCTTCAGCATCTGCATTGCCTTGTCCTTATTCTGGAACTGGGAACGCTCATTCTGAC
>JAUNDN010000079.1 GCA_030526045.1 Bacillota bacterium | reverse complement strand
ACAATCCAATGAATTTTTTAGCCACAAATGTTACAAAAAAGCTTGACCACAACAGTGTTGAAAGATGCCATCGCTGCTTACGGTATTCCAGACAAACTGTACGTAGACAACGGCTGCAGCTATTCAAATGAGCAGCTTTCCATGATCTGTGTATCCCTCGGCATTCTTCTTTTGCATACAAAAATCCGTGACGGAGCCAGCAAAGGCAAGGTGGAACGGCATTTTCGAACCCTTAAGGAACGCTGGCTGTATCCCCTGGATATAAACTCCATTACCTCCCTGTCACAGTTCAATGGGATGCTGAAAGATTACATACGTGGCTACAATACCACCTTCCACAGGGGCATTAACGCGGTTCCGCTGGAGCGCTATCATGCTTCCAAAGACCATCCCCGGAGACCAGAATCAAGGCAGTGGCTGGATGACTGTTTTTATAACCGTATCACCCGTAAGGTACGCAAGGATTCCACCATTACCATTGACAAGATCTGCTATGATGTTCCCATGCAGTTCATCTCTGCAAAGGTGGATATCCGCTATCTTCCGGATGATATGGCTTCTGCCTACATCCTGTTTGATGGTCAGAAGTTTCCCATCCGTCAGACCAACCGCAATGACAACTGCCACACAAAGCGGAACAATCTTCCAGTGATCGATTATTCCAGGGCTGGAGGTGAATCCTGATGTATAACTCTTATTATGGGCTTACCTTTAATCCCTTTGACAAACAGCAGCTAAGGGAGAAAGATCACTTTATCTCCAGAGACTTTACCGAAATGACCAACCGACTGAATTATCTCAAGGATATCCGGGGCATCGGTGTATTTACCGCCAGGCCGGGTATGGGAAAATCCTATGCGCTGCGTTGCTTTGCAGCCAGTTTGAATCCCAGCCTGTACCATATGGAATATCTGTGCCTTTCCACGATCAGCGTTGCTGATTTTTACAAGCAGCTCTGTACCATCCTTGGTGTCTCTGACAAAGGAGGCAAAACCGGTATGTTTAAAGCCATCCAGGAACAGATCACATACCTTTATAAGGAAAAGCGTCAGCCACTCCTTCTCGCCATTGATGAAGCCCAGTACTTAAACACCGGTATCCTGAATGATATCAAAATGCTCATGAACTACGGTTATGATTCCGTGAACTACTTTACCTTGATCCTTTGCGGGGAATCCCATCTCAATGACACACTCCGCAAGCCGGTACATGAAGCGCTGCGTCAGCGGATTACCGTCCACTATAATTACACTGGGCTTTCCGATGACGAGGTGTCAAAATACATCCTTCACAAGATCCAGCTGGCAGGTGCATCCTCCACCATCATTGATCCGGCGGCTCTTGCAGCTGCCCACAGCTTTACACAGGGTAATCCACGGCTCATTGACAACCTGATGACAGATGCCCTGACGATTGGTTCCCAGCAGAACAAAAAAGTCATCGATGCCGAGATCATCCGTGCTGCTGTTGATAATCAAGGACTCTATTGATGAAGTCTTCAAAGTACATTTTTAAGGCTGTGACTCCTGTCATGGCCTTATTTCAAAAGCAGCACCAGCTGCCTTTCAAACAAGGCTACGACAATCTGCGGCCGTTCCGCTGAAAGTTTGCGGCAAGTACCGGTACGGCACAATCGGAGAGGTGTTTTCACCGAAATCAAAGTGCGGTTTTCACCTCCCACAATGTGCCGTCTGACACTTTCTCCGTGCTTCATTCTTTTCCTTCAAAATCGCTGCCTTTTCTTCCGGTGTCTTCTTGGATTTATGAAGCGATTCTAATGTGATTCCTTTGCTGATATCAATTAGAATACGCTCCTCATATCTGAGTCTCCGTTTCTGACAAACCTTGTCAAAATCCTCAAAAGAAGCATTCGGCGCCAAAGATAAAACAGATTGGAACAGCTTATTATGAATAGAGGATAATTCTTCCTCGTCCGGCATACGTCCGTATTCCAGATAGAAAGTCAGGTATGCACGGTAGGACTTTTCAGCAATCCTTGTCTTCTGCTTCATAGAAAGGTCTTTATATTTTCGGTCTTTGCGTTGTACCTTTGATGACAATTATCTCTTCTCCTTCCTGACTTTATCTTCAAGATTCATTGCACTCTCTTCTTCATGAATTATTCTGAAGGTACCCAAACAGGAATATCCGGAATTTTGCACCCACGCTTACTATCATCAATGAATGCTACACTAAAACGTGCCCTCGTAATTGCCACATAGAGCTTGGCCCTACTTTGTCCCTCTAGCGCTTTACTACGATCCTTTAGCCATGACATGATTGGCTTTGTAGGGTATATAAGTACATGTTCCATTGTTAAGCCCTTTGAATTTCCATAATTCATTACAGAGTATTCAGGATTAACCGCTTTTCTTACGCTATCTCTTAATTGAACAGGATTATATGCCTTCAAATAAGTCTCAACATCATTGCTTTTGACTAAATAAACGCCTATATGCTGAGAATTGCCTGGAATTCCCTTAGACTGACAAGGTGTCATATCTGGATATAATTGATTTGCCAAGTCACAAATCTGCTGTGGATTTCTATATGACACATTCAATGTGGTATCATCAATCTCTATCGTCTTGCACTTTTCTTTCACATATTCAGATATTCGACCATCATTATACTTTTTGTTTTTTGCTTCCTCATGCGTATGATACGTCACCTGGCGCGGATCCCCAACAAGAAATAAGTTACATCCTGCATTTTCTAACAATCGAATCAGTTCTAAATCATAACCTGATAAATCCTGAACCTCATCAATAAAGATATTTGGATATATTCGCTTAATCCGATCTATAACCAAACCACCACTTTTTTCATTTACTCTCTGCGTGAAACATGCAATCTTGTCCGAGTATATTTGCCCTGAACCCGAAATATAATAACCACGTTCTCTTTCTGAATAATAGACCGGTCCTCGTTTAGTCATATATTTCAAACCTGACTTTTGGCTTACCAGTAGCAAGCCTGAAATATTCCCATCAAATACGTAACTTTGATATGGTTTAACACCATGTTGAAGTAAGAACGAGAACCATGTCTGTATGGTAATATTGGCTGGTATACATCCATTTATTCGAATAATATGTTTTCGAATGCTTTCTTCATTAGCATCTGTAAAAGTAGTAATCAGAACGGGGGCATCTTTAATCTCCAATGCTTCATGTATCAAAAAGGTGGTTTTTCCTGATCCAGCACCTGCAATCATA
>JAUNDN010000078.1 GCA_030526045.1 Bacillota bacterium | reverse complement strand
TTTTTTATGGAAAATTAATTGCCAAAAAATATGGAAAAGTACTTGCCGTTTACAAGTTCTCTTATATTGAATGAATATACGACAAAACGCACTGTTTGTCGTATTCCAAATCATATTATCAAATGACCTATTTACTGTTTACCTTGGCATTATTGAGTGCATGGAAAAAAGTACCCTGAATTAGAGAATTTAATCTTTCTATAATCAATTTTGGATCTTCCTTCATTCCTCCATCAATCCATTCCAGTACAAGACCCACAAACCCATACTTATAAAAGTTTGCAATAAAGGCCTTGTCCTCTTCTCTGACAATAATTCCTTCTGTCTTTTCTTCTAACACATCATAAAGAAGCTGATAAGTAACCCTGTACAAATAGCGATATAAGTAATCCTTTGGAACATTATGATAAATATTTATAATGAAAGCCTTATCTTTCTTTATCATGTCAAAGATAGACAGAAATCCCTCCTGCCAGGTATCATAAGTTCTATTTTCCTTTAATGCCCGCTCTGCATCTTCCTCACAGATCCATTCAGTGAGTTCTAAAATATCATGAAAATGATAATAAAATGTCTGACGGTTCATCTCACATTTTTCGGTAATGTCATTCACTGTTATTTTGTCCAACGGCTTTTCTAATAACAGTTCCTTAAATGCAAATGCGATAGCAAGCTTTGTAGTTGTTTTGCTCATACTCCTTTTCTCCTTTGCTTATTCTGTACCAAATAACACCAGTTCACAAATTTCTCCAAATATCTAAGAAAAGATTCAGCTGAAAATGAAAACATAACAAATAAAAGAATACACTCTAATGACATTGCTTCTAAAGCATATAAATGATTGTACACCAGTGAAAACCAATGCGACCATATTACCAATCAATATAATCGTTCGTAGTGTAATTCATTGGATAGCTTAT
The DNA here is from genome assembly GCA_030526045.1 of Bacillota bacterium. Taxonomy (GTDB): domain Bacteria; phylum Bacillota; class Clostridia; order Lachnospirales; family Lachnospiraceae; genus Suilimivivens. The sequence goes on along the minus strand of JAUNDN010000078.1, from coordinate 2,314 downwards.
TTTATATAATACCATAAATCCTACAATAGAAAGCAATAAAATTGCTGCTGCCGATATATCTGCATTGCAGTAATGATTTTAGTCAATCTCTCAAGCCATGCCCAACTCGAAGGCCTTCGGCCTTCTTCGTCGCGGGGCGTCGCCCCATAAAATAATAGAGAGACATACACATGAGCAAGCTCATATATGTCTCTCTATTATTTTTCATGGCTTGTAGCTTTCGCGAATGTTCCCAGCGGGAATCGAACCCACAACTAGCGCTTAGGAGGCGCTTGTTATATCCATTTAACTATGAGAACATATGATTTACTTTTCAACTATGCCATTTTAACATAAATGAATTTTCATGACAACCTTTTCAATATTAATTTCCGTTATCACTTTATGGGAAATTAATATACCCCTGCATCCAGATGGTACCCTTAAATCTTCTTCCGACTGCCGGTTCACCGTACAGATCCTCCTTGTTAATGCAAAGGTCAAATGTCATATCATTACAGTTAAGCGTCATCAGATATAATTCTTCTTTCGTTAGCTTATTTTTAATCAGATTACACTCTGTGATTTCAGCCAGGATAGAATAGTGATCACATTCCACACCATAAGGCATAAAATAGGTATCTACCAGACTGAATACATCCTCCTTCTGGATTCTCTTGGAGATGGTGGTGTAAGTATCCATATCATCCAGGGTCAGGCTTTCAATAGCGTCCTCATCACCTCTGCGGGCTGCGTTGATCAGCTGGCTTCTGTTCATGGAAACCTTCTTATTTCGAATCAAATCCTTTTCACTCTTATTAATAGGCATCATAATGGTACCGTTAAGTGAAAGAGCAGATAATGTAAGCGTGGTGCCTTTCACCGGAAGTATGCCTGAATTCTTTGCTTTTACATAAGGAATGATATTCTGCAGATAAAAGATAAGAGAAACACCGATCCTTACATCATCACATACACCTGCATAGGATTCCTGGGCAGCATGCCTTTCAACGGAAACATCTTCCTCAGAGCTGATGCAGGTTCCTCTCAGATACGGAAAATAATAATCATAGGTAAATTTATCATCACTGTCAAACTCACCACAGACAGCAATTCCGATAGAAGAACCTGTAATGTTTTCACGACTTTCGGTAAAATCCTTACAAAATTCAGCCAAAAGCGCTTCTTCTCCGTTAGAGGTATATGCTCGTTCATTTCCTTCAACTACCACATCTGTCAGAAGTTTTTGTAACTCTTTTCTGTCTGTTAACCGGCCAAAACCGATAGCTCTCATGTATCTATGCAAGGATTTCACCTCCTGTCTATTTATTATTTCACAGATTGTTTACTGAATAACCTTCTTACCACCCATATATGGCTGAAGCACTTCAGGAATTCTGATGGAACCATCTGCCTGAAGATTATTCTCCAAAAAAGCAATCAACATTCTCGGAGGAGCAACTACTGTATTATTTAGTGTATGCGCAAAGTATTTGCCGTTTTCTCCATTAACACGAATTTTTAATCTTCTTGCCTGTGCATCTCCCAAATTTGAGCAGCTTCCCACCTCGAAATATTTCTTCTGTCTGGGTGACCATGCTTCCACATCGTAGGATTTCACCTTAAGATCTGCCAGATCACCGGAGCAGCATTCAATCGTTCTGACAGGAATGTCCATCGACCGGAAAAGATCGACTGTATTTTGCCACAACTTGTCAAACCACATAGGAGATTCTTCCGGCTTACAAACAACAATCATTTCCTGCTTCTCAAACTGATGAATTCGATAAACGCCTCTTTCCTCAAGACCATGCGCTCCTTTTTCTTTTCTGAAGCAGGGTGAATAACTGGTAAGCGTTTTAGGAAGTTCTGTTTCAGGAATAATGGTATCAATAAATTTACCAATCATGGAATGCTCAGAAGTACCGATCAGATACAGGTCCTCACCCTCTATCTTATACATCATGGCATCCATTTCAGCAAAGCTCATAACACCGGTAACAACATTACTTCTGATCATGAAAGGAGGAACACAGTATGTAAATCCTCTGTCAATCATGAAATCTCTCGCATAGGAAATAACTGCTGAATGTAATCTTGCAATATCTCCCATTAAATAGTAGAAACCGTTACCTGCTACTTTTCTGGCACTGTCTAAATCAATACCATTTAGTTTTTCCATAATATCTGTATGATAAGGGACTTCAAAATCGGGAACTACCGGTTCACCATATTTTTTTATTTCTACATTTTCTGTATCATCTTTGCCGATAGGCACGCTGGGATCAATAATGTTGGGAATTGTCATCATAATTTTGGTGACCTTTTCCTCAAG
>JAUNDN010000042.1 GCA_030526045.1 Bacillota bacterium | reverse complement strand
AAGAACAGGATAATGCTGACAAACATTACCAGAAACATAAAGCTGGTTCCGCAGCGCTTATGAATACGGGAACTTTTCTTTACATTATATACCGTAAGCGGTCTTCCCTTCTCAATACAGTTGATACACTTATGCTCCGCACCATGATATTGATAAAGCCTGTGAATATCCTTCATCAGACTGATTCCCACAATATAAACAAAAAAGATGAAAATACGGATTGCTCCCTCAATAATCGCAAGAAGGGAAGTGTTCCTTACATATTCTGTCAGAAGTGAAGACAGAAAATACGGCAGTAAAATAAAAATGCCTACAGCAAGGATAACGGAAAACACTGTGGTAATCCCCATCAGAACGCTCTCTCCTTTTCCACCGGACACTTTATCCAGAGCCTTGTCAAGCTTCGTCTCTCCCGCTTCCTCATCCTCGTAAAAGGATGCCGAATAGTTGAGTGCCTTCATGCCAAGCCGTAGGGAATCAATAAAGTTAAACACCCCTCTGATAAAAGGAATCTTCGTAATTCCTTTTCCTTGGAGGCATCCCCGAAATACGCTGACATCCACTTCAATCTCCCCATCCGGTTTACGGATTGCCACTGCGTAGTCATCCTTGTTCTTCATCATGATGCCTTCCAGGACAGCCTGACCGCCTATTCCGCTGTAATGAGTTTTCTTTCTCTTCATACGCTCTACCTGATATCCCTCTTAAATCTAAAAGAAGTAAAGTTTCCTATAATGTAAAATAAGGTTGAGATGTAACACCTCAACCTTTTCATGCATAACTATTTGCTTTCTACACCATACTTCCTATTGAACTTATCAATACGTCCGTCAGTTCTTGCAGCCTTCTGCTGACCTGTGTAGAATGAATGGCATTTAGAACAAACTTCAACGTGAATATCCTTTTTGGTTGAACCTGTCACAAATGTATTGCCACAGTTGCAAGTTACAGTTGCCTGATAGTACTCAGGATGGATTCCTTCTTTCATGTTTTCACCTCTCTATAAAAACTTACTATTTCATTCGTTCTCATCCACTGCATATATTGATCGATATGCGACTATTTCTCCCGAAACAGCTTTTTAATTGTATCATAGCGTGCTTAAGGTTGCAAGCACTTTTTTAGATCCACTTGATTTTTTTGACAAGATTTACAAATTCCTGATTGTTCCTGGTCTTCGCGAACATATCCAGAATCTTATCAACAGCCTCCTCCGGCTTGAGCCCGTTCAGTGCCTTGCGCATAATGTTGATTGCCTCCAGCTCTTCACCGGAAAGCAGAAGGTCTTCTCTTCTGGTGCCGGATTTGGGAATATCAATGGCAGGGAACACTCTCTTCTCGGAAAGCTTTCTGTCAAGAACAAGCTCCATGTTACCGGTTCCCTTGAATTCCTCATAAACAACATCATCCATTTTGCTTCCGGTATCCACCAGTGCTGTTGCAAGAACGGTAAGGGAACCACCCTCACGCATATTTCTCGCTGCACCGAAGAATCGCTTCGGCATGTGCAGAGCCGCAGGATCAAGACCGCCTGACAAGGTACGTCCGCTTGGCGGTACCGTCTGGTTGTAGGCTCTTGTCAGTCTGGTGATACTGTCAATCAGGATCATGACATCCTTCTTGTGCTCTACCAGGCGCTTTCCTCTCTCGATAACCATCTCTGCAACACGCTTGTGATGCTCCGGTAGCTCATCGAAGGTGGAATAAATAACCTCAACGTTTGGTCCCTCGATTGCTTCCTTAATATCCGTTACTTCCTCGGGACGTTCATCGATCAGAAGAATGATCAGGTGTACTTCGGGAGCGTTACGCTTCACGGATTTGGCAACATCCTTCAACAGTGTAGTCTTTCCGGCCTTCGGAGGAGACACGATCATACCACGCTGCCCTTTACCTACCGGACTGATCAGATCCATGATCCTCATAGCAACACTGGCACCCGGCATTTCCAGATGAAGTCTCTCATTGGGGAAAATGGGCGTCATATCTTCAAAATTAGATCTCTTGGCTGCCTCCTCAGGCGTATAGCCGTTAATGGATTTGACATAAAGAAGGGCTGCAAACTTTTCGCCCTGCGTCCTGATTCTGGTATTTCCTTCCAAAATATCACCGGTCTTCAGTCCGAAACGTCTGATCTGGCTGGGTGCTACATAGACATCATGGTCACCGGGCAGATAATTCTCACAACGGATGAAACCGTATCCGTCAGGCATAACCTCCAGAATACCGCTTGCCGCAATGCCACTGTCAAGCTCAGCAGGATACTTATCTTCCTCGTTTTTCGCTTCCTCATTCTTTGCCTCGTTGCGGTCAATACGCTCGGCTTTGATCTCTGTTCTGTCAACTCTTGCTTCGGCACGCTCACTCTTCGGTGAGGCCTTATACTCAGCCTTTTCCATAACACCTCTGGGCTGTACGGACTTTCCTTCAGCCTTGTCCTTCTCATCCTCTGCAAGCATCAGCTCCACAAGATCAGCCTTCTTCATCGCGGAAGTACCCTTCAACCCTCTGGCCTTAGCAATTGCCTTTAAATCAGCAAGTCCCAGAGACTCATACTTTTCTCTCATAAAATACCTATACCTTTCTATTTTACTGCAAAATCATTACCTTATCAAATATCCAAAAAAGTCATTTTTCTTTTGGGAAAATTTTGTGATTTGTTGTCCGAAATGTTTATAAACGGATTATACAACATTTCCCGTAAAATAGAAAGTACTTTTTCTTTTTATTCGCTTAAGGATTGCTTTACAGGTACTTCAATTCTTCTGTTATAGCATGCAAAGGTGTCCTCCACCCATTTCTGCTCCGGCTTTGCGGTAAATAAGCTCACTACCGGAACGATTACAAGGCCTGCAAGCATTGCAAAGGCACCTGCATTGATGGGAGACTTAAGCAGCTCAGGAAAACTGCTTCTGAAGAGCATATTCAGCAGCATGAAGCCTGCGCCAAAGACAAAGCTCACATAGCATGCTGCTTTGGTTGTGCGTTTCCAATACAATCCGTAAAGGAACGGTGCCAAAAATGCCCCGGCAAGTGCTCCCCATGAAACGCCCATCAGCTGTGCAATAAAGGTGACATTGCTCTTATACTGCACAGCAGCGATCACAACCGATATTGCAATAAATACAACGATCAGGATTCTCATGATAAATACCTGTTTCTTTTCATCCATATCCTTGATTATATGCCCCTTCAGTACATCCAGTGTCAATGTGGAGCTGGATGCCATGACAAGAGAGGAAAGTGTTGACATGGAGGCTGACAGTACCAGAATCACAACCAGCCCGATCAGAATCGGGGAAAGACCTGACAGCATGGTCGGAATCACAGAGTCATAGCCGTTCGCTGCAATATCAACCTGATCGGAGAAAAGTCTTCCGAAACCGCCGAGGAAATAGCATCCACCGGATACTACAATCGCAAAAAGAGTAGAAATGATCGTTCCTTTTTTGATGGAGTCCTCACTCTTGATCGCATAGAATTTCTGAACCATCTGAGGAAGTCCCCAGGTTCCCAGAGAGGTAAGAATAACTACACCCAAAAGATTTAAGGGATCCGGTCCAAAGAAGGACGCAAATACACCGGGCTGCGCAGAAACCGCTTCGTCCTGCACACTGGCAAGCCCGTTCAGCGCTTCCATAAAGCCGCCGTTTGTCTTGAGCACTGCCGCGATCACTGCCACAATTCCCACCAGCATGACGATACCCTGGAAGAAATCATTGATCGCCGTTGCCATGTATCCGCCTGCAATGACATAAATACCGGTCAGGACCGCCATCACAACAATACACACTGTATAATCAATATCAAATGCCATTCCAAATAATCTGGAAAGTCCGTTATACAGGGACGCTGTATAAGGAATCAAAAAGATAAACACGATTACGGATGCAAAGATCTTCAGTCCTTTTGACCGGAAACGCTTTCCGAAGAACTCCGGCATGGTGGCACTGTCTAAATGCTGTGTCATGATTCTGGTTCTTCTTCCCAAAATCACCCATGCAAGCATGGAGCCGATCAGTGCATTTCCGATACCGATCCAGGTAGATGCAATTCCGTATTTCCAGCCGAACTGCCCTGCATAGCCCACAAAAATAACTGCCGAAAAGTAGGAGGTCCCGTATGCAAAGGCGGTTAGCCACGGTCCCACGCTCCTTCCGCCAAGTACAAAGCCGTTTACATCTGTAGCATGCTTTCTGCAGTAAAATCCGATACCGATCATAATCCCGAAAAATACGACCAGCATAAGTAACTTAATAATCATCGTTGTACCCCTCTCCCTCTGCCACACTGCGGCTGAGCCTAAATAAATGTATTTATCCCTTATTCTGTGCTTCTACCAGCCTCATACCACAATACTTCTCACGCAGCTTGGGTTTTTCGATCTTGCCGGTAGGATTCCTTGGGATCTCGTCAAAAATCACCTTATGTGGCCTCTTGTATCTGGGCAGTTTCTTGCAGAATTCCATAATTTCCTCTTCTGCGCATTCCATATCCGGCTTTCGTTCGATCACGGCAAGCGTGGTCTCGCCAAGACGCTTATCCGGAATGCCGATTACGGCCACATCATGAACAGCATTATGATTTCTGATAAAGTCCTCAATCTGAACCGGATAAATGTTCTCTCCGCCGCTGATGATCACATCCTTCTTACGATCTACCAGAAAGATAAAGCCATCCTCATCCATCATCGCCATATCTCCCGTAAACAGCCAGCCGTCATCGGAAAGAACCTCTGCGGTTGCCTTCTCGTCGTTATAATAACAGGTCATGACGCCGGGGCCTTTTACCGCAAGCTCTCCTACCTCTCCCTGTTTCACATCCTTCCGGTCTTCATCCACGATCCTGACCTCCCAGCCAAAGCCGGGCTTTCCGATCGCACCTACCTTATGGATGTTTTCAACCCCAAGATGTACGCAGCCGGGACCGATGGATTCACTAAGGCCGTAGTTGGTATCATATTCATGTTCAGGGAAATAGCGCTTCCAATGCTTGATCAGGCTGGGGGGAACCGGCTGTGCACCGATATGCATCAGTCTCCACTGGGATAGCTCATAATCCTCAAGCTTCAGTTTTCCACCATCAAGCGCCTCCAGAATGTCCTGCGCCCAGGGCACCAAAAGCCACACGATCGTACACTTTTCTTTCGACACGGCGTCCAAAATGTATTCCGGCTTGGTTCCCTTAAGGAGAACTGCCTTGCTTCCCGAAAGCAGTGAGCCAAACCAGTGCATCTTAGCTCCGGTATGATATAGCGGAGGAATGCACAAAAACACATCCTTTCTGGTCTGTCCGTGATGATTCTGCTCCACCCGGCAGGAATGGATCAGACTTTCATGATTATGTAAGATTGCCTTCGGGAAGCCTGTGGTTCCCGAGGAAAAATAAATTGCCGCATCATCCTTCTCGTCCAGTTCAATCTTTGGCGCCACACTGGAGCAGTTGGAAGTCAGTGCATTATAATCCTCCGCAAAGGAGGGACAATGATCTCCCACAAAAAACAGCAGTCTGTTTTTGCTGATAGAATCCGCAATTTCTTCCACACGTCCGATAAATTCCGGTCCGAATACCAGAATATCTACCTGGGCTAAATTTACGCAATATTCAATCTCATCAGATGCATAGCGGAAATTTAACGGGACCGCCAACGCCCCTGTTTTTAAAACGCCAAAATAAATGGGAAGCCATTCCAGGCAGTTCATGAGCAGAATTGCCACCTTGTCTCCCTTTTTGATTCCCCGCTCCAGCAAAAGATTAGCAAACCGGTTCGCCTTCTCGTCAAATACTCTCCAGGAAATCTCCCTTCTGTAGTGGGTCAGCGGATTGGGCTCCATCAGTTCATATTCCTTCCAGGTTACCCTTCTGACCTCGCTCACCTCAGGATTGATTTCTACCAGGCAGATTTCATCCCCATAGCTTCTGCTGTTCTGCTCCAATACATCTACAATTGTCATCTTTGCTGTAATTCCCCTTCCACAAATTATTCTTTACCGTCCCAGCAATAGGTGCAAAGCTTGCTTCTGTCAATTCCCACCGATGCGATCATATCATCCAGTCTGTGATAGCGAAGCGTCGTAAAATTCAGCTGAACCCCGATCCGCTTGATCATTTCCTGATATTCCGGTGTTTCCGGATTGGAGTAAGCACTTAGGTTCACATTTTTCCCGTCCCCCTCCATCTCCTTGATAATCCTTCTGGTAATCAGATCCATCTCAGAAGAGGATCGTGAAAAGTTCAGATATTTACATCCGTATAAAAGAGGCGGGCACGCGGGTCTGATATGTACCTCCTTAGCTCCACTCTGATAGAGGAACTCCGTGGTTTCCCGAAGCTGGGTTCCTCTTACAATCGAGTCATCAATCAGGAGCAGACTCTTATCCTGGATCAGATCATGAACCGGAATCAGCTTCATCTTGGCAATCAGATTCCGCTGGCTCTGAATCGTCGGCATAAAGGATCTGGGCCAGGTAGGCGTATACTTGATAAACGGTCTGGAAAACGGGATTCCCGACTCATTGGAGTACCCGACGGCATGGGCAATACCGGAATCCGGTACACCTGCTACATTGTCCGGCTTCACGTCATCTCTCTTGGCTAGCAGTGCGCCACAGTTATAGCGCATCTTCTCAACGCTGATTCCCTCATAGGATGAGGACGGATAGCCATAATATACCCACAGGAAGGTACAGATTTTCATTTCCGTTCCCGGCTTAACCAGAGTACGAACCTCCTCAGGGGTTACGATCGCAATCTCACCCGGGCCAAGCTCCCGCTCCTCAATATAGCCCAGATTCAGGTAGGCAAAGCTCTCAAACGCAATGCAGTAGCCCTCCTCCTTCTTTCCGATTGCAACCGGCGTTCTTCCAAGCTTATCTCTTGCCACATAAATGCCCATAGGTGTAAGAAGGGCGATGGTCATGGATCCTTCTATCATTTCCTGGGCAAACTGAATTCCCTCGATCAGATTATCCTTCTGATTGATGATGGCTGCAACCAGCTCCGTGGCATTGATATCACCGCCACTCATCTCCAGGAAATGGGAATGACCCATAGAGAAAATCTCCTGAACGATCTCCTCGGTATTGTTAATTTTCCCAACTGTCATAATAGCATAGGTTCCATGATGGGATCTCACAAGAAGCGGCTGGGGTTCATAGTCTGAAATACATCCGATTCCCAGGTTTCCCTGCATCTCATTGACATCCTTATCAAATTTGGTACGGAAGGGAGCATTCTCAATATTGTGAATGGCTCTGTCGAAGCCCCTTTCCTTGCTGTATACTGCCATTCCCGCTCTTCTTGTTCCCAGATGAGAATGGTAGTCCGTACCAAAAAACAAATCAAATACACAATCCTTTTTTAATGCTGCGCCAAAAAAGCCACCCAAAGCTCTTTCCTCCTGCCTTTATACATTAATCTCTGCTTTTACGCCAAGCTGTTCCTCATTTTCCTTCAATACCGGACGTATCACTTTATCGAGGAAGCTCTCCACCTGTTCCTTGGAGCGCCCCACATATCTTGAGGGCTCCATGGCCTTTTGCAGATCCTCAAGGGACATGTTGAACGCGGGATCTGCCGCGATCAGCTCCAGCAGATTGTTCTCCTTTCCTTCCACCTTGACATTTTTTCCTGCCTCCATGGAAAGCTCTCTGATCCTTTCATGAAGCTCCTGTCTGTTCCCGCCAAGCTTAACGGCATCCATCATGATATTTTCGGTCGCCATAAAGGGAAGCTCGCTCATCATATGCTTCTCAATGACCTTGGGATATACTACCAGTCCATCCACCACATTCAGACAAAGATCAAGGATTCCGTCAATGGCAAGGAAGCCCTCCGGAATGGAAAGCCGCTTGTTTGCGGAATCATCCAGGGTTCTCTCAAACCACTGGGTTGCCGAGGTGATGGCAGGATTCAGGGCATCAACCATGACATATCTTGACAGGGATGCAATTCTCTCGCTTCTCATGGGATTTCTCTTATATGCCATTGCAGAGGAACCAATCTGGCTCTTCTCAAAGGGCTCCTCCACCTCCTTCAGATGTTGAAGAAGTCTGATATCGTTCGACATTTTATGGGCACTTGCTGCTATTCCTGCAAGCACATTTGCCACTCTGGTATCCACCTTACGGGAGTAGGTCTGCCCGGATACGGGATAGCATTCCTTGAAGCCCATTTTCTGTGCAATCATGGGATCAATCTTATCGATGGTCTCCTGATCTCCGTTAAACAGCTCCAGGAAAGAAGCCTGCGTTCCGGTGGTTCCCTTGGAACCTAAAAGCTTCATACCGGAAAGCACATAATCAAGATCCTGAAGATCCAGATAAAACTCCTGCATCCAGAGAGTTGCCCTTTTTCCTACCGTGGTAGGCTGGGCAGGTTGAAAATGAGTGAAAGCAAGGGTAGGCTGCTCCTTGTATTTATCTGCAAAGCCTGCCAGCTCATTCAGCACATTCACCAGCTTTTTCTTGACCAGCTGCAGAGCCCTGGTCATCACAATGATATCCGTGTTATCTCCGACATAACAGCTTGTAGCGCCCAGATGAATGATTCCCGCTGCCTTAGGGCACTGCTGTCCGTAAGCATAGACATGGCTCATTACATCATGCCGCACTTCCTTTTCTCTGGCCTTTGCCACATCATAATTGATATCCTCTGCATGGGCCTTCAGTTCGTCAATCTGTTCCTGCGTGATGACAGGTTTTCCGTTCTGTGACAGGCCAAGCTCCATCTCCGTCTCTGCCAAAGCAATCCAGAGTTTTCTCCAGGTTCTGAATTTCATATCGGGAGAAAAAATATACTGCATTTCCTTACTGGCATATCTCTCAGATAAAGGACTCACATATCTGTCTGTACTCATTTTCCACAGTTCCTCCTGTAACCTTTCCTTCTTTATTGATCAAATTCTCCCCGGATATCCTCCGTAGGCGGTTCAAGCGGGTATTTCCCGTTAAAGCATCCCTTGCAGATGCTTCTGCCTTCCACAATCTGCTCAAGTCGCTCTTCTCTCAGGTACCCTAGGGAGTCTGCACCGATGATCTTACAGATTTCTTCCACGGTGCGATTATAGGCAATCAACTGCTCCCTTGCAGGAACATCAGTGCCAAAATAGCAGGGCCACAAAAACGGCGGTGAGCTGACTCTCATATGCACTTCCTTCGCTCCCGCTTCCCGCAACATTCGTACAATTCTGTCCGAGGTAGTGCCGCGTACGATGGAGTCATCGATCATAATGATCCGCTTCCCGGCCACAGCCTCGCGCAGGGCATTCAGCTTCACCTGCACGCTACTCTCCCTGCTCTTTTGCTTGGGCTTAATGAAGGTTCTTCCCACATAGCTATTCTTCACAAAGGCTTGTCCGTACGGAATTCCCGACTGCAGGGAATAGCCCAGTGCCGCACAGTTTCCGGATTCCGGCACACCCACCACAAGGTCTGCCTCCACCGGCGAGTCAATGGCTAAATATTTTCCTGCCAGTATTCTGGAATTATAGACACTCATGCCATCAATATAGCTGTCCGGCCTTGCAAAATAAATATATTCAAAAACACATCTCGCCTGCTGCTCCATAGGAAGGCACATGCTTCTGTCAGATTCAATTCCCTTTTCCGGTGAAATGGTAACGATCTCTCCCGGCTCCACATCCCTGATAAACTGTGCTCCTATCGTATCCAGTGCACAGGTCTCTGATGCAAGTACATAGGTATTCTCACGCTTTCCGATACAAAGCGGTCTGAAACCAAAGGGATCCCGTGCTCCAATCAGCTTCCGGGGGGACATCACGATCAGGGAATAGGCTCCCTTGATCTTCTTCATGGCTCTCCCCACTGCTTCCTCAACCGTTTTGGAATTCAGTCTTTCTCTGGCGATCAGATAAGCGATAACCTCCGAGTCAATGGTCGTCTGGAAAATCGCTCCGGTATAGGCAAGCTCCTGCCTTAGTTCCGGTGTATTGATGAGATTCCCGTTGTGCGCCATGCCCAGCGTTCCCTTTACGTAATTGAGTACCAGTGGCTGCGCATTTTCTCTCGTTGAACTGCCGGCTGTGGAATATCGCACATGTCCGACACCGATATCACCCTTCAGCTTATCCAGAATTTCCGGTGTGAAGGCTTCATTAAGAAGTCCCATATCCTTTGCGCTTAATACCTTCCCCTTCGGTCCTGCCGTATCGCTCACCGCAATACCGCAGCTTTCCTGTCCGCGGTGCTGCAGGGCAAACAATCCGTAATAGATCATGGATGCCACATCCGCACCGTCAAAATCATATGCGCCAAAAACCCCGCATTCCTCTTTCGGTTTATCCCCCATGTACCTGTCGCTGTCTTCTCTCATATGTCTCCTCTGTCGGTATCAACCCTAATCAGTCAGGCCTCCGGAACCTACGCAAGACCCAGACGTTTGAACACCTCATTGTAAGCTTCCTCTACATTACCAAGATCCCTGCGGAAACGATCCTTATCCAGTTTTTCATTGGTGTTGACATCCCACAAACGGCAGGTATCAGGCGATGTCTCATCAGCCAGAAGAATCTGTCCGTGGAAACGTCCGAATTCAATCTTAAAGTCAATCAGCTTAATATCTGCCTGGAGGAAGTATGCTTTTAGGACCTCGTTCACCTTGAACGCATATTTCTTGATGGTCTCAATCTCTTCCCAGGTTGCAAGTCCCAGTGCTACTGCAAAGTAGCTGTTGATCAGCGGATCGCCCAGCTCGTCATTTTTGTAGCTGAACTCAATGGTAGGCTCTGCAAAAGGAGTTCCCTCCGGCACCCCAAGACGTTTGGAAAAGCTTCCGGCTGCCACGTTACGGATAATTACCTCAAGGGGTACGATCTCTACCTTCTTTACAGCAGTCTCTCGATCGCTCAGTTCCTCGATCAGGTGGGTAGGCACACCTTCCTTTTCAAGAAGCTTGAAAACATGGTTGGTCATACGGTTGTTGATCACGCCCTTACCCACAATGGTTCCTTTCTTCTCTCCGTTGAAGGCCGTTGCATCATCCTTATAATCAACGATCACCACATCCGGGTCATCTGTTGCAAATACCTTCTTTGCCTTTCCTTCGTAAAGCTGCTCCATCTTTTTCATGGTTTCCTCCATTCCGCCTCAAAGAGGCAATACAATTGATTATTTATTTATGATTGGAACTTTCCAATGAATTCCCTTACTCTTTCATTGTCAGAAGCAAAAATCTCCTCCGGTGACCCTTCTGCCTGTATGAGCCCCTGCTCCATAAATATAATGCGGTCTGACAATTCCCTTGCAAACTGCATTTCATGGGTGACAATGATCATGGTCATTTGTTCACTTGCCAGCTGCTTGATCACCTTAAGCACCTCTCCCGTAAGCTCCGGATCAAGTGCCGAAGTCGGCTCATCAAAAAACAGGATCTTGGGCTGCAGGGCCAGCGCTCTTGCTATGGAAACTCTCTGCTGTTGTCCCCCGGAAAGCTGATAGGGATAGGCATCCGCCTTATCGGATAAGCCAAGCTGCAAAAGTAGCTTTTCGGCACGCTCTATTGCTTCCTTTTTGGGGATTCTGTCCACACTGACAGGTGCGTCAATAATATTCTTCATTACACTGTAGTGGGGAAAAAGATTGAAATTCTGAAATACCAGTCCGAAATGCTTATGGATCTCCTTCAGCTTGTTTTTCGGTGCATAAACACACCTTCCGTCTTCCTCCCAGGCCGCCTTTTCACTAAGATAACTGAGTTCTCCGCCATCCATTGTCTCCAGCATGGTGGCACAGCGAAGAAGCGTTGATTTTCCGGAACCGGAAGGACCGATAATGGAAATGACCTCTCCTTCCCTGACAGACAGGGAAATATCCTTCAGAACATGAAGACCGTCAAAGCCCTTCCTCATATGATTGATTTCCAATAGAATGTTGCTGTCTCTTTCCATGTTTCCTCTCATTCCGCCATCCGGCATCTGCGTTAACGATAATAGCTCATACTCTTCTCAATCCGTTCCATCACGAATGCTACCAGAAAATTAAACAGATAATAGAACAGACCGGCTACCATCAGAGGCATCATGCTTGTATCCTTTGCCGCGATCTGCTTTGCCATGGTAAACATCTCCGCTTGTGCCAGCACGAAGGCAAGGGACGTATCCTTTACCAGTGTAATGGTCTCATTGGTGATGGAAGGCAGAATCCGTTTGATCACCTGTGGCAGGATAATCTTGAAAAAGGTCTGGAATTTATTATACCCGAGAACCTTTGCCGCCTCATACTGCCCCACTGCCATAGATTCGATGCCGCCTCTGTAGATCTCCGCAAAGTAAGCGGCGTAGTTGATGGAAAAAGCAAGAATAATTGCCGGGAAACGATATCCCCGCAGATTCAGTCCGAAGAGATAATACGGAGCAAAATACACCACCAGCAGTTGAAGCATCAGAGGCGTTCCCCGCATGATCGATATATAAAACTTACTGATTCCTCTGACCAGACCGTTCTTTGACATTCTCCCAAAGGAAACCAGCAGACCTAAAGGCAGGGAAAAAAGAAGCGTCAGAAAAAATATTTCTGCCGTCGATATCATTCCTTTTCCTAATTGCATCAGCATGGTTGCTATACTCATTTTGCCTCCTATTCTCCTGCCGCCCCTTGCGTGAAACAAACAGGGGCAGAAAAACACACTTCCGCGCACCCTTTCGTGCTTTGGAAATATGATTCATCTGCCCTTAAATTCTGTTTCTATTTACCAAGACATACACTGTCTCCCAAACCGTATTTTTCAGCTATTTCCATAAACTTGCCGTCATCAGCCATTTCAAGAAGTGTCTTCTCCACCTGGTTCTTCAACTCTTCATTTCCAAGGAGGAAACCAATCCCGTACTGCTCTGTAGCCAGCTTCTCATCAAGGATCACATATCCGTCTCCTCTTGACTCGATCTGATAACTTGCAACACCGATATCGATAGCCAGGGCATCAATTGCACCTGCCTCCAAATCCATAAAGCCTGTATTGTAATCCGCATACTGCTTCAACTCAGCAAAGGTTCCTGCAAGCTCTGCAGCATCACCCTCAAGCGCTGCAAGTGCAGAAGAATCCTTCTGTACACCTACGATTTTGCCTGCAAGATCAGCATGCGCCTTAATTCCTGCATCACTCTTTACAATAAATACCTGGCTGTTATCCACATAAGGTACAGACCAAGTATACGCATCCTCACGTCCATTGATGGTAAAACCGTTCCAGATGCAATCAATAGAGCCTGATGAAAGCTCCATGTCCTTGGAATCCCAGTCGATGGGCTGCTTCACAAGCTCCCATCCGTTGCGGTCACAGACCTCCTGTGCCAGATCAAGGTCAAAACCGGTGTAATCTCCGTTTTCATCCATGTAGCCGTAAGGTGGAAATTCTGCGTCAAAGCCTACGGTAAAGGTTGTTCTTTCTCCTGATGCTTCCGTTTGTGCCTCTGCTGTCTGTGCAGCTGCGGGTTCTTCCTTGGCTCCGCACCCTGCAAGCAATCCCAGCACCATAGAAGCTGCCACTAACATTGCTCCAAATTTCTTCATAATCTTCTCCTCCACTTGACCGCCATCAGCGGTAAATAACTATTTGTGATACGCTTCGTCCCATTACCAGAATAAAGCGCACCGCCATCCGTTTATCATGCTATCATGCCCCAAATGGGAAGTCAAGTAACATAAAAAATCTTTTCACGAAAAATCCTTTTCATACTGACCCACAATATCAAGAATTTCTTTTGCATATTTAGGATACTGCTCGACCAGATCCTTGATTTCTGCCTGGGCTTTTCCCGCAATGACCTCTTTATTGTAATCCATCCGTCTGCGCAGAGACTGCCTCCGGATGATCAGACTATGACGGATTTCAACCATTTCCTTCTTATCCAGAATGGCTCTGGTCTGATGAAGCCAGATCATCGGATCCTTCACCTGATACCGCCTTAGGGTATGAAGGAATTCCTTCTGCAGCTGATCCAGCTGTCTCTCTGTCTGCTGATAGCTGTGACGTTCTTCCCGCTCCTCCTGATACTGCTGCCAGCTCTTTCCAAGCTCTCCGGCACTGGAAACATTATACTTCATATAAAGATAATCAAGTAAGTGCGTATTATTTACATATCTTATCTTCACAGTATTCTGAAGCCGGATGATCCTTCCGATTCCATTTTCCACCTGCGCAAGCTCTCTTACCGAATCATTATGTTTGATAAAAATGGCTGTAATTGCAGCCGCACCGACTGCGCCTGCTACTACGCAGCCCAGCTTCGTATCCATTTTCAGTCCGAACTGAAGAACTAACAGGATGAATATGCACAGGATCACCGCCACCGTACAGACAACGGTCATGGATCTTGTATCTGCAATAATTCTGCGGAGCTCGCTTTTGCGGAACAGGTAAGCATGCTTTTCTCCATCCAGCCTTCGTAGGTCCCGCTTGATCAGCTCCTGATAGTCCTCAGCCTGCGTCAGCTTTTCAAGTCCCTCCTGTACTTCCTCCTCCAGGCGCTCCATCTGCCGGAACTTCTCATCACTCATCCGGTTCTTGCGTTCCTTGTATCCGGTCTGATGCTGCTCCAGCTCATCAATCTTCTTAGCCCACTGCGTCAGTTCAACCTTTTCTTCTTCCGGTAAGGCTTCTATCTCCTCCATATCCTTCAGATAGGAGGTCACCATATTGTATTCAAACTGAAGGTTTTCAAGCTCCTTTGCGGCCTCCGCGATCTGCTCCAGACACCCTTTTACATACTCCTCACGCTGCTTCCGGTCATTGATCTGCAGGTCGTCTCTGTCGTAGATGATCTCATTCCAATCTTCAATTTCATATTCCGGCTCTTGTGTATCTTTTCTCCATTGGAGAAGCTTCTTTAACAATCCCATATTTTCCTATGCCTCTACAAACTTGCGGTATGTATCCTTTAAGCCTGAAATCACCTTATCGATCTCTTCGTAGTAGGAGGCTACATTTCCCTCATCCTTATAAATCCCCAGTGCCGACATCATCCGTTTCTCCTCGGATGCCTCAAATTGCCCCTTTGCATCCATCAGTTTTTTCTCTACCAGAAGGGACAGCTCATGGTACTCTCCGTGTTCAGCAATAAAGGATACATATGCCTCCTCATGAAGGGAAAGCCTCTTCGCCGCCAGATATTGCACCCCGGATTCCTGATTCCCGGACATATCATACGCCCTTTTGAAATACCTTGCCGCCATATCAAACATAAAGAACCCTGTATATGCCACTCCTATGTTATGATAAATGGAAGGCTTTAGTGCGCTTTCCGCCTCCGGCAACTGTCTGAGTAACCGGTCGTATTCATCAAGTGCAAGCCGGATTCTTTGGTTTTTCAGAAGGAAATCGGCCTGCTTTTTCTTTCTCTCGTAATCATTCAGTCCCGCACTGCTCTTGCGTGCTTCCTCAATTTTAGCACGCTGTCCGGGTGTACAGTAGTTTACATAATCTAGGATCGTGTTGACGAAAATCCCCGGCTGGCTCCCCCTGTTGAACAATAACAGCAGCTCATGACTCAAATCGGGCAATCCGCATTCCTGATCCAGCCATCGTACAAGCTCCTTGTCCATAATGTCATTGTCAATCATAAACGGGTTGCTTGCAAAAAGATAGCACAGCTCCTCAGCACAATATACATTTACACACATCTTGTCGAAATAGTACGGGGTTTCCGCATATTTCCCCACACATAACAGAGCTCTGCCCATAAAACCTCCCTGCTAAACCAATATTGTCGAAGACCACGCCTTTCCGCTTGAAGGAAACAATTCCCCAAACCCCCGGTCCTCAACCGTCACAGTCGCCTGATTCACCGCAGTCATTTCCACGTGTACGTTCAATCTTGTCGTTGCCCTTGGTCTTACCGGCATTCCCGGAAGATGAATCTGGCGCTCCGTCACTTCCCCGCCGGTGAGTGGTGTGATGATGAAATCCACTGTGTCACCGTCTTCCAGTATCATATCAAAATCCGATACCGTCTCATACCAGTTACTTCCCGCATCCATAATCGCGTAATAGGAATCTTCCCCCCGCCGCAAGACCTTCATGCCAATATTGGATTTTAACTTATCAGCACCAAGGTACACATATTTCTTCCATTCCTCTCCGGGATGAATCCGCTCCAGCATTCCATAGCAGGCACCCTTACTGTAAAGATTATTGCCCTGGAACACCCGCCTGTTTCTGCAAAGCAGCTTAAGGGATTCCTTTGCCCAGCCTTCCTTAAAACCGTCTCCCAGAAGAAAAATGGTGGATACCAGCTGATTTTGCAGATTTTCTTCTACAATCCGTAAAAACAGGTTGTCAAGCTCCTGCTTTTGCCGCTCCCTGGCACCTTCCTCCGAATCCCATACCCTGCGGAGTATCTCAGGGAATTCCTGCTGATCAATCGTCACCACCATCGGTGCAGTTCTCAAGTTACAACTGAAATGAAGCATCTTCATCACGTCACTGTATTCAAATATGACCACATCATGCTTTCTCAGCTCTGCACTCTGGTGTAGGGTATAGGCATAGAAGCTCTCCAGATGACTCTGAAAGCAGATGCTCTTTGTCTTCATCTGCAGTCCGGCAGCAACCCTTGTAAGCACATCTACCAAACGGGGTGTCAGTTCCTCCACGGTAAACATCAGGTTCGCTACACTCCCCAGGGATACCTGCATGTTTAACAGGGACAAGCTCCTTTTGACGAACAGGGTGAGCAGTGCGACAGGATCAAAGGCTTCGCCCTCCACCATCACATCCTCTCCCCGTTCAGCCAGCATCAGCAGGTCTTCTACCAGAATGCCGCCCTCTTCCTTGGCAAACTTCACGGCTTCCTTTCCGTAATACCATTGTCCCACACCGACTCTTTTACAGAGTACCGCAGGAATATTGTATTGCTCTGTTCCGGCTACCGCCGAAACCGTCTCCGGCTCCTGCATATCGGGACTGCAATAGCTGATCTGTGCAAATTGATGCCCCAGATCATATCCTACCGTTATCCCCTGCTCATTCTTTTTGTCCTTTCCATCCTTCTGGATTTGAAACATGTCTGCTCCCTGCCCCTATATCATCCTGAAAAATTCATTCACCATATAATCCTGCTCAAAATACTCATTCAAAAGCTTTTCCATCGTGACGTAATCATGAAGATTCCTTCCGGTCGCAATGTCATTGATGAGCTGGTATTTGCTTTCCTTTTGTTCCGCAGCTGTCTCATTGCGGCTTAAGGTTCCACTGACAGTAAGCTGCTCCTTCTCACCATCCACCTCAGTAATATAGTACTGAAGCCGTTCCCCGAAAAAGAGAATGAACTGCTTCACACAAACCCCGTGAAACATATCCTGCATTTCTTCTTTCTCGTATTCATATTCCCCATCCTGACGGTCTTCCCGTTCAATCAGATAATGAATAATTGCCCTGTTGCCTTCCTTCACACGATACTCCACCATGGTCTTGTCTGCGAATTGACGCATAAAGGCAATATTTTCCGAGAATTCCTTAAAATACGGGAAATAGCATTCCTGTTCCAGTATCTCCCGAAGAAACAGAATCAGCCAGCCGGAAACTGTTTCATCAATCAGCTTTCTGTTTTCCGCATAATATTTCGTATAGGCAAGTTTACATACAAAGGGAATCTCTTCCTGCCGTTCCATCGCACGCTGCATATCTTCCAATACATACAAATCGGTTACCTTATCCCGCACAAAATAATCATAAGAGCTCTGTGCGAGAAAAGCCATTTCCACGGAAGCCTTCGCCCCGCCGGAAACATACCGTTTAAAGATTTCAATTTTCTCCCCTACATGTGCACCGGTATAGAGCATTTGAATCAGGATTCTTTCACTGATCTCGTAGGTGTCAACCCCAAAGCTTTCCGCTGCTTTAAAGATATCCCTCATTTCCTTACAGGTTCCCTGGAAAAATCTGCATAGGTAATTCAGGAGGTTTTCATCATATTTTCCTGCTCTGAATGCCATAAACGCCAGTACGGTCATCACATCATCCTGTACCATCCCCTCCAGGGAAAGCAGACGACTGCAAAGCCGCACAATAATCTTGGCCTCGATTCCTTCTCCTCCGCGGAGCCTGATCCATTCATACGCCTTATCATACATTCCGCGAATGACCATGATGCGTACAAGCTCTGCAAAGCAGTTGCCCTCCACCTGCTCCGGCAAAAGCTCTGCCAGATAATCATCCAGCTCCCGCATCTTATCCTGATCGTAATAATAGTGAATCAGCTTCATTCGTACTTCCTTACGAACTTCCTCCTTCACCTGCTCCGATCCGGCAATGCGCTTCATACATTCGGCATTCTCTTCGCTGACTCCGGCAAGCTCTCTGCCCCTTTCACAGAGCCACAGATCAAAGTGGATACAATCCCCGCTGTAGGGTGCCAGCATAGCTGCCAGCTTGTCCGGCATCAATAGCCGCTCCAGCGTATACTCCTCTTCCCTGCAGTAACGATTCCCCCATCGGTCATCCAAAAGCACACGACAGTCAGTGCCATATACGGGAATATACGCTTCCTGACCGTTGACGGAAAATGTGACCTCCGAACACTCCTTCTCGTAAACGAGGATGATCTTTCGGATATCACTTCGCTTCAAAAGAATCCTGTGTACAAAAAGTGCATCGGTGAGCCCTTTTGCCGTTTCCGGCGTGATCATCACGGGTGTGATGATATTTTTATACAAATAGGCAAGATACCGGTTATTTCTTCCCTTCAGCATCTGGAAAACCACAAAGCGTTCTATCTGTTCCCTGTAGCTTTCGTATAGCTCGGGATATTCTGCCTTGTTCTTATGAACATACGCATAAAGAAAAGCATTGTGAAGACTGTCAAGATTGCTGTCAAAGGCAAAATACATCAGGACAATCTTAGGAATCGATCGTTTTTCCTCAAGCGGAAAGGACATCATATAGTATTCATAAAGCCTGGTGATCCGCAGTTCCTTCGTAACACCCTTCTCATACCAGACAAATGCCTCTTTATCCGTTATATTTCCCTTGATCAAAAGCGTACAAATTACCTGCAGCACCTCCTCAGAGGGCACCACTGTATAACAGCTCTTTAAAATCAGAAACAGCCTTCGAAAATAAGTTCTCTGTTTCCCAGAAAGATAGACAATCTGCTCTATCACTCCCGGTGTCAGTAATTCTCTTCTGACGGCATACGATAACACCTGAAGTTCAAAATCATTCAGCCGCATCAGCAACGTGGGATTTGACGCAATCAGGTTCCATGCCTCTACATATAATACAGGACTGCTGCAGCCCTGCTTAAACTGTTCCTCCAGAATGATCCATCTTTTCGAGGGACTCTTGGCATAGTCTCCCGACAAATACAAAAGCAGCCACGCGATCCTCCAATTATCCGAATTCTGGGTAAAAATACGCTCTACCTGCTCTGCTACCTCATCAATATATACTTCTCTTCGGTCAATCAGCGTTGTCAGATACAGATAATAGCTATAGATCGCAGGGTCAAAATCGCCTGTCATCATAGCATCTGCCTGTTCCAATAGCCACTGCGCTTCATTAAACCGCTCCTGAGTGATCAAGAGCTGAACCTGAAACAATCTGGCTGCCACATCCCGGTCATCGATTTCGATCAGCTTGTTGACCAGACGATCTGTCTCCTTCATCCATGAGGATGCTCCGATCTTACGGGTACGAAACGCCTCATAGTACTGCATCATTTCCAATACAGTATGCTTTTTTTGTCTGCGGATCTGCACAATTTTGGTTGCTACCGGCTTATTGATTGCCAGTATTTGAATTGTAAAGGAAACATATGGATTATAGATTCTGATTGAGCCGTAGTTTCTGCCGGCATGAAGACGTTCACCATCCACATAAAAGGGAAGCCTGTAGCAATTCCCCAGAAAATCCTCATCACGGATCATTTCCTTTTCCAGTATCAGGAAATCGCCATCCTTTTCCACAGACAATTCCGAATAGCCCCAACCGTTCCGGTTGATCACAATTCTGTTTTCCACAATACCGGCAGGATTCTCTATCCGTATCTCCGTCTCCTCAGGAATAAATTCAACCTTCTGCTTTTTCTTTATTTCAAGGAGAAACTCTTCTACGTTCTGCTGCTTTCTCTCCCCGGCTACAAGCCCCCTGTAGATGGGAAGATATTGCCTGTCTGAACCGCCAAACACGCGCAAAAAGTCCTTGGAGTAGAAAAGCTTTACCGCTTCCCCCCAATTCGTTCTGGCAAGATTTGCAAAATGAAAAAGATTCTTGATGCTTCCAAGCTCAGATTGAAGTGTACTTTCTTCAATCTTAATCGTATAAGGAATATAGTATTCTCCCTGATTGGATATGATCCGGAATTCTCCCTTCAGAGTCTCTCCTGCCATCATTCCGGAGGCATCAAAGGAATAAGGAATTTCCTCCTGCTGTCCGGAAAAATGATCTATCAGGCACCGCATCCTAAGCCTGCTGGAGGATACGGTTCCTTCTGTTACCTCACCCTCCGGTCCATAGATGAAAAAGCTTCCCTCCAGGCTTTCATTTTCCTGTAGTGTAAGCTCCATAACTGGAGATGAAAAATCCAAAGAATGGGCATCATTATTAAATTTCCCTTCCAGAATCCGTTCTACTGCATCCTGCACGCTGTTGTTCCTCCGGTTACCTTTCTCATCCAGTACAAAACATCACCTTAGTATACCATTATTCAGAGTCCCTTCGCAAGAGCAATACCGTCCTGTTTGACTTTCCTTATTTCATCCTTGGCTTCATCGTCTGCATATCATAAGATAAATTCAGATCATCTTCTTTATAGATTTGATAAAATTGCTCCCTGACCCTTTCCACTACCATTTTTCCATTATCCTGGTCAGCATCTAATAAAATCAGAACATATTGACTGCTGCTGTACTGCGTTCCCACATCTACAGAGCGAAGTGAACCTTTGACCGCTTCCCTCAGTGCTCCCATTGCTTTATCCATCGTCTCTACTTCCAGGTAATGATCCGCTTTGGCAGTTATGGAAAACAGCACGGTCTGAACCATCTGCTGCTTGCGTTCTACACAGCGGGAAACAAAATCATATATTTTCCCGAATTCATCGTAATCAACCTGAAAGGCTCCCTTGTCGGCATCCATTCTTCCTTCAATCAGGTTACGCACATTGTCAATGTCTGCCAGGGTATTATCCCCTTTCTCCCCGCCGTCACTGTAAATATGATAAGAATTCTTCCCATTCTTCTTGATATAGTAAAGAGATTTATCTGCATTTTGATAAAGCGTCTGAAAACTCTGTCCATCATCGGGATAAAAGGCAATACCCATGGACACAGAAACATCATCCATAAATGTCTGCTCTTTAAACTTCTCTGCAATCTTACGAATAATCTTCTCAGCCTGTTCGACAGCCTTTTCTTTCTTTTCCATATCCGTATAGAATACAATGAATTCATCCCCGCCCAAACGACAGGTCACATCATTTCTCTCAGAATTTTTCCTCAGAACATCTGCAAACAGCTGCAGTGCCTTATCTCCTGCAATGTGTCCGTATGTATCATTAATCTTTTTAAAATTGTCAAGGTCAAAAATAAAAAGTGCACCCTTATGTCCTTTATTCAAAAGCTCATCAATGCGACTTTTTGCATAGGTTCTGTTCCGCAATCCCGTCAATGCATCATGCAAGGAAAGGATTCTTGCCTCCTCCGCATACTCAGCAAGGACTTTATTCAAAAGGATTGTGCTTTCACTCATGATATCTTCTGCCTTGCAGTCTTCTACATAAGGAATATAAAAGCCTTCCTCCAGCATTGTGACAAATAGGTCGGTAAGCTCGGGATCAAACTGATGTCCCCTGCATCTTTGAAATTCCGCGACAACTTGACTGTTCGGCAACCGTTTCCGGTAAACACGGTTGGATGTCATGGCATCATAGGAATCCGCAATACTGATGATTCTGGCATACAGGGGAATTTCCTCCCCTTTCAGGCCAAAAGGATACCCGTTCCCATCATAATGCTCATGGTGAAAAAGTGCACCTTCCTGTACATGCTCTATCATATGGATGTCTTTTAAAATCTCACCGCCGGTAATCGGATGCTTCTGAATAATGGCCCGGTCTTCAATTGTCAGGGGTTCTTCCTTATTAAGAACATAATCAGGCACGCCAATCTTTCCGATGTCATGAAGCAGCGCCACATAATGGAAGTTCTGTATTTCCTTCTGGCTCCACCCAAGCCTTCTGGCAATCTCCACCGCACACTTAGCAACCCGCACGGAATGTCCGCTGGTATATTTGTCCTTGGCATCAATCGTATTTGCAATCGACATGATGGAATTCAAAGTGACCATTTCTACCTGCTTGGTTTTCTTTTCCAGCTGAAGCTCCAAATCATTTTTCAGCTCATTCAGTTCCAAAATCCTGCTGATTCTGCCTGTCATTACCATCGGCACAAACGGTTTGGCAATAAAGTCGTCAGCCCCGATCTTCAGGCATTCGGATTCAGTTACAGGATCTGCATCTGCCGTCAGAAAGACAACCGGTATCCTGTTCCATTTGCTGTTTGCCTTGATCCGGCGGGTCGTCTCCATCCCATCCATCTCCGGCATCTCAATATCCATCAGAATCAGATCCGGCGTATCCTCCTCCAGCATATGCAAAGCTTCCTT
>JAUNDN010000041.1 GCA_030526045.1 Bacillota bacterium | reverse complement strand
ATGCTGATATTGAAAAGCAAATATTTGAAAAAAATGTTTATGATTTAGTTGATTCAGCGGCAACGATACAGTGGATTCCTGAACAAATTGCTTTTTCCAAAACATACGATATGTTAAAACCAGGTGGTTATTTGGCTATGTTTATGACACGTTCCGATGAAAGTAGTTTAAATGAAAATTTGAGTTATGAAATCGACCAAGTATATAAAAAATATTTTCATGTAAAACAAAAGTATAATTGCAAGATGAATTACGAAAATGTTACTAATTATGGCTTTACAAATTTTACATATTTAGAATGGAAAAAGCAAAGGGAACTTGATGCGGAAGAATATATTTCTTTTATAAGTACACACTGTGAGCATATTACGTTGGAGGAACCATATAAGTCTAATTTTTATAATGGAATTAGAGATGCTTTTATGAAATGTGGAAACAAAATTAAAATTATAGATACTATTCCGTTGTATTTAGTTCAAAAGCCAAGCTGAGTTCAAGGATAACACTAACCCCCAATTTTACGTGGAGTTGATCATAAGTACAAAAAGAAATGTTATTCAAATGTTGATTTTATCGAAGATAACGTTGTAGAAGGTGCATTTGCCTATAAAGATGAATCTTGTAGAAGGTGTCATATGGTAATTACAAAATGATAATTTTTATTTCACTTGCAAAAATAACAGTTGACAATGATATGTACTCAGACTAGTATAAAAGTAGAAAAGGGCACTACCGATAGATGGTTAGTCCACATATGATTAGTTACCAAAATAACCGCTTAGTTTGCAGACAGGGCGGTTATTTTTGTGATTTATTACTTCCGATTGTATATCCGAGACCGAATGCAGTTAGTACGAGACTTACAACAGCAATCAGTCCTTCAATTGTCATCATGGCAATCATCCCTCTTTCGTATAAATTTCCAATGCAGTAAAAAACACACAGGATTTCTATATTAACAGAGAGTCACAGTCCCTCTGATTGAAGGACTAACCGCCTACCGTGAATGGTAGTACCCATAAAAGTAGTGTAGCAGAAGAAATAATAGAATACAACTGATAATAAGAAGAAAAATAAACAAATTAACATTAAAATGAAAAGATTTTTTACACTCTGTTTACACACGTCAAGTCAGCGCTACGACAATCTCCTTTCTATACAGCTTTGCAGGGGGCTGTCCTGCCTTCAAGTTCGGTTGCCAATATTTTCTTTCATAAGTTACCTTCCATAAAATTGACAAACAGATGGAATGGTGTTACAATTTTTGAAAATTGAAATCCCATGAGGGAGTAGCAAGCGTACCGTCGTAACAAGTCAACATACTGGCCGTAAGGTCTGGCTTGTTTTAAATTGCGAGACTCATGTATAACTGGAAAGCTATGCATGGAGTCTTTGTTTTTGTCAATGATACCCAAGTATAGCCGACAGACTATATTTGGGTTTTTGTTTTGTTAATAGCAAATTTCTATTACTATACGCAGGAGGAAATAAAATGGAGTGGAGTTTTGTATTCTTTTTTAACAGTGTGTTGCTGGGAGTCGGGCTTGCAATGGATGCATTTTCGGTATCGCTTGCAAACGGTCTGAATGAGCCGTCTATGAAGAAGAAAAAAATGTGTGGTATTGCCGGGGTGTTCGCAATATTTCAGGCGCTCATGCCAATGATTGGATGGATCTGTGTTCACACGATTGTCCAGTATTTTAAATCCTTTGAAAAATTGATCCCGTGGATTGCACTGATTCTTTTGGGATTTATTGGTGGAAAGATGCTGATAGAGGGAATCAAAGAAAAGGATGAGGAGAGGGAGAAGCCGGGAGTAGGGCTTTGGGCATTGATTGTACAGGGCATTGCTACCTCCATTGATGCACTGTCAGTCGGTTTTACAATTGCAGATTACGGGTTTGTGATGGCGCTTGTCTGTGCAACGATCATAGCAGCTGTGACCTTTATTATTTGTATGATCGGGCTTATCATCGGCAGGAAATGCGGCACCAGACTTTCTGGCAAAGCAGCAATTCTGGGTGGATCTATTTTGATCGTAATAGGACTTGAAATCTTTATTACCGGAGTATTTGGATGAAAGTAAATTTGAGAAAAAGGGCAGAACAATTAAAGAAGGATGTTCCGACAGTTTTTCTTGCGCTGAAGGACAAAGATACACCGCTTATTGCAAAGATTTTTGCAGGGATGACGGTGGTATATGCACTATCGCCTGTTGATCTGATCCCGGATTTTGTTCCGGTGCTTGGGTATCTGGATGATGTTATTTTGCTACCGCTTCTCATCACCTTAACTATACGGATGATACCGGCAGATAAGCTTGAAGAATGCAGGCTAAGAACAGAGGGCATGTGGAGCGACGGAAAACCGAAAAAGTGGTATTACGCGATACCGATTGTGGCAATATGGTTGCTTATTGTCCTCTTCCTTGTTAAGATGATGTTGTAAAAGAAAGGGAGGTAATTCTAATGGAAAACACAGTATATCTTTACGGTCAGATTTTGGGAACACATTCCTTCTGGTTAAAGGATGGATTCCTGAAGCCTGATGAGTATTCAGAAATCAGTGAAAAGTATTTTTTGCCGGGAGGGGAAACCGGAACGGCAGCAACTGTGCTGGCCTCTTTGGGTGTGCAGGTTAAGATGGACGGAACCCATATTGGGACACAGGTTGCGGGGATGTTGAAGCAGTTTTATGCGGATAAGACGGTTGATCTGTCTTCGCTTACCCTTGATACAGGCTATGAAGGGCTTATGGACTATGTGGTTATCGCCGATCTGGTGCGTTCTCCGATGGGCTTTTTCCAGCAACTGTATGCTTCGGGAATCAAACGTTGGAATGTTCCGAAGGAAGAAGATATAGCAGAGTGCTGTGTTGCGGCAATCGATCCTTATTTTCAGGAGGAAACGCAGAAGGCAGCAGAGCTGTGCGTAAAGCATGGAAAACCGTTTGTAACCATTGACTGCAAGCATGACACTTATTTACACCGTCATTCGGCAATCAATATCGTTTCGAAGGAATGTACAGGAACAGATTATGCCGGTATGGATAAGGAAGAAATTTTTTCACTCATGACAGAAAATACAGACGGGCTTGTCATTATTACTTCCGGAGAAAAAGATATGATATGGGGCCGGAAGGGACAGCCGGTTCATCACACAAAGCCGTTTCAGGTAGATGTGCGCAGTACACTTGGTGCGGGAGATACCTTTAAGGCGGGATGTGTATATGGTTTGCTTCATGGTATGAAGGATGAGGAAATTGTACGCTTTGCCAGTGCATGCTCTGCAGTGGCGATTTCAAGATTCCCATTACCCTTAAATCCGCCTAAAAAAGAAGAGGTTTATGATTTAATGGCGTCAGGGCTCCGGTGATCAGACCATTAAGAAATGGAAGCACTGACGCCATTTACCGCTAAGTGGTGCGCTTGATTTCGCCGCAGCCGATTTTGACTCCGGAGTCTCCGGCAGGCTGAGAGGTGAAGTCATCGCGACTTAAGTGGATGACAACAGATTTCCCAATAATATCGTCTATCCGGAAGCGCTTGTCGTAGAAGGCAGACCAGGCATAGCCTTGATTACCGAGAAGAGGAGGCATATCTCCGGCATGATCAGGATGTAGCTGTCCCGGACGGGCATAGTGACTGCCGGTCTTGGAAAAATCATCGGAACAATCTCCGAATTCATGGATATGCAGGGCATAGAAATTACTTGAGCCTCCTTCAGAAATGTTAGGAAGTCCGAAGACCTCTACCTCCACCAAAACGCCGCCATAGTTTGTCTGATAAAATTTGGCAAGTCCGCTTAGCCGTGGATAGGCACTGCCGCCGTGGATCCAGGCAGCAGCCTGTGGGCGCTCATATTGAAGTAATTGAGAAAAAGTAATTTTGGGAGTAAGCTGATCGGTGTACATAAAAGAACCTGCTTTTTTAGATTATTTTATGCGGATTGCGATTTACGTGTTCTTCATTACAATTGTTTCCACACAGTCTCCGACATGCTCGCAGGCGTCTGCACATTTTTCCAGATGATCATAAATTTCTCTCCAAAATAGGATAGTGAGAACATTGAAGGTGTAATTTTTGATGTCATGTGTTGCTTTTAGATATAGGTGATCACAGTTTTCCTCCAGATGGTTCAGCGCTACGATCATCTCATGCAATTTTTGTGGCCTTTTGAAATTATTCAGCTCGATCAGAAGATTTCTCATTAGATCACAGCAAACGACAATCTGTCTTGAGAATTCGATAGCTTCCTGAGTCACCACTTCAATGCGGTCAACGTAAAATCTTTGGAGTACTTCTTCAATACAGTCTGCAACCTCGTCAATATTCTGGCTGATTTCAGCAAGATCCTCCCGGTCAATGGGTGTGACAAATGCCTTAGCCAGAGCGGAAGACATTTGATGCTTGATTGCATCGGCTTCATGCTCATATGCGTGCATTTTTTGAAGCATCGTCTCTATTTCCCGGTGGTCATAATGTGTTAAACATGTTTCCAGGTATTTGGCCGCATTACAGCAACATTCTGCTGCAGAGACAAAATTTTCAAAATAAAAGCGATCTGGTTTACTTGCCATAGCAATTCCTTTCTTAAAAAACAGAAATAAAAATTTTGGTCATAATATATCCGATTAAGCCACAGCCGGGAAAGGTAAGGATCCAGGCGGAGACCATTTCTTTCACAACAGAGAAATTAATGGCAGAAATTCTTCTGACTGCACAGGCGCCCATGATAGAGGTTGTCTTTGCGTGGGTGGTGGAAACCGGGATGCCAAACACAGAACTGAAAAGAAGAGCAACAGATGCTGCAATATCTGCCGAAAACCCTTGGTATTTTTCCAGCTTTACCATATCCATACCTACGGATTTAATGATCTTTTTACCACCGATGGAGGTGCCAAGTCCCATGACCGCGGAGCACAATAGCATGAGCCATACCGGCATTTGAACGGAAATATTTGTGTTCTTTCCGTTTACCAAAAGCACACATAGCAGAATGACACCCATAAATTTCTGGCCGTCCTGTGCGCCATGCATGAAGCTCATGGATGCGGCACCGAATATCTGTGCAGCACGAAAAAAGCCTTCTGTTTTGTAGCGCTCAGTGTTCTTAAATAAGGTGATTACCAGCTTACAGACCACCCATCCGAGGGAAAAACCCAAAAAAACGGAGATTACCATACCGTAAAGAACTTTAACCCATTCATTGCCGTTTACCCCTTCCAAACCACCGTGCAGCGCAATTGCGCCTCCGGTCAGACCTGCAATCAGAGCATGGCTTTCGCTGGTGGGAATGCCAAAAAGCCATGCAAGCGTAGCCCATACCACAATTGCAAATAATGCGGCGCTGAGCGCAACAATTGCTTCGTGGGAGTCAGAACCGAAGTCTACCATTTTGGTAATTGTCTCCGCAACGGTGGCATTAACCATGCTCATGAGAAAAACACCAAGAAAATTGAAGAGTGCTGCCATCCAAATGGCACTTCTTGCTGACATACATCTTGTGACCACACAGGTTGCAATTGCGTTAGGGGCATCTGTCCAGCCGTTTACCAGTATGACACCTAAGGTGAGAATGACCGCTGCCATCAACAGCGGAGTTTCCGTCACCTGATTCCAAAAGTGTATAAAAGACAAATCCATTTTTTCCTCCGTAGCTAGAAATGTACTATATGAGAAATTATTCGTTTGTGATAAAATAATCGTAGCATCTGGGACAAGGAAGCACACGTTAAGAAAAAGTTAAAAATAGAAAATAAGTGACAAGGAGATGAGACGATGAAGTCAAAGGTTTATTTTTCAAGCACGATCACACCGGAAAAGGTACTGGAGCTTTATAAGGCAGTGGGGAAAGAGCTTACTGGGAAAATAGGTATTAAGGTTCATTCGGGGGAAACAGGAAATCAGAACTTTTTAAGACCGGAATTCTGGAAGCCGCTCATTGATTTTGTGGGTGGAACGGTTGTTGAATGCAACACAGCTTATGAAGGAACACGCAATACCACCGAAAAACATAAGAAGACGATGCAGGAGCATGGCTGGGATAATTATTTTACTGTTGACATTATGGACAGCGAAGGCCCGGATATGGTGCTTCCGATAGAAAATGGCAAACGCATTACAAAAAACTATGTAGGGAGACATTTAGCGGACTATGATTCCCTTCTGGTTCTGTCTCACTTTAAGGGACATCCCATGGGCGGCTATGGCGGAGCTTTAAAGCAGCTGTCAATCGGTGTGGCTTCTTCTTTTGGGAAGGCTTATATTCATGGAGCAGGTGTTCCGGAGGAAATCTGGACAGCGGATCATGATTCCTTTCTGGAGGCGATGGCAGATGCAGCAGCTTCGGTTGTTTCCTACTTTAAAGGGAATGCCGTGTATATCAATGTGATGAAGAATATGTCTGTGGACTGTGACTGCTGTGCGGTTGCAGAGGATCCCTGTATGAAGGATATCGGAATTCTGGCATCTCTTGATCCGATCGCAATTGATCAGGCGTGCCTTGATCTGGTCTATGCGGCTACGGATGATCCGGGACAGGCACATCTTCTAGAGAGAATTGAAAGCCGGAATGGTGTACATACTATAGAAGCATCTGCCGAGATGAACTTCGGCTCCAGGGAATATGAATTGATAGTGCTTGATAAATAGAAGGGCAAAATTATGACAATGGATGAAACGATCAAGAGAATCAATGAGTTATACCATAAATCCCAAAAGGAAGGATTGACGGAGGAGGAAAAAGCAGAGCAGAAGGTGCTTCGCCAGAAATATGTGGAGAGCGTGAGAAATAACCTTCGGGGACAGTTGGAAAATATGAGTATCGAAAGGCCTGACGGGACGATAGAGAAGGTTAAGAAGGTAAAATAAATGGGATATTTATCATAGTTTTCAAAAAGCATGAAAGGGAATTTGAATAGATGTCAGAGAGCCGTTTGTTTCAAATTTTATATTATCTGCTTGGCAGGGGACAGGCAACGGCTTGTGAGCTGGCAGAGAAGTTTGAGGTATCGACCAGAACGATTTACAGGGATATTGATAAACTGAGCAGTGCCGGAATTCCGGTGTACACGACGACAGGGCATGGCGGTGGGGTTCAGCTCGTTGAGAACTTTGTGTTGAAGCAGGCATTATTGTCGAAGGAGGATATGCAGAATATTCTGATAGGTGTGCAGAGCCTGTCGGCAGCCTGCCTTCCCGAGGCAGATGCAGTGATTGCCAAGCTGCAGGCAATTTTCCAAATGCAGACCTCAAACTGGATCGAGGTTGATTATTCCCGCTGGGGATGCCGTGCGGAAAGAGAGAAGAGCTCTTTTGAGTTATTAAAAAAGGCGATACAGGACAGATATCAGATTCAGTTCCAATACTATAATTCCACAGGGGAATTCAGTGAAAGAGGGTGCTATCCTCTCAAGCTTATTTATAAGGACAAGGCCTGGTATTTGTCTGCTTTTTGTCTTAAAAG
The DNA here is from genome assembly GCA_030526045.1 of Bacillota bacterium. Lineage (GTDB taxonomy): Bacteria > Bacillota > Clostridia > Lachnospirales > Lachnospiraceae > Suilimivivens. Next base: position 15,850 of record JAUNDN010000041.1, on the reverse strand, counting down.
AAAGGGTATACGCCTATTCCGTATTTCTCGGATGAGGAAACTGGAACTGACCGATCAGCATTTTGAAGAGATCTTGAGAGAGGAACAACCTTCTTCCTCTAAGCCTCCGGAAAATCATCTCATGGAAATGGAACTAAGCTTTTCAAAGGAGATGGCATATCGGGTATATGACAGCTTCGATGAGGATGTGATAACTCAGTCAGGTGAAAAGCTGATTGTAAAGGTGGCAATGCCGGAGGATGAATGGTTGTATGGATTCCTTATGTCCTTTGGCGATAAGCTTACGGTTCTGGATCCACCGTATTTAAAAGAAGAACTTAAGAAAAGATTTAAGATGGCTTTGAATCATTTGAAATAGAGATTGACATTCTCTTGAAGTTTCCCTTATTATAGTAGCAGATACACAACTGACGGAAGCAGGTACTGCCTGTGTAGGAAAACCTACAGGGAGTGTATCGTTCATAAAGAGCCGACCGTCTGGGCAGCATAACAAAAGTGCGCCCAGGCGTTTTTGTTTTGTGAATGATTGAAAAGGAGGAAGAGGAAATGAAGATGTTGTCTTTGGAACAGGAACTTAAGGAAAATGCTTACCCCGGAAGAGGTATTGTGATCGGCAGATCCGAAGATGGGAAAAAAGCTGTATCTGCTTACTTTATCATGGGAAGAAGCTCCAACAGCCGTAACCGTATTTTTGTGGTAGAGGGCGAGGGCATCAGGACAGAAGCATTTGATCCTTCCAAGCTGGAGGATCCCAGCCTCATTATTTATGCACCGGTGAGAGTGTTGGGAAATAAGACCATTGTCACAAACGGTGATCAGACAGATACGATCTATGAGGGAATGGATAAGCAGCTTACCTTTGAACAGTCGTTGCGGTGCAGGGAGTTTGAACCCGATGCACCCAATTATACACCTCGCATTTCCGGCATCATGCACGTAGAGAGTGGAAACTATAATTATGCCATGTCTATTTTGAAGAGCAGTAACGGAAATCCGGACAGCTGTCAAAGATATACTTTTGCATATGAAAATCCGGTTGCGAGAGAAGGGCATTTTATTCATACCTATATGCATGACGGAAATCCCCTTCCCAGCTTTGAGGGAGAGCCTAAACTGGTAGGAATTGAAGGAGATATTGACACCTTTACCGATAAGGTATGGGAAAGTCTGAACGAGGAAAACAAGGTATCCCTGTTTGTACGCTTTATTAATATCGAAACAGGTACCTATGAGACGCGAATCATCAACAAGAATCAAAAATAAGAGCAAATGAAGAACAAATCAATAAATCAGCATGTGGAGGATATCATGAACGAGATTCAATTAAAATACGGATGTAACCCTAATCAGAAGCCTTCAAGAATTTTTATGGAGGATGGAAGTGAACTACCTGTTACTGTAATCAACGGTAAGCCGGGATATATTAATTTTCTGGACGCTTTTAACGGCTGGCAACTGGTAAAGGAGCTAAAAGAAGCAACAGGACTTCCTGCGGCAACCTCCTTTAAGCATGTTTCTCCTGCAGGGGCGGCAGTGGGACTTCCGCTTACGGAAACACTTGCAAAGATTTACTGGGTGGATGATCTTGGAGAGCTTTCTCCCCTTGCCTGTGCGTATGCAAGGGCAAGAGGCGCGGATAGAATGTCCTCCTTTGGAGATTTTATTGCTCTTTCGGATGTATGCGATGCTGACACGGCAAGACTGATCAAGAGAGAGGTTTCGGACGGTGTGATTGCTCCCGGATATACGGATGAAGCACTGGAGCTTCTAAAGGCAAAGAAAAAGGGTAATTATAATATTATCCAGATTGATCCTTCCTATGTACCTGCGCCTGTTGAAAGAAAGCAGGTTTACGGAATTACTTTTGAACAGGGAAGAAATGAGTTGGATATTAACGCTGAACTGCTATCTAACATTGTGACCAAGAACAAGGACTTGCCGGAATCAGCGATAATCGATATGAAAATTGCATTGATCACACTGAAATATACGCAGTCCAATTCTGTCTGCTATGTAAAAGGCGGACAGGCAATCGGTATCGGTGCAGGACAGCAGTCCCGGGTACACTGCACCAGATTGGCAGGACAAAAGGCAGACAACTGGTATCTGCGTCAGGCACCGCAGGTATTGAACCTTGAATTTGTAGATACACTGGGGCGTGCCGATAGGGATAATACCATTGATGTCTATATCGGAGATGAATATGAGGATGTGCTCCGGGAAGGTGAATGGCAAAAGCGCTTCAAGGTTAAACCTCCGGTATTCACCAGAGAGGAAAAGAGGGCATGGCTTGACAAAAATCAGGATGTTACACTTGGCTCTGATGCATTCTTCCCCTTTTCCGATAACATTGAAAGAGCTTATAAGAGTGGTGTGAAATATATTGCACAGCCCGGTGGTTCCGTCCGAGATGATCTGGTGATTGAGTGCTGTGACAAATACAATATGGTAATGGCATTTACCGGAATCAGATTATTCCATCACTAACCTTGCGAGGATATTCCTTATGAGTCAGATTGATGAAGTGATTAAGATGCTGGACTTAATGGCACAGGCGGATGTCAGCCGTATGAAGGTGGAGACATCTGAAGCACTGGAGGAAGGAAGCATAAAAAAGGTGTATCACCATGGGCGCTGCGATGTGGGGAGCCCTTTTGCAACCGGGAAGCTGTTTGACCTTAATGAGGAACAGTGCGGCAATTAGATTGGCATTTGTAGTATTTAAGAGGGCGTTCTCTGATCGTGAAAGAGAGAGGACACCCTCTTTTGCTTTGTTCCCTGTACCATATTTGTCGATAATGTGGTAAACTATTTGTGTTATTGCTTTATAGAGAAATAAAGAATGAAAGCAAAATAACGAATGAAAAGAGAAAAAAATTATATGGAAAAAGAAAAATCAGCACAACTGGAACAGGCAATGAGAAAGATAATTGAGACAAATTCCTATATGAGATATCTGGGTGTGGAAATACTGGAATTGACAGAGAACTATGGGGTCGGCAGAATGAAATATAAAGACGAGTTACTCAACCCCTATGGAATGCTACATGGTGGAAGTCTGTATTCCATGGCAGATATTATTGCGGGAACAGTTGCATGTATGGGAGGTCATTTTGTGACAACTGTATCAGGAAATCTGAATTTCCTGCTTCCGGCAGACCATACAGAATATGTTTATTGCGAGGCAAAGCAGCTCCGCAGGGGAAAACACTTAGCCGTATTTGAGGTGAGAATTAAGGATGATAGGGACAAAGTTCTGGACAGCGGAGAATTTACTTTTTTTCTTACGGAGCATGAGGTAATCGCATAGAAAACAAATATGAAACAGCAGGTATGCGTATGAAGAAAACACAGTTGAAAAAAAGCAGTAACGCATGGGTTATAGTGACTACATTCAGCCTTGTGCTGATTACCATTACAGTGGGTGTCTTTGCGTTTCGCTTTTATCTGAACGGCTTTAAGGAAGTGAAGGATGATAATACTTATGAGCAGTATTATGTGATGATCACGGAAGAAAGGAAGTCTTCCTTCTGGCAGTCTGTTTATCGTGGGGCATATGAAAGAGGTCTTGAAGAAAATGTTTATGTAGATATGCTTGGTGATAATTTGTCACAGGAATATTCCAGAGAGAATCTGATGAGGATTGCCATCTCTTCGGCAGTAGACGGAATTATTGTGGCGGCGGATGAAAGTGATGAAATGACACAGCTGATTAATGAGGCTGCTTCTGAAGGAATTCCCGTGGTAACTCTATATGGAGATAATACCCACAGTAACCGATGCAGCTTTGTGGGAGTGGGTAACTATAATCTGGGTAGAGAGTATGGAAGACAGGTTCTGAAAATAGCGGATGAAAAACGAGACAAACAGTCGGTTAAGGTAGCAGTTCTCGTAAATGCCTATGCGCTGGATTCCGGTCAAAACATCTTTTGTTCAGGAATTCAAGATGCGATTGATCAGGAAAAATCAGAAAAATTTGAGATAGAAATATCTTTGATTTCTGTGGATGACACCAATGCGTTTTCCGTGGAGGAATCCATCAGGGATATTTTTATGGAGGAAGAATTACCTGACATTATTGTATGCTTAAACGAATTGAATACAACCTGTGTGTATCAGGCAGTTGTTGATTATAATAAGGTTGGTCAGATTGCAATATTGGGCTATTTTGACTCAGATACGATCATCAATGCGATTGACAGAAATGTTATCAATGCGACCATTTCCATTGATACAGGTCAAATGGGAAGGTTTTGTGTTGATGCCTTAACAGAGTATTATGAGTTTGGAAATACAAGCCAGTACTTTACAGCGGATGTTACGTTGATTGATAAAAGCAATGTATCCGATTACCTGGAAGGCGGTGATGTGAATGAAAATTAATCTCCGCAAACTGTCCTTACAGGGGAAAATGAGCAGTATTTATATACTGGCAAATCTTCTGGTTTTTGTTGTGACCCTTATTTTGCTGTCAGGAATTAACAGCATGTCTCATGACATGGATATGGTTTATCAGGATAATCTTCATTTGAATGAATTGTCCGCTGCGCTCACGGATGTACAGGATAGCATGACCGATTATCTGAATGCAAAGACAAGTGATTCCCTGGAGGAATTCTATAGAAATGAGCAGACTTATTCTCAAATGGTATTGGAGCTGAATGATGACATTACCGGGACCTCCTTTGGTCGGATGGAACGAAGCATCAAGCATATGTCTGAGAAATATCTGGATATTGTAGGACAGACAATTGAGGCAAAGCGTGGCCGAAATGTAGAAAAGTACAGGGTACGATATGAAAGTGCAACGCAGATGTATGATTATATCAATACCTATATTTACAGTCTTAATAACGAACAGTTTAAAAACAATTCCGAAAATTACAGTGAACTCTCCAAAGCATTCCGTAGCTTTGAGACGGTCAGTATGCTGGTTCTTTTCATAGTAATTGTAGGTAATGTTTGGGTTATTGTAAAGCTGACAGGAACGATTATCAGTCCGTTAAAGGATCTGGCTGCATCAGCCAATGAGGTTGCGAAGGGCAATTTTGACACAGAACTTATTGAGGTTCAGGCCGAGGATGAAATCGGGGTTGTAACGGGAGCTTTTAATCAGATGGTCATCAGTATCCGCCAGTATATTGAGCGGATCCGTCAGAGTATGGAAACGGAGCGTGCCATGAAGGAGAAGGAACTGATGATGGAAGCCCATCTCAAGGATGCAAAGCTGAAGTATCTGCAGGCACAGATCAATCCTCATTTCCTGTTCAATACGCTGAATGCGGGAGCCCAGCTTGCTATGATGGAGGGAGCTGACAAAACCTATGAATATGTGCAGAATATGGCGGAATTTTTCAGATACAATGTAAAGAAGGGTGATGAAACGGTTACCATTCGTGAAGAGATGGAACTGGTGGACAACTATATTTACATATTAAATGTAAGATTTTCCGGAGACATTCATTATGAAAAGAAGGTGGACAAATCCATACTCAACGTGGAAATGCCCAGCATGATTCTTCAGCCCATCGTGGAAAATTGTGTGAATCATGGGATTCGTGAATTGGCCGGGAATGGAAAGATTAAGCTTTCGGCTTATCGCATGGATGATGTGGTATGCATCAGCATAAAGGATAACGGAATCGGAATGAGCCGTGAGACGATTGAGCAGGTCATGAATGGAACTTATCGGGACAAGGGGCTGTCGGCAGGCTCTAACGGGATAGGCATGGATAACGTAATTGCGCGATTGAAGCTTTTTTCTGAAAGAGATGATGTGATGACGATTATCAGTGAAGGAGAAAATCAGGGAACCGAGGTTATCATTTACTTACAGATGAAGGAGCGGGAGGAAGAGGATGTATAAGATTATGCTGGCAGATGATGAGGGGATTGTAATCGATTCCCTGAAATTCATCATTGAAAAAGAATTTGGCGATATCTGTGCAGTGGAATATGCAAAGACAGGCAGAAGTGTGATTGAACTGGCCGAGAGCTTCAGACCGGATATTGCCATTATGGACATCCAGATGCCCGGAATTAATGGAATTGATGCCATGAAGGAAATTCGGCAGACAAACACCAATACGGTTTTTATTGTTATGTCTGCATATGATAAATTTGATTATGCAAAGGAAGCTATTAAGCTGGGAGTATTGGAATATATCACTAAGCCGATGGAGAAGACGAAGATCGTTGCGGCACTTCAGAAGGCAATGGAAATGATTGACCGGGAAAAGGAAAAGCGCAGCAACGAGCTTTTGGTCAAGGAAAAGCTGGAGACAGTTGTTCCGATCATAGAAAGCGGCCTAATCTACAATATCCTTTTACAGGAACATTTTGTGGAGGATATTGAGAATTATAAGTCAATTTTGGGAATCAACCAGAAATATGCCTATATGATTGCTGTTGTATGCGGAGATGAACAGGACGGTAATCATATGACCAATGCGGTAGGAAGCGGTGTGAAGATGCAGAAGCATTATCAGGAAGTAAGAGAGAGCCTGAAGGAATGCTTTCATGGTATTGTCGGCACTGTTTTGGCGAATAAACTGGCCGTATTGGTGCCATATGAGCGGGATACAATGGACTATAATGAGCGGATAGAGCTGATTGAAAAGGCAAGGGAACTGACCCGTCGTATGCGGAAAAGAATTGATATCAGTTTCCGAATCGGAATCGGAGGTGCAAAAGAGTTTCATGATATGTCAGAGTCCTACAGCGAAGCACTGAATGCGTTGGTGGCTACGACAGGGAGTGTTGCCCATGTGGATGATCTTCCGATCCGATGTGAATATGCAGGGGATTACCCCATCAAGCTGGAAAAGAAATTGTTTGCAGAGATAGAAGATGGTGAGATGAATAATGCCGTAGCATCGGCAAGAAGCTTTTTTGAGTGGATGGAAGAGAGTCATTCAAATTTAATGGATATTCGTTTGAAGATATTGGAATTTGCACTCTGGGCGGAACATATTGCTTATGAAAAGGGAGGTATGACCTACCAGCTCAATTCAAGAGCAGATTATTTACCGCAGATTATGGAAATGAGTGATCTGACGCAGCTTCGAAAATGGTTTGTGGATAAAGTTATGCAGGCATGCCAGAACATTTTAAGTAAACGTACGGAGAAATCAAATAGTATTATTGGACTGGCAAAGGATTATATCAGAAGCAATTACAACAGAGATATTTCACTTGACGATGTTTCCAGGGCAGTCAATATCAGCCCCTATTATTTCAGTAAGATTTTTAAGGAAAACACAGGTGAGAATTTTATTGAATATCTGACAAATATCAGGATTGATAAGGCAAAGGAACTGCTTGGAACAACAGAGTATTCCATGAAGGAAATATGTTCCATGGTAGGGTATTCTGATCCGAATTACTTCAGCAGATCCTTTAAGAAAAATGTAGGAGTAACCCCAACGGAATATAAGGAAGGCAGAGGGAAATAATGTGATGAGAGATGTGAAAAGAAGGATTGCATTTTTTCTTTGTATGATACTGCTTCTAACCTCTTCCTGTACGGCAGTGGATAGCAGTAAGTCGGAAAATAATCCTGAAAAAGAGGACAAGATTCAGATCGGTATGAGCTTTGATTCCTTTGTTATTGAAAGATGGCAGCGAGACAGGGATATTTTTGTTTCTATGGCGAAGGAGCTCGGAGCAGAGGTTAATGTCCAAAATGCGAACGGAGATATTGAAGAGCAGAAGAAACAGATTGATTACTTTATCAAAAAGGAAATGGATGTAATTGTCATCATCTGTATTGATTCTGAAGGATTGAAGGAACATGTGCAAAAGGCGAAGGAAGCAGGAATTAAGATTATTGCCTATGACCGTCTCATTAATAATGCCGATGTGGATCTGTATATATCCTTTGACAATGAGAAGGTAGGAACCATGATGGCTCAGGCGCTGGTCGATGAGGGGATCGGGGGAGGATCGGTTCTGATGCTGGGAGGATCGGCTGCCGACAACAATGTGTCTTTGGTGGAGCACGGATTCAGAGAGGTTATGGAGGAAAATAATGTACAAATTCTGGACTCCATGCATGCAGATGGATGGAAGGCAGAATTGGCAGCATCTTATGTGTATGACCACATGGATGTAGTTGCACAGGCGGATGCAATCATGTGTGGTAATGATGACCTTGCAAGTAAGGTAGTCCATGCATTGTCGGAAAAGAGAATGGCAGGTAATATTCTTGTTGTAGGGCAGGATGCGGATCTGGAAGCATGCCAGAGAATCGTTGAGGGAACTCAGGTAATGACAGTTTATAAGCCGGTAGAAAAACTGGCACAACGTGCGGCAGAGTGTGCAGTACAACTGGCAAGAGGAGAAGAAATGAAAGGAGCCGATGTGAGTATGCTCCCTAATGGAAGCTTTGAGGTTCCTTACATTGGACTTGAACCGATCAGTGTGAATGAGGACAACATCAATGAAGTAATTATCGGAAGCGGATTTCACTTGAAAGAGGATGTCTATTTGAATGTACCGGGGAAGATGCCTTAATAACAGTTTATGTATTTTATGATAGGATAATATTGGGAAAAGGATTGTGCATGAAAACAAAATTATGCTAGCGCAGTCCTTTTTTCGTTTGTAAAGGTATTAAAAATTTGAAGAAGGTCGTAAAATATTCCTATTTATTCTGTGATATCCTACATTTGTAAACAAATTCCAATCAGTAAAGGGAGGTAGAATTCTAATGAAAAGAAAATTACTGAGTGTGTTACTTGCAACAGCAATGGTTGCAACATTGTTAGCAGGATGTGGTGCTAAGGAAGCCGGAGCATCAGGTAGTGGAAAAATCGGTGTGGCAATGCCTACAAAAGACTTACAGAGATGGAATCAGGACGGTTCCAACATGGAAGCACAGTTGAAAGAAGCAGGATACGACGTAGATCTTCAGTATGCATCTAATGATATCCCTACACAGGTTTCCCAGATTGAGAACATGATTAACTCCGGATGCAAGTTACTGGTTATCGCATCAATCGATGGCGATTCTCTCGGAACAGTTCTTGAGCAGGCTAAGGAAAAGGATATTCCTGTTATTGCATATGACCGTCTGATTATGAACTCCGATGCTGTTACATATTATGCTACATTTGATAACTACATGGTAGGTACAAAGCAGGGCGAGTACATCAAAGAGCAGTTAGATCTTGACAACGCTGCAGGTCCTTTCAACATTGAGCTTGTAACAGGTGACCCCGGTGATAACAATGCAAGATTCTTCTTCGGCGGTGCTATGGACGTTCTTCAGCCTTACATTGATTCCGGCAAGCTGGTAGTTAAGTCCGGACAGACAGATTTCGAAACAGTTGCAACAGCTAACTGGTCAACAGAAACAGCTCAGGCAAGAATGGATGCAATTATTTCTGCAAACTATGCAGACGGAACACAGCTTGATGCAGTTCTTTGCTCCAATGACTCTACAGCTCTTGGAGTAACCAACTCTCTGGAAGCAAACTACACAGGTGAATGGCCGATTATCACCGGTCAGGACTGTGACAAGGCAAGCGTAAAGAACATGATCGCTGGTAAGCAGTCAATGTCAATCTTCAAGGATACACGTACACTTGCTTCTAAGGTTGTTGAAATGGTTGACGCTATCATGAAGGGTGGAGAAGCTCCTGTTAATGATAAAGAGACATACGACAACGGAACCGGTATCATTCCTTCTTATCTTTGCGAGCCCGTATTTGCGGACGTAAACAACTACAAGGAGCTGTTGATCGACTCCGGTTACTACACAGAAGCTGATTTACAGTAATCTTTAAGTAAATGAGTAAATAAATATTGAATGTGTGCAGGCGGGATAGTAACCCGCCTGCTATATTCATAAAGAAAAAATTATGATAGCAAATTTGATTAGATAATGTGGAAATAGCATACTTGGGAGGGATTCAATTGGCAAAGATATTACTTGAAATGAAAAATATTACCAAAACATTCCCTGGCGTTAAAGCACTTGATAATGTAAATTTACAGGTGGAGGAGGGCGAGATTCACGCTCTCGTAGGTGAGAATGGTGCAGGAAAGTCCACATTGATGAATGTATTAAGCGGTATTTATCCTTATGGAACCTATGAAGGTGATATTGTTTATGACGGAGAAATCTGTCAATTCAGTACCATCAAGGACAGTGAGGGAAAAGGGATCGTTATCATTCATCAGGAACTGGCTCTGATTCCATATATGACGATAGGTGAAAACATGTTCCTCGGGAATGAAAGAGGACATAAATATAAAATTAACTGGAATGAAACGAATGCACGGACAGCTGAACTGCTCAAGACAGTCGGCTTAAAAGAAAGTCCGCAGACATTAATTAAAGATATAGGTGTAGGTAAGCAGCAGCTCGTAGAAATTGCAAAAGCACTTGCAAAGAATGCAAAGCTTCTGATTCTGGATGAACCTACCGCTTCTCTGAATGAAACAGATTCCAAAGCGCTACTTGAGCTTCTTCTTAAGCTGAAAAAAGAAGGTCTTACCTCAATCATCATCTCTCATAAACTGAATGAGGTATCTTATGTGGCTGATAAAATCACTGTTATCAGAGATGGCGCTACGATTGAGACACTTGATAAGGAAAAGGATGATATTTCAGAGAGCCGTATTATTAAAGGTATGGTTGGCCGTGAGCTTTCAGATCGTTTCCCGAAGCGGGAGCCGCATATCGGTGAAGTGATGATGGAAGTAAAGGGCTGGAATGTATATCATCCGCTTTATGCTGAAAGAAAAGTCGTTGACAATGTCAACATCAGTGTAAAGAAGGGTGAGGTAGTCGGTATTTCAGGTCTGATGGGGGCAGGACGTACCGAACTGGCAATGAGCTTATTTGGTAAGAGCTACGGGGATAATATCAGTGGGCAGTTGTTCATTAACGGGAAAGAAGTTCATCTAAATTCTGTACAGGAAGCTATTAAGAATAAGCTTGCTTATGTAACAGAGGACAGAAAGGGCAACGGTCTGATATTAAGCAATCCGATTAAGATTAATACAACTCTTGCAAATCTGGATGCAATCAGTCAACATGGAATAATTGATAAGGACAAGGAATACAGCGTTGCAGTAGAATATAAGGATAAACTGAAAACCAAATGTCCTACTGTTGAGCAGAACGTGGGAAATTTGAGTGGTGGCAATCAGCAAAAGGTACTTCTGGCAAAATGGATGTTTGCTGATCCTGATATTCTGATTCTGGATGAACCTACAAGAGGTATTGATGTAGGTGCAAAGTACGAAATTTACTGTATTATCAACCAACTGGTAGCAGAAGGAAAATCAGTCATTATGATTTCCTCAGAATTGCCTGAAATTCTTGGTATGTGTGACAGAATTTATGTCATGAATGAAGGAAAGATTGTTGGGGAGCTGAAGGGCAGCGAGGCTACACAGGAACTGATCATGTCACACATTTTAAAATCCGGCAGTAAAGGAGAATAGGTATGAATAAAGCAAAATCCTTAGAGTTTATTAAGAAATATACTATGATCATTGTTTTGATCGTGGTTACAGCATTTTTTGCATGGCAGACAAACGGGGCAATTCTTCTCCCAATGAATGTCAGCAGTTTGATTTCCCAGAATGCATATGTGTTCATTCTTGCAACCGGTATGCTGTTATGTATTCTGACGGGAGGTAATATCGATCTTTCCGTAGGCTCGGTAGTCTGCTTTGTAGGTGCCATCGGTGCAGTATTAATGGTTAACATGAAGGTAAACATGTGGATAGCAATTCTTGTTATGCTTGTTGTAGGTACTCTGATCGGTGCATTCCAGGGCTTCTGGATCGCTTATGTCAGGATCCCGCCCTTCATTGTAACACTTGCAGGCATGCTTGCTTTCAGGGGCCTAAGCAACGTGGTACTTGATGGTATGACAGTTTCTATTAAGGACTGCACAAGCTTTGTAAATCTGTTTGGCGGTGGTGCTGACTGTTATATTCCCGATTTCTTTGGAAACGGATCAGTCAATCTGACCTGTATTTTTGCCGGTGTTCTGGCGGTAGCTGTTTATATTTTTATCCAGATTAAAGGAAGACTGGATAAAGTGAAAAAGGGATATGAGGTAGAAAGTATTGCAGTTACAATCGGAAAGATCATCCTGATTTCAGCAGTAATTCTTGCATTTACATACAGGCTCTCACAGCATAAGGGTATTCCCAGTGTACTCATCTGGGTATTGATCGTAATTATGGTGTATGGATACATTACCTCCAACACAACGGTAGGTCGTTACTTCTATGCTGTAGGTGGCAATGAGAAGGCAACAAAGCTTTCCGGTATCAATACAAACAAGGTATACTTTTTGGCATATATGAACATGGGCTTTTTGGCTGCTTTAGCAGGTATGGTTACCATCGCACGTATGACTTCAGCACAGCCTACCTATGGACAGAACTATGAAATGGATGCAATCGGATCCTGCTTTATCGGTGGAGCTTCCGCTTATGGCGGAACCGGTACGGTTCCCGGCGTAATCGTTGGTGCTGTTCTGATGGGTGTAATCAACCTTGGTATGTCACTGATGGGTGTAGACCAGAATATGCAGAAGGTGGTAAAAGGACTTGTACTTCTTGCAGCAGTTATCTTCGATGTAGTATCTAAACGTGGTGGAAAATTAATTGCTAAAAATTAATTTCTGCAATATCTAATCATGCAGGGCCGGAGTGCACAAAAGCATTTCCGGCCCTGTTTGACTATCAGGCTTTTGTGGACAGCACTTTGCCAAAATGAAATAAATGTAGTATAGTTATATTGATTTTTTGTACTATACCAATAAAGGAGAGGAAAAGATGGCATTCTGCATTATAACAGACTCTGCTTCCGATGTACCGGAGTGCGTCATTAAGGAATATGATCTTCATGTAATTCCGACACCTGTTACCATTGAAGGAAAAGACTATTTTGACGGTGAGACCATTTTCCCGGATCAATTCTATGAAATACAGGCATCCGGAAAGGAAATTAAGACTTATCATATCAATCAATTTATGTTCCATGAGCATTTTCTGCCGTTTGCGCAAAGGGATGATGAGGTTCTTTATATCTGTTTTTCTACGGGGATTGCAGGAACCTATAATGCGGCTAAGCTGGCATATGAAGAGATACTGGAGGAATATCCTGATTTTAAACTGACAATCATAGATTCGAAATGTGCTTCCGTAGGATATGGACTGGTCGTGGAGAGGCTTTTACATATGCAGAAAAACGGTGCACCCAGAGAGCTTCTACTTGAAGCGGCAGAATTTTTCTGTGCACATATGGAGCATGCGGTTACCGTGATGGAACTGGGATATTTGTTTAAGGGTGGAAGGCTGAGCAAAACCTCTTTTCTTGCGGGGACGGTACTTGATATCAAGCCTATCATCATTGTGGATGAAAACGGTTCCCTAAAGGCAGTGGAGAAGGTGCGCGGTTGGAAAAAGGCACAGAAAAGAATTCTGGATATGGTTGGCGAAAAGGGAAAGAATCTGGAAAAACAGGTGATAGGGATATGTTATGGCACAGATGCAGAGGCATTTGAGTATCTGAAAAAGGAATTGAGGGAACGCTATCACGTAAAGGATCTTCTGGAAGGCAGGGTAGGCTGTGCGATCGGAGCCCATACCGGCCCCGGAATCCTTGGAATTGTATTCTTAAATGAAACAAATGAAAAATTTGAGGAATATTTAAAATAGAGGAACAAATTTATGCTTGAAGTAAAAAATCTGGTATTCCATCCGCTTGATAACGGTGTGGAAAAAAGTATAATCGAGGACATCAGCTTTACCGTGGAGGACGGAGAAATGTTGGTCATCACAGGACCAAACGGTGGTGGTAAATCAACTATGGCAAAGCTCCTTATGGGAATTGAACCACTTGACGGTGGTCACATTATCATGGATGGTGTAGATATCACTGATTATTCCATAGCCGAACGTGCGAATGCGGGAATCGGTTTTGCATTTCAGCAGCCACCACGGTTTAAGGGAATGACGGTAGCCCGCTTCCTTTCTTTGGCAGCAGGTGCCCAGCTGCCGGAGCGGGTATGCTGTGATCTGCTAAGCGGTGTTGGGTTATGTGCAAGAGAATACTTAAACCGCGAGGTGGACGGAACCTTGTCCGGTGGTGAGATGAAACGCCTTGAGATTGCATCTGTGCTTGCAAAGCCTCACAAAATATGCATTTTTGATGAACCCGAGGCAGGAATAGATTTATGGAGCTTTTCCATGCTGGTTAAGCAATTCGAAGAGCTTCATGCAAATAAAAAGGAGAGCCTGATTCTGATTTCCCATCAGGAGAGGATTATTCAGATGGCAGACAGAATTATGGTTATCAAGGACGGAAAGATCGATGCAATAGGAAAGAGAGAACAGGTTTTTCCGGGGCTTGTGGGAGAGAATACAGGCTGTGTTTGCAGAAGCAAGCAGCATAAAGCATAGCAGAGAGCTTTGTCAGAACAGAAAGGAAGAGAAAAGTGGCAGACATAGATCAGGTAACACAGTCAGTTCTTGCTCAGATTGATAGTGAAGGCTTTAAACAGGAAGGGGCATATAATTTACGATACAACGGATATTCCCTGTGTCACGGAAATACAGAACACATTAAGATTGAGAAAAAGAAGGACAAGCAGGGAATTGATGTCTATATCAGTGGTGACACTAAGGGAGAACAGGTACATATCCCCGTAGTGGTTGCTGTTTCCGGTATGACAGATGAAGTCTATAATGATTTTTATGTAGAAGAAGGAGCAGAAGTTACCATTATTGCCGGATGCGGAATTCATAACAGCGGCTGTAATGACAGCAGACATGATGGAATACACACCTTTCATGTAGGGAAGAATGCCAATGTCCGGTATGAGGAAAAGCATTATGGGGAAGGGGAAGGAACCGGAGCGCGAATCTTAAATCCCGTGACGAAGATCATCATGGAGGAAAATTCTGTTTTTACCCTGGATACTGCTCAGATCAAGGGAGTGGATTCTACCAAACGGGAAACGGAAGTGATCATGGGAGAGAAAGCAAAGCTCTTTGTGGTAGAAAAGCTGATGACACATGATCAGCAGAATGCTGTTTCTAACATGGATATTTATCTAAACGGAGCCGGAAGCTCTGCGCAGATCATTTCCCGCTCTGTTGCAAAGGGAGAATCCGGTCAGGTCTTTCATCCGAAGGCGATCGGAAATGCACCCTGCCATGCGCATATTCAATGCGATTCCATTATTATGGATCGGGCGCGGGTATGCTCCATTCCGGAAATTGATGCCAACCATGTGGATGCGGCAATCATTCATGAGGCAGCGATCGGAAGGATTAACAATGAACAGCTGATAAAGCTGAATACCTTTGGGCTTAGCGAGGAGGCTGCGGAAGCGGTCATTATTGAAAACTTTTTGAATTAGGAGCCGGTTTATGAAGCGTTTACTTGTCTACTTAAAGGATTACAAAAAAGAAAGTATTCTGGGACCTCTGTTTAAACTGCTGGAGGCTTCATTTGAGCTTATTGTACCACTTGTTGTTGCATCTATGATTGATGTGGGGATTGCAGGAGACGATAAAAGCTATATCATCAAAATGTGTCTGATTATGGCTGCTTTGGGGTTGATCGGATTGATTTGTTCAGTCACAGCCCAGTTCTTTGCGGCAAAGGCGGCGGTTGGCTTTGCAACCAGGCTTCGACATGGGCTGTTTGCACATATTCAGAGCCTATCCTTTTCGCAGATGGACAGGGAGGGAACTTCAACCCTGATCACAAGAATGACCAGTGATATCAATCAG
Source organism: Bacillota bacterium (assembly GCA_030526045.1). GTDB lineage: Bacteria > Bacillota > Clostridia > Lachnospirales > Lachnospiraceae > Suilimivivens. The sequence goes on along the minus strand of JAUNDN010000041.1, from coordinate 76 downwards.
GTGCAGTCCGGAGTAAATCTGGTGCTGCGTCTGTTTTTACGTTCGCCGTTCATTGTATTCGGTGCCATGATTATGG
>JAUNDN010000040.1:21373-23344 GCA_030526045.1 Bacillota bacterium | reverse complement strand
TTTTTATGGAAAATTAATTGCCAAAAAATATGGAAAAGTACTTGCCGTTTACAATGAATTATATACAGATTTTTTACATAAAGTAATAGAAGAAAATTTTGAATTGAATGCTGCTATACAGATATTAACGATATCGCATAGGGAGTTATTGGGGAAAATTTTGGAGAGCGAAGACAATTTGTATAGATATATAAAATCTTTGGATAAATCAACTATCACGATTAGCGATAATGATATTTTAACATATCATTGTAATTGTGAAAAAGAATTTAATAAAGTTAGATTTACAGGTATTTCGGGAGCAGAAGATAAGGAAGTACAAGATTTAGGGATATTTTATGTTGAAAATACATTTTCATATTATAGTAAAGAATTTATAGAAATGTATGACTTTTCTTCTGAGAAAATGGAGGATTTGCATTTAGATAATTTCTTTGATTATGGGAATAAAATCGTGCTAATTGGAGCAGCAGGATTAGGTAAATCAACAACGCTCAATTATCTGTTTTGTAATTATGAAAAAATATTTGGTGCTAATGCATTAAAGTTAAAGATTGATTTAAAAGAATATGCCAAAGATATTGTAGAAGATAAGAGAGATATTATATGGTGTCTATCTACAGAATTTTATAAAAGAATAAAGAGAACAAGATTGCAATTTGCTGATGTAGAAAGTATCATTGCCAATTTTTTAGATAGAGGAGATTGTCTAGTAATTTTAGATGCTTTAGATGAGATTCCAACTCAAGCAATGCGAAATACAGTAAGAAATGAAATTAGCAGTTTTTGTGAATTGTATTATTTAAATAGATTTATAATTTCAACAAGAGAAGTTGGATATTTAAGAAATAAATTTGATGATAGTTTTTTGCATATTAAAATAAATGAGTTCAATAAGATACAAATAAAAAAGTATAGTAATAATTGGTTTAAAACTAATTATAAACAAGTAGGTGAATTTGACGAGTTTTGGCAAAAGTTTGAAACGGAAGTGGAGAAGTCCAAATGCAGTAATTTAATAAAGAATCCCATTGTTCTTATATTGGCGTTAGTTATATTTGACATAGAAAAGAACTTGCCAAATAGAAGAGTTGAATTTTATAAAAAATGTATTGATACTTTTTTGGTTGTTAGAGAGGATAGAAAAGCTGCATTTCAAATGACTGAAAAAATTAAAAATATTTTAGGAGATGATTTGGTAGTTCCCAAAATTGCACATTATAAGTTCGAGCATGTAAATGAAGATGCAAGATATAAATTTACAGGTGAAGAAGTAAAGAAGGCGATAATGGATGCAATTGAAGTGCCAGATAAGATTAATTGGAGAGAACCGGTAAACCAGTATACAAGTTATTTAGTAAATAGAACAGAATTATTGAGAGAAGTTGATGAAGATAGATTTGATTTTGCACACAAAACGTTTTATGAGTATTTTTTAGCGGTATATTTCTCAAAAGAACTTGATAATGCAGAATTAGTAAGTCTATTAAGAACATGGATAGGAGATTCAAACAATGATGAACTTGCAAGATTAATAATAGAAGTAGTCATAGAAAAAAATGAACCAAGACAACACAAATATATTATTGATTTTATGTTTCAACAAATTGAGGAAGAGTGTGCGAAAACAAGGGAAGAATATTCAAAAGAAGTAGATATTTTCATGATAATAGCAGACTTATATAAAAATAATATGTTATTGCCTAAATTTCATGAAAAATATTATAAATGTTTAATCTATCATTCACAACTTGTAGGAACAGCAGAACTGCAAAAGAGAAGATTGAGAGATTCATCAACCCCTCAAATTGAATATGATACCAATATTTTGACACAGTATTTTATTGAAGAAATAAAAGAAAATCAGAATTTTAATAAGGTGATTGGCGCCATGTATAAACTTAATAATGATTTTAAGAGGAAGGTTGTTCAAGAGACAGGGGATGATTTATTTCAGCACATCTCACAATT
>JAUNDN010000040.1:0-21363 GCA_030526045.1 Bacillota bacterium | reverse complement strand
CATGGATTCAGAGCAATATTATCTATGAAAGAAAAAAAGATAATGAGGAAAATATTGAAAAAGAACTTAAATATTTTTTGGGGAATCAATTAAATTTGACGTTATCTAGTCCTCAGATTTATGTTTCAATAGTTGATATTATAGTTTTAAAAAATAGAAATGAACTTATCCCGCTGTTGCTTGAATGCAAATTCGAAGCGCATAATGTTTTTTATAGTTATACAAGTCCGAGAATATTATATTCTTTAATTGATTTAGCGTATAAATCGGAAGAGGGATTTTTATTATTTTTGATATTGATGATTCGGTGTGCAAAGACTTGTACGAATGATTTATTGGGATATGTTTTGCGAAGTTATAGAGGGATAAATACTAAAGAAGAGAAAACAATCAAACACAAGAAGAATTGCCAAGGTGTAATATTATTTTGGAAGTTGTTGAATTTCTCGGAAAATATTGAACAGTTTAAAGAAAAAGTATCCGAACTTCTCGTTTATAATGAGAAATATGACCATTTTTATGAAACCCTTTTTGTTGAATACAAATTAAGAGAACAAAATATTTGTAGAAATCGTGTAATAAAAGGAATTGAATATTTTGAAAAATTCGGTAGTGGTGAGAAAGATAGCTAATAATAGTATATGTCCTTTATTTGCATAGTGGAAGTAATCTATTTATAAAAGAGAGATATCTTTTGGAGAAAAATAAATTTCTTTTTTATTTGCTGTAAAAAAATATGTGATAGTAGAAATTTGTAAGCAATTTCCAAGTTTGTAACCGGAATTGAAATTACTGTTATAATAATTTGTTTTATAACGGAGGTTCGATTACATGGAAAGTAACATTATCAATGTATATGGTTACATAAGGGTGTCAACAGAAGGACAGGCCAAACAGGGGTATTCCCTAGTAGAGCAACGTGTAGAAATTGAAAAGTACTGTAGTTCCAAAAGTTACAAATTATTAAAAATTTTCAAGGACGAGGGTATCAGTGGAGCGAAAGCTAACGAGGATGAAATGAGCGTTGAGCGTGACGGTCTGATTGATATGTTGGCATTGGTGGATATGGAGTATGCCAAGAAAGAATTAAAGCGAGTGAGTGGAGTTTAGGATAAGTCTGTAAAAAAGGTAGGGGTACAAGAAGTAAAATTTACTTCCATTTGTACCTCTTTTACCTACCAAGATAGGGTAAAATATGATAAGATATACCAAGATAGGGTTCTAAGGGAAAATGGCTAGAACCCTAGTAAATACAAGGAAAAACGAGGTTATACCAAGTTATGCAAGGAAAAATAAAAGTCCTCATGGTCTGCCACGGCAACATCTGCCGCAGCACCATGGCCGAGAGTGTCATGACCCACCTGATCAAAGAAAACAACCTACAATCCGCCATTTCCGTGGACTCTGCCGCCACCAGTACGGAGGAAATCGGTAATCCCCCCCACCACGGCACAGTACGGAAATTAAGAGAAGTGGGAATCCCGGTTGTGCCTCATCGGGCACGGCAGATGAAAAAGCAGGATTATGCGGAATATGATTATCTGATTGGTATGGATGACTGGAACATTCGGAATATGACCAGAATTGCAGGGGGAGACTCGGAGCATAAAATCCGGAAGCTTCTTGAGTTTGCCGGCAGTACCAGAGACATTGCAGATCCCTGGTACACCGGTAATTTTGATGCAACCTATGCGGATGTACTGGAAGGCTGTGAAGCCATGCTGGTTAAGCTGGCAGAGGATGTTACTTCCTGATCTGCAGGACGGCATCCTTCATTACAGCCACCACTTGATCACACCACGCATCAAATTCAGGGTCCTCAATCTGGCATTCCGGATGGGAGAGGACATACTCGATTGTGGTGCGGATGCCCTGGTCTGCCCGGACTGTTGCAGTAAAGCCGGGAACTAACTTCTTTAATTTACTGTTATCGAAGACAACCGTATTTGCCTTATCGCCCAGCAGGCTGCCTGCGAAATCGTAGGAGCTGCAGGCATCTAAAAATTCTGAAGAAACGTGAACAGCATTCAATTTAACCCCGAGAGCATCAGCAATGATCTGATAGATCTGATTCCAGGTGACGGACTCATCGGAAGTGATCTGGACTGCTTCACCGATGGAATGTACATTTCCGAGAAGTCCGATAAAGCCTTTGGCGAAATCCGAATTGTGAGTCAGCGTCCACAGAGAAGTGCCGTCCCCGTGGATGATGACCGGCTTGCCCTCCAGCATACGCTTGATGGTGGAATAGCTTCCGTTATTTCCGTGTACGCCAAGGGGAACGGAGCGCTCGTCATAGGTATGGCTGGGGCGGATGATGGTGACAGGGAAGCCATTCTCTCGGTACATCTTCATCAGATAATCCTCCCCGGCGATCTTGTTTCTGGAATATTCCCAATAGGGATTGGCAAGAGGAGTGCCTTCGTTGATCCGATAATCGGAAAGCGGCTTCTGATAGGCAGAAGCGGAGCTGATATAGAGAAACTGTCTGGTCTTGTCTTTAAAGAGTCTGTAATCCCGTTCCAGCTGAGCGGGAACAAAGGCGATAAAGTCTGCTACAGCATCAAAGCGAAGATCCTTGATCAGTGCTGCGACTGCAGCCTCATCATTGATATCCGCTTTTAGTTCAATCAGATCTCCGGAAAGAGACTGATTTCTTGATCCTCTGTTGAGAAGATAAAGAGTGTGACCTTCCGCCAAAAGCTGTTTTGAAATTGCCATACTGATTGTTCCGGTTCCGCCGATAAACAGAATTTTCATGTCATATCCTCCTTTGCGATGCGATAGTAAATTGATACCTTCATTTTACCTTTTGAACGGAAGAAAGTATAGAAAGAAAAAGGATATAAATTGTATTTTTTGACAAAAATCATCTTTCAAAATAAATGTGAAAGGATTATAATAGCTTTATATATTTTACATGACCGACATTAGAGTAGATGGAGGACCCGAAGATGAAAGAAAAGGTAAGCTTTAAAGAAAAAATGCGAATGCTGTTTATCGTTTTGTGCGCAATATTTATTGTGTCTGAACTCACGGCGATTCTTGGGACACTTGGGATTGGAAGTTCTGTCTTACATATTATTTTTCACACAGTACTTCTTATTGTGATTATTGTAATTGCCACAAAGGGCTATCAATTCCTGGCAAAGAATCTGATCGATCCGATTATCGAACTGGATCACGCAGTGGTTGGAATGTCCAAAGGAGATTTGAATACCGAAATTACCTATACGAGCGAAGGTGAACTGGGAGTACTTGCAGACAGTCTCAGGAAGACGCTTGATATGCTGAAAATGCTTGTCATCGACTTCACATCAATTCTTAAGGAATTTCAGGAAGGCAATTTTAATGTAAACAGTGAACATCCCGAGGCATATATCGGAGATTTCTCTGAATTGCTGGATCGTCTCGTCCTCATGGTTAACAGCTTCAGTGATACGATGCGCAGCATTGACAATGCGGCAGATCAGGTTTCAGAGGGCGCAAACGGGCTTGCGATGGGTGCACAGGATCTGGCACAGGGAGCCTCTGATCAGGCAGCATCCATTCAGGAGCTTTTAGCAACAGTTACGGATGTTACCGAGCAGGTAATTGAAAATACCAAAACTACCGATAAAGCACATGATTATGCTAAGGAAATCGGCTTACAGGCGAAGGTCAGCCAGGATAAGATGAAGGAACTGACTAATGCAATGGAAAGCATTAAGGAAACCTCCGGTGAAATTGAAAATATCATTATTGATATTGAAGAAATTGCGTCTCAGACAAATCTGCTGTCATTAAATGCGGCTATCGAGGCGGCAAGGGCGGGAGAAGCCGGAAAGGGCTTTGCAGTTGTTGCCGATCAGATCAGGAAGCTGGCTGAGGACAGTGCAGTATCCGCAACGAAGACAAAGCAGCTGATCAGTAAATCGATCAGTGAGGTTCAGAAGGGTAATGAAATTACCAGTCAGACTGCAGAAGCACTCGACAGCGTCATTGAGAAAATGGACAATATTGTTCTTGCAGTTGCACACATCCGTAAGGCATCCGATAAACAGGCGCTTTCCGTCAAGGAAATTGAAAAAGGATTCGAGGGCATCAGTGCGGTGGTACAGAACAATTCGGCGGCAGCGGAAGAAACCTCAGCTACCAGTGAGGAGCTTTCTGCACAGGCTGTAGCACTTAAGGGAATGGTCGAGCACTTTCAGTTAAGAGAAAATTAACGATAGCTTCTTACAGCGTACATGCACAGTAAGGTCTGCACAAGCTGGCTCGCAAGAAGACCGTACAGGTAGCCGTTAATGCCGAAGCGGGGAATGGCGAAGAACACAAACAGCAGTCTGACGAATAGGCTGATCATGCTATACGCAAAGGTGGTTCCGGTTTTACCAAGACCGTTTAAAATACTGTTCAGAGTGCTGGCAATATACATCAGCGGGCATAAGAAGCTGAGTACAATGATGAAGTTTCCGGCAAGTGCATTCTGGTAAAGAAAATTTCCCAGAAGCCTTCCGAAAAGAAAAAATACTGAAGTAAAAAGAACACCTAGGAAAAAGCCGTAGCGTATCGATTTATGCACGGCTTTTTTGATGGTACCTGTTCGTTCTGCCGCATCAGCCTCTGACACGATCGGAAGCAGGAGCACACAGATGGAATTCGTAATGGCGCTCGGGAACAGAATAAGCGGAAGGGACATACCCGTCAGAATACCATAAACGCTGAGCGCGGAGGCATTATCGTAGCCGTAAGACATCAGGCGGTTCGGAATAAAAATGGCTTCCACACTCTGTAAAAAATTAATGATAATTCTGTTTAAGGACAGAGGAACTGCAAGTGTAAGCAGCCTTTTGGAGGCTCCCCACAGGGCGGGAGGGTTAATGGATAACAAGGGACCGTAATTGCGCGGGAGAACATGGTCAAAATGTGCTTTTACGCAAATGATGGATACTATTGTGGAAGCGGCTTCACCGATCACGAGCCCCACAACCGCAAAGCTGATGGTAGGCTCCATTCCGCGCTGCCGGGCCAAATAGTAAATGGTATACACACTTCCTACCCGCACCAGCTGTTCAGCAAGCTGGCAGAGCGCGGGGACTGAGGTTTTCCGAATACCGTAGAAATAGCCGTTAATGCAGGAATGAACGGTGGCCAGTGGAATGGAAAGAGAAATAATGCGAAGCAGTGGCGCGGTGCGGGATTCCATCAAAAGGGAAGCAGCAATTTCATCCGCAAAGCAATAGATCCCCAACGTGCAAAGGATGGAAACACCCATGGACAGCCCAAAGCCGGTGAATAGATGCAGGGCAGATGACCTATAATCCTTTGAAAGGGTTTCTCCGGCAACATATTTAGAGATAGCGGTCTGCATCCCGGCAACAGTCAGAGAAAAGGAGAGTGCAAGTACGGGAGAGGTGAGCTGATAAATTCCCATTCCCTCTGCGCCAAAGACCCGGGATAAGAAAATGCGATAAAAAAATCCGATGAAACGGCTTGCGAAGCCTGTTACGGTAAGGATAATGGTTCCGGTGATGAGAGGGCTGGTTTTGCGTGAGAAATGCATAATTTACCATCCGGTATCAGTTATTGGTAAGTATATGCAAAGCAGCTTATTGACAGAACATAAAGCACATGATATAGTAGGTGTGTCAAAACCTAGTATATCGCTAGGAATACAATGAGGACGATGAAAGGAATCGTATATTATGGATAAATTCATTTATTTAGATCATGCAGCAACAACGAAGTGCTCTCCTGAAGCAGTTCAGGCAATGCTTCCTTATTTTACGGAGTATTACGGAAATGCCAGTACCATTTACCAATTGGGGGCACAGAGCAAAAAGGCAATTCAGAATACCCGCAGCAAAATTGCGGAGAGCCTGCACACGGACCCCTCAGAAATTTATTTTACGGCAGGTGGCTCGGAATCTGATAACTGGGCACTTGTTGCAACAGCGCAGGCTTATGAGTCAAAGGGAAAACATATCATCACCTCAAAGATAGAGCACCATGCCATTCTTCATACCTGTGAATATCTGGAAAAGAAAGGATTTCACATTACTTATGTTGATGTGGATGAGAATGGAATTATCAAACTGGATGAACTTAAGAAGGCAATTCGACCGGACACGATCCTGATTTCGGTTATGTTTGCAAACAATGAGATCGGAACCATACAGCCCATAGCAGAGATAGGCAGAATTGCCAAAGAAAATGGGATCCTGTTCCATACAGATGCGGTTCAGGCCTACGGACATGTTCCCATTGATGTGGAGGAGCTTCACATCGATATGCTCAGCGCAAGCGGGCATAAGCTGAACGGTCCGAAGGGAATCGGCTTCCTTTATATCAGAAAAGGGGTAAAGATCCGCTCCTTTGTGCATGGCGGCGCCCAGGAGAGAGGAAGACGTGCGGGAACGGAGAATGTTCCGGGAATCGTAGGACTTGGGGTGGCCGTTGAGAAAGCTTTTTCGGGAATGGAAGAGCGGATTCGGAAGGAAACCGAAATGCGTGATTACCTGATTGGACGGATAGAAAAGGAAATTCCCTATTGCCGTCTCAATGGAGATCGTGTAAGAAGGCTTCCCGGAAATGTGAATTTCAGCTTTGAGTTTATTGAGGGCGAGTCGCTTTTGATTATGCTTGATATGAAAAAGATCTGCGCGTCCAGTGGTTCCGCATGTACCTCCGGTTCTTTGGATCCGTCTCATGTGCTGCTGGCCATTGGCCTTCCTCATGAGATTGCACATGGCTCCCTGCGTCTTACACTTGATCATGAGAACACGATGGAAGAAATGGATTATGTGGTAGATGCTGTCCGTGAAATCGTGGAAAAGCTGCGGGCAATGTCGCCTTTGTATGAGGATTTTATAAAGAAAAATAAGAATTAGGGATACTGCGATAAGGCAGAGAAAGGATATAGATATGTACAGTGAAAAGGTAATGGATCATTTTTCAAATCCAAGGAATATGGGAGAAATAGAGAATCCCAGCGGTGTGGGAACGGTAGGGAATGCCAAGTGCGGCGATATCATGAGGATGTATCTTGATATCGATGAAAATCATATCATCAGGGACTGCAAGTTTAAGACCTTTGGCTGCGGCGCTGCGGTTGCAACCAGCAGCATGGCAACAGAGCTAGTAAAGGGGAAGACGATAGAAGAAGCCCTGCAGGTAACCAATAAGGCTGTTATGGAAGCACTTGACGGATTGCCGCCTGTGAAGGTACACTGTTCCTTGCTGGCAGAGGAAGCAATTCATGCGGCACTGTGGGATTACGCTGAGAAAAACGGAATCGTCATAGAAGGCCTTGAAAAGCCGAAGTCAGATATCCATGAAGGAGAAGAAGAGGAAGAATATTAATAAGGAGCATTCTCTTATGAAGAAAAGGGTAGTGGTTGGAATGTCAGGAGGCGTCGATTCCTCCGTGGCGGCTTACCTTTTAAAAGAACAGGGATATGAAGTCATCGGTGTCACCATGCAGATCTGGCAGGACGAAGATAAAGCAGCAACGGAGGAAAACGGAGGCTGCTGCGGACTTTCTGCGGTTGAAGATGCAAGGCGGGTGGCGCAGGTCCTGGATATTCCTTATTATGTGATGAACTTCAAGAAGGAATTTAAAGAGAATGTCATGGATTATTTTGTGCAGGAGTATCTTGCCGGGAGAACCCCAAACCCCTGCATTGCCTGTAACCGCTATGTGAAATGGGAAGCACTGCTGAAACGGAGCATGGAGATCGGTGCAGACTATATTGCCACCGGACATTATGCCAGGATCAGTCAGCTTCCAAACGGAAGGTTTGCAATTCGCAATTCCGTAACGGCAAGCAAGGATCAGACCTACGCTCTTTATAATCTGACACAGTTTCAGCTTGCCCATACGTTGATGCCTGTAGGAGATTATGAAAAGGATCAGATCCGGAAGCTTGCGCAGGAAAACCACCTTCCGGTTGCTCATAAGCCCGACAGCCAGGATATCTGTTTTGTGCCGGACGGCGATTATGCATCATTTATTGAGCAGGAAGCGCCTGGTGAAGTGCCCGGAGAGGGGAACTTTGTGACAGAGGACGGCACAATTTTAGGAAAACACAAGGGGATCACTCACTATACCATCGGACAGCGAAAAGGACTTGGGCTGTCTATGGGGCATCCTGTTTTTGTATCGCAGTTGCGGCCGGAAACCAATGAAGTTGTCATCAGCGACAGTGATGTATTTCGGACAGAGCTGACCTGTGATCATATTAATTTTATGGGAATGGAGAGCCTGCCCACCCCTCGCAGACTGTGGGCAAAGGTACGATATGCCCACCGCGGGCAGTGGTGCATTGCCCGGCAGATTGCAGATGGCAGGATTCACTGTGAGTTTGAAAATCCTGTCCGTGCCATCACACCCGGACAGGCAGTCGTCTTTTACGACGGCGAATACGTCATGGGCGGAGGCACGATAATGTAGTGCATGAAAATTGACTCTTTTCGGACTTCCATTTGGACTTCTAGATCCGATGGAATTCCGGAGACCTTTTCTCGAAAGTCGTATAGTATTTAAATCCGCAGTCACTCAGAATTTCTGCTGCCCGATCAAAACCGAGCGCAATATTTTCCGGCGAATGGGCATCAGAACCGATGGTGATGATTTCACCGCCAAGCTCCTTGTAGCGTCTGATCACATCCGTACAGGGATTCAGCTCACGAAGACCATGACGGATGGCACCGGTATTGATCTCAATTCCTTTTTCCTTTTCAATCAGTGTTTCCAACATCGGATCAAAGATGTCCTTGTACTTGTCATAGCAATAATCGGCATCCTTCGTTTTTCCGTAACGGACCACATAATCAAGATGGCCGTAGACGTCAAAATTGCTGAAGGCCTTCAGATTATCCAATATAGATAAGAAGTATTCCCGATAAGCCGCTTCATCGCTACGCCCTTCATAGAAAGAAGAATCATAAGGGTCCTTGTGGTTGCACAGGTGCGAGGAGGCAATGATGAAATCAAAATCAAAGCTTTTGGCATAAACCGCCAGCTCCCTGCGAAGGTGCGGCTGGACGCCAAGCTCTACTCCGAACAAAATGCGGATTTTGTCTGCATATTTTTCCTTGAGTCTGATCAGTTCATAGAGGTAAGAATCCGTATTTAGATCGAACATGCCGGTTTCCTGTGGATTGACATAAACAAAATCCATGTCATTGTGTTCCGTAAAGCACATCGTATCAAGACCAAGAGAAATGCCTTTCAGGATCATATCCTCCATAGGGGTATCGGAATCACCGGAAAAAGAAGAATGTAAATGAAAGTCAGATGTAATTGCCATGTAAATATCTCCCGTTTTATTGAAATTTGTCGTATAACTGTAATCAGTCTAGCGGATTTGAAGAAAAAACACAATGGATTACAATTATTTTTCATTTTCATCTTGCACTTTTAGGACAAATTAGGTAAAATAATCCTGCTGATAAAATTTTGACAATCCCTGCGGAGCATAATTTCCTGCGGAATTGCCAAAATAAGATAAAATAATTATTCATTTTTAGGAGGAATCTAAAATGGCAGTAAGAGTAGCAATTAATGGTTTCGGCCGTATCGGTCGTCTTGCATTCAGACAGATGTTTGATGCAGAAGGTTATGAAGTAGTAGCAATCAACGACTTAACAAGTCCTGAGATGCTTGCACACTTATTAAAGTATGACACAGCACAGGGCAAATACAAATATGCTGACAGCGTATCCTATGGTGAGGATTCCATCACAGTTAACGGAAAGACCATCACAATCTACAAAGAAGCTGACGCTAAGAACCTTCCTTGGGGAGAATTAAAGGTAGACGTTGTTCTTGAGTGTACAGGTTTCTATACATCCAAGGAAAAAGCAAGCGCTCACATCGCAGCTGGCGCTCGTAAGGTTGTTATTTCCGCACCTGCAGGAAATGATCTTCCTACCATCGTTTACAATGTAAACCACAAGACATTAAAGCCTGAAGATACAGTTATTTCTGCAGCTTCCTGTACAACAAACTGCTTAGCTCCTATGGCTAAGGCTCTGAATGACCTTGCTCCTATCATGAGCGGTATCATGACAACAGTTCATGCTTACACAGGTGATCAGATGATTCTTGACGGACCTCAGAGAAAGGGTGACAAGAGAAGAAGCCGTGCAGGTGCTCAGAACATCGTTCCTAACTCAACAGGTGCTGCTAAGGCAATCGGCCTTGTAATCCCTGAACTGAACGGCAAGCTCATCGGTTCTGCTCAGCGTGTTCCTACCCCTACAGGTTCTACAACAATCCTTGTTGCAGTTGTTAAGGGACAGGTTACCAAGGATCAGATCAACGATGCTATGAAGGCTGCTGCTACAGAATCCTTCGGATACAACACAGACGAAATCGTATCTTCTGATATCATCGGAAGCACATTCGGATCAATCTTCGATGCTACACAGACTATGGTAGCTCCTATGGAAGATGGCAATACTCAGGTACAGGTTGTTTCTTGGTATGACAATGAGAATTCTTACACAAGCCAGATGGTAAGAACAATCAAATACTTCTCAGAGTTAGCTTAAGAAAATTCGCTACAGCGAAACTTAGAAGACCTTAAGGGTCCGGTCTTATGGACCGGACCTTTTTATATCACGGATAATCATCTGTGGTAAATAAGATTTGAGAGAATCAAAAATAAATGGAGGAAATAAACATGGGATTAAATAAGAAATCAGTTGATGATATCAACGTAGCAGGAAAGCGCGTATTGGTTAGATGTGATTTCAACGTACCTCTCAAGAATGGTGAGATCACCGATGAGACACGTATCAACGCAGCACTTCCCACAATCAAGAAATTACTGGCAGACGGTGGCAAGGTTATTCTTTGCTCCCACCTTGGAAAAGTTAAGAACGGCCCCAACGAAGGCGAATCTTTAGCACCTGTTGCAAAGAGACTTTCTGAGAAGCTTGGCAAGGAAGTAGTATTCGTTGCTGATTATAACGTTACAGGACAGGCTGCTACAGATGCAGTTGCAGCAATGAAGGATGGCGATGTTGTACTTCTTCAGAATACACGTTTCCGTGGTGAAGAGGAGACAAAGCCTAACAAGGCAGGCGAAGCTTTTGCTAAGGAATTGGCTGATCTTGCTGATGACTATGTATGTGACGCTTTTGGTTCTGCACACAGAGCACACGCTTCTGTTGCAGTAGTTACCAAATATATCTCTGAAAAAGGCGGCGTGAATGCAGTTGGTTATCTGATGCAGAAGGAAATCGAATTCCTCGGTAATGCAGTAGAGAACCCTGTAAGACCTTTCGTAGCAATCCTCGGCGGTGCTAAGGTTGCTGACAAGCTTAACGTAATCGACAACCTCCTTGAGAAGGCTGACACACTGATCATCGGTGGCGGTATGGCATTTACCTTCTTAAAGGCTAAGGGCTATGAAATCGGTAACTCTTTAGTAGATGACGAGAAGCTTGATTACTGTAAGGAAATGATGGCTAAGGCTGAGAAACTCGGCAAGAAGTTACTTCTTCCTATCGATACAACAATCGCTGCAGGTTTCCCGAACCCGATCGACGCTGAAATCGAAGTATCTGTAGTAGATGCAGACAAGATTCCTGCTGATATGGAAGGTCTTGATATCGGAACCAAGACAGCAGAGCTTTATGCAGATGCTGTGAAGTCCGCTAAGACAGTTGTTTGGAACGGACCTATGGGTGTATTCGAGAATCCTATCCTTGCAAAGGGTACAATCGCTGTAGCTAAGGCTCTTGCAGAAACAGATGCAACAACCATTATCGGCGGCGGTGATTCTGCAGCAGCTGTTAATCAGCTTGGTTTTGCAGATAAGATGAGCCACATTTCAACAGGTGGCGGTGCTTCCCTCGAGTTCCTTGAAGGCAAGGTACTTCCCGGTGTAGATGCTGCTGATAATAAGTAATAAATGTTTCTGAAATGAGATAATTTAAGGAGAAGAAAAATGGCAAGAAGAAGAATTATTGCCGGCAACTGGAAGATGAACATGACTCCCAGCCAGGCAGTTGAACTTTGTGCAACGCTGAAAGATTTAGTAAAAAATGACGCAGTGGACGTAGTATACTGTGTACCTGCAATCGATATCGTACCTGTAGCAGAAGCAATTAAGGGTACTAACGTTAAGTTAGGTGCTGAAAACTTCTATATTGAAGATAAGGGTGCTTTCACAGGCGAAATCTCAGCCCCCATGCTTAAGGAAGCCGGTGTTGAGTACATCATCATCGGACATTCAGAGAGAAGAGATATCTTCGGAGAGAATGATATTTTGATCAACGCTAAGGTTAAGAAGGCATTTGCAGCCGGCCTTAAGCCCATCCTTTGCTGTGGTGAATCCCTTGCACTTCGTAAGGCAGGAACCTACAAGGAGTGGATTGCAAGACAGATCAAATGGGATCTTACAGATGTAACAGCTGATCAGGTGAAAGAGCTTGTTATCGCTTACGAGCCTATCTGGGCAATCGGAACTGGTGAGACAGCTACAGCTGACCAGGCACAGGAAGTATGTAAGATGATCCGTGAGGTTATCGCTGACATGTATGATGCTGCTACAGCAGAAGCAGTTCGTATTCAGTACGGCGGTTCCATGAACGCAGGCAACGCAGCTGAACTTCTTTCAAAAGATGACATCGATGGCGGTCTGATCGGTGGCGCAGCGCTTAAGCCTGATTTTGGTCAGATTGTTAATGCGTAATTGATTTGAAAATTGTTAATAATTAACAAAAGAATATACCACTAAAAGGGTATTAGCAAAGGGTTTGTTGGTGAATATCACTATACAAGCCCTTTTTGCTTTGCTTTCGACAGTATTTAATTGCCACTTTTTATTACCATTATTACAGCTATTACCACTATCACCATTATCACCACTATCATAACTATTATCATTTGAATGAAGCTTTAAAACTGCACAAGATTATATAGGGGAACTGGAAGGGCAAATAAGTGCAAATCAATTGAAAAAGCCCCGCTTCCCCGCGCGGGAGCGGGGCGGGGGTGCAGAAGAACGGAAGGGCGAAAAACGCCCCGCGCTGGAAAGCAAGTTTGGGGCGCAGAAGCGAGAAATAGCCTAAAAGCCCCTTTTCCCCTCTTTTGTTGTATTTGCTGGGGAAAATATGCTATAATAGAGCGCGTGGGAAACCATAGCAAGCAATGTAAAGAATTCCGTTCATACACAAATGGAATCATGCAAATATAGAATCATTAACATATATATTCATAAACATATATATTTAGGAGGCATTCATCCGATGAACAACAAACTGTATCTGGTAATTCCATGCTATAATGAAGAGGAAGTCCTTCCTGAGACGGCTAAGCGTCTGAAGGACAAGCTCAGTTCACTTGTGCAGGCAGGGAAAATCCACCCGGACAGCCGCATCGTGTTTGTCAACGATGGTTCCCGTGACAAAACATGGGAGATCATACAAGAGTTACACGGGGAAGATATTGTATTTAGCGGAATTAATTTAAGCCGGAACAGAGGGCATCAGAATGCACTGCTGGCAGGCCTTATGACGGTGAAGGATCATGCAGATATGGTGATCTCCATGGATGCGGATCTTCAGGATGATATCAATGCCGTTGATGCAATGGTTGACAAATATTTAGATGGATTTGATATCGTATATGGAGTTAGAAGCAGCCGCGCCAAGGACACCTTCTTTAAGAAAGCAACTGCAGAAGGATTTTATAAGCTGATGAACGTGATGGGAGCCAATACGGTATTTAACCATGCAGATTACCGGCTGATGAGCAGGCGTGCACTTGATGGTCTTGCCGAGTTCGGAGAGGTTAATTTGTTCCTGCGCGGTGTCGTGCCGATGATCGGATATCCGTGTGATATTGTCTATTATGAGCGTGGGGAGCGGTTTGCAGGTAAAAGCAAGTATCCGTTTGGCAAGATGCTTTCCTTTGCAATCGAAGGAATCACTTCCCTTAGTACCAAACCGATCAGAATGATTACAGGACTTGGCTTTTTCATATTTATAGTCAGTATTGGAATGCTGATTTATAGTATTGTGAGACATTTTATGGGAGCCACGATTGTAGGCTGGACAACATTGATGGTTTCCGTGTGGGCAATCGGAGGATTGATTCTTTTATCCCTGGGAGTGGTAGGAGAATATATTGGAAAGATCTATCTGGAAACAAAAGCAAGACCGCGATTCCTAATTGAGCAGTTTTTGCATGAAGACGCATGAAAACGTGAGAAGAAGATGCATGAGGACGCTTGACAGAACAATAATTAACCGATATACTTTAGAGGTTCATGTAATCAGCACCACCGGCTAAGTCGGTGGTGCTGATTGCTCGTGCGCATAGCGGCGCACGTTTTTAAGGGGGAGATGTCCTTCCCAAGAGCTGTAATCAAATATAGAAGAGGTATTTATGAAGCGTGAAATAGCAAAGCAGCAGATCGCACAGCAGATAGAGACACAGCAGGCAGAGCCACAGAAGTTAGAGCCACAGAAGGAAGAAATGCAGTCACAGCAGAGGATGAGATACGAAGATGCCCACATCGATGACAGAATCCTCCGTGCAGTGAAGGAAATGGGCTTTGAAGTGATGACACCCATTCAGGAGCAGGCGATCCCCGTGCTCCTTGAAGGAAAGGATGTGATCGGGCAGGCACAGACGGGAACCGGAAAGACAGCGGCTTTTGCCATTCCTATGATTCAACAGATAAATGCCGATATTAAAAGACCGCAGGGAATTATTCTTTGCCCGACCAGAGAACTTGCCATGCAGGCTGCGGAGGAAATTCGTAAGCTGACCAGATATATGCATGGTGTCAAGGTGTTGCCTGTGTACGGCGGACAGGATATCGGCAGGCAGATTCGCTCACTCAGCCAGGGAGTCCAGATTATTGTTGGGACGCCGGGAAGAGTAATGGATCACCTAAGACGCCATACTATAAAGACAAGCGAGATCAGGATGATTGTTCTGGATGAAGCGGATGAAATGCTGAACATGGGCTTTCGGGAAGACATTGAGACGGTGCTGAAGGATATGCCGAAGGAGCACCAGATGGCACTTTTTTCTGCAACCATGCCACAGGCAATTTTGGATATCACGGGAACCTATCAGAAAAATGCTGTCTATGTGAAGGTAACCCCCAGGGAAGTAACCGTGGCGGCAATCAAGCAGGCATATTACAGAGTCGCGAGGAAAGATAAATTTGAGGCAATCTGCAGATTGCTTGACTATTATCATCCGGAGAAAAGCCTTGTTTTCTGTAACACGAAAAAGATGGTGGATGAGATCACAGGCATGTTGAAGGACAGAGGTTACGAGGCAGAGGGACTTCACGGTGATCTGACGCAGAATCAGAGAGATACGGTGATGAACCTTTTCAGAAGCGGAAGATGCAGACTCCTTTCTGCAACCGATGTGGCGGCAAGGGGAATTGATGTCAGTGGTGTAGATGCTGTTTTTAACTACGATGTTCCTGAGGACATTGAATACTATGTTCACAGAATCGGAAGAACCGGAAGAGCCGGCAAGGCAGGCCGTTCCTTTACCCTGGTTTCGGGAAAGGAAATTTTTAAGATACGTGATATTGAAAGAATCTGCCATACAACCATTAAGGAGAGAAAAATACCCTCCGCGAAGGATATTGTAAAGATAAAGTCGGGAAAACTCTTTGCTGATGCTATGGAGGTAATGGAAAACACCCGGCTTGATGAGATCAGGGAGAGGATCGTGTTTACAGCGGAAGAAAACGGATTTTCCGTGCTCGATCTGGCAGCGGCCTTCATGTATATGAATATGGGCGAGGAGCCTGTTGACATAAAGGAAGAGAAACCGTTTTATGAAAGAAACGGACGTCATAAAAGCAATTCAAAGGATGCGGGAAGAAGACCGGGGCATAAGGATAAAAAATCCTTTGAAATATTCAGGCAGGAAAAAAACAGACAGGATAAAAAGAAAAGCTACGGGAAAAAAGACTCAAAAAAGAGAAATAATAGGAATAATTAAGAGATAGATTTCGTTTGTCACAGAATGCTTTCTATGATACTATGAAAAGTAGTGCGTAAGTACCGGGTGTTTATGACGGGGTTGAGAAAAGGATTGTTCAAATGGAAGAAAAGGAAATAAGAAGAAAAGAAGCATCTGCGGCAGCGAGAGAACGCAGACGCAAGCATAGAAAAAGAGTTGTTATGGCAGAGAAAATTGCCATTGCCCTTGCCGGCGTAGTCATTCTGGCAGGCGCTGCAGCAACCGTTATTTACATGATGCCGGGCATTCGGGTGGACAAGCAGCTTTCCGCGGCAGATGAATTTGTAGAGACGATGGATTATGAGGAGGCAATTGCATCCTGCGAGGAAGCATTAAAGATCGATTCCAAATCCGTAAAGGCTTATCGGGCGATGGCCGGTGTTTATCTGACGCAGGAGGATCGCGAAGCTGCAGAGCAGGTGCTTTACCGCGGTTGGGAGACGACCCAGGATGAAGGGCTCTTACAGGAATACTGCGTGCATCTGTTAAACGATGCGGTGGCAGATATTAATGAGGGAAACTGCAGCCTGGATACGCTTGACAAGACAGTGCTTTCGGTTGAAAGCAACCCTTACAGTGAGGATGGAATTAAGCTGCTGGATGCCTGCTATGAACGCTTGTTTATGACAGAAGAAAGTAGGCTTTTCTGTGAGGAGGAAGAAGATGGCTGTGGCTTTGACCGATATCTGGATATCATGAACAGACTTCTTACTACCTGTGAAGAAACGCAGAATGAGGAGCTTAAGGCAGAAACGGTCAGGTTTGCTGCCCCGGAAAATGATACAGTATGGCTTGCGGTGAAGCATATAGAGGATTATCATAATCTCCTGGAACGAGTAGCAGCGCTTGAGAATACCGATGAGATTAGGGAGCTTACAGCCTGCATTGAAAAGGCAATGTGGGCGCAGGATATCTTTGCAGATGCCTTTGCCATTTTTGAGTCGGGAGATTTTGAACCGATTAAGGATTTTATGCAGTCAGAGGAGTATATTTCTATACGGGATCAGTTCATTGAAGGATCAATGGAGTATTGGGACGGTAAGACCTATATTCCGGTGAGCAGGGAAATCCTGATGCTAAGCAGAGAAGACGGCAAGCGCACCTTCAGTTTTGCTGATTTTGATGAATGCCCGGATACGGCAGGTGTGATTAAGGTCTGGGGAGCGAAACAGGAGGATGCCGGTGTTCAGCGGCTTTGTATCTCTTATGAACCGGCTTCTGAAAACGGTGAGTATTATCCCCACAAAACCTATGAATTTGTGTACCTTTACAGCAATGTCACGATTGATGGGGAATATGTGCCGCAAATGAATTACCGATTTGAGACCAGAATCGCCACGCCGGAAGGAACGACTTCAACGCTGATCGGCGATTGGGGCGGAGCGCACGAATGGAATATTGAATACTAAATAGAAATAGTAAAGTAACAGCCTCATCAATCCGATGAGGCTGTCATTAACTGAGCAGTGTGGAGCCTGTAGTAGGCTCCTCTTTTTGCGATTAATTCGGGTGCGGAGCCTTCTTCGATAATACCGCCCTGATCGATTACAAAAATCCGGTCAGCCTTTTGAATGGTTGAGAGCCGGTGTGCAATGACAAAGGAAGTGCGTCCCTTAAGAAGCGCTTCGATCCCTTCCTGAACCAACAGCTCAGTCTGTGTGTCGATGCTTGAGGTCGCCTCATCCAGTATCAGAATATTCGGATCAGAAACCATGGTTCGCGCGAAGGCAAGTAATTGCTTCTGCCCAACGGAAAGGCCGCCGCCTCGTTCAGAAAGAACTGTGTCGTAGCCGTCCTTCAGCTTGCAGATAAAATCATGCGCATGAACGGCTTTGGCTGCCCGGATGATTTCCTCGTCGGTGGCATCCAGCTTCCCGTATCTGATATTATCTCTGATCGTACCGGTGAACAGGAAGTTATCCTGTGTCATGATGCCCATCTGACTTCTCAGACTCTCAATGGAAACACTCTTTACATCGTAACCGTCAATGGAGATGGTTCCCTCCTGTACGTCATAAAAGCGGCTGATCAGATTGACAATCGTTGTTTTTCCGGCGCCTGTCGGCCCTACAAGTGCAATCGTTTCTCCCGGTTTGATATCAAAGCTGACATCGTTTAATACCTTTGTATGCTCATCATAGGAGAAGCCTACATGGTCAAAGGTGACATGCCCTTTGATAGGTGGGATGGAAATGACATTTTCAGAATCCGAAATCTCCGCTTCGGTGTCCAGTATTTCAAAAATACGTTCTGCGGCAGCAATGTTTGTTAGTAGCTGCGTATAAAAGTTGCTGAGATTCATGATAGGATTCCAGAACATTCCAATGTAGTTACCAAAGGCAACAAAAGTACCGATGGAAACATTTCCGATCCCTAAAACTTTGATTCCAACAAAATAGAGTGCTGCAATACCGATTCCCCAGCTGAAATCAATGCTGGATCCCATGGCGTCATTTACTCGGACTGCTTGAAGGAAGGAGTGACGATGTTCATAAAGAAGTTCGTCGAAGGTATCACTGGTTTCTTCCTGTGCATGAAAGCTTTGGATAATACGCATGCCGGACATATCCTCGTGAATAAAGGCGTTCAGGTTAGAAGACTTCCTCCTGAAATCCTGCCATTTTTTGTGCGAGTACACCTGTATGAACCAGATGCTGATCAGCATAAGAGGAAGACTACACAAGGATGCAGCGGCAAGCGCCGGGTTCTTGATAAACATAATGACAACTACGGCGATGATTGTTGCAAAGTCCGGAAGCAGGGTGGTAACAAAGTTGTTCAGCACGTCCTTAAGAGAATTGATATCGCCGATAATACGAGCGAGGATTTTCCCGGTAGGACGGCTGTCAAAAAACTGCAGATCCAGAGTCTGGATGTGCGTATACAGCTCCTGACGTATCGTTACAAGGATGCTGTTACATACCTTTGCCATGATATACATGCGGAGCTTGATGCCCCCGATCAAGAGCAGATTGATGATGACTGCAAAAAGGATCAGACCTGCAAGTCCTTTCAGGTTCCCTACAGAAATATATTGATCGATCGCCGCCTCAACCAAAAGCGGATTAATCAGCGATACAGCCACGCAAAATGCCATGATCAGTAGGACAATGATGATTTCTTTTGTATATGCAAGAAGATAGGAGAACAGCCGCAACAGGGTACGCAGCTTGCTTACCTGTGAGAGCTGTTCGTCTTCTTTATAGGAATTGATGCTCATGCTGTTATTTCCTCCTTGGGTTCTCCGTACTGCGCCACATAGGTCTGGTAATAAAGTCCTTTGCGGGCAAGCAGGGTCTTGTGATCGCCACGTTCTGCAATTCTGCCGTTATCCAGGATGATAATTTCATCTGCATGGCAGACTGCACTGATACGATGGCCGATGATAATCTTTGTTGTATCCGGAAGAAGGCGCAGGGTTTCGTGGATGGACTGCTCTGTTTCCATGTCAAGGGCAGAAGTGGAGTCATCCAGAACAAGAATAGGCGACTTCTTGGCGAGGGCACGTGCGATGGTGATACGCTGCTTTTGTCCGCCGGAAAGTCCTACACCCCGTTCTCCGATTACGGTGTCATATTGTTTCTCCATTTTTTCGATAAAGCTTTTCGCCTGGGCGCGGGTAACCGCTTTTTTCACTGAAGAAAGATTGAGCGTTTCCTTGCGGCCAAGCTTTACATTCTCAAGGATCGTGTCCGAAAACAGGAAGACATCCTGCATTACCACGGAAATGGAGCTTCGAAGCTGCTTTAGGGACAAATCCCTGATATTCACGTCATCCAGATAAATTGCTCCGTCCGTTGCATCATAAAGCCTTTGAAGCAGGTAGATCAGCGAACTCTTTCCCGCACCGGTAGCCCCCATGATTCCGATTGTCTTGCCGGGTTCCACGGTAAAGGAAATATCATGAAGAATTTCATGGAGATCCGCCTTGTGGAAGGAAACACCTGAAAATGTAATTTTTCCTTTGACTTCGGGAAGAACAACAGGATTCTCACGTTCGATGATGGTTGGCTTTTCCTGATAAATTTTCTTGATCCTCCGGTTGGAAGCCAGTGCAGCTGAAATACTGTTGGTCAGCCAGCCCAGCATTTCCATGGGCCACACGATGTTCATGGAATAAGCGATAAATGCACTCAGGTCACCTAAGGTTATTTCGCCCTGACTGACCAGAATCCCGCCAAGAAACAGGACAATGATCGGAAGAAATCTGGTAATCAGAGAGATATACGGATGATATTTTACAAACAGTGATGACTGCTTCATATTCAGGTCATAGTAACGCTGGTTGTGGGAGAGGAATTTTGAAATCTCGTGTTTTTCCCGTGCAAAGGCCTTAACGGTTCTGACGCCTGCAAGATTTTCCTCTGCAACTGTGTTCAGGGAAGCATTTTCCTCGCTGATTTCTTCATAAACATGATCCAGCTTCCGTTCCATATAAATTGCAATAAACGCGGCGATTGCCATTCCGATCGTAGGGAAAATGGCAAGCTTCCAGTTCAGACGGTACATGCAGAACAGGACAAATACGGTGTGAATGCAGACTTCGATCATCAGCATGCCGACAAAGGAAAGGGCATCCCAGATCCGGTCTACATCATCTTTAAGCCGCGACATCAGCTCGCCTGTGCCGGTGCGGTCAAAAAAGTCAGCGCTCAAGGACTGAATGTGTGTAAAAAGATCCTTCCGGATTTCACATGATATTTTTGAACCTACGCAGTCAAAGGTAAACTCCTTGGCGTATTGGAAAATGCATCTTCCCAATCCCACACCGAGAATACAAAGCAGGAGAGGTGTGAGCTTTTCCACCTCATGGTTGATGATAACGTCATCTACAATGTACTTTGAAAGCTGTGGTGAGAGCATATCAAGTCCAATGCTGATGATCATGGATAAAATGGCAAATGCCAAAATAAATTTTCGTTCCCATATGTAAGTTGATATCTTTTTCATAAATCCCCCTTTAAGAATATAGAGTGGTACAAAAAAACAGGCATGGAAATTACCATGCCTGTTCTATGTATTCTGATCGTAGTGCGATCTTCCCGGCAAATCCGTAGGAAAAGAAACGGATCATCATCAAGTCAGATCACCTTAAACAGAGCAGAAGGTAATTTCTCTTTCTTAACTGAAATTAAATTGTTATGTGATTGTATTTCTAATGTAATCATTCTAGTCATTAAAATTACCTCCTTTCTGAAATCTTTGTTTACGGGTTACATCCTGCATAAATTGTCCGTAATGACGAACATGCATCTAACATACGCCTTAATGATGGGATTGTCAACAGTTTTTTTTAGGTGGTTTGAAAACGTGAAAAATAATTGTAAATATAAGAGAAATAGAATAAAATACTTGTTAAGCGATTT
>JAUNDN010000039.1 GCA_030526045.1 Bacillota bacterium | reverse complement strand
GAACTGAAATATATCATCCTTGTACTTATAAAAGGAACTGCGGCTGATTCCCACCCGATCTGCTGCCTCGTTGATCGTGTGTACTCTTCCCGTATCAAGGAGCTTCTTGGCTTCCACTACCTTAAGAAGCACCTCAGGCACTGCCTGTTCCTTCACTACGAAATATCTGGTTCCCATCTACCTGCACCCATATAGCCTTCTATACCATAGCATCCAAATCGTTTCCGAATGGCGAACAAATGTCTCTCTTTGTATTTCTATCACGGACAACTGTTTGCCACCGATGGATATTGTATCATAGTGCTTCCCATGTGGCAAGTAAAATGTTACAAAAACTGCATCATTTTTTTGGTACAAACAACAAGAAGCAGACAGAAGCTTCTGCCTTCCGCCTGCTTTTCGTATGTAGATATATTTGATATCAGCCTAAATTACTCCTCCTCACCGTGCAACACTTTATAAATCTGATCCACATCATAATCCGGCGTAGCGTCAAGTACCGCCTCATAAATGACCTTCAAGGATTCTTCCTCTTCTTCCAGCTCCTCTGCTATTACAGAAAGACTTTTCCCTCTCTTTACCTTCTTGCAAACCAGATTAATGATGTTCTTTTCCTCTCCCCCTGCAGATATCGTCATCCTGTATACCGTCTTGTTATGCCTCATCTTCCTAACAGCCATTCAGCAATATCAACTATCTGAATCCCTTCATACTGATACTTATCATGTCTTGTTCTGGCAATCAGCATTCTTGGATAAGCATCCTTTATTTTCAAAAGTGGATCTACCTCTCTATCAAATGTTGCATCACCGGAAATGTCATCTGATACCTGAATATAAATTTTTTCACTACGTTTTATAGCTACAAAATCAATCTCTTTTTTATAAAGGACCCCGACATAAACTTCATAGCCTCTTCTAAGCAATTCAATCGCCACAACGTTTTCCATTATCCGGCCATAATCATAATTCTTTGTACCAAGCTTTGCATAGCGAAATGAATGGTCACTCAGATAATATTTTTCCGATGAAGCAAGGTATTTTTTTCCTCGAATGTCATATCTTCTGACCTTATAAAATGCATACGCATTACACAAATAATCCTGATATGCTCCTACTGTTTTATGATTTATTTTTTCAAGATTATGCGTCAATGTATCTGCAATTTTCCTTGATGATGTGATGTTCGAAATATTATCCATCATAAATTCTGAAATCTTGTCCATCAAAACAATATTTCTGATTTTATACTTCTGCCTAATATCTCTTACTATCAGGGTGTCATACACATCTGCAATATATTTCATACGTTCTTCTTGATTCTTATATACATAAGAACCAGCCATACCGCCATCTATTAGGTATGAGTCAAAAGCTTCCTGCACATTTCCCGGCTTAAAATAATCTACATATTCAGCAAACGAAAAGGGATATACCTCTATCTCGTAAGTTCTCCCTGTAAACAATGTGGCCAAATCACTGGATAATAAAAACGCATTTGAACCCGTAATATAAATATCGAAATCACCGGATGAATGTAAACTGTTAATAACCAATTCAAATCCTTCACACATTTGAACTTCATCGATAAAAACATAATTATTTTTCTTCTTTTCAAAATGTGCCTCTACATACTCATTTAGTTTATGATATTCTTTTAGTTCTTCGAATTTAAGTTTTGTCAAATCAATAGAAATAATATTTGCCTCTGTATCATTTTTTTCAATCCATTCCGTATATTCCTCTAAAAGCTTAGATTTCCCAGATCTTCTAACTCCTGTTATAACCTTAATATCCGGCGTCCCCTTTAAATCAATTAACTTTTGTAAATAATTTGAACGTTCTATCAATTTCATCACAATCACCACCTTCAAAAATATTATAGTATTCTATTTCCCAAAAATCAATTTTTTTATTATTGGGAAACAGAAGCCAAAGATAACAAAAATCTTCTTTGGTCAGGTGGAAAAAGGAGAGACAACCTTTCGTCATCTCTCCTATCTAAAAGAAAAATTTCCCCACGATTTTTTCCCTGTGACTGCTTAACCTTTTGAACCGCCCGGAGCTTCCATATGATCACTCAGGGTGAATTTCAGTTTATAATCCCTGCTCATCTCATTCGTATCAAAATCAAACTGTACTCTCTTCTGGACAACATCAATGTTATCAATCCCCGCATCAAGCAGAATAATGATATGTTTCGTTGGTGAATATTTATAATGCATATCAACAGCCCTTATATTCTTTCGAATTGCAATCTGCAGAAGATCAGAGACTTCATTGATCCTGTCGTCCGAATTGCCCGCTGCCGCATTATCAATTTCAACCTGTACCACCTCTACAGAATGGTTATATCGCAGGCCTATATTCCGCATATATTTATAGAATTTGTCAAAATCATTTATGACCTTTTTCTGTTCCGATGCATTGCTGAGTCTCTGTATCATATTTTCAATATCGGTTAAGATATTTTGCTGCTGCATATCATTTTCGCTGATGGACAGCGCATCTGTGATATCCAGGATATCCAGTTTATCAGCATCCATGATCTCAACAAACTTATTCAGCAGCTCCGGATCAAACTGTGTGCCACTGCCATCCATCAGCTCTTGTCTGATCTTTTCTCTGGATAATGCCTTTCGATAAATACGGTCTGAACTCATCGCATCATAGGCATCTGCTATACATACAATACGTGCATTGACCGGAATATCAGTTCCGCTAAGCCCACTGGGATACCCCTTTCCATCAAAGCGTTCATGATGATACCTGGCAACTTCACAGGCTCCCGGTACCGCAATCATATTCTTCAAAATATCAGAACCAACAATTGTATGTGATTTGATCAGTCCAAACTCCATCTCTGATAATTTAGATGGTTTATTCAAAATTGCATCCGGAACACCAATCTTGCCAATATCATGTAAAAGCGCCTCATAACGAAGCATGGATATCTGTTCCTTATCCCATCCCAAAGTCTCTGCCAGTCTGGTTGAATAAAATGCCACTCGCATGGAATGACCATTTGTGTATTTGTCCTTGGCATCCAGCGTACCTGCCAGGGTTTCAAGCATCTTCATCGAAAGTATCATTTTTTCTGCGGATGCATTTGCTTTCTCGGCTTTAATAACCGCCTCCTTCACTGCGTCTCTTCTCTTTCTCAGAGTACTGCTTATCATCCTGGCAAACACAAAAACGCATATTAGAAGAGCAAATGCGATTGCAGCCTCCGGTCCAATGTCTCTGCTATACCCCTCATCAGAGGCTCTTGCCATAACCGCAACCAGTTCTCCAAAAAGAGAAATAATGAGTGTAAATATCGATAATTTCGAGTCTTCATACAGAATGCTGATGATTATCGGTATTGTAAAAATAGCAAACGTAACCGAAAACTGATAATGTGAGTACGCAACATCAGCACACGTCAAAGTCAAAAAAAGCATGAGAAAATATCTTTTTGCTTCTTCATCCTCCACTCTGTTCTCTGCTATCTTGCTGAGGATAACCATTCCGAAATTAAAAATAGATGTAATCAAAAGATAACGAATCAGCTTTTCAACAATTGTGTCCGGTCCATACCCCTGCGATCTCGTCACATAAAGCAGTACATTGTTGAGTATTTCAATAGCAAAGACAATTACTGCTATAATGAGCTGCACTTTAATTATAATCCGGCTCCATTTCCCATATTCTACTTCATATGCATTGTTATCCATCTTCCTCATAGTCTCCCCGGCAGGCATTTTCTTCCAAATTCATCACTTCAATTTTATCATCCGATATTTTTACAAACAATAGTTTTGGGACGAATCGACATAGTTTGGGACGAATCGACATAAGAAAATCCGGAGAGCACCATCAGGTGTATCTCTCCGGCAATTTTCCGAAATACAGCATCAATGCTTTCTCTGCATCAGAACTGTTCTTTGTAAATTGTATCTCTTCAATATTAAATAAGATGCATCCGCAATGTCCCCGAAAGGTGGGAAAACAGATTACCTTGAGATAGGTATCAATCTCCGGACTGTAGTCGATAATCTCCAGCTTTTCTCCATAAAGGGTTGCGCGCTCATAGCTCCTTAGCCACTTGGAATCCATATTGGAAAAGAGGCTTCCAAAGGAATTGCCGATCAGCTTTTCAAGCGGAAGCTTTTCCAGCTTTGCCAGTGCTAAATTGCCATACCTGAATATCCAGTCCACTGCATGCTTTTTTTCATCAAATATCATTTCAATATCTGCAAAGGCAAACGGCATATGTTCAAATCCGCTGTAATACTTTCGGTATTCTTCCTCTGTTTTCGGAATATCCTCCCCTACGAAGCTTCCGATGATTTTCTTCTGCTTTTCCAGAAATTCTTCCCGGATAGCCTTTTTCTTTCGCACCACATAGTCAAGGGCTTCCCCATTACTCAGATAGATTCTGTCACCAATCTCATGGATTGCCATAACGGATACAAGGACGCTTCGGTGAACCATGATAAAGTCATCCTCTGCTCTTTCCTTAATCTGCTCAAGCGTCATTCTTACATTGTAGATGTGATTTCCCAGCGTATGAATATTGGCAACATTCCGATTCATTGTCACATAGAGAATGGTATTCATATCAATTGATATCTCTTTTTTATTGGAAACATAAGTCAGTGATTTAGGCTTCTTCAAAATGAGTACCTCCGGATCATTCGTATCTGCCTACTGCCAATCCACTTCTACATCATATTTTTTGTTATTTATAATAACTCCTTCAGAATCTGATTGACCAGACCGGGGTCAGCTTTACCTTTCATCGCCTTCATGGTCTGTCCTACCAGAAAGCCGATCGCCCTTTCCTTGCCATTGTGGTAATCCTCTACCGACTGTGGATTTGCAGCCACGATCTCTTCAATGGTCTTGCGAAGGGCACCCTCGTCATTGACGGTCTTCAGTCCCTTCTCCTCCACATATTTCTCAGGATCAATGTCCTGCTCAAACATGACCTCAAACACTTCCTTTGCGACGGAGCTGTTGATCGCCTTTCCGTCCGTCAGGGCGATCAGCTTGGCAAGATTCTCCGGTGAGAAACGGATGTCCTCCGGATCCATATTGTTTTCCTTCAGAAGTCTTAAGGTTTCAACCATCAGCCAGTTGGAAACCTTTTTGGGCTGGCTTCCCAGGGCAACGGTGGCTTCAAAAATATCTGCCATATGCTTACTACCGGTAATGATCTCAATGTCATATTCCGGGATGTCAAATTCCTCTTTATAGCGAAGCATCTTTTCCTCTCGGAACTCCGGCTGCCTTTTTCGGATTTCCTCAAGGAACGTATCATCCAGCACGATCGGTACCAGATCAGGGTCCGGGAAATAGCGGTAATCCTGGGCATCCTCCTTGCTCCTCATAGCATAGGACTCACCCTTGTTATCATCCCATCTTCTGGTCTCCTGCACCACCTTCTGCCCGCTCTCAAGCAGGTCGATCTGACGCTCCGTTTCCCCCTCAATGGCTCTTGCGATCGCCTTGAAGGAGTTCAGATTCTTCATCTCGGTACGGGTGCCAAATTCCTTTGTACCCACCTCCCTGATGGAAAGGTTCACATCCGCACGCATGGAGCCCTCCTGGAGCTTACAATCGGAAGCCCCCAGATACTGAATGGTCATGCGAAGCTTCTCAAGATATGCAATTACCTCCTCTGCGCTTCTCATATCCGGCTCGGATACAATTTCAATCAGGGGTACACCGGAACGGTTGTAATCCACAAGAGAACAGTCCTCCCACTCATCATGGATCAGCTTTCCTGCATCCTCCTCCATATGAATTTCATGGATGCCCACGAATTTCTTTCCGTTTTCTGTCTCAATCTCTACCTTGCCATCCCGGCAGATGGGAAGATAAAGCTGGGAAATCTGATAGTTCTGCGGGTTGTCGGGATAAAAATAGTTTTTGCGGTCAAATTTACAATACTGCGTAATGGTACAGTTGGTTGCAAGTCCTACTGCCACCGCATATTCCAGCACCTGCTTATTCAATACCGGAAGAGAACCGGGCATACCGGTGCACACCGGACAGGTATGGGTATTGGGCTCACCGCCAAACTCTGTGGAGCATCCGCAGAATATCTTAGTCTTGGTAGCCAGCTCTACATGGACCTCCAGTCCGATGACGGTTTCATACTGCTTTGCCATCCTACTCATCCTCCTTTTTGCCGAATGCGCCTCTTGCCTGCTCATAAGCAAAGGCTGCCCTGATCAGTTTCTTTTCGTTAAAGCAATCGCCGATCATCTGCAAGCCAATAGGCAGTCCCTTGGAGTCCATACCACAAGGGATACTTAAGCCCGGAAGTCCTGCAAGATTCACGGAAATCGTATAGATATCACTTAAATACATTTTAATGGGATCCGAAAGGCTCGCACCAAGCTTCGGCGCTGTAGTGGGCGCTACC
This sequence comes from Bacillota bacterium, assembly GCA_030526045.1. Lineage (GTDB taxonomy): Bacteria > Bacillota > Clostridia > Lachnospirales > Lachnospiraceae > Suilimivivens. The sequence goes on along the minus strand of JAUNDN010000039.1, from coordinate 17,046 downwards.
GGTCCCAGGATTACATCATATTTTGCAAAGGCTTCATCAAACGCTTTCTTGATCAATGCCTTTACGCGCAGTGCTTTCAGGTAGTAAGCATCATAATAGCCTGAGCTCAGCACAAAGCTTCCCAGCATGATTCTGCGCTTTACCTCCGGTCCAAAGCCTTCGGAGCGGGATTTCTTGTACATGTTGTGAAGTCCTTCATATTCCTCCGTGCGATAACCGTACTTGATGCCGTCAAAGCGCTCCAGATTTGAGCTTGCTTCTGCCGCTGCAATGGTATAATAGGTAGGAATGGCATACTCCACCAGGCTTAAATCAAATTCCTCTACAATAGCACCCTTTGCCTCCAGCACCTTTGCCGCAGCAAGAACCGCCTCCTTGACCTCCGGGTCAAGTCCCTCCCCGAAGTAGTCTCTTGGAATACCAATCTTCATTCCCTTTACATCATCCACAAGTGCACCGGTAAAATCAGTGTCATCTCTTTGTACGGAAGTTGAGTCCTTGGGATCGTGAGTCGCAATAATCTCCATAATGGTTGCGCAGTCTGTCACGTCCTTGCACAAGGGCCCGATCTGATCAAGAGAAGAACCGTAGGCGATCAAGCCGTAACGGGAAACCGTTCCGTAGGTCGGCTTCAATCCGACCACACCGCAATAGGAAGCGGGCTGACGGATGGAACCGCCTGTATCGGAGCCAAGAGCATAAAAGCATTCCTGTGCTGCCACAGCCGCTGCACTTCCGCCGGAAGAGCCGCCGGGCACATGCTCCGGATTCCGGGGATTCTTCGTCACACCAAAAGCGGAGGTCTCTGTGGTAGAACCCATAGCAAATTCATCCATATTGGTCTTGCCTAAGATCACCGCACCTGCCTTCTGCAAATTCAGTACCGCCTCCGAGGAAAAGGTGGGCACAAAATTGCCAAGAATTTTGGAGGAACAGGTGGTAAGCATCCCTTCCGTACACATGTTATCCTTAATGGCAACCGGCACGCCTGCAAGGGGACCCGTCAGCTCTCCTGCATCAATCTTCTTCTGAATCCTCTCGGCCGCAGCAAGGGCGCCTTCCCGATCCACGGTCACATAGCAGTGATACTCACTTTCCTTTGCCTCTATCTGCGCAAGGACAGCCTCCGTTGCTTCAAGGACCGTTACTTCCTTGTTCTTAATTGCCGCCCCGAGAGAAACGGCAGTCATATCTAATATATTCATCTGTCATCCTCCTATTCAAACGTACGGGGCACAACAAACATGCCATCCTTCTGTCCGGGTGCATTCTTCAAAATCTGCTCCCGTGTATCACCGTTTGTTACAACGTCCTCACGGAATACATTTTTCACCGGAAATACGTGGGACATGGGCTCGACACCCTCCGTGTCAAGTTCACTCAGCTTATCAATATAATCCAGCATGCTGCCCATATCCTTTTTTGCCTGCTCCTTTTCCTCATCGGAAAGCTCCAGCTTGGCAAGAATTCCTACATACTCAATGGTTTCGTCCGAAATGATATTTGCCATCGATCTATTCCTTTCTGCTAATCTCTCGTCACAATGGCAGAACAGCCCATGCCACCGCCTACACACAGGGTTGCAAGTCCCTTTTTCGCATCGCGCTTTGCCATCTCATGAAGAAGTGTAACCAGAATACGACAGCCCGATGCACCCACCGGATGCCCCAGTGCTATCGCACCGCCGTTTACATTCAATTTGTCCATATCAAATCCAAGGTCATGACCGACTGCAACAGACTGTGCCGCAAAAGCCTCGTTTGCCTCGATCAGATCAAAGTCTTCAATCTTGTATCCTGTCTTTGCCATCACCTTTCTGGTAGAAGCCACAGGGCCCACACCCATGATACGGGGTTCTACCCCTGCTAGTTCTCCGCCGATCCATGTTCCCATAGGAGTTACTCCCAATTCCTTTGCCTTCTCCTCGCTCATCACGATAATGGCTGCCGCACCGTCATTAATACCGGAGGAATTGGCGGCAGTCACCAGTCCGCCTTCCTTAAATGCGGGACGAAGCTTGCTGATTCCCTCTGCAGTAACTCCTGCTCTCGGTCCCTCATCTGTATCAAAAAGAATGGTTTCTTTCTTTTTCTTCACTTCTACCGGAACGATCTCATCCTTGAATCTTCCTTCTGCCTGTGCCTTTTCACACTTGTTCTGACTCCATGCCGCAAACTCGTCCAGCTGCTGTCTGGTCAGTCCCCAATCCTCTGCCACGTTTTCAGCGGTAATACCCATGTGATAGCCGCCGAAGGCATCATGCAGTGCATCTCTAAGCAGCGCATCATCCATCTTGGCTGCTCCCATACGATAGCCAAATCTGGCATCATAGAGAAGATAGGGTGCCTTTGACATGTTTTCCATACCACCTGCAACAATGATATCCGCATCACCGCATGCGATCAGCTTTGCTGCCAGGTTCACACAATGCAGTCCGGAACCGCAGAGAACGTTAATGGTGGTAGCCGGTACCTCCACGGGAATTCCTGCATTGACTGCTGCCTGTCTTGCGGGATTCTGTCCAAGTCCTGCCTGGATCACACATCCCATATATACTTCATCAACCTGCTCCGGTTTGATGCCGGTTCTTCTTAACGCTTCCTTAATTACTACCGTTCCAAGATCGGGCGCGGGTGTTGTACTCAATGCGCCGCCCATGGTGCCGATCGCTGTACGGCATGCACCTGCCAAAACAACTTTTCTTGCCATTTTTCTTCCTCCATTCCGAAAATATCACTATTACTAATCTACTACTTTCCCCTTTTTTTGTCTACTGTTTTGCATATGAGGAATTACTGACAATCATGCAGAAAAATGATACAATGATATTACTCGCTGATCATGCATAAAGAAAGGACACAAAAGAAATGGATAAAAAAGAAAAAGCAATAGCACTACACGACAAGAAATTCAACTGCTGCCAGGCGGTTGCCTGCGCCTTTGCCTCTGAGGTCGGCATGGATGAAAAGACTGTATTTCAGGCGGGAGAAGGCTTTGGTCTCGGTATGGGCGGCATGGATGCCACCTGCGGTGCCCTTTCCGGGGCTGTTATGCTTGCAGGACTGAAAAACAGTGACGGAGCTATCGATGCTCCCGGCACGAAGCAGGATACCTACAAGCTTTCCCGGGAACTGGTCACCCGTTTCAAGGAAAAGACCGGCAACACTGTCTGCAGGGAATTAAAGGGTGTGGATACGGGAACCGTCCTCTGCTCCTGTCCGGACTGCATCCGCTGTGGCGTAGAGGTGGTTCAGGAAGTATTAGGACTCTAATCAAGAGGATTTGTTATGATCATACAAAACGCCAGTGTCTATACAGAGGATGGTAATTTCGTCAACAAGGATATTTACATAGCGAATGGTTATTTTGTAAGCGATGAAGCCACTGCGAGGGACGGGCTTATTTTTGACGCTTCCGGCTGCTATGCCATTCCCGGGCTTACCGACATTCATTTCCACGGCTGTATGGGTCAGGACTTTTCGGACGGAACCATAGAAGCCATTGATGCCATAGCTTCCTACGAAGCATCGGTAGGGGTAACCAACATTGTGCCGGCCACCATGACCCTTCCGGAGGATACTCTCTTAAACATCAGCCGCATGGCAAAAGACTATATGCAGCAACGACATGATTTCCGGAAAGCCCGTTTTCAGGGAATCAATCTGGAAGGTCCGTTTATAGCCGAAGCTAAGAAGGGAGCCCAGAATTCGGATTTTATTAGGGAGCCGGATCTTAAACTGTTTGACCGGCTAAATGAAGCTTCCGGAGAATGCATGAAGCTCCTTGCCATCGCCCCTGAAACAAATCACGCCATGGAGTTCATTGAAAAGAGGCATGACCGGGTTGTAATATCCCTTGCGCACACCTGTACCGATTATGATACGGCTATGACAGCTTTTGCGAAGGGTGCATGCCATGTCACTCATCTATATAATGCCATGAATCCCTATACGCACAGATCTCCGGGCCTGATCGGTGCTGCTGCGGATCAGGAAAATGCAAATGTGGAATTAATCTGTGACGGCGTGCACATTCATCCGGCCACGGTGCGTACTACCTTTAAAATATTCGGAGATAACCGAATCATCCTGATCAGTGACAGTATGCGGGCAACGGGACTTTCTGACGGAAATTACACTCTGGGTGGACAGGAAGTAAAGGTAACCGGAAATCGCGCAGTTCTTGCTGACGGCACGATCGCCGGTTCCGTAACCAATCTTTTTGACTGTATGAGAACAGCTGTACTGAAAATGGGTATCCCTTTAGAATCTGCAGTGAAGTGCGCTGCAGTCAATCCTGCGAAATGCATTGGCATCTACGATCGGTGCGGAAGTATCTGCGCAGGTAAGAAAGCCGATGTGATACTTCTTAAGAAAAGCGATCTTACTCTTTTTCAGGTAATCATAAATGGAGCCCTACTATAAAGCAAGGCTCCTTTCTCTTCATTCTTTATTTCTCAGCCTTTATTTTTTCAGGTTGTCTAAATATTTCTTAGTTTCAGCAACTACCACACCGTTTAATGCAACAATTGCGATCAGGTTCGGAATAGCCATCAGTCCATTAAAGATATCCGCAATGGTCCATACAGCAGATACGGTCATGAAAGGTCCGATGAAGATTGCAAGGATATATACCCAACGATATCCCTTCACCAGCTTCTGGTTTCCGTTTGACAAATATTCCAGACATCTCTCGGAATAGTAATCCCAACCGAGAATTGTCGTGAAGGCAAAGAATACCAGACAAATCATCAAAATAAAGGAGCAAAGCTGATCCGGGAAAGGAAGTCCCAACTGGAATGCCCTAGTCGTAACCGCTACTCCTTCAAGCCCCATATCCCAGGTTCCCGTAATAACAATGGAAAGTCCTGTCATGGTACAGATTACCAGCGTATCAATAATGGTTCCCATCATGGAAACAAGCCCCTGCTTTGCAGGCTCCTCCACCTGTGCTGCTGCAGCTGCAATGGGTGCACTTCCAAGACCTGCCTCATTGGAGAAGATACCTCTTGCAATTCCCTTCTGCATTGCCACGATCATAGCTCCCATCATACCGCCTGCTGCTGCCTTCATACCAAACGCGCTCTGTACGATGAGCACAACAGCTGCCGGAATCTTCGTAATGTTGCAAATTAATATTACCAGCGCTGCAACTACATAAAGAACTGCCATAAAAGGCACGATTACCTCTGCAACCTTTGAAATTCTCTTCAATCCACCGATGATAACAAGTGCCACGCAGATGGTAAGGATAATGCCGGCAATGATAACTGCCCAGGAATAATCCATTCCAAACAGGCGGATTGTGCTTTGACTGTCAGGATCAAAAAAGTTCTTAACCGCACTGGTGATACCGTTTACCTGGGTAAAAGTACCGATTCCGAACAGTCCTACTCCTACGCCAAAGAACGCAAACAGCTTTCCGAGCCACTTCCACTTAGCGCCCATTCCCTTTTCTATGTAATAGAAAGGACCTCCGATGATATGTCCATCCTCTGCTACCACACGATACTTGACAGCAAGCAGACACTCGGCATACTTGGTTGCCGTTCCGAGCAGAGCTGCCAGCCACATCCAGAACAGAGCTCCCGGGCCGCCTGCAACGAGCGCTGTCGCAACACCTACAATGTTTCCTGTACCGATGGTTGCGGAAAGCGCAGTACAAAGAGCACCAAAGCTGGACACCTCTCCGTGTTCTCCACTCTTCTCGTTTGCAATAATGTGTTTGATTGCCATAGGCAGCTTGGTAATCTGCAGCCCTTTTAAGCGCACTGTCAGAAATATGCCGACTGCCAGGATCAGGACGATCAGCGGGATACCCCAGACAAAATCGTCAATTGCCGTTAATAAGTTACTGATTGTTTCCAACATTTGTTCTTCCCTCTCATTCGTGTATTTTAATAAAAAAGTAAAGAGCTGATGATTCATCAGCCCTCTAAAGAGTAGAACATGCATATAGTATGCTCTGTCCTTTTGCCTGAGAGATTAGCAGTCCGCAAAACTGCCGTACACCTTCGGCGCCCTGTCATTTCAGGGACTCTCCAGAGTCAGGGAAATCTCTTTTCCCAACAGAACATACTATATCATATTGCTTTTTCATATGCAAATATTATTTTGTGTTCTGCAAAGCCCGCAGTGATTCCGTAAATGGAGCCCTTGCTATTCCGTGCTCCGTCACAATTGCCGTGATCAACTCATGATCTGTCACATCAAAAGCCGGGTTAAATACCTTCACACCCTCCGGTGCCATCCGCTCCTTATACCACATTTCCGTTACTTCCCCAGCCGGGCGCTGCTCTATACGAATTTCATCTCCTGTAGGCGTGTTAAAATCAATGGTAGATGTAGGAGCACATACATAAAAGGGAACTCCATACCGCTTTGCTACGGTTGCCACCACCGACGTCCCGATCTTATTAGCAGTATCCCCGTTTGCCGCTACTCTATCGCAACCCACAAACACGGCATTTACCCATCCGTTTTTCATCACCATGGCAGACATATTATCACAGATCAGTGTCACATCAACGCCTGCAGAATGCAATTCATAAGAGGTCAGCCTCGCTCCTTGCAAAAGAGGTCTTGTCTCATCTGCAAACACCTTGAAGTTGTAGCCTCTCTCCTGCCCCAGATAGATGGGTGCAGTTGCCGTTCCATATTTGCAGGTGGCAAGCTGTCCTGCATTGCAATGTGTTAAAATTCCGTCTCCGGGTTTCACCAAGGACAAACCATATTCTCCGATTGCCCGGCAGACCCTGATATCTTCTTCCTTAATCTGTCTTGCTTCTTTGCCGAGTATCTCTACAATCTCAGCAACTGTCCTTCCCTCCTCATGGGCTGCTCTGCACACGGCATCCATCCTGCTCAGAGCCCAGGAAAGATTAACTGCAGTGGGTCTGGCTGAATCCAGATATTCCTTGTATTCCGTAAATTTGGCATAAAACGCTTGATAATCATCTTCAGGAATTTCTTTCAGCAAAGCTTTTGCCAGTACATAAATTCCCGACGCTGCTGCCACGCCGATTGCAGGAGCCCCCCGTACCTGTAGCAGATAAATAGCGTCCCAGATTTCCTTTGCTGTTTCAAGCTTGATGATTTCTGTTTTCCCGGGTAGCTTTGTCTGATCTATGATAATGACACCAGTGTCATCATCGCTCAGTGCTACCGTCTCATAATCTAAAATGTTTTTTTGATTCTCGCTCATTTCTCTTCTCCAATTTACAATGATTTTTTATCGGATAATGCTTCCCTGGAATTTCTGTTGCTTCCGGCTGTTATTCTTTGTTCTGTAGCTGCGCACGTGCATCCAGCACTGTTATTCCCGCAACAACTGCAATGATAAGAATTGCCAGAACGGTATCAATTTTTTGATTGATCCGCTTCCATCTTTTCCGTCGTTCCTTTTGCTTTTTCCGTTCCTGCTTTTGCTTATTTCGTTCCTGTTTTTTCTTTAATTTGTCTTGTGATGTATTTGTCATAATCGTTGACTCCCATGGTTAACACTTCTATGGCTCCCATTCCTTCAATTTTCGCTCCCGGCTGTGATCTGTGCATACTCACCCCTACATGCCTTCAAAAGATCATCGGGCTTTAGCGAAATCTGGGAACCGATTCGTCCGCCACTGACAATTATGGACTCCTGATCCCTGGCAGATTCGTCCAGTCTGGTTACAAACTGCTTTTTCATGCCGATTGCGGTGCATCCACCCCGAATATATCCGGTAATGGCATTGATATCCTTCACGTGAATCATGGCAACGGACTTTTCCCCCACGCTTTTCGCAGCCTTTTTCAGATCAAGCTCCTGTGCTATGGGAATCACGAACACAAAATAGTTCCTGCTGCTGCCCTGGGTCACCAGTGTTTTATAAACCTTCTCATAGGGAAGAGAGAGCATATCTGCAATCTGGAGCCCGTCAATAAACTCGTCGCATTCATAGGTATAATGCGTATAAGGTATTTTTTCCTTCTCCAGAATACGCATTGCATTGGTTTTGATCTCTTTATTCTTTGCCATTTCTCTTCTAACTCCTTTATCCCGATAATATTTTACTATACCTTGCCTCATTTTGCATCATCTTCATTGCGATATCTGCAAAACAAAGGTATAATTGTGCGAAAGGAGGCTATCATGGCAAGACATTACACTTCTACCTTTAATACCAGACAGGAAATGCAGCGACCGGATCTGGAAATCTTTTACTATGAGGATAAGATTTTGCAGCCTGTTTCAAGCCACAGACACGATCACTATGAAATTTACTTTTTTATCAGTGGTCATGTGAGCTGCAGCATTGAAGAACACACCTATCCTCTTTCCTACGGGGATATCTGTCTGATGCCTCCGGGTGTTTTTCACAGACCGGTCTTTCACGACGATAAAATTCCTTACCGCCGGGTGGTATTATGGATTTCTCCCGAATGCTTTCATCATCTGAAGACAAGCTATCCCGAGATTGATTACGGGTTTTTGCTCGCTGCACGTGAAAAACAATATCATTTTTCCAATGATGCCGGAACCGCGCAGATACTCTTTGGAAAGCTGTTTGACTTAATTGAGGAATACCACTGTGCCGCTCCGTTTCAAAAAACGGTTCTTACCTGCTGTACAGCTTCCTTTCTGCTTCAGCTGAACCGCAGTATTTACGCCCGGTTAAATCCTGCCGGTCAGGAAATCAAAAAACCGCTTTTTTCCCAGATCTGCGACTACATTCACGCTCATCTTGAGGAGGACCTGACCCTGAATTCCCTTGCCGGAACCTTCTATGTAAATAAGTACTATATTTCCCACATTTTTAAGGAAAACATGGGAATTTCCACCCATCAGTACATACTAAAGCAGCGGCTTCATGCCAGCAGGCAGCATATTCTCTCCGGTATGCCCCTAAAGGAAGTGGCAGAATACTACGGATTTACAAATTATACTACCTTTTTCCGCGCCTTCCGGAAGGAATTTGGTATCTCTCCAAGGGAATATCGTGAAAATTCTCTTCGTAACTCGTCACCCGCAACCAACTAGCAATTACCGCAATTTTTGTAATGTTTTATTCAACCTCTGCCATTCTCCCTTTCTTTTTCCCATGATATGATATGAATAATAATCATAATAAAACTTTATCGTATTGGAGGGAACACATATGGAAATGACACTTCGCTGGTACGGAAGCAAATCCGATTCCGTTACCCTGAAACAGATCAGACAGATTCCGGGCGTTACCGGAGTTATTACCACACTCTACGAAACTGCTCCCGGCGACCTATGGAGCCGCGAGGAAATCCATGTCCGCAAGGAGGAAGTAAATGCTGCCGGGCTCAATCTTTCCGGCATCGAAAGTGTAAACATTCACGATTCCATCAAGATCGGTTCTCCTGACAGAGACAAATATATTGACAATTACATTAAGACCTTAGAGCGCCTTGGCGAAGAGGATATTCATCTTGTATGCTACAATTTCATGCCGGTCTTTGACTGGACACGCACTGAGCTTGCAAGAGTACGCCCTGATGGCTCCACGGTACTTGCTTATAGCCAGAAGGCTGTGGACAGCATCGATCCGGTGAAAATGTTTGATTCCATTTCCTCCGACTCCAATGGTTTTGTCCTTCCCGGCTGGGAGCCTGAGCGTATGGCAAAAATCAAGGAGCTCTTTGAAATGTACAAGGATGTGGACGAGGAAACGCTCTTTGCCAATCTGAAATACTTCCTGGAAGCTATCATGCCTGTCTGTGACAAATACGACATTAATATGGCAATTCATCCGGACGATCCTGCCTGGAGCGTGTTTGGTCTTCCCAGAATCATCATTAACCTGCCCAATCTGCAGAGGATGATGAAGATGGTGGATAACCGCCACAACGGCGTGACCTTCTGTTCCGGCTCCTATGGCACCAACCCTGACAATGATCTTCCGGGAATGATCCGCGCCCTTGAGGGACGCATCCACTTTGCCCACGTCCGCAATCTGCAGCACAACTTCCCCGGTGACTTTGAGGAATCGGCACATCTTTCCTCCGATGGAAGCTTTGATATGTATGAGATCATGAAGGCACTTTATGATATCCATTTTACCGGTCCTATCCGCCCCGACCATGGACGTATGATCTGGGACGAGGTTGCTATGCCGGGCTACGGACTTTATGACCGTGCTCTGGGTGCCACCTACTTAAACGGTCTCTGGGAGGCCATTGTGAAAGGAGAAAAATGCCATGCAGCTAAATAACGAAGGATTACAGGACAAATCCGCCTGGGAAAAAGCCGGCTACACACTCCCTGAGTTTGACAGAAATGCTGTTACCGCCAAAACCAAAGAAGCACCGACCTGGATTCACTTTGGTGCAGGAAATATATTCCGGGCTTTTCAGGCCAATGTGATGCAACAGCTCCTGAACAAAGGAATTGTCGATACCGGACTTCTGGTTGCAGAGGGCTTCGACTATGAAATTATTGAGAAAATGAACCGCCCGCACGATGATTATTCTATTCTTGTCACCCTGAAGGCAGATGGCAATATTGAAAAAACAGTAATCGGAAGCATTGTAGAATCTTTGATCCTTGACAGTAAGAATACAGACGAATTTAACAGATTAAAAGAAATTTTCCGCTCCCCTTCCCTGCAGATGGCCAGCTTTACCATCACCGAAAAGGGCTATAGTCTTGTAAACGGAAAGGGTGAATTACTGCCGGCTGTAGAGAAAGACTTTGCAGACGGTCCTGCTGCACCCGAAAGCTATATCGGGAAATTGACAGCATTGGTTTATGAACGTTTTACAGCCGGGCAGCTGCCACTTGCCCTGGTCAGCATGGATAACTGCTCCCACAATGGTTCCAAGCTTTACGCAGCAGTACATGCCTTTGCAGAAAAATGGTGTGCTGCGGGGCTTACTGATCCGGATTTTCTTTCCTACATTGAAAACCCGGACAAGGTCTCCTTCCCCTGGACCATGATCGATAAGATCACTCCAAGACCGGATCCTAAGGTACAGGAGCTTCTTAACAAAGACAATATTGAGGGGCTTAACCCCGTTATCACCGGAAAGAACACCTATGTAGCTCCTTTTGTCAATGCAGAGGAATGTGAGTATCTCGTGATCGAAGATCTGTTTCCCAATGGCAGACCTCCCCTGGAAAAGGCAGGAATCATCTTCACTGACCAGGCAACCGTAAACAATGTTGAGAAAATGAAGGTATGTACCTGCCTAAATCCGCTTCATACTACGCTGGCAATTTTCGGCTGTCTGCTTGGATATGAATTAATCTCAGAGGAAATGAAAAACCCTTACCTGAAAAAGCTGGTTGAGATCATCGGCTATCAGGAGGGACTCCCGGTGGTTGTCAATCCGGGAATCATTGATCCAAAAAGCTTTATCAGGGAGGTACTTGAGGTACGCATTCCCAATCCTTTCATGCCGGATACCCCTCAGCGGATCGCAACGGACACCTCCCAGAAGCTTTCCATCCGCTTTGGCGAGACCATCAAGGCATACCAGAAAGCTCCTGACCGTGACATGGCAGAGCTTCATAAGATTCCTCTGGTATTTGCAGGATGGCTGCGCTACCTGATGGCAATCGATGATCAGGGTAAAGCTTTTTCTTTAAGTCCCGATCCTCTTCTTGATACGGTGACACCTTATGTTGCCGGTCTATCACTTGGAGCTGTCAAGGATGTTGCTCAGGCAGAAGCCGCTCTAAAGCCACTCCTTGAACGGGAAGATATTTTCGGCGTCAATCTTTACTCCTGCGGTATGGCAAAGAAGGTGCTCGGTTTCTTTGTTGAAATGACCGAGGGACCCGGCAGTGTTGCAAGAGTGCTTGAAAAATATATTTCCCTTACATAAAAATAACCCGCACTATCAAAAATTCCCAGGGCAAGCAAGCTTGCTCTGGGAATTATATTTGTTGGGGGCATACCGGAGAAATTACTCACTATAATATAACTGCTTAGGACTCTTCGGCTTATCTGGAATGCTCATTTTTATCTTACCAGCTTCAACCAATGGCATAACATGCGTTTGTATTGCATATGTGACAGAATTTAATCCCAAATAATCGCAAATTTCTTTTCTGATTCTCGGTGTCCGACAGAATATTTTAAACATCCTTTTTCTGCACTTTTTTATTTCAAGAGTATTTGTTTCACATATTAATATCTGAATAAACTCTATTTTTTCAATTAACTCTTCAGTTGTTATTTAAGTTCCTCCTTTTCTTTTTTACATTCTATCATGTAATTTTATGTAAGTAACTTAAATTCGATTTCAGGAACTTAAAAAGGAACTCAAATCCATTTGAGTTCCTTTCATTTGCTTTTTCTCAGTACGCTTAATCGCGACTATTCAATGTAATTTCCTTTATTTCATATCCTCCATTAATGAAATCCACCGTCAATTCCGCCCCAAAACCATCTTTATTCCAAGCAATTCGAAGAATACCATCTTCCTCTTCTATGCTAATTTTTGCTCCTTCTTCAAATGCTCTGCATGTATTTCGGAATCGGATCATTTCGATCTGCTTTTGAACAACTTCCTTTTTCAATCCCTCTATTATTTCATCTGATGTAAGATTTGTCCTGTTAATCTCTTTGTGTCCGGAAGCTCCCGCTCTTTTCACCGCTTCATGGTCATTTTTTCCTGCAAAGAGATCTAAATACCATATCTGCGGTTTTCCCGGCATAAAGAGCTGAATTGCCCTTGCCATCAGGAGCTTCTGTTCTGACTCTCCAAGCGCACTGAAATATGTCGCATTCACCTGGTAGTACATATTTTTCTGTCCATGAAGATTTTTTACAAGACCACCACGCGCAACAATCAAGTCAATTAAATTCTGAATATCTGTTTCCGGAAGGATTCCTTTTAAATCCAACATAGGAATACCATCATGGCATCCAAGCATATTGACAACTTTGATGTCATGTTCCACAAGTTCCTTTGCCCACGCAGCAAGATAGCTGCTTCTCTTGTTCTCAATTGCATCGATCACAAGTCCCGGGAGGAAGAAATCATAGGTCATATATCCTTTGTCTGACAACTTTTTATAGATTTGCTCCTCATAGGCTGCGTGAATCTCCGGCAGAAGGGTAAGCTGATATGGACTGGCGATTTCCTGAATTCGGCTTAGCAAATCCCATGTTCCCGGCTCATTCAGAAAATTTTTTGCCCCCGGCTCTTTCGGCGCATATGCAAAAGCGTCTAATCTTACAATCTCTGCCCCATAGGAAGTAATCTTTTTCATGGTATCTTTGTAAAAATCCCATACCCTTGGAGATTTGATATTTAAGTCCATCTGTCCAAGATACAGTGGATAATGTTCCTCCTGATAAAACGTATTCCAGTAGGGAACCTTTCTTCCATCCGGAAATTTTACCATAAGGATTGGAAGCCCCGGTTTTCGAAAGAACATCTTTTCAAGATACTCCGATTCCGGCTTGATATATCCATCTTCTGTCATAGGACCGTATCCCTGCCAAAAATCATTCCAATTGATAAAAAAGTCTTTGTATTCTGATTCTTCGCCACGCTTAACGAGGTCTGTAAACTGCGGTGACTGGGCGGATGCATGATTTAATATAAAATCAAGTTTTAAATTAATCCGCAGCTTCTTAAGTTCTTCCAAATCCTTCCACTCTGCCAATTCCTCGTTAAGGTTATAGTCAATGACAGAAAAACCTCTGTCCAGATCCGAATGGTAAATGCTCGGCAGAATATAGAAAGAACCAAATGTATCTTTCATATCCTCTTTACCAAGAATTGATACAATATCTGATAGTCTTCCGCCCATACTGTCCGGATACGCATTTATCATGGGTCTATTGTTCATAAATACCACCATCCCTGCCTATTACAATTTTGGCATTTCTTGCCTGACCTTGCAGCTTTTTCTGTTCAATGTCAAGAACCGTCCTAATCAATTCGCTGGCTGCGTTTTCGTCCCTGTTCCTCTTCACTCTTCTATGAAGCGTATCTTCCGGAGTACTATCAATATAAACCGGCAGATCCACTCCTGAAAGGAACTCACTTCCACCATGTGTCCACTCAATCAACAACACCTGTATATCACGAAAATCTGTGTCTTCATAACTGATTTCACCTTCCTGCCGGCCCATCTTTTTTAACGCAATTGAAGTCGCACCTGATTTGAATTCTTCAATGACCTGATTCACTTTATCAAATTCAATTTCATTTGGTGTCCCCAAATATTCACCCAGACCATCAGTGCCTTTTTCATCGTAGATTCTCTGTCTTTCTTCATCGTTATGCATTGGAATTCTTCTGGGATAATGATCTCCGGAGAGCACATAACAGCCTGTTCCACCATTCAGAAAATACTGACTGATAATAGAGGATAAGGTTGTTTTTCCACACCCTGAACCACCAAAAATACTAATTACCGTTCTTTTATCCTGCGTGTCGATATGCTTTTTTATGACTTCGTATAGCTCCTTAGCTAAATTAACTTCCGTCAGTGCAATCTGATATGCTTCGTATTCTGTCATCGGGAACGCAAGCGGCAGTCCGGCTTCCATGAGTGCAGCACCTGCATATACTTTTCCTGTCGCATCATCGATGTACACGGACTCCTTGTTAAGACCTTTGAGCCTGATATAGGTCGCCGCCATATTTCCCTGTACATCCAGTCTGACTGCATTTACAAGTGCTTGCTTTTGATCCTTTGCAACAAACATCCATGCAGAATATTCCTCGCAAAATGGATTTGAAAGCCGATAATAATCACCCTGGCATATCAGTGTTTCATACCTCTTATATGTCCTGATCTGCTCCCTGATGACCGATTTATCCCCTTCACTCAAAAGTGCAGGATTCATCTCATATCCGAAGGTACCTGCCATCGCTGTGATTCCTCTGGTATTCAGACTGGTAATCCTTCCCGTCTGATGGTTTGGAACTGCAGACACATGGGAGCCGACTACAGAAACAGGATAGAAGAAAGAGGAACCATACTGGATTTTGGTCCTGTTTATCGCATCCGTGTTATCACTGCACCAGATTTGCGGTGTGTAATACATCATTCCGGCATCGAACCTTCCACCGCCGCCACTGCATCCTTCAATCAGGATATCCGGATACTTTGTTGTCAGTCTCTCAAGGAAATCATATACACCAAGTACATAATCATAAGTAACATTTCCCGCATATACATCCGCCATACTTCTGTTCATATCCCACTTTATATATTCAATCTTTCCCTGATCGAGCATTGCACAAATCTGCTCAAAAATATAATCTCTTATTTCTTTCCTGGAAAAGTCAAGAAGCAATTGGTTGCGGGACCTGATGGGATTTCTCTTTTCTATTTTTATTGCCCAATCCGGATGATTTCTGTACAGGTCGCTATCCTCATTGACCATCTCCGGCTCAATCCAGATTCCAAATTTCACGCCCAGACGATTGATTTTATCAATCATCTCTGCCAACGTGCATCCGAGCTTATCTTCGTTGACATACCAGTCTCCCAAAGACGAATTGTCATCATTGCGCTTTCCGAACCAGCCATCATCCATAACGACCATGTCGATTCCGAGATCTGCCGCTTCCTTTGCAAGGTTAACAATCGTGTCACCGGTAAAATCAAAATAGGCTGCCTCCCAGCTGTTAATCAAGATTGGTCTTGCTGCATTCACATATTTGCCTCTGCACACATGATTGCGGATGCAGGAATGATATCTATGGGACAACTCTGAAAACCCCTCGTGGGAATATGTCATAATGACTTCCGGTACCGTAAACTCTTGGTTTACATCCAACGGGTATGCAAACAGCTCATCATTTAATCCCATCAATAATCTGGTCTGATTCAACTGATCTTTTTCTACTTCGCATAAAAAATTTCCACTATATGCAAACAGCATTCCATAGCAACTTCCATAATCCTCTGTTGTATTCCTGTCTGCTAAAATAACACCCGGATTGTACTGATGGCTAGACGTTCCTCTCCTGCTTCCAAAAGAGAGAATTCCATGTCCAACATGCATCCGCTCCACATTCCGTTCCATGGCATGTTTTCCATAGAATTTGACCACATCAAAATCCCCTGTAACGAAATCCAGACATGCACCTGCCGCCTTCTTAAGGATGACTTTATTTTCACCGGCATTTCTGATAACTGCACTTCTTGTAATGATGTCTTCGTCAAGCAGGACACCATATAAAAGACGCACTTCAATCTTGCTGACCTGGTCTTTTAAAACGACCTCCAAAGTATCTGCTTCATCCTCACCTGCCCATGCTGCAGGAAGTCCTTTCAGGCTGTACTTGCCCTTCTTGATCTCGTAATGAGAAAATTTCAAATTACAGCACTGTGAACCATCACTATTTTCAATATTAAGGGCATAATTTCTGTAATCACCGGTTCCCAACGTTGGATATTCCTGTGGAAGCGTATCCAATGAATAGGTTCTGTCATTTCCTGCTACATAGGGATTTCCTGAAAAGCCCCTGTCAGCATACGTCAGCATATAATCCATAAAACCGTCATTTTTTGCTCCATAGTACAGGTGTAGCAAATAGCCATACTGGTCTATCATCATCTGATAAGTCGTTTTTTTCGTGTGCAGCGTAAATATTTTTTTATTTGGATTATAAATGATTGACATATTGTATCTCCTCTATCCTTTGACTGCTCCATTCGCAACACCATTTAAAATCTGTTTCTGACAGATGATGTAGAAAATCAGAATCGGGATCAATGCTAAAATATAGGATGCAAATGCGAGATTGTAATTCGTACCAAACTGTGTCTGGAAGTTCAACTGCGCTAACGGCAATGTATTCTGCCCTGTTCCGGACATAATGACTAACGGTGTCATGACATCATTCCATGTGCCAAGTGCCGTGAGAATTGCAACAGTGGCATGCATCGGCATCATCATCGGAAAGACAATCTTCCAATAAGTTTTCCAGGTACTGGCTCCGTCAATATCAGCAGCTTCTTCCAATGCCATTGGAATGTTCTTTAAGTAGCCTGTATAAAGCAACACATTCATCGGCATATAGAATACCAGATACAGCAATATGACACCTGCACGATTGCCTA
>JAUNDN010000038.1 GCA_030526045.1 Bacillota bacterium | reverse complement strand
GTTGGTGCTTTCTTCTTTTGCCTATTTATTTTCCTACAAAAACTTTACGCTAGCATATTTTTTAATTCTTCATACCTGTAAGGGCAATTCCTTCCACAAAGTATTTCTGCCCAATCAGATAGAATACAACACCGGGCACAAAAGACATACAAGTTGCACACATAATGGCCGACCAGTCTGATTTCAATGATCCTTTGAACTGTGAAAGTCCGATTGCAATCGTAAACTTATCGGAAGTATTGATATAAATCATCTGTTGAAGAAGGTCATTCCAAATTTGAATAAAAAGCAAAAGCGCTACAACAATCATTGCTGATTTTATGGACGGAAGAATAATATTAAACAAAATCCCAAATTTCCCCGCTCCGTCAATCGTTGCCGCCTCATCCAGTTCTTTAGGAATTGTGCTGATAAACTGGCGAATCAAGAAAATATTAAATGCTCCTCCCCCGCAAAAGTAAGGTAGTATCAGCGGCCAATAGGTGTTTGCCAAATGAAAGCCTCTCGTCCACATGATATACAGCGGAATCAAGGTTACCATAGTAGGAAGCAACATGGATCCCACGCATAGACTGAATAAGAATTTTTTCCCCGGAAAACGAAGCCTGGCAAATGCATAGCCACCCAACGTTGCTGTTATGGTACCTCCAACCACTGACGGAAGAATAATCGTCATTGTATTTTTAAAATAATCCCAAAAAGGGAAATACACCAATGCATCCTTATAGTTTGAAAAAAGCCAGTTAGGTGGCAAAAATTGTGGTGGCCACTGAAACAATTCAGCATTTGTCATCAAGCTGGAACGAAAAATCCACCAGATCGGCAGCATAACAATCAATGCCAATATGATGACAAGCACCAGCGCTGTAATATCTGCTATTTTTTCTTTTCTTCTTTTGCTGGCAAAACTCTTTTCACGACTCATCACTCATTACCTCCCTCATAGAATATCCAACTTTTGCTGGTTGCAAATAAGATCACCGTAAACACACCAATCAGCAAAAAGGATACAAATGAAATTGCACAGGCATAACTGAACTTACCACTCTTGAATGCATATTGGTACATTACATATGAAATAAATCTGGAGGAGTTTCCGGGACCGCCCTGGGTAAGCGCAAGTGCCGGTGTTACTACCTGCATATTTGTAATCAGAGCCATCAGCAAATTATAAAAGATGATAGGTGTCATACAAGGCAGGGTAACGTTCAGAAATTTCTGCCATGTGTTGGCTCCGTCGATTTCTGCTGCTTCATGATATACCCTTGGCACATTCTGCAGCCCGGCCAAAAAAATGACTATTAAATTTCCCGAAAGCCATACCGCAATCAATGCAAGCGATGGAACAACAAGCTCTGATGATGCAATGAATTTCAGTTTATGGATGCCCATGAGGGACAGAAGATAATTGAACAATCCAAAATTTGCTTCATACAACCAGCTCCATCCAATATATACTGCCATTGCAGGTAATACATATGGCAGATAAAACACCGCACGGAAAAATCCGCGGGCAGGTATTTTCCTGTTTAGCAAAAGAGCAATTGCAAGCGAATAGATCATACTCCCAATTACTGCAATAATAGAGAAATATATTGTAACCTTAACAGAGTCCACGAAATACGGATCTGTTGTAAATAACTTGACATAGTTTGAAAGTCCTACCCATTCCGGAGCTCCGACACCCTCCCATTTCGTAAAGCTCAGCCCTAATACGGCCGCAAGAGGAACATAAGTCAGAAAAATCAACCCGATAATGGAAGGGATAAGGCATATATATGCTACCATTATTTCATTTTTATGCATTTTTTTCTTCTTTGCTTTTTTTTGCAAGTAAGGCACCTCCATAACCTAAAGCGTCTCCGAAAAGATTGGGATGTCTGTCTTTTGAACAGACATCCCATCCGCTTTCTTATATTATGATCATCATTCTCCAAGGAAAACTGCGTTCAGCGCATCATAGTTATCCTGCAAAACGCTTTCTGCCGTCTTGTCACCAGTCCATACATCTCCCAGTATTGAGCGCAGCAGTTCAATAAACTCGTTAGTATGAGGAGTATAATACCAGCAGGTAGACTTTGCATTATCCATCGCATAATTAACCAGTGCACCAACACATTCATCATGCTCCGGGAAGTTCTCATTGTCAATCCAGCTGTTTGTTAATGCTTCATCCGTGTAATACTTTTCAAGAATAGGCATCCAGATACCTGTTGCTATCAAGCTGTCCCAGCTGTTTTCTTCCTTCATATACCACTTAATGAATTCCATTGCTTCTTCAGGATGCTTGCTCTGAGAGAATACAACCTGAGGTCCTCCTGTACATATTGTAACAGAATTCTTCATCATCGGAAGACGAGCAACACCATAATTAAAGTCAACACCGTTTAAGCATGTTCCGATATTCCATGCACCACCTGTGGACATTGCAATATTACCGGCACAGATTGTAGACTGTACACCATCATCTGTCAAACCTGCTCTGTAGGGCATAACGTGTTCCACATTCATCAGATCTGCAACCTTCTGAATGGATTCAGCCACTTCAGGGGAGTTAATCGTACAGGATTTTCCATCTTCGCTAAACCAACGTCCGCCATTAGAGAGAGCCCAAACCTCCAGCTGCCATGTCCAGTTGTCTACCGTACAGCCATACTGTACAATATTTTCAGGATCGAATCCTGCCTCTGAAGCATTTTTCCCATTTACATCCAAAGTCAGTTTCTTGGCCGTATCTACAAACTCATCCCATGTCATTGCCTCTGTTGCTGACGGATAAGGAACACCTGCTGCATCAAAAAGATCCTTATTGTAATACAACACCAGGATTTCGTTAGCTGCTGAGTAGGCTACAGGTTTACCGTCTGCCTTAAAGGTAATACTGTCAAGCGGTGCTGCATCTGCGCCTGCATACATATCGGAAATATCTGCAAGCAGACCTTTGGATCCGAAATCAAGTACGCCCGCCTCATTCATAATACCACAATCCGGAAGTTCGCCGGCTGCTGCCATGGTATTTAACTTTGTCACATATTCTTCGTTCGGAATACAAACGATATCTACAATAACACCCGGATTCTCTTCATGATACTTGTCAGCTACTTCCTGTACGCTGGCTGCTTCATCGGGAGTTCCCCAATAAGCGTAAGAGATGTGAATTGCATCTGTTTCCTCTACCTTTTCAGTTGTTTCCTGCTTTGTCTCCGTTTTGGTCTCTGCAGCAGGTTCCGTTGTGGTTGTCTTAGTCTCACTGCTTCCACCACATGCTGTGAGGGCAAAAGCCATTGTCAGACCGAGAATTGTTGAAATGATTTTCTTATACCTTTTCATACTTTTCCTTTCCTTCCTTTTCTTTTTGGATTATCTATTATACAGCAACTTCCTGCTGCGTATAATCTTAGTAAACTGTATCTATAAAGACACGCATCTCACCGCTTCCGCGATTTCCCCAGATACAATAGGGAATTGCTTTAATCTCCTGTTCCTTCGTCTGAAACTCCGGTGTTCCATATAACTGCATGGAATCTTTGATAGTTGATATCACTCTCTGTCCTTTCACCTTCAGCGTAGGAAGATCACCGGGCAAATCCTTCTGAGGAACATCCTCCTCCACTATAGCATCTGCCCTGATGCGAAGCGCCGCCAAATTGTTCCCGTTATCTTTTTCCTCCAGGCAATATACAAAAGGTCCTTTTGTTAGTGCAACCTTTCCAATATCCGCTCTTACGTTGAGATTGGCTGTCATAAGTCTTGCCGGTGTTTTTCCGGAAAGTTCAAAATTCTGTTCTCCCTCTCTGTTTACGGCAAGTACAGCATAGCCATTCTCCATAGCAGGGTGAATCTCCTCTGCATTGGAATAAAATACCGGATTTTCCAGCCAGGATGGAATCCTGATCCGCACTGTAATTGCTTTTTTCCCATTTGTGCAGACAGAAATCTTTAGCTTTCCTCCCTGTATAAGGGTACTTTCCATTTTTACCCTAACCGGATTTCCATTGATATCAATTTCCATCTCCGAGGAAATAAACAAATTAATATATAAGCTTCTATCATCCACTGCACATATGTACTGTCCCAGTGAAGCCAATGTCCTTGCAATATTAGGTGGGCAACAGGCCACGTCAAACCATGGTTGTCTTACTGCCTTCACATAATGGATCGATGTATGCTCCAGACAGTTATCCGGCCAGACTTCTAAAGGATTTACATAAAAGTATCTGTCACCTTCTGCTGATATACCAGCTATAACTGTATTATACAAAGCCCTTTCCACCGCTTCATAATAAGAAGCATCTCTATAAAGGGAAGCCATTCGCTGTCCAAACATCATAATGCCAATGGAGGCACAGCTTTCACAATACATTCTGTCATTGGGAAGATCATAGTCTGTTGTAAACCTTTCTAAAAGACCTGATGATCCGACACCTCCTGTAATGTACATTCTTTTTAATGTTACATTATCCCACAGCTTACGGCAAGTCGTCTTCAGTTCCTCGTCTCCGCAGGCTTGAGCAATGTCCGCCATGGCGCTGTACATATACATAGCCCTCACCGCATGCCCTTCCGCTGTTTCCTGCTTTACGGGAGGCATATGTGATTGTGAGTACGCAGGATCATAATCTGTCAGTTCCGGAAAAATTCTTAGATGATCTTCCTGTTTCATTTCTTCTATAAAGTAATTTGGCGAGCCACCCCGCTCATCAATAAAAAATCGTGCTAGTTTCAGATAGTCCGTCTTCCCTGTCACCCTGTAAAGCTTCATAAGAGCAAGTTCTACCAGCTGATGACCCGGATAACCTTTGCATTGATCCTGCCCCGGTCCGAATACTTTACAAATCAAATCCGCAAATCTGCAAGCAACATTAAGTAACCTTTCCTTCCCGGTAGCTTGATAATAAGCTGTGGCTGCTTCAAATAGGTGACCGGCGCTGTAAAGCTCGTGTCCCTCTCTGAGATTTTTCCATCTTTGTTTCGGATGCACTACAGTAAAATAAGTATTCAGATAACCATCCGGCTGCTGTGCCTTCTCAATCAATTCTATCAGTTCATCTGCTACCGGAATAAAATCCTTTTCTCCGTTCATTGCACAAAACGCAACTGCCTCTAACCATTTATAGGCATCAGTGTCTCCAAACACGACTCCCTTATGTTCACCCGAAAGCACCCCTGCGGCAATCTTAAAGTTGTTAATACAATAGCTCTTTACGCATTCGCCTTTTCCGTTTAAAACATCCCATTGATAAGGAAGCATTTTTTTTGCAATCAAATCCACGTAATGCTTAAACAAACTGTCAGTAATTTTAATTGAATGGAATTCCGGTGTCTTTATTCTGCTAAGCATACAACAGTTTCCTCCTTACCGATGTTAAACGTTTAGTTTTTTAGTCGCTTTTATAGCCCATAATGCTTGATATTCACCTATTAATGGTAAACGTTTAACATGGTTTAATCATAGCACTGATTTATTTACTTGTAAATACAGAATTGTAAAATTGTATACTCTGTTTATTTTCGACCATGTTTTTTTGTCAATATTGCATAATTATTTTCCTGATCTTCTTGTATGTTAAACGTTTTTATGTTATTGTTTGATTATAGTCAGATTACAAAAGGAGAAAAAGATGGCAACTATCAGAGAAATATCTGAACAAGCAGGCGTGTCAATTGCTACCGTTTCCAAAGTTCTCAACGGGAAACCGGGCGTAAAACAGGAAACAGCTGAGGAAATTCTTTCTATTGCAGACAGTCTGAATTATCGTCCCAACCTAAATGCCCGCTTTCTAAAAAGCGGTCGTTCACAGACTCTTGGTATCATCACAGAAGATCTGACCGTATTTAATTCTCCTGAAATTGTTGACGGTATTGCCGTTGCATGTGAAAAACGAAATTATCACTATATTCTTGGAAATCTGCGTTACGACAAACGATACGGGAACGGTCCGCGCAAAGAAAAAGAAAGCACTCAGTTACTGCGAACCACAGTAAACGATATGCTTTCCAAACAAGTAGATGGTATTATTTATGTAGGCTGTCACAGTCATGTTGTTATCTCTCTGACAGACCATGCCGATATTCCTTTTGTGTGTGCCTATTGTACCAGCAGCGATCCAAACGTTCCTTCCGTTCTCTATGATGACAGAGTCGCTGCCTGTGAGGCCACAAAAGTCTTAATCCAAAAAGGCATTCGGGAAATCGGTATGATCACCGGACCCTTAAACAGCATTCACTCCATAAACCGCATGTATGGATTTCAGGATGCACTTTTTCAGTCCGGTATTCCGTACAATCCCGGATTATCTTTCCACGGTGACTGGAGCCGTGAATGCGGTTATCTCTTCAGCGAACCCTTGATTAGCGCAGGTGCAAAAGCTATTTTTGCACATAACGACCTAATAGCAACCGGTGTTATCGACTGGTGCAACCAAAATAATATCATTATCGGTAAGGATATCTATCTGATCGGTTTCGACAATCGTGAAATCAGCACTGTCAGCCGTCCCACCTTATCAACAGTAGCATTGCCGCTTTTTGACATCGGATTCACAGCCGGCAATATGTTACTAAATATCTTATCCGATAAAGAATTTATAAAGCAAGATGTTCTCTTAAACTGCACCATTATTGAAAGGGAATCTACCGGCTGTACTTCATGCCAATAGGCCTTTTAATCCAAAGTACAAGAGTACTACAATACCCAGAACAATTCTGTACCAGCCGAATACCTTGAAATCATGCTTTTTGATGTATCCCATCAAAAATTTAATCACAACAGCAGAAACCAGAAATGCTGTTACCATACCTGTTGTAAGGATCATCAGTTCGCTTCCGGTAAAAGAAAAGCCAAACTTCAAAATCTTGAGAAGACTTGCTCCGAGCATCACTGGGATTGCAAGGAAGAAAGTAAATTCTGCTGCTACTGTCCTGGAAACTCCGATCAGAAGCGCACCCAGAATGGTTGCACCGGAGCGTGAGGTTCCTGGAAAGATTGCCGCGATTAACTGAAACAGTCCAATAACCAGAGCGGTTTGATAAGTAATCTCCGAAAGGGAATTCACCTTCACCTGCGCATTTTTGTTTCTGTTTTCAATAATAATAAACCCAATACCAAATACAATCAGTGCGATTGCCACACACACGCCGTTATAAAACAGGCTTTCAAAGAACTCATCAAACAAAAGTCCCACCACTGCTGCCGGCAGACAGGCTGCAATAATCTTAAACCAAAGTGTCCAGATATCCTTCTTAAAATAGGAGAGTATTCCCTTTTCTTTCACAGGATGGCTATTTCCCTTTTGCCCAAAAGGCCAGATCTGCGGGAAAAATAAAATCACTACCGCCAGAATTGCTCCCAGCTGGATCACCACCAAAAACATCTCCCAGAATTCCGGCGATACCTTAAGCTCGATAAACTCATCCAGCAGAATCATATGTCCTGTGCTGCTGATAGGAAGCCACTCCGTAATTCCTTCTACAATACCAAATAATACTGCTTTTAAAAATTCAACCATAATCAATCCTCCAAGTAGTGAATCAGCTCTTCATAGCAGTCCGAAGCATCCCGATATCCTTGCTCATAGAGAGCTGTCAGCTTTTCCTTATTCTTCTCAATTCTTCCTACGTCACTTTTGGTTTTGGGACGAATCAGAAACACATTCCCAGCCTTTACCTGCTCCTCAATAAAATCCAAGGTTTCATTATAGGTATTGTGCCGGTTCTTCATCAGTTCATACACTCTGGGATATTTTTGATAGCGTAGCTTTGTCAATGTTAACATGGAAGAAGGCTTACGCCGATATCCGATTTCCTTCGTCATGACGACCACATTCTTCCGATTACCATCCTGCATGGATCTCTTAATCGGAATAGAATCTGAGATGCCTCCGTCCAAATAAAGTTTACCGCCAATCTCTACATTCCGTGACACTAAAGGTAACGAAGCCGATGCCCGGATTGCTTCAATATCCTTTTTCATATCCTTAATAGGAATATATTCAGGCTGTCCTGTTTCTATGTTTGTAACCACACTATAAAAATTTCCCTGATAGCTATCAAAGGTTTCATAGTCATATGGATTCAGAGTCTCTGGTATCTGATAGTAGCACATATCCACCCCAAACAGATCCCCTGTTTTCAAAAGGCTGTACAGGCTGCAGTAGTTCTTATCCTCCAGATAGTCTACACTCGTGTGATAGGCTCTACCCCTTTGTTTGGATAAAAAGCTACACAGCGAACATGCTCCTGCCGAAACGCCATAGCAGGAGGAAAATTCAATTCCTTTGTCGAGAAAAAAGTCCAGAACTCCCGACGTATAGACGCCCTTCATTCCGCCTCCCTCTAATACCAGACCTGCTTGATACATAAAATCCCTTCTTTCTTAGTTCATAAACAATCAATAGCATTCCTTAACGAACCTGCGAAGTGCTGTTAAGGAGCGCTCCACCTTTTCCGTATCAATACAATATGCCATACGGAAATATCCCGGTACGCCAAAGCTGTCTGAAGGTACAAGCACCAGGTCATACTTCAGCGCCTTCTGGCAGAATGCCACTGCATCATCCTCAAGTGCTTTCGGAAAGATGTAGAAGGTTCCACCGGGCTTCACACAGGAAAAACCAAGGGATGTCAGTTCGTTATATAAAAGATTCATATTCGTCTCATAAACAGACATATCCGAAGTAATATCAAGCACTTCAGCAACCGCCAGTTGGATAATGGAAGGCGGACAGTTATGCCCGGTTCCTCTTGAAATTTGCCCGCACATTGCACTGATCAGCTCAGCATCCGTACACCTGGGGTTAACTGCCACATAACCGATTCTTTCTCCGGGAAGAGAAAGGGATTTTGAAAAGGAATAGCAAGACAGCGAATTGTCATAGAACTTAGAAACATAAGGTGCCTCTACTCCTTCAAACACAATTTCCCTGTAAGGCTCATCGGAAATGATGAAAATGTCATGTCCGTATTCCTCCTGCTTTCTCTTAAGAAGTGCTGCAAGCTGCTCCAGAGTCTTTGTACTGTAAACTGCACCGGAGGGATTATTAGGGGTATTGATGAGCAGTGCCGCCGTCTTCTCATTCAGCATCTCCTCCAGCTTTTCAAAGTTGATCTGGAAGTTTTCTGTATTTGCAGGCACTACCTTGAGAATTGCACCTGACATATTAATATATGGATTGTACTCCGGGAAGTAAGGGGCAAAGGTAAGAACTTCATCCCCGGGCTTAGTCACGCAGCGCACCGCATGCGCCACCGCACCAGCCGCTCCGGTTGTAGGGAAAATGTGATTTCCCGTATAATCCATGTCAAATCTTTTGTTTAAGGATGCTGCAATTTTTTCCTTGACGGATGGTATGCCAAGACTGGGACTGTAGCCGTGAAGTTCCATGGAGGTTTTCGTTTTCAAAAGATCAATCATCACCTCTGTAAATTTCTCCGGTACCGGAACGGAAGGATTCCCCAGGCTGTAATCAAACACATTCTCATAGCCGATTTCCTTTCCCCGTGCTGTTGCAAACTCAGACAGCTGACGAATGACAGATTTTCCTCCCAACATCTTCTTATATTGTTCGTTGATCATTTCAACAACCTCCTCATATATTCTCAAATATCAATTCATTTCTATGTAAACACACATCGAAAAAATTGTATCACAAACATGCAAAAATCACAAGAAAACAAGAAAGCATCCCCAATCCTAAGGGAGCAATTCGCGATAGCCCGATGAGCCTTAGGATTGGGGATATTAATATTAATCTATTTATTTCACGGAAGAAGCAATAATCTTCATATTCCCTCTCAGATGCACCTCTCCGATGCCGGCAGGAAGAATAAAGTGATCACCCTTCTTAATCATCTGACCATTCACCAGGCCTTCCCCTTCAATGACGCTCATATTCATGAAAGGTTGATCCTGTTTGATATATACCGGTTCTGTCACGTCCAGCTTCCATACCGTATAGTAATCGCAGGAAATCAATTCATTCATCACATTCTTCGGCAGATCATCCACATATTTCACACTGTCTTCTGCGGAAGGCGCTGGAACCGTAATTACATCAATGCTCTGCTTCACATGAAGCTGGCGGGGCTTGCCATCGGTCAGTCTGTCATAATCATAAACACGATAGGTAATATCACTGTTCTGCTGAGTTTCCAGAATCATCAATCCACCTTTGATCGCATGGACTGTTCCGGGATCAATCTGAATAAAATCTCCCTTCTTAACCGGAATCTCGCGAATCAGTTCTCCCCACTTGCCCAGTTCAATCATGTCCTTTAATTCTTCTCTGGTCTTTGCATTATGTCCGACTACCAGCGCTGCTCCTTCCGGACAATCCAGCACGTACCAGCACTCGGTCTTTCCAAGGGAACCATTCTCATGTTCGGCTGCATAGGCGTCGTTCGGATGAACCTGGATACTCAGATCATCCTTTGCATCAATGATCTTAATGAGCAACGGGAATCTGTCTAAAGCAAGATTTCCGAATAACTCCGGCTGTTCCTTCCAAAGTTCAGAAAGCGTCTTCCCTTTATAGATGCCTTCCTTCACCATACAATCCCCATTTGGATGTGCACTGATTGCCCAGCTTTCGCCGGTTTTATCCCCGGGGATTTCATAACCAAATTCGGTTTCCAGACGGCTTCCACCCCAGATCATCTGCTTGAATACCGGTTCCAGGAACAGAATCGTTCTTTGCTTCTTGTTAATGGTAAGCTCCGCGCCGTTTGTCTCAATGATCTTCTGATACCAGTACGCAGAATCCTTCACGATCCTCTTCTGGGTTGCAAAATCTACATGCACAATTCCAAAGCGCTCTGTATATCCCTTGTCCCACTCAAAGTTGTCCAGAAATGTCCAGAGGAAATAGCCCCTCACATCCACGCCTTCATCATTCGCCTTCTGGAGTGCGGAAATGTATAAATCAAGGAAATTCTGCCTGTTAGGATCATGCACCATGCCGTCCAGCGAGACATCATCATGGCAGGACATTCCGTTCTCTGTGATATATAAAGGCAGTTTATATCTGTCATAAAGGAATTTCACGCCCCAATAAAAGCAATCCGGGGTTACAGGCCAGTTCGCACCGGTCTTAGGGAATCCTGCCGGTCGATCTACAAATTCAATTTCTCCGTCCTCTCCCTGCGCAACCATGTATCCATTGTAAATATTCTGTCCCATGAAATCCAAAGGCTGGGAAATCAGCTTCATATCCTCCTCCGTAATTTCAGGCAGATACTCTGCAAACTTCTTAAGGCCCTCCTCCGGATATTTTCCAAGAAATACAGGGTCATTAAACCATGCCACATTCCAGGTCCAGTTATCCATAGGCTGATAAAAGCCGAACAGAACCTTCCTTGCAGCTTCAATATCCTCCGGTCTGTTCGTTGCCGGATATGCCATACCGCAGGTAGGTGCATAGCCTACCTTGATCGGACGACATGCATACTTTCTCAAATTAATAACAGCCTGTCCATGTGCACGAAGTGCATTATGTGCAATCTGGAACACATCCTTTTGAGGGAGCTTCAGACCTGGGGCATGAATACCGGATAGGTGCCCGATTCCAACAAAGCATTCCGGCTCATTTAAGGTGATAAAGTGCTCACAAATATCGGAAAAGTTCTCCGCTACCACCTTCGCATAATAACCAAACCACTGGATGACCTCCTCGTTCAGCCAGCCCCCTCTATCCTGCAGAGCCTGAGGGAATTCCCAATGATACATAGTGATATACGGTTCGATTCCGTTCTTTTTCATCTCCAGAATCATGTCCCTGTAAAGAGCCACTGCCTTCTGATTTACCTCCCCTGTTCCATCAGGGATCAGCCTTGCCCAGCTCATAGAAAAGCGATATGCCTGAATACCAAGCAGTCTCATCAACGCATAATCTTCCTTATAACGGTGCATATGATCACTTGCCACTGCTGCCGTATGTCCATCCAGGATACGTCCCTGTTCTGTAAAGGTATCCCAGATATTTTTTCCACATCCGTCTCCTTCTTCTCTTCCCTCTATCTGGTAGGCACTGCTTGCCACTCCCCAGACAAAATCATCACGAAACATCTGTTTTCCTCCTGTTTAGTCCATTCATTATGAAAGTATAAATTTATCAATAGATTTATCCAGCTCTTCCGCTTCCTTCTTAAGCTCCTCTGCCCTCCCGGCAAGCTTGCCGATCACATCTGTCTGCTCACCAAGTGTTGCCGTGACCTCCTGCATGGATGCTGCAACCTGCTCGGATACAGAAGAAATGTTCTGAATAGAATCCTGTACCTGAACCTTCTCATCGGTAATCTGTCCAAGGCGTTCGATAATCATTCGCATTCCTTCTATCAGCTCACCTACACAATCCTGAATTTGTCCAAATACTTCCACCGTCTGCTGAAGCGCTTTTGCCTGTTCCATAACCATACCTTCCGCTTTCTTTGCAGAATCCGTTGTTTTCTGTGTTGTGCCTCCGATATCGGATACGATTTCCTGAATTCGATTTCCGGATTCCTTGGACTGGTCTGCAAGCTTTCGGATTTCCTCTGCCACGACCGCAAAACCTCTTCCGGCTTCTCCTGCACGCGCAGCTTCAATGGATGCATTTAGGGATAGCAGGTTGGTCTGTGTGGCAATACTGTTAATCACCTCTACAAAGCCCTGAATCTCCTCCGAGCTCTTCTGCACCTCATCAATATCCTTAACCAGTACTCTTGTCAGACTGACAGTGGAATCACTCTTTTCATTTAACTGGCGGACAATCTCTTTTCCCTTATCAACTGCTTCCGTTGCTCTGTCAACTACTTTTCCCATCTGATTGGTCTGATCAGCCACCAGTGTAATGTTATCTGAAAAGGCAATCATCTTCTCATTACTGGTTTCCGTTTCATCTGCCTGGGACTGAACGCCCTTAGCCACTTCATCCATCGCCTGAGACGTATTTCTGATAGAATCACTGATATTCTCAGCGCGTTCTGATACATCAGCTGCCATCTCATTTACCTTAAGATCGAATTTCTTCATATCCAGCATCAAGGTTCTCATACTGTCGAGCATCTTGTTCAGACTGCCGGTAAGAATTCCAAATTCATCCTTACGCTTCGTTTCAAAGCTGCTGCTCAGATCGCCCTCCGCAACCTTGGAAATGCCCTTGGTCATTACCTTTACTTCACGGCTGATACCGGATGAGATCATTCCTCCTGTTACCAGTGCCGCTGCCGTTGCCAAAATAACCATCACAATCGTGATCAGACGAATGGAATAAGCCTGTTCCATCAGATTGCTTCTCGGAATCAGAGCACAGATCATGATTCCTGTTTTTCCTACCGGAGTTCCTATGTAAACATATCTCTTACCGTTAACTATTACATCATCACTGACTGTTTCCTCAGTTTCTTTGGTATTTTCATAAAAATCATATCCAACGAAGTAATTTCCCTCAACAGTCTCCTCTTCCTGTCCCTTGATGGAAATCACCTCACGTCCATCTGTTGTAACGATCGCCCTTATACTGCCCTCTCCAAAATCCATCTGCTGCAGCATTTCCATTACAACATCCATGCTGACGTCAAATATCATATAAGAATCTTTCTTTGCAAATCTCTGGAAAAAGACAAATCCATATTTCTCCGGCATACTGTTCAGACTTTCATCAATATAGCTATGATATCCAAACCATGCATTTCTCGCAGCCTTATTATTTGCAAAATACTGACCTTCTGAAGATGCTATAAAATCCTCGTATGGTGTCTTAGTCATTTTTCCTGTCAAAGAAGTCAGGTAAGAACCATCTTCCGGAATGATGCTATAGCTATACATATACTTATTGGTCGCTTTCACATTCCCCAGCAACGATTTTGCTCCACGGAAGGATTCCATCGCCTTTGCATCCTGCTTTCCGGAATATTTCTCATAATAATCACTTACATCACCATTTCCAATCAGTTCAAGTGCCTTGCTGGAAAGAGAATTGCAGATCAGATTGCAATAATTGCCAACTGCTGAGACAGTTGCTTCGGCTGATTCCCGATATTTCGAGACCATACCGGATACCGCCGTGTTATAGCACACAATTCCAAGAACTATCATCATTCCTACAGGCACAAGAAAACCGACCAGCAAAGACTGCATAATGCTGTGTCCGTTACCGGCTCTCTTTTTTGCTTCCTGACCGGCAGCTTTTCTTTCAACCTTCAGATTTATCTTATTCGGCTTTACCTTCTTCAGTTTTGCCTTTTCTTCCTTTGTAAGCACCGGCTTTTCTTTATGCCTTGTTCTCATGATATGTCCTCCTTCCCTAGTTGGAGCCAATCACAGATACAAGGTAAAACGGCGCAACATCATTTTCATGAGTCTGCGTAATACAAATTTCCACCTTATGTTCTCCCGGCTCCATATGCCTGGTTATGGTATCAATGTGCAAGCAATCTCCCCAGTCTTCCTCAAAATTTCCGTCTAAGATAACCGCATCCTCTTCTCTGTCATCTACAATAACTCTGGCAATCGGTACAGGATGCTTTACAGCTTTACGATACTGTACTGCAATTCCCGTACAGGAAATCGTAAAACTGATTTTATCTCCTTCACAGGATGCGGTCCAACCATTCCTGAAAATCTCGAGGATATTCTCCTGTGGCTCCGGATCCGGCTCAAAGCCTTGAAGCTTAGGCTGTGAGTTTCCGTTTTGATATCTGACGGAATTCTCATAGGCATTGGCTGTAATCGGTACAGGCAACTGTCCATGTCCAAAAGCTTCGTCTTCTTCCCGATCGAGCTCTTCATAAATTCTCTCAAGGAAATCGGTAATCACTTTTGCAACAAGCGCATGTCCCGCATCATTAGGATGCAGATTATCCGGCGTGATCTCACTTCTTTCAATTCGGTTACTTTCAATTTCCGGCCAGATGGTGCTTCTCATGCTCACCATGGGAAGTTGATAGTTCTTAGCAACTCTAAGATGCATTTCTTCCGCATTCAGACCATCATCATACTTCACATTATTCATGAGCAGAATTGCAGGCTCACAGCCATCTCCATAGCTCTTTCTGATGAGTCCCTCATAGGTCTCCTCAAAGAACTCCGTATTTTCATCATTAACTGCAAATTCGATCAGAGCAAAATCCGGCCTGTACCTTAGTAAATGATCCTCTACTCTTGCAACTCCGAATTGTGAAGTGGTTCCTCCGATTCCCGCATTGATAAAGGTTACCTCTGATTGGGGAAATTTTTCCTTCCACCATTTATATACAAGATAAGCATAACATGTTTCAGGCTTGGAGGAAAGGCTTCCCTGTGTAATAGATCCGCCAAGAAATCCTGTTGTGATTGCCTTCCCTTCTCTTGCCCTCCTCATGCACTTTTTGATCCGATTCCAGTTCCCCCTGTTTATCATTCCTTTTTCTGTCTGAATATGATATTCCATCTCTTTTCTCCCATACATTGATGTTATTTAGCCGAAAGGTTATTATGCTATGTACCCGGCACTCCTATAAGGGCACAAAAGGGCCTGCAATGTGCAGACCCTTTCCTTTTCTATTATCTTCTGCCAATTTCCGTATCCGATTCTGTCACCACACTGTGCTCCTTGATGTAAGCCATGATGTCTTCAAATTGTGTAAACGCAAGGCCCACATAGCTGTCAGCACATCCATAGTAAATTGCAATCTTTCCGCTCTCCGGGTCATGAATGGTCGCACATGGGAAGCATACGTTAGGAACAAAGCCTCTTTCTTCATACCACTCTTCCGGTGTTAAAAGGAAATTCTCACATCTGTACTTGACGATGGAAGGATTCTCCAGATCCAGAATTGCACCACCGATCGAATAAACAAATCCGTTGCAGGTTCCGCTTACACCATGATAAAAGAGTAACCAACCTTCGCTGGTCTCAATAGGAGCTGCACCGCCTCCAATCTTTACGGATTCCCACCATTCGTTGCCTTTTCCCATAACATGACGATGCTTTCCCCAATATACCAAATCAGGGCTCTCGCTTAAGAAGATATCTCCAAACGGGGTATGTCCGCTATCAGAAGGTCGGCTCAACATGCAGAAGTTTCCGTTGATCTTCCTCGGAAAAAGAACTGCGTTTCTGTTGTAAGGGATGAATGGATTCTCCAGTCTGGTAAAGGTCTTAAAATCGGTTGTCTTAGCCATTCCAATGGCCGCTCCGTAAAAGTCCTGACACCAGATAATATAGTAGGTATCCTCCACCTTAACCAGCCTGGGGTCATATGCATATTTCGGCATAAAAGGCTTACCGTCTTCATCCACAAAAGGTATCTTTTCCTTATCAAAATCCCAGTGAATTGCATCCTTGCTTCTTCCCATATAAATATAGGGGATGCCGTTTGTCTGCTCTCCGCGGAATACACCGATAAATTCATCTCCGTAAGGCATTACCGCACTGTTAAAAATTCTTGCTACATTTTCCACCGGGTTTCTTCCGATAATCGGATTTTCTGTGTATCTCCAAATCGGAGCTCCTGTAATGTTTGCAGGTCTCTCCTGCCAAGGTACATTCTTTACCGCGGGGGCAATCATTTTAGGTTTACTCATTGTTTCCTCCTACATAAGTCACATTTATTTCTGTGTTGCCAAAAAATCAAGGTTCTTCTTTATCAGATCGCATCTCTGTGCTACACACTCTACGGAACGAAGAGGATCCTTCGGTGTATGGAACACATAATCAATCAGTTTATCAATTGTTGTTGTTGCCACGTGCATTCTGGTATCACTGGAAGCGTAATAAATATACACATCACCATTATCCCGTGCAATTGCACCGTTTGTGAAGACTACGTTGGAAACATCTCCGACTCTTTCTGCGCTTCTGGGTCCGATCAACAGTCCTGACGGCTCTGCGATCACTCTGGAAGGATCATTCAGATCAGTTGCAAATGCATAGATAACATATCTTAAGCCTGCCGCTGTATTTCTTACACCATGTGCAATGTGGATCCAGCCCTTTTCGGTCTTAATGGGAACTGCACCCGCACCGTTCTTTGCTTCTGTGATGGTGTGATACTTGCGAAGGCTGGTCATCTTCTCCTCGTCAATGACAGCATGCTCAATATTATCGCAGAGACCAAATCCGATGCCACCACCTGAACCTGTCTCAATAAAATCGTCCATAGGTCTTGTATAAAATGCATATTTCCCATTTACAAACTCTGGATGCAGAACCACGTTTCTCTGCTGGGGAGAATTCAGGGTCGTCAGATTATCCAGTCTCTCCCATGTTTTAAGATCTTTGGTACGCACAATTCCGGCTGCGGCAACTGCAGCGGAAAGATCATTCACGGAAGTGTCCTTACTTTCAGAGCAGAATACGCCGTAAATATAGCCATCCTCATGCTTAGTAAGACGCATATCATATACATTGGTTTCTTCCGGGCAAGTGTCCGGCAATAAAATCGGATAATCCCAGAATTTAAATCCGTCTATTCCGTTATCACTTTCAGCAACACCAAAGAAGGACTTTCTGTCATCGCCTTCAATTCTTGCCACCAGATAAAACTTACCATTCAGCTCAATTGCACCGGAATTCATCACGGCATTGATTCCAAGCCTCTTCATGAAATAAGGATTGGTCTCCGGGTTCAGATCATATTGCCACGTAAGCGGAATATGTTCTCTTGTGAGAACCGGGTATTTATATCTGTCATATACACCGTTATAAAAATCAGTATCAATTTCATTTTTTCTGTTAATTAAGGCTTCATACTTTTTCAGTTCTTCGTAGTATTTCTGATGCAGCATCTCTCATCCTCTCCTTCACTTCTTTTGATCACTTCAAAGCACATCCTGCCATTATGATAAGGACATTTCCAGGGTTCCACAATCGGTCTTCCCGGATAAGGATTTCCGTTTTCATCTACCTCCCAGAACCACTCCGATCCAGAGCGCTTATCAATCACATGCTTTTTAATAAACTCCCACTCATTTTGGGCTGCTTCTAAGTATTCCGGTTTATCGGGATTCATCTTCCAGCCATTTAAAAAGCCAACCACTGTCTCTGCCTGTACCCACCAGATTCTGTGTGTGTTCACTACTCCCTTTTCACATTCATTGGCTAGAGAGTGTCCGTTAAACGCAATTTTAAAAATCTGCGCGGTCAGATCCTTTGTGATAGGAGTCATTTTTTCTTCATATTTCTTTTCTCCCAACACCTCTACGCCTCTGTCAATCAACCATGCTGTTTCGATGTCATGTCCGTAGGAGTGCAGGTCAATAATGGAATTCATTTCTGCATCAAAGAAGACCTCCTGCCTATGAAGCTCCGGATTGTAAACCTTATCCGCAAAGGTGTCCATAATCCACTCAAGACGCTCCTTTACCTTCGGAAGCTTTGCTACACGGTACAGTTCCGTGTAGGCTTCAAATACATGTAATAGCGTATTCATGGTCTTCTGGGCAATGACACCATTTTCAGACAGCTTATCGTTCTCAATCTCATGGAATTCTTTGTCAAAAGCCTCCTTGTAACCAATGTCATCCGTACACCTTTCTTCAATAATACAGAACAGCCCTTTTGCCATGTTGAGTGCTTCTTCATCTCCTGATGCTTCATAATAGGAGGAAAGAGCATAGATGGCAAAGGCCTGATTGTAGGTATGCTTGGTGGTATCCTCAGGCTCACCGCTATATTTGATCGACCAGAAAATACCTCCGTTTTCCTTGTCCATGCAATGCTCTTTCATGAAGGCAAAGCCATGCTTTGCCTCTTCCAAAAGACTTTCGTCTTTTAAAAGCGTATAGGCATTCGAAAAGAACCACAGAATACGGCTGTTTAAAATACAGCCCTTTACTGCTTTTTTGTCCAGCTTCAGATCATAATCCATCCATCCGTAATAGCCGCCATACTCATCATCCCTGAGCGATTTCCAGAAGGGAATGATGTTCTCAAGTAAATGGGATTTTATCTCTTCCACCATCATTTTCACAATCTCCTCTTTTCCCTAAGAAAATTTTATACTTATCCCTTAACAGCACCTGCTGTAAGTCCGCTGTAAATCTGTTTCTGACAGGTGATAAATACGATCAGTGCCGGAAGCAATGAAATAATAACACCTGCACAGATCAAATTGTATTTGCTTCCCAACGGACCCACGAAAGTATAAAGGGAGGTTGCTACTGTAGGAAGAAGTTTTTTATCCTGCAAGTAAAGGTTTGCAGAGTAGTATTCGTTGTAAGTGCCTACGCCCTTCAGAATACAGGATGTTACAATTGCAGGCTTTAAAAGCGGGAACAGGATCTTGTAAAAGATCGTAAAGTAGGATGCTCCGTCCATAATTCCCGATTCATCCAGCGAGTAGTCAATGTTTTCAAAGAACTGGATATAGATGTAAATGGAAATAACATCCGTACCGCACATCATAATAATGTAACCCCAAAGGGAGTTGATGAAGTGCAGATTATACATAATCTCATATACAGCTACCTGCATGGCAACACCGGGAAGTAAGGATGCAAACAGAAACAAATTTCTGATCAGGTTATTTCCCGGAAACTTGAATCTGTCGAGCACATATGCAAGCTGTGTTCCGATGAAAACCGAAGCCACCAAAACACACACCAGAATGATCAAAGAGTTAATAAATGCTCTACCCATATTTGCCTTTTGGAAGGCTGTAACAAAGTTTTCAAAGTTCAGCCAGCTTTCGGGAAGAACCATAACATTGGTCTGTTGATACTCCGTATCGGTTTTGAATGCCGTAATGACGCAGGACACAATCGGCAAAACCGCCACAAAGGAAAAGAACACCAATGAAAAATACTTAAGAAAAATCATTAAATATTTGCCAATTTTCTGAAATATTGTCATTTATCTTCCCGCCTTTCTCGCCGCCAATTTTGCAAGCTTCTTATCACGTTTTGCTGTTGCATTTAGGTCTTCATCCTCCGCGCTCTTAAACACATACTTAAAGAACAGCTTCTGCAGAATAGTTGCCACAAAAATAATCATAAGCAGGACAATTGCCATTGCAGATGCAAGGCCCACCTTCTGCTGTGTATGGGCAATTTCATGCATAACTACGAAATAGGTTCCGGTTCCGTTTGCACCACTGGTAATAACATAGGGAGGCTCAAAAGCACTCAATGAACCGGTAATGGAAAGGATTACGTTCAGCATAATAATTGTCTTAATGCTGGGAAGTATAATGTATTTAAACTGCTGGAATCGATTGGCTCCGTCAAGCATAGCTGCCTCGTAAAGCTCAGAATCCACAGACATAATCGCACCGATGAAAAGCACCATATTCTGTCCGAAGTACCGCCAGACAGAGGTTCCTACCAGAGAAATATTGTTAACGCTCTGATCCTTCAGCCAGTAAGGAAGGTTATCAAGTTCGAATCCGCACCACTGAAGCACGGTATCAAACACAAAGCCTCTGGTATAGAAAAATTTAAAAATAAAGCCGATTGCAATACCATTGATTAAGTATGGGAAAAACATAAAGCCTTTAAAAATGCCGCCGCCCTTCACTTTGAAGCTCAAAACGGTTGCAAGATACAGGGCTAGTCCAAGCTGTACAATCGAGCCTCCCATATAGTAAAGACTCAATTTCAGTGCCCCAAAGCAATCATCTCTCTGAAATACCTTAAGATAATTTTTAAATCCAACAAATTTTCTTGCCCCTATATACTTCATGTTATAGAAACTGAAGCCAAACATTTCCGCAAAGGGCAGATAAGTAAACAGAAACAACAGTAGCAATGGGATAATCATGAAAGCAACCATAACAAAAACCTTTTGTCCATCTCTGCTTCGTGCCCACTGTCCGAATGTTCTCTTATGCGGTTTAACCGTCTGAGTCATTGCTGCCATATACTCTTTCCTCCTAATAACCAATACATCACTGATGTATTTGAGCCAAGGAGAAACCTCCTCCTTGGCTCAATTATTTGCTGTAACCTCGTAAATCGACAATTCCAGATTAGTTATTTACCTCGATACCAAGCTCTTCCTGTGCTGCATTCCATGCTGCTGTCCAGTCAGCCATGATGTCATCAAAGGTTTCAGAACCGGTAGCTGCTGCTTCAATAATTCTCTGTACCTTAGCGTTTCCGCCGGCATTGAAGGAAAGCTCTGATTCTGCATTGACATCATTTAAGAATGTCTCTTCACCAGCAAGCGCAGGCTGATCGCTAAGTACGGTACATCCGTCAAATGCTGCATACATGTCAGGGTTCTGTCCGTCTTTGTCTACTGTATAGCCACCTTCATTGAAGCACCATCCGGATTTTTCGGTCATCCACTTAATGAATACTAAGGATGCTGTCTTGTTTTCATCAGATGAATTTACATTGACTGCATAGTTGTAGTCACCGCCTGCTAATGCATACTGTGTTCCACCAACAGTGATCGGGAAAGGCATATAACCAACATCCTCACCATGATCGCCTGCTTCTACCATCTGTGCATATGCCCAGGAACCAAGTACCATAGTTCCGATCTCGCCTCTGTTGAGCATACCCTTGCAGCCTTCCCAGTCAGTTGTTGTATAGTCATCTTCAATCAGACCGCCTGCAACTGCATCATAAAGGATCTTGTAAAGAGCATATGCGCCTGTTCCATCGCCGTTATCCTTGAAGGGTTCAGCGGTATGAACGAATTTCTGATTCATATATGTATCATCACCATTAGATACAACACCAATATATGCATCCCATGCACCCATGGTCCAACCTGCTGCATAGTTGGTATACAGCGGAATTGCATCTGTATTGTCCTTGATTGCCTGCAGAGCTGCGATAAACTCATCAGGAGTCTTAGGAATCTCTGTTACACCGGCTGCCTCGAACACTGCCTTATTGTAAAGAACACCCTGTGCGTTTGCCATATAAGGAACGCCATAGCTGGTTCCGTCAAACTGCCATGCATCTGCAAAGTTGATTTCCTTCTGCAGATTCTCAAGGGAATCAATGGGCTGGAAGTATGTTGAAAGCTCAGCCTTGTCTACAGCAGGGATAAACATAATGTCGCCCCAGTCACCTGTGGAAAGACGAAGAAGTGCATCTTCAGCATAGTCTGTAACTGCTTCGGGAACAACTGTAATGTTAGGATATACCTTGTTGAATTCTGCAATCATAGCATCAATGGTTCCATCCTCAGCACGGTCTGTCTTATGGTGGATCCACTTAATTTCAGCTGTGAGATCTGTGTAGTCCTCACCTATCGCAATCTGTGAGTAAACAGGAACTCCTTCTGCAGGTGCCTCTGCTTCAGCAGGTGCTTCTTCCTTCTCGGCAGGTGCTGCTTCTTCTGTCTTTGTTTCTGTTTCAGCAGCTGCTTCTTCTTTTGCACCACTACATGCAACCAATGATAAAGTCATTGCTGCTGCAAGTGTGAGCGCTAAAACTTTTCTCAGTTTCATAATAAATATCCTCCTTCTTAGTTTTGGTTCTTAAGATTAATTTGTTGCTTGTTACTTTCGTAACTTAATTTTAATTATATTTACTTTATTTTTTTAATCATCACTCAATATTGCATTTTATATATTTATATTGTTATTTTGGTTTATTTCTTCTAATTATACAAATTTAAACTCTCTTTTTTATGCATTATGTACATATCTAAATTTCTCATCGTTATTATTTACTCTTTATTTTATCTTTATTTAGCTATTTTTAGCCTATCATTCTCCCATGGCGTGCAAAACTTAAGCCGGGCAGATATTTCTGCCCGGCCTTGCAATCTAAAACCAGCTTTGCTTATTAGCCTATTATCCGTTTTAGTTGTTTACTTCAACGCCCAGTTCTTCCTGTGCTGCATTCCATGCTGCTGTCCAGTCAGCCATGATGTCATCAAAGGTTTCAGAACCGGTAGCTGCTGCTTCCACAATTCTCTGTACCTTAGCGTTTCCGCCTGCATTGAAGGAAAGTTCAGATTCTGCATTCATATCATTAAGCAGAGTCTCCTCACCGGCAAGCGCAGGTTCATCACTTAACAATGTAGCTGTTGCAAATGCTTCGTACATAGGAGGATTCTCGCCATCCTTATCAACAGTATATCCGCCTTCGTTGTAGCACCATCCGGATTCCTCTGTCATCCACTTGATGAATACCATTGCTGCGGTCTTGTTTTCATCAGAGGAATTTACATTGATACCATAGTTGTAGTCACCGCCTGCTAACGCATACTGTGTTCCGCCTACAGTCATCGGGAACGGCATATATCCAATATCATCACCATGCTCGCCAGCTTCCACCATCTGTACAAAAGCCCAAGAGCCAAGTACCATACATCCGATCTCGCCATTGTTAATCATGCCCTTGCAGCCTTCCCAGTCAGTTGTTGTATAGTCATCTTCAATCAGACCGCCTGCAACTGCATCATAAAGGATCTTGTAAAGAGCATATGCGCCTGTTCCGTCGCCGTTATCCTTGAAGGGTTCAGCGGTATGAACAAATTTCTGATTCATGTAAGTATTGTCACCATTTGATACACTTCCGAGGTAAGCATCCCATGCACCCATGGTCCATCCTGCCGCATAGTTGGTATACAGAGGAATTGCATCTGTGTTATCCTTGATTGCCTGCAGAACTGCGATAAACTCGTCAGGAGTCTTAGGAAGCTCTGTTACTCCGGCTGCTTCAAATACTGCCTTGTTGTAAACAATACCCTGAGCATTTGCAAGGCAGGGAACACCGTAGCTGATTCCGTCGAACTGCCATGCATCTGCAAAGTTGATTTCCTTCTGCATATTCTCGAGAGTATCAAGAGGCTGGAAGAAATTGCTAAGTTCTGCCTTGTCTACTGCAGGGATAAACATGATGTCTCCCCAATCACCTGTGGAAAGACGAAGCAGAGAATCCTCCGCGTAATCTGTAATACCTTCTGTCTCAACTGTAATATTAGGATATACCTTGTTAAAATCCTCAACCAGCTTTGCAAAAGTGCCGTCCTCTTCACGGTCTGTTCTGCAGTGGATGTACTTAATTGTAGCAGTTAAGTCTGTGTAGTCTTCACCAACCGTAATCTGTGAATAACTGGGTACTCCTTCTGCAGGTGCCTCTGCCTCTGCTTCAGCAGGTGCTTCTTCCTTCTCGGCAGGTGCTGCTTCT
>JAUNDN010000001.1:142376-214366 GCA_030526045.1 Bacillota bacterium | reverse complement strand
ATGGCGGAATTGGCAGACGCGCACGGTTCAGGTCCGTGTGGTAGCAATACCATGAGAGTTCAAGTCTCTTTTCCTGCACGAAAAGAGCCTAGTGTTTACTAGGTTCTTTTTTTTCGTGTTGCATTTCGTGTTGTATAAAAGATTTCAAAGAAGGTTTCAAACTATCGAGCGGAAAGATTCACAACCCATTTTTCTCTTTTCAATTCGTATTGAGCAATTGCAACCTTGCCAAAATCAAGCATTTTCACCAAAAGATACATTGCCATAGGACTGAGAGTCGTGTAATGAGCAAGCACAAGCAGATACGGAATTACAATAATGGATACAATTCCATCTACTAACATACAGACCTTCGTATCACCGCCTGCTTTTGTAACAGATAACTGTGTATTGACATAAATCCACACCGGCATCAATATAGAGATCACAATGAGCATGCTTCTGCAGATTCCCTGTGAGGCGAAGCTTAATTGTCTGTAAACAACTGGAACCAATGCTGTTGTTGCGAATCCGACAAAGGTCATTAATGTGCCAAATACCAGTGCTGCAGAAAGCATCCAGGTCTTTTCTTTCCTGGCCTGTTCCAGTTTACCGGCCCCCAAAGACTTTCCTATGACAACGCTTGTTGCAGTGTTAATGCCGCTAAAGGATATGAAAAACAGATTGGCGATAGAAAAGCTTGCTGCCATACCGGATACCACATCAGCCCCTCCTCTGCCATTATAGATTGCAGTGGTAACACTTTCTGATGCTACCCATAAAAGCTGTGAAATAATCAACAAGGATCCTTTTTTCAAAATTTCACCAAAAAGCTTCCAATCAATGTTCCGAAATACCGACAAACCGATAAAGTCCGGCTTATCTATCATGGTATAAATAACAAATAGCATCATTTCAACCGTTCTGGCAATAATTGTGGCATACGCAGCACCTCTGATTTCCAATCTCGGCATTCCAAGATTACCATAGATCAATACCCAGTTCAGAAAAGTGTTTATGATAGCGGCAGACACTGTGATAATCAGTGGTATCTTTACTTTTCCAATTTCT
Organism: Bacillota bacterium; assembly: GCA_030526045.1. Taxonomy (GTDB): domain Bacteria; phylum Bacillota; class Clostridia; order Lachnospirales; family Lachnospiraceae; genus Suilimivivens. The sequence continues at coordinate 213,316 of JAUNDN010000001.1, read as the reverse complement.
CTATAGGAGGAAGCAATAATATATGAAATGACCATCTGAATCCCAACAAAGCCCATCAAAAACATATATTCCTGCCCATGATCTAAGATCATCTCTGCCTGTGAATTGCCAATTACCATTAACGAAAGGATTTTTCTATTCCATACAAATGTTACTAAAAAATAAAGAAATATCATAGAAAAGCTGACAACAACCTTAAATGCAAAAGACTGTTTCATTCCTTTTTTGTCTTTTGCACCAAAATACTGTGTCATATAGATTCCGCCGGAAGTACAAACGGCAGTTTGCAGTACCATGAAAATATATAGTATCTGCCCCGAAATATTGACCCCGGCCATTTTAACATCCCCAAGTCCGGCAACCATAAAGCTGTCAATCAAAGACACCAGACTCTGCAATAATGCCTGAACCATAACCGGTACTCCAATTAGAATAACTGATTTATAAAAATTCCTGCTTCCAATATAACGATTCTTAATTATTCTTTCCATCATATCCCTCTTTTCATTTTATAAAGTAAATAGTGCACTTGAAATCAATCTTGTTGGCTGATATAATAATATCACTTAGTTACTTGAATTTATATGTATAATAGCTTCAATATATATCAAAATATCACACGGAGAAATATATTATGATAGAATGGCAAGATATTATAGCAAAACGTCACGACGGCTCTCAGGTCGTGCAATATAACAATCCCTTCTTTCCATGTTTTGCCGCAAATCCATATTTCCCGGCAGACAAAACATTTTATGCCACCGAACACTGGCATGAGGATTTAGAATATCTATATGTACTTGACGGAGAATTGGAGTACTCCGTTAATGGAGAGAATATTATCCTTCACTCAGGCGAAGGAATTCTTGTAAATTCAAAACGGATTCATTCCAACCGTTCTGTCCCGGGAGTCCATTGTGCATTCTACTGTGCCATTACGCACCCATCGTTGCTTTGTCCATCCAAGTATATGGAACAGACCTATCTGAATCCTTTGATTGATTCACATTCTTTTGACTATCTTTTATTAAAAAATGATGACTGGACTGTTTTTATCATAGAAGAATTGAAAAGACTTTTTAATTATCAGGATCCAAAGACCGTAGAATTGGAGATTTTTGAAGCTTCTGTGCGAATCTGTAAAACTATTTATAAACATATGCAGATAAATCCACCCGTTGCAGAAGTCGCTTCTTTTAATGTGGGAACGTTCAAGACAATGATGATTTTTATACAGGAGCATTATATGGAAAAAATATCTTTAGAAGATATCGCCAAAGCAGGAAATGTAGGAAAGACACTTTGTGCAAAGCTTTTCAAGAAATACGTTTCCAAAACACCGGGTGAATACCTGATTTTCTATCGCATTCAAAAAAGCATAGAATTGCTTACGGATACTAACATGAGTACCACTGAAATCAGCTATGCCACCGGATTTTCAAGTGCAAGCCATTACACCAAAACATTCCGCGAATTAATGGGATGCACACCTTTAAAATATCGTAAAGGGAATCCCAAATATGAGTATGAATACTGTTTGATTCCCACTGCACGTTAGGGGTTATAGTCAGAACTTGAGAAAGAGGATCAAAAGTGGAAAATATGCAGATTAAATTGGAAAATGTTTCAAAGGTTTATGATGGAAGAACAATTATATATCCTTTTCATTTCGCAATTCAGAAGGGTAGTTCTATAGCCATAGTAGGACATAATGGCTGTGGCAAGAGCACATTGATAAAAATCATGGCTGGATTAATACAACCCACGACCGGGAAAATAAGCTATCCGAATGGCAAACCGATGTTTCATTATTTACCGGAAAAATTTTATCCCACACCTTTAAAAACAAGGGAATACTTAGAGAGAATGGGAGAAATTGATGGTATTCCACATAAAGAATTGAAAAAGAAAATTGAAGTATTGGCGGAAGATTTCTATGTGAGTGAATTTTTAGATACTTCTATGAAATTACTTTCAAAAGGAACTCTGCAAAAAATAGGAGTAATTCAGGCACTGCTAAGTGAACCGGAGGTCATGTTGCTGGATGAGCCGCTTTCCGGGCAAGACATAGACTCAAAGAAAGTCTTTATTCATAAAATAAATAAGCTTCGAGAAAAAGGAATTACAATTGTTATTTCCTGCCATGAGAAAGAATTAACAGATGCATTGACAGAAAAACAGTACATAATACAAAATGGTTATTTCCGGGAATATCATGAAAAAAAGAAAAGAGAATTCTGTCTGTTGTTAGAGAAAGAAAACGTTCATAAAATACCGGAAGGCATGGAGAAATACGGAACCGGTTTCAGACTCTGGGTTTCAGAGGACGAAGCAGATAGTAAAATTTTGAATCTGCTTCAGGAAGGATGGTCTTTGAAGGGAATGTATTATGAAGAAAATATGGAGTGTGGCGAAATATAAACTACAATATTACGGTAAGGGTTATACGTTTGTAATGCCGCTTATCATTATCTGCATATTTATGCGTTTTATGTATTCTGTTAAGCCAATGGATGTAGTCAGCGGTTACATAATTACCGTTAATTTTTTGTTTCTTTTTATGACATGGATTGGTATGACGGAAACAAATCGGGAAAACAGGGCGCTGGAGCAGATTGTGGAGCTACGTGTTAATAAAGCATGGGCTTATTTTGCTGGGAAGATGCTATTTTTGCTTATGCTGTCACTGATTATTGCAGCCCTATGCACGGTCTGGCCGTTTGTTCAAAACATCATAGAGAAAGGCACTTTTTTTAAGAGAGAATACTTGCCGGAGGATATGGTAAACGGTTTCCTTCTAAATCTGGGAAGCGCTTATTCCGGTGTTATGCTTGGTTCCTTTCTGCATCCTGATGTATGCAGGGACAGAAAACCAGCAATTGCACTGACGGTTTTATTTGCATTACTTGCAGATTTACAGGGAATCCTTTTGCTTACAAAACCGGTGCTGAAATATATCTTATGGTTCCTCCCCAATGTGGCGCTTGTTGGATTACATTATGGAAATGAAGAGTATTTTAAGCTGGATGTTTCCTTAGGCTATTTTTGTATTCTCATGATTTATGCGGTAGTGTATGGAATAATCGGAAGCTTATGTCAATACAAGAAAAGAGCATAACCCATTATTAATCGGAAGGACAGGCTGATAGAGACAAAAGCAAAGAAACAGTATGATTGCTTGATAATATTCCGACAAGAAAAAAGTGTGCGACACGCGCACACTTTTTATAGTAATTGAGTTAAAATCCGTAATCAAAAATACTTCCCGAAGAATAGGACTGGTTAAAGTTCCCTGTCACATTGTAGGTATTTGCTTTCGAACTCTCTGTGCTTGCTGCAAAATCGATGAGAGATGCCTGTGCCGATACCCGGTATGCGTAAGAGGAATTTCCGTTGAACAAGGACTTCGCTGTGTTCATATCAGCTTCCTTAAATGCCTTCTCATCAATGGAAAGCTTATTGTCCTCGCCGATTGTGATTCCTACCTCAGCAAGAAGCTTTTCATTTGCCTTGGTAATACCAGTCAGGGATTTGGTTCTGTTAATCACACTGTTGGTATCTGATTTGCCCGCTTCCTTAAGCAGGCTGTTATATTCGTCCACGAAGCTTGAAACAGACTTGTAAATTTCATCCTTATCATAGTCCTTCGATGTCGTATAAAAACCAAAATTGTCCTTGGTCTCCACATCTACCTTCTTGAATACGGAATCCGTACCCTTGCTGATTAATTTATCAGCAGATTCCTTAAGGCCATCAGCAGCACTCTGGATGGATGCCAGCGTCTTTGTATCATCCTTAGCAGTTGAGATACTCGATTTCTTCTCCTTGGCAACCGATTTCACCTCATCGTTTGCATCATCCTTGGCATAGTATGCTTTCATCAGCTTACCGTAGCTGCCGTTCTTAATACTGATATAGTCTGATAAAAAGTTTAAATTTGCATTTCCGTTTGATCCGGGCAGGTTCTGGAACAGATAAGAATAATTCTGCTTCAGTCCGCTCATTCCCATATTAATACCGATTCCCATACGATCACTCCTTTGAACATCCGTGTTCTCGGCAGATTCATATCTGCCTTAGTTTCTTCCTTGCAATATCAATATCGAGCAATTACTACTTATAATTAAGGTCAGTATAGCATATTTTTCCCCAAAATGAAAGAAGACAGGCAAAATAATTTGATTTTTTGGAAGAATTTGCTATACTAATCCTCGGACTTTACTTACGGAGGAAGCTATGTTCGGTTTGGGTACATTTATCAATACAGTTGCAGTTGTCGCAGGAGGCCTTTTGGGCGTCACACTGAAAAAGGGAATTCCGGAAAGCTGCCGCAAAACCTTAATGCACGCCTGTGGTATTTCTACCATTTTTATCGGTGTATCCGGTGTATTAAAGCAGATGCTGGTAATCACTGATGGCCAGCTTGAAACAAGAGGCACTATGCTGTTAATCTTTTCACTGGTTCTGGGTGGTTTTACTGGCGAACTGCTTGCAATTGAAGATCGATTGGAAAGACTGGGTGAAATCTTAAAGAAAAAGCTTCACTCGGAAAAGGATGAGCAGTTCGTGGAAGGCTTCGTCACCTCCACTCTTGTCATCTGCATCGGTGCCATGGCAATTGTGGGCTCTATCGAGGACGGTCTTACCGGTAATTATTCTACCCTTACCGCAAAAGCAATCCTTGACTTTGTAATCGTACTCATTTTTGCATCCACTCTGGGCAAGGGTGTCATTTTCTCTGCCCTTCCCTTGTTCGTATATCAGGGAAGCGTCACCTGTCTTGCCGCATTGCTTGGCAATTTCATGAGCACTGCCTTGATCAATGACATTTCCTTTGTTGGCTCTGCGCTGATCTTCTGCGTAGGTATCAATGTTGCCTTTGGAAAGAAGTTTCGCGTGGGAAATATGCTGCCCGCATTGCTGATTCCGGTGATTTACAGACTTCTTCCTTTTTAAGGCGCAGCGTCAGCTGACGCTGCACTGGGCATATTTTTTGGGTGAGATGCCGACAGCCCTGGTAAAGGACTTGAAAAAATTGCTGTAGTCGGTAAAACCACTCTTTTCATAAGCCTCCATCACGCTGGCCCCGTCACTTAACAGGGACTTGGCAATGCTGATGCGCCTGGCATTGATATATTTATTGATGGTCGTGCCGGTAGCTGATTTGAAGATCCGGCAGATATAGGATTCGCTTAAGTAAAATTCACCGGCCAGCTGCTTAACGGTGATGGGGGATGCAATATTTTGATTAATATAGGCAAGAATGTCATCTACTTGGTGGTTGTAAATATAGCTGGCAGATATGGCTTCATCGTGCCTTGTCTGAAGTGCGGAACCGATCAGAAGCATCAATTCCATGAAGGCTGTCTGCTCGATGATATCATGCCCATATCCCTCCGCATTCGTAATTTTATTGATATAATAGAGGAAACGCTTTTGCTGCTCCTTGTTTAATGAGAGCTTGTGGCTGAAATCCGCCGGCCTGTCAGAAAAGCAGGCATCCAGATTGGTTTCGGCAGTGGACAGGCTTTTGGTATATTCGGGGTGAATCGAAAGCACGATTCTCTCATGGACCATTTTATCAACCTGAGTCAGCTTGTGGCTCTCATATTGGTTAATGATGAAAATGTCTCCCGGCTCTATGGCGTAAAAGCGGTTATCGATCAGGAACTGCTTCCCGCCGGAAATGGAATAGTAAATTTCGTAGCAGTCATGGATATGCATATCCATGGCTTTTTCTTCTTTATAAAGATGAGCAATCGCAAAGGTATGGGTTGCGGAGCAGTTTTCCATTGCCTGCTTGCAGGAAAATAGTTCTTCCATAGTGGCCTCCTGTGATAATGATGTAAACGCTTTCACAAAACTACCTAAAATTATAGGGTAAAAGTTCATAATTTGCAATATTTATAGAAATATTTGAAAGGACATAGATAATTTTTTATAGTACACTAGATTACAACAGGAATATTATTTGACGAAGAAAAAGTCATAAATGATAAAGAGAAAGGAAGGGGTAGCAAAATGGAACTTAGAACGGCAGCTTCACCCAGAGACGTGAAGCACTACACAACCGAAAGATTACGGGAAGAATTTTTGATTCAGAATCTGTTTGTGCCGGGGGAGATCAAACTGGTTTACAGCCACATCGACAGAATCATCACAGGAGCGGCTGTTCCGGTGAGGCCGCTGGTGCTGACGGCCGGAGATGAGCTGAGAGCAGATTATTTCCTGCAAAGAAGAGAGATGGGTGTCATCAATATCGGAGGACCGGGAAGAATTATCATTGACGGCAAGACCTACGAGGTAGCCTTCAAGGAGGGCATGTATATCGGAATGGGCGCAAAGGATATCACCTTTGAGAGTGTAGATGCTGCAGTACCCGCTAAATTCTATCTTAACAGTGCACCCGCACACAAGACCTATCCTACCGTTCTGATCAAACCGAACGGGACACCGGAAGAGGGTGTTGTAATCGTTAAGGATGAAAACAAGGTGGAGCTTGGCTCCCTGGAGGACGCAAATCACAGAGTCATCTGTAAATATATCCTGCCCGGACAGGTGGAGAGCTGTCAGCTGGTGATGGGAATGACCAAACTGGAGCCCGGAAGCGTATGGAATACCATGCCGTGTCATACCCATGACAGAAGGATGGAGGTATATCTTTATTTTGAGATGCCTGAGGATGCATTTGTGATGCATTACATGGGAGAGCCGACAGAAACGAGACATATTGTAATGAGAAATGAGGAAGCAGTGATCTCACCCAGCTGGTCCATTCATTCCGGATGCGGTTCCAGGGCGTATACATTTATCTGGGGAATGGTCGGTGAGAATCAGGCATTTGATGACATGGATCATGTCGCAATGAAAGACCTGATGTAAAGAACTAATGTGTGGAGATTTTGATGGCGAGGTGTCATCGATTATAGCAACATAAAAACGAAAAGCGTATGCCGCATAAAAGCGGCGGAAAGAGAGGATCAAAATGAACGATTTTATGAAGAAGTTTTCACTGGAAGGCAAGGTGGCACTGGTAACAGGAGCATCCTACGGTATTGGATTTGCAATTGCTTCTGCTTATGCACAGGCAGGAGCAACCATCGTATTTAACGATATCAAGCAGGAACTGGTAGACAAGGGACTTGCCGCATACAAGGAGCTGGGCATTGAAGCACACGGTTATGTATGTGATGTTACTAATGAGGAACAGGTCAATGCGCTGGTAGCTCAGGTGGAAAAAGAGGTTGGCGTCATTGATATTCTTGTCAACAATGCCGGTATCATCAAGCGTATTCCTATGTGTGATATGACAGCGGAACAGTTCCGCCAGGTAATTGATGTTGACCTGAACGCTCCCTTTATTGTATCAAAGGCAGTCATTCCCAGCATGATCAAAAAGGGACACGGAAAGATCATTAACATCTGCTCCATGATGAGTGAATTGGGACGTGAGACGGTATCTGCTTACGCAGCTGCAAAGGGCGGACTGAAGATGCTGACAAGAAACATTGCTTCCGAGTATGGTGAGTTTAATATTCAGTGTAACGGTATTGGACCCGGCTACATTGCAACTCCCCAGACAGCACCCTTACGTGAGATTCAGCCTGACGGAAGCAGACATCCCTTTGATCAGTTCATTATTGCAAAGACACCTGCTGCACGCTGGGGTGTGACAGAAGATTTACAGGGACCGGCAGTATTTCTTGCCTCCGATGCATCCGATTTCGTAAATGGACATGTCCTTTACGTAGACGGCGGTATCCTTGCTTACATCGGCAAGCAGCCGCAGTAATCTTGATAAGTAAAAGGAAATATCGCAGAAAGGAATCGGATATGAAAATTGCGTTGATCAATGAGAATTCCCAGGCGGCAAAGAACGGTATGATCTTTGATACCCTGAAAAAAGTGGTAGAACCTATGGGACATGAAGTGTATAATTATGGTATGGACAGTGCAGAGGATGAGCATCAGCTCACCTATGTACAGAACGGTATTCTGGCAGCAGTCCTGTTAAACTCCGGTGCGGCTGATTATGTGATCACCGGCTGTGGTACAGGAGAGGGAGCCATGCTTGCATGCAATTCCTTCCCCAAGGTGCTTTGCGGACATATTACCTCTCCTCTGGATGCTTACCTGTTTTCACAGGTGAATGACGGAAATTGCATTGCCCTTCCTTTTGCAGAGAATTTTGGCTGGGGCGGAGAGTTGAATCTGCAGTATATCTTTGAAAAGCTGTTCTGTGCACCCGGAGGTGGCGGTTATCCCAAGGAAAGAGTCGTTCCGGAGCAGAGAAATAAGAAGATCTTAGACCAGGTTAAGGAAGTAACACATACAGATATGGTCACCATTTTGAAGAACCTTGACAGAGAACTGGTGAAGGGAGCTTTATCCGGTGAAGGCGTAAAGAAATACTTTTTTGACAACTGTAAGTGCGACAAGCTGGCAGCCTGCGTAAAGGAGATCCTTGCGTAAGGCAGGAAACCGGCAAACAAAATTTTGAAAGAGCCGTTAAACGGCAGAATGAGAGGAAAATATGAATGCAGTTCTAGAACAGATCAGTAAGATCGGTATTGTTCCGGTTGTAAAGATTGACAGAGCCCAGGATGCGCTTCCGCTTGCAAAGGCACTTTGTGCAGGAGGACTTCCCTGTGCAGAGGTTACCTTCCGTACCGATGCGGCAGCAGAAGCAATCAGGATCATGACGGAAAACTTTCCGAACATGTGCGTGGGAGCAGGTACAGTTTTAAATGCAGCACAGGTAGATGCAGCAGTGGAAGCAGGCGCAAAATTCATTGTCAGCCCGGGGTTAAATCCCAATACCGTGAAATACTGTATCGAAAAGAAAGTTCCGATAACACCCGGTACCTCAAGCCCCAGTGATATTGAAATGGCAATTGAGCTTGGACTTGATGTGGTAAAGTTCTTCCCGGCTGAACAGTCAGGTGGTCTTGCCAAGATCAAGGCAATGGCAGCACCTTATGTGAATATGAAATTCATGCCTACCGGCGGCATTAACGCGAAGAATCTGACATCCTATCTTGACTTTAATAAGATCATTGCCTGCGGTGGTTCCTGGATGGTTCCCGGGGATCTGATCAATGCAGGGCAGTGGGATAAGATTGAGCAGCTGACAAGAGAGGCTGTTCAGACCATGCTTGGCTTTGAACTGGCTCATGTCGGTGTAAACGCAGAAAATGAAGAAGAGGCGCTTAAGGCAGCAAACAGATTTGCATTTATCTTTGGTATGCCTGCCAAGGTAGGTAACAGCTCCATTTTTGCAGGATCAGCGCTTGAGGTGATGAAGACACCTTATCTTGGAAAGAACGGACATATTGCAGTCAGGACGAACTACATAGAAAGAGCAGTGAATTATTTAGAGACTGTTCTTGGTGTAGAGTTCAATGAGGAATCCGCAAAGAGGGATGACAAGGGTACATTAAAGGCAATTTATTTAAAGGAAGAAATCGGCGGTTTTGCTGTACATCTGGTACAGAAGTAGTAATCGGAAGGAAAACGGACATAAATATTTTTGAGAAGGAAAGGAATTAAGAAAAATGGCAAAAGTGATTACCATGGGCGAGATTATGCTCAGATTATCTACTCCCAACAATGAAAAGTTTATCCAGGCTGATGAGTTTGATATCAATTACGGAGGTGGAGAAGCAAACGTAGCGGTATCCCTGGCAAATTATGGACATGATGCGGAATTTGTGACAGCAGTTCCTGACAATGAGATCGGTGAATGTGCGGTTGCAGCTCTCCGCAAATATAATGTAGGTACAAAGCATATTGCAAAATGTGGCGAAAGACTGGGCATTTACTTTCTGGAGTCCGGTTCTTCCATGAGACCCTCCAAGGTCGTTTACGACAGAGCACATTCATCTATCTCTACAGCAACAGAGGCAGACTTTGATTTCGATGACATCTTCAAGGGAGCTGACTGGTTCCACTTTACAGGAATCACCCCTGCAATCTCTGACAGTGCTGCAGAGCTTACCGAAAAGGCTTTGATTGCAGCCAAAAAACATGGCGTTAAGGTTTCTGTAGATTTGAACTTCCGCAAGAAGCTGTGGAGCTCTGAAAAGGCACAGAAAGTAATGACGAATCTGATGAAGTATGTTGACGTATGTATCGGCAACGAGGAGGATGCAGAACTGGTACTTGGCTTTAAGCCCGGCGAGACAGATGTAACCAGCGGGGAACTGGAGCTTGCAGGCTACAAGTCCATCTTTGAGCAGATGGTTGACAAGTTCAACTTTGAATACTGTGTATCTTCCCTGCGCGTGAGCCATTCCGCTTCTGATAACGGCTGGTCTGCATGTATTTACTCAAGAGATACCAAGGAATTCTATCATTCCAAGGAATACAGCATTCACCCTATTGTTGACCGTGTAGGCGGTGGCGATTCCTTTGCAGGCGGTGTGATCTGTGGTATGCTGGATGGCAAGGATTTTAAGGCTGCCCTTGAGTTTGGTGTAGCTGCATCTGCGTTAAAGCATACGATCCCCGGTGACTTCAATCTTGTTTCCAGAAAGGAAGTGGAAACCTTAGCCGGCGGTGATGCATCAGGACGTGTACAGAGATAAGAGACAGCAATTAGCAGTAATGCAAGTAATGTATAAGAAGCCTTGAGAATCCAGCGGGCAGCCTGTTGACGGGCTGCCCGTTTCTTGGTAAAGTGATGACAGGCACGAAATGCTGCCTTGTGAATAGGATAATATAGAAGTAAGCGTCCGTTTAATTTTAGGATGCGGAAAGAGGGATATATGAATCAGGCAATCAGCTGGGCAGCACTGGGAACGGGCTTTACATTTTTGATGACAGCTCTCGGTGCAAGTGTGGTATTCATTTTCAGGAAAGAAATGGGTAAAAATATTCAAAGATCATTCTTGGGGTTTGCGGCAGGTGTCATGATGGCTGCTTCGGTATGGTCACTCCTGATACCAGCAATTGAAGAGACGGAAAGCAAAGGAGAAATCGGCTGGATTCCGGCGGCGGGCGGATTTATTCTGGGAGGCCTTTTTCTTTATCTGCTTGATCTGCTGATGCCGCATCTGCATCTTGGCCAGAATGGACCGGAGGGAATGAAGTCGTCCTTCCGCAGAACGACATTACTTATTTTTGCGGTGACGCTGCACAACATACCGGAGGGAATGGCAGTGGGGCTTGCCTTTGCCATGGCAGGACAGCATCCGGAGGATCAGTCTCTCTATGCGGCGGCATTTGCACTGGCTCTCGGAATCGGTATTCAGAACTTCCCGGAGGGAGCAGCCATTTCCCTGCCGTTACGTAAGGAAGGGATTAGTTCGGTGAAGGCATTTCTCTTAGGAAGTCTTTCAGGTCTGGTTGAATTGATTTTCGGCGTGGGAATTACGCTGATCGCAGCACAGATCGCACCGTTTATGCCTTGGTTTCTTTCCTTTGCGGCAGGGGCAATGATCTATGTTGTGGCAGAGGAACTGATTCCGGAGGCCAATGAGGGAGAGCACTCCAATCTGGGAACCATCGGTGTGATGGCAGGATTTCTGATCATGATGATTCTGGATGTGGCACTTGGGTAAACTGAAGCAGTAACCATATGGAAATAGCAGGAAAGAAGCTCCGCGGGACAAAAGCCCACGGAGTTTTTGCTTGTAAGAGATTCTGATAAAGTAAAAGTGTAGAAAATCAATACAAAATTTTGTACAACATTTCATTACAAAAAAGTCGGAAAGATAATTGACAGAAGCAGATAAATCTGATAATGTTATATCACTTTCAAGAATTCTATGATTCCAGGATTTCATTAAAATTCAAATTTTCAACGAAGACTAAATCCCTGAAATGATTATTTACGGTAAGGCTAATTTCACAGGACATCTTAAGGAGGTTTTTTTGACGACAATTCAAAAAAAAGAAGAAAGAGGCAGTCTCTTATTGGTTTTTAGTTCGGCTGCCTGTGTGCGGAAGCACTTAAACGGCGTAAGGGACAGGGAGTGTTGCATTTGTCTGGAGCGGGAAGCTCTTGGCATTTTGGAAGACGAGGAGTTTACCGCTATATGGGAGAACGGAACGTACCGAATCAGAAATGAGGTGCTGGATGATAAAAAGCCCCATTATTATCAGACAGGAAATCGGGAAAGGCTTTTAATGCTTCTTTCTAAAGAGCCGGAAACATTGGAAAGCGGAAAGCGGCTTCTCCTTTCAAGGGAGGAGGCGCTGAAGGTCGGAAACGCGTATCAAAACAGAATTTTTTATGACTGTTTTTCCTTGTCAGAGCCACAGATGGCTGAAATCATTTGGAAAAAGGACGGATATGTACTCTGCCCGGCAAAGGATGAGGGCATCTATCTCAATGAAAAGGCTGTCAGGGAAGAAACAATACTGCATACAGGAGATCAAATTGATATTTACGGGTTCCATATGATGCTTCTTAATGACATGCTGATTTGCGGCTGCCGGATCGGCGTGTGGCGTATTGCGGGAGCAGAGGCAGAGCCGGAAAAGCTTGTGCCGGAAAGAAGAAGGGTAGTTAAGGAAGAGATTGATATTGGGGACAATACCTGCATTGAACGCTATTGCAGACAGGAGGAAAGCTTACATGAGGGGGAGGTGGAGATTCTACTGCCGGAGCCGGTAAGCAGAGAAAATACTTCTCCGCTCCTGTTGACCCTTGGACCATCAGTGACAATGGTAATGCCCATGCTGCTCATGGCATGGCTTGGCAGCCGGTTGGCCGGTCAGACCGGGCAGACAGGAATCAACTTTTATCTGTTGTCGGCAGTAATGGGGATTTGCAGTGCTTTTCTGGCATTTTTCTGGGGAGTCACAAATCATATTTATCTAAAGAGGAGAAAGAAGAGGCAGGAGAGGGAAAGGGTTAATCAATACCGGGAATATCTTAATAAGACCCGGGAAAATCTGTTACTGTGCGGTGAGGAAAATCGAAAAATTTTGGAACGAAGATATCCTCCGGCAGCAACCTTCTTTGGGAGGGCAGGGCAGCCTGCCAGGGTTGCATGGAACAGATATTTCAGAAATCTCGATTTCCTGTTTCTACGTATGGGTTTGGGAGAAACGGATTTCCAGATCCATGTAAAGCTTTCAGGCAGTCAGAAGAGGATTGTTGACGACAAACTAACCGGGAATGCAAGGGAAATGATAAGGGAATTGAAAACCCTTAAGGATGTCCCCGAAGGAGTGGACTTCCTTAAGGTCAGAGAGCTTGGCATTTTGGGAGAAATCGGAGAACAACAGGTTCAGGAAATTCTTTTTCAGCTTTTGGTGCAGCTTGCAGCATGCCATTGCTATACCGAGGTAAAGCTTGCCTGCTTTTACCGTAAGGAGAAGGACAGCCATAGAAGACTGGCAGAAGGAATCAGATGGCTACACCACAGCTGGTCATCGGATGAAAAGGTACGGTTCCTTGCAGGGGCTGAAAGGGAAGCGGCGCAGATCATTCCCATACTGCAGCAGGAGCTTGAAAGGGGAGCGGAGGAGAAGGAAAGTGGGCTTCCATGGTATTTCATTCTGGTTTTGAATGAGGAACTGCTAAGAGGAGAGGTTTTATATCAATACTTACTTGAACTGGACGGAAAATATCCTGTGAGTGCAGTGTTTGTAAAAAGGACGGGGGAAGAACTTCCAAAGAGCTGCAGATATTATCTGAAGGCACAGGAAAGGATACAGGAAGCGGTTATTTATGGGGAAGAGCAGGTCTTAAGAAAGCAGATTTTTCTGGAACGTGTATGCGGTCCTGAAGCGGAGGAATATTTTCGGGAGATTGCAGGATTGCATGTAAAGGAAATAGCAGTCAAAAAACAGCTTCCGGATCAGGTAAGCTTTCTACAGCTGTTTGGTTGTGCGAAAATAACTGAGCTTGCCTGCGCAGGCCGTTGGAAGAAGAATAATCCGGGAGAACGGCTTAAGGTACCGATTGGGGCGGGGACAGGAGGAAATCCGGTATGGCTGGATGTACACGAAAAGTTTCATGGTCCCCACGGACTGATTGCCGGAACTACCGGTTCCGGGAAAAGCGAGCTTTTGCAGACGTACCTTCTTTCACTCTCTGTCAATTACAGCCCGGAGGCGGTAAACTTTTTCATGATCGATTACAAGGGCGGTGGAACAGGAAATTTACTTAGGGAGTTGCCACATTGTGCCGGCGTCATTTCAAATTTATCGGGAAAACAGGTCAAACGAGCCATATCGGCGATTATCAGTGAAAACAAAAGAAGGCAGCAGCTTTTAGGCAATTTTGGTGTCAATCATATCAATGCATATACACAGCTGTACAGAGATGGTATTGCAGATGAGCCGATGCCTCATCTGCTGCTTGTGGTGGATGAATTTGCACAGCTTCGCAGGGAGGAACCGGAATTTATGCAGGACATTGTCTCACTTGCACAGGTGGGAAGAAGTCTTGGGGTACATCTGATCTTGGCAACCCAGAAGCCGGCGGGCACGGTGGATGAGAGAATATGGAGTAATGCAAGATTCAGGCTGTGTCTTCGCGTACAGGATAAGCAGGACAGTTTGGACGTACTACATAATACGGATGCAGCTATGCTGACTCTGCCCGGACAGTGCTATCTGCAGATAGGAAATCATGAATACTATGAATTGTTTCAGACCGGCTATTGCGGAGAGCCATATCGGGAGGAGACCGGTGTGGGCAGTGGAGCAGTACTGATTGAGAATACCGGTATAAGAAGACATGTAAATAGCAAGGAAAAACAAAGAAACGGACAAAGTCAACTGGAGGCGGTTATAGATTATGTAAACCAAATTGCAAGACAGGAAGGTTATCAAGGAGCAGGATCGCTATGGATGCCTGAGCTTCCCGAACTGCTCTATCTGGATGATTTTGCAGAAAATGAGAAAAAAGAGGAAATCAGTCTGCTACTTGGTTATTGTGACGATCCGGAGAACCAGAGACAGTTTCCGCTTTGGTATTGTCCGAAGGAGCAGGGACATCTTTTGATCTGCGGGGGACCTGCAACAGGAAAGACTTCCCTGTTACATACGATTTTGTGGCAGCTTTGTACTGCATGTTCTCCGAAGGAGGCGTTGATCCTTACTGTAGATACCGGGCAGGGAAGCTTAGATGCTTTTACTTCCATGCCGTGCTGTATGGGAACCCTCAAAGGCGGGGAGGAACCGGAAATCTTTTTTTACCACATGAAGCGTTTCGTGGAGGATCGCAGGAAGACTTTATCGGGTGTCAGTGCGCAGCAGTATAACAAACTTAGAAAAGGAATTTTGCCATATGTTTTTCTTGTGGTGGACAATTTCGGTTCCTTTTTCCGGAATTTGAAGGAAGGGTGGCAGGAATTCCTGATCAGATTGGCGGCAGAAGGGATTCATTGTGGAATTTATCTGATTCTGACAGGAACAGCACCCGGCGAAGTCCCGGGAAAGCTTTGTGAAAAAATCAAGACGACCCTGGCATTTGAAATGAGTGATCGCTTTGCTTACGGTGATGTGCTGAGGCAGTACTATATACCGGTTTTCCCTAGGGAAAATACAAGAGGCCGGGGACTTTGCAAGGTTGAGGGAAGAATTCTGGAATTCCAGGCAGTTCTTCCTATCAAGGCTCCGGATGAATATGCACGGATGAAACAAATTGAAAAGACCGGTCGTGAGCTTTCGGCCAAATGGAGGGAAATGTGCCGGCAACAGAAGGAAGAAATGTATCCGAAGATTTTCCCGAGAATTCCGGAGGAACCATCTTATGAAATGCTGCGGGAAGCGTATTCCTGGGAAAACAGATCCATTCCTCTTGGCTATTCGCTGACAAATGGTGAAATAATCGGACTGAAGATCGATCAAAGCTCATGCTTTATTGTTTCAGGTGCGATCCATACGGGAAGGGAGGCTGTGCTTGCGGGTATTGCTGAGGGCCTTTTGTATCGGGAGGAAACGGTCATCTTAATAGACAGGCAAGGGATGACGGAGCACTTAATAAGGAAGAAGGAAGCAATTTGGTTCCTTTCGGAGGAAGAAGAGATCCTGGCATTGTATGAGAAGCTACCGGAGGAAGCCTACATTCTGATTTCGGATCTTACCGGTTTTTGCAGCCTCATATACCGGTTTGATGAGCAGTGTAAGGAGAGGGTAGCCTTTTGGGAGAATATTGTGCAGGGCAGGGAAAAGGGGATTTTTCTGGTAGGAGGTTACACGCCGGCAAGAGATTATGAGGCAGAAGCAACGAGCTTTTTCCGTGAAATTTGCGAACAGCAGACAGGCATTCATCTGGGTGGAAATGCGGCCGGACAGCATATCTTCGACTTTGAGGATCTTGGGTATGCCGGTATGAACCGGTATGAGAGCACCGGAGTGGGATATTACAAGAAGGGACCGGGAAGCCGGACACAGAGAATTCTGCTTCCTGTTGGAAAGGAGGAAAGAGATGATTTTGGTTGACATTCAGGTTCCTGTGCTTGACAGGGTTTATGATTTTGAACTGGATGAGAGGCGGAAGGTGGAGGACCTGTTAAGAGAGATTATTTCCCTGATAGAGGAGAAAGAAAACTTAACGTCTTGTGGCAAGAAGGAGCTATACCTGTATGCAATCAGACTCGGGTGTGTTCTGAAACGGGAAACAGAGCTTGGTGCGCAGGGCATTAAAAGCGGGGACAGATTGATTCTGATCTGAGGAAAAGGAGGAAGAATTGCGGATGACATGGAGTATACAGCTCTTTACTGCCGGACTGAATGAAAAGGCAGACAGGATGCAGGGAAAGCTTACCGATGCTTTTGATCAGCTGGAACTTCTGGAAACACAGACAGAAGGTCTAAAGACGGTTTGGGAAGGAGAAGCAAGTGAGGAATGGTTTGCACAGCTGCAAAGCTGTCTGGATGAGGGGAAAACGCGGATACAGGAAATGAGAGATCTTCTTTCCAAAGTGCTGGAAGCGGCAGAAAAGCTGGTATTGGTGGAAGAGCAGAACAAAAAGCTGGTAGAAGAACTGAAGGGATAGAGTCAGGAAAGAAGATGGCGGATAGAATCAGAATTACAACAGAGAAGATGCGTGAAAAAATGCAGAGCCTGGAAGAAATTGCAACACTGGCAGGAAGGGATTTTAGGCAAAGCTGTGAGGAGGGCATTACAATTGCAGAGTGCTTTGACGGGGAAGGGGTGAAGTATTATGTGAAAGCCTTTGCAGGCCAGGAAGAAAGTGGGGAAAGTACCTTTTCCCGACTTGTAATGCAGGTAAGAAAGCTGGATGAAATTGCAACCATTTACGAGAAAGCGGAGGGGGAAAACAGGATTGACAAAAGCGAAAATTGAAATGCATTTTCAGGAGATTAAACAGCTGTCAGATCAGGTTAGGAATCTGGCAGAGGAAATAAAGAAGAAGGTGCAGGAAAAGCTCATGGGAACGGTAACGGGAACGAAGCAGATATGGAACAGCGAGTGTGCTGATCTGCTCATCGGAAAGGAGGTGAGGTTTTGCGGGCAGCTGCTGGAAGAAGCGGATGAACTGTTAAGAATAGCGGTACAGATGGAGGAGCAGGCAGAAAAAATGTACCGGATGGAAATGATCAATCAATTGCTTGCGGAAACAAGAATTTATTTATGAAAGGAGAATGTAAATGGCATTTTTTCAGGTAACATCAACAGAACTCAGAAATAAGGCGGGAAGGCTTCAGGAACTGAACAGTCAGTTCAAGGCAAAGGCTTCAGCGCTCAGTGAAAAGGAAACTTCATTGTGCAGTATGTGGGAGGGAAGTACAAAGGACACCTTTCACCAGGCTTTTTTAAGGGACCGGCAGCAGATGGATGTATTTTGTCAGCTGATCGGACAGTACGTGCAGGCACTTCTGGAGATTGCCGCAAGATATGAGCAGGCGGAAGCAAGAAACCGGGAGATTGCGGCGGCAAGAAAATATTAATACAGGGGAAATAGCAATACAGAAAAAATCGGAAGGAGAAACGAATATGGAAGGAATTTTAAAGGTAACACCGGAAAAACTGATTCAGTCTTCGGGAGAATTTGCTGATATGGGCGGTCAGATGAAAAATCTGACCGGTGAGATGATGTCATTGGTACAGGGAATGAAAGGAATCTGGCAGGGAGAAGCGGCATCAGCCTACAGCAGTAAATTCAGCTCCCTGCAGACAGATATGGACAAGCTGTGCCGTATGGTACAGGAGCATGCGACGGATCTGCAGGAAATGGCAGGGCATTACCAGAGTGCTGAAACCGGCAATGCACAGCAGGGTGGCGGCCTTGGTGCCAATGTTGTTGTATAAGAGACTTATTCTTATCAGTATGGTAGTCATAGGTATTCTTTGGGTCACAACAGGGATGAGGAGGATGGAAATGAGAAAAATGCTTACATATATGGAAGAAAAATACGGAGAATCCTTCTCTCCCCTAGGGCCGTTTAACGGTCAATTCGGAAAGGAGTATGTGATGCTTGAGGTGAAAAGCCAAACAGGACCGCAGGAGGGAATCCTGGTAAGAAGGATACCGACCAAGGGGCAGGAATGTTATCAGGACAATTATCTGGCATTTATACTGAAGGAGGATCTGGAAAAAAGAATCAAAGAAGCCGCAGAACAGACTTTGGGGAAATGTCGTGTGAATTATCGTGTCCCGGAGCTGGTGTTTCCTGCTGACTTTTCCCCTGATATGACAGCGGAGGAATTTCTTGTAAATCCGTTGTCCATGGTAAAGGTGGTTATTGAACCTGAAGAAATCAGGAAAGCTCCGGAAGAAATGGCAGATGCGTTTTTAAAGAGCATGAAGGAAAGAGGCTATTGTATTGGAGGAGCCATTCTTTTCCCGGATGGGCAGAAGGCTATTTTTTCGATTGGAGAGGAAGGAATCCTTAAATATCTGGAATGGAGAAGGGAGACTTGGGCAAATGGAACCTGATAGACAGCCTTCAGAGGCAGAAATCTGTATGGTGCTGGACACCTTTATGTACCTTGATTACAAAGAAGCGCAGGATGGAACCAGTCTCTCAGATATCTTAAAGGATCTGGAGCATCATCCGGACTACGGGGGTGGAGGAATTCACTATGGGGAATATACTGTCCTTTGTCAGGCAGCAAAGAATGATGCAATCGGAAATCTGGTGATCGGCTGTCAAAGCCGGGAGATGGGATATGCTTCCGGAACTGCAGCCTGCACCTTTTCTACAACAGACGGAGAAACAGTCTATGTGGTATACAGAGGAACAGGAGACGGGGAATGGCCGGATAACGGATTGGGAATGACACAGAGTGTCACAACCCAGCAGCAGGAGGCACTTCAATATTTTGAGGAGGTGGTGGAGAAGCTCCATATTGACGAAAATCAAAGATTGGTTGTCACGGGACATTCCAAGGGAGCAAATAAGGCACAGTTTGTGATCATGGAAACCAAAATGGAGGAATTGGTCGACGTCTGTTATTCTGTGGATGGACAGGGATTTTCCGAAAAAGCAATCACAAGATGGAAGGATAACTACGGGGAAGAAGGCTACAGGGAGCGAACAATGAAGCTTCGAGGGATACATGGAGAAAATGATTACGTCAATGTACTTGGCAATTCCATTATTCCTAAGGAGAATATCCGATACATTAAGACACCTGTAGATAAAAACAATTTTGCGGGCTATCACGATATCAAATATATGTTTGCAACGAGGGAGTATGATAGTAAGACACAGACCTTCTATACCCGTTTTCACGGAAGGAAGAATGCAGATGCCATCAGACAGGGTGAGCTTTCCCGGTATGCATCGGCACTTTCTAAGGACGTGATGGAGCTTGCACCTGATAAGCGGGATGGCTGTGCGGCAGTAGTTATGCAGATGATGGAAGCTTCTGCCGGGAGCAAAAAAGGCATTAACGGAGAAAAGCTGAAGCTGTCGGATATTTCCGATTTTACGTTTCTTGGGATACCCATTATAGCAGGCAGTTTATTCTGTGGAGAAGAGGGGAAAGGTCTGCTTCAGGCTTTTCGGAACAAAACGGTGCTTTCCGGTGCCGTTCCCGGCAGCCTGATCTTACAGGTAAATGATAAAGGCCTGCAATCCTACGGGGATGAACTTGACAGTATAGCAGGACAGATCGCCGTGTTGGAGCAACAGCTCCATGAGGCGGCCGGAAAGGTTCCGGTCTATATGAAGGGCAGTACAGCGTTGCACCATAGGATTGAACTGTCAGCAGGCAGAATTCAAAGGCTTCGGGGAAAGCTTTTGAAAGCAGCAGAATTGCGCAAGCAGATCAGCTCTTCCTACCGGTGCTGGAATGAGGAGATTGCGGGAGTGACGTTACAGGATTGATTTTTGACAGGAGATTCTGTAAGATAAAGAGAACGGGGAAGAACACGGAAAACCGGGGCAGGAAGGAGAAACATTATGGATATAAAGAAACCGGGTAATTCAGACCGGATTACAAGAGAATATTTGGATTCACTGCTTCTTGAGATGAGGCATATAGATGGCAGAAAGCCGGATACCACCTTTAAGCTTTACGGAGAGACCTTCGCAACCCCGATTATGATGGCTGCCCTGTCGCATCTGAATCATATTCACGACCATGGCATGACGGAAATGGCAAGGGGGGCTGCCCTTGCCGGTGCGGTTAACTGGGCCGGGATGGGAGAAAAGGAAGAGCTTGAGGATATCACACATACAGGCGCCAGGACCATTAAAATCATTAAGCCTTATGCGGACAATAAGATGATATTTGATAGAATTTCACATGCGGAAAAATGCGGAGTCCTTGCAGTAGGAATGGATATTGACCATGCGTTTAACAGCATGGGGGAATGCGACAGTGTGCTGGGTTATGATATGGCACCAAAGAGCTTTGCGGAAATAAAGGAATTTGTAAAGTCAACCGGTCTGCCCTTTGTTGTGAAAGGCGTACTCAGCAGTCAGGACGCATACAAATGTCTGGAAGCCGGCGTACAGGGAATCGTGGTTTCCCATCATCACGGAATTATGGATTATGCAGTTCCGCCGCTTATGGCGTTGCCTGAAATTGTAAAGACAGTAAGCGGTCAGATTCCTATTTTTGTGGATTGTGGAATTGTAAGCGGTATGGATGTCTTTAAAGCCCTTGCGCTTGGTGCCACCGCCGTATCTGTCGGCAGGGCGATTATGAAGCCGCTTGGTGAAAAGGGAGCAGAGGGAGTTAAAGAAAAAATCCTTGAAATGAATGGGGAACTGAAGGGTGTGATGGCGAGAACCGGCTGCTATGACCTTGCTCATATGGATGCTTCTGTGGTAAAGAAAACAACAATCTGATGGTGAATCAGATTGTTGTCATATCAAAGGAATGATTTAAAGGATCCTGCTTGAGTTCCTTCTTATATTCGCTGGGAGTACATTTCAGAAACTGTTTAAATACCTTATTAAAGTAACTGGCATTATTAAATCCTACGGCAAATGCAAGATCAGACATGGAACGGGCATGTGGATCGTCACTTTGGATCATGCTTACAGCCCTGAAAATACGATATTTCATCAGATATTCAATGGGCGTCACCTTCAGGGTACGTTTAAAGCATCGGCAGCATTCACTTTTGCTGATATGTATGGAGGAAGCAAGCTCATCCAGCGTTATGTGATCCGCATAATGGTTTTCGATATAGAGAATAGCTTCCTTTACACGGGATTCATCCAATGAAAGGCTGCCGTTCTTATGGGTCTTTACATTTTGGGGAATCACATTTTCTAGTAAGGTGACCCAAAGCTGGCACAAATAGGATTTGGTGACAAGCTCATAACCGTATTTTTTGGTCATGTTTACGGCAATGACAGAGTTAATGGCATCCAGAATCTTTTCAGCAACAGGATCCTGCTCATCCAGAAGCTTCGTCCTGAAAATCGGTGAACTGAGGATAGGAGTCAGGTATTTTCCCGACATAACCGTATTCCCATAACCAAATAAAAAGGAAGGATGGAAAACAGTGGAGTAAAGACTGCAGTTGACATCTTCCGTGGCAGGCTGTATGGCATGCATGGTATTCTGATTAATGAGAATGCCCTGTCCTGCCTTCAGTCTTATTTTTTGGTCGTCGGTAAGAAATTCTACTTCGCCGTGGTTGACAATGATCACTTCAAATTCCGGGTGCCAGTGCCACCTGATTCTATGCATATACATTTTTGACAGTTCTATAAAGTAAACATGAACAGGGTAGCCGATTTCGGTATCGGTGAGTGTTCTGTTTGTATAATAATCTGGGTCCGGATTAGAGGGTGTTGAGGGTGGCTGCATAAAAGTCTCCTCCTTCTTCGATTAGAACTTCCATGGAAATTTCATTTTCAAAAATCTTCCAGCTATATTCTAAGCTAATTTAGGTGGATGTTCAATACAGGGAAATAAAAATAATTGAAAATTTAAGGAATAGCTGATTAAGCCGAAGCTGCATAAGATATACAAGAAAATGCGGGAAAGCAGTAAAAAGATGGCAAATCAAAAACTGGAAAATCTGCTGAATCTTGCCCTGGAGCTTGAGGAGAGCGAAAGGGCGCGATCGGAGCAATTGGATGTGGGATTTATACAGGCGACAAGAAGCTGGGAACTGATCGTTAAATATAACGGAGATATCAGCAGACTGCAAAGCAATGTGATTAAGGTGGAGGAATTAATAGCCGGGTATGCAATCGTAACCATGCCGGAGGAGCTGATAGAACCCTTTACTCTGCTTGACGAGGTAGAGTATGTAGAGAAACCGAAGAGGTTGTATGCTTCTACCCTGATGGGGAAGCAGGCCTCCTGCATCTATCCTGTGACAGCAAGAGATCCTTTTTTGACCGGCAGGGGAACGCTTGTTGCGGTGATCGATTCGGGAATTGACTTTGAGAATGCAGAGTTTATGGATGATAAGGGAAAGACCAGAATTCAATATCTCTGGGATCAGACGCTGACACCGGAGCAGGTAGATGCCCGGCTTCCGGAAGGATATGAGGAGTTTGCCGGTATGGCAGCACCGCCTGAGGGCTTTAGGACAGGTGTGGAATTCTCCAAATATCGAATTGATAAGGCACTAGAGAGCCTTAGACCCAAAAGTATTGTTCCAAGCACAGACCTTTCAGGGCATGGGACAGCTGTGGCGGCCGTTGCGGCAGCAGGAGGAAGACTTAGGGAAGGACGATATCAGGGAGTGGCCCCGGAGAGTGAACTGATCATTGTTAAGATGGGAACACCGGCACCGGATTCCTTTCCGAAGACCACAGAGCTGATGCGGGCACTGACCTACGTGGTAACTAAGGGGGTGGAATTGGGAAAACCGCTTGCAGTCAATTTAAGCTTCGGAAACACCTATGGTTCTCATGATGGAACCTCGCTGGTTGAGAGATTTCTCGACAATGTTGCAGAGATCGGGAGAACCGTTGTCTGTGTGGGCAGCGGTAATGAAGGTGCAGCGGGGGGACATGTGGCAGGTAGCTTTGGAATGCAGGAGGGAAGTGGAGCCCTAAGAAGAATTGAGCTGAGCATCGGAAACTACCAGAGCGCATTCAGCGTGCAGCTATGGAAGGATTATGCGGATTTCTTTGAAATAGAACTGATTTCTCCGGGAGGAGAGAGTCTTTTGATCAATGATCGAGAGATTGGCGGCAGACGCTTCAGAATGGAAGAAACAGAGCTTCTTTTGTACATCGGGGAACCGTCTCCCTATTCTGTCAATCAGGAGCTTTACTTTGACTTACTTCCGGTTGGAAATTATGTAAACCAAGGGGTATGGACATTTTTTATACGTCCGATAAAAACGGTGATCGGAAATTATGATTTTTATCTGCCAAGCAATAGCGTACTAAATACCGGTACCCGATTTTTTACGCCCACACCGGAAAAGACACTGACCATACCCTCCACATCGTCTAAGGTGATTACGGTTGGTGCTTATGATGTTTCCTATGAGTCCTATGCAGATTTTTCGGGGAGGGGCTATCCACTTGAGAGTATCGGTGCAGGACGCATTTCAAGAGGGGATGTCAAGCCGGATCTTGCAGCACCGGGAACCAATATTGCAACAATCGGACCGGAAAATACTTATGTTGTGGTGTCCGGAACCTCTTTTGCAACGCCCTTTGTAACGGGAAGTGCGGCACTGCTTATGGAGTGGGGAATTGTCCGAGGCAATGATCTGTTTTTGTATGGGGAGAAGGTAAAGGCTTGTTTCAGGAAGGGGGCGGAACGGCTTCGGGGAGAGAACCGCTATCCCAATGATAAGGTAGGATTCGGAAAGCTTTGCGTTTCAGAGAGCCTGCCGTCATGAAAAACGGTCACCTCCTGATTAATGGGAGGTGACCGTTTGGAAGAATATCGACTTATTTTGTTAATTCAACCAATTGCTGCATTTTATCGGAAATTCTGGCCAGAATCTCTGCGTTTTCGGTTTCTGCATTCATGGTTTCTGTTGCATGGGCAGCAACCTCTTCGGAAACAGCTGAAATGGTCTGAACAGATTCCGCAATGACCTGATTTGCAGCCTTGAGCTCATCAATATTGTTAATGAGCTGCTCTATATCCTCCTGAATTGAATAGGTGTTGTTTTGAATTGCAGTAAAACTGTCAGAGGCAACTCCGGCAGCCACTTTTTCATCCTTGATTCCGGAAATCATATGTTGGATTATTTCAATGACTTCGCCGATAGCGGTGGTGACATTTTGAATCAACGATGTAATGTTGGTAGTGGCATCCTTTGTCTTGGTTGCCATCCCTGTGATTTCGGTTGCAACAACAGCAAAGCCCTTTCCGGCTTCTCCTGCACGTGCGGCTTCAATACTTGCATTTAAAGCGAGCATACTGGTTTGGGCTGTAATGCCGTTGATCAGTTCTACAATAGAATGCATTTCATTCATATAGTTAGTCAAGGTATTTAGCTTATCTGCGACACATTCGCTGTTGGAAACAGAAAGCTCTACTTTTTCGGTAAGGGATTCTACATGATGCTTGCCGAGCTCCAAAGCCGTTATGGTTTGCTGCATATTGCCGGTCATATCGGAAGCGGTGGAGCTTACCGTATCTACGCTCTTTTGGATTGCTTCTGTTTGCTGCAGCTGTTCCTGTACGGTCTGAGCAGTATCGGTAGTACCGGCAGTCACTTCCCGCATGGCATTTTGGGTCGCACCGGCCGCCTGCTCTAAGTGCTCGAGGTCATGGTATATTTCTTCAATGCCCTTTTTTAATTGCTCAGAAAGGTGTGAGATATCAGCAAGTACGGCTTCTGTCTGACTCTGTGCCTGTGCCACATGCTGAATCTTCTGTGTCATATTTTGATTGAGGGTTTTGGCAGTCAGATAGGAATAAATACCGATCAGTATCATTGCTACGACTTGAATGATGGCGAAATCTCTGCCGGAATAAGCAAATTTTCCTGTTGTGGCACCTAATAGGTTGATGAGGATGCTTTCTAAAACGGTACCTACATTGATCATGATCATATAGCGTGGATCGTTATAGATGGAAACAATTAGGATCATGGGAATTACAAAAACAAACACAAGACTCTGATGAGAAGTAAATAAGATCAAAGTATAAAACGCAGCAAAACCAATTGCAACCAGATGTTTAATGGCAGGCGTTTCCTGATTGGCTCGAAAGAAGCAAAATTCGGCAATCACCGGAGCAAGTCCAACAACAGAGACAAGCGCAACATATCCCCAGCCTATTAGATCGGCCTGTGCCTCAAACAGACAGAATATCAACATGACAGCTGAATTGATCAGATGTGCGGTCATTGCAAGTTTATTGTTGCGCATAAGATCAGATAGCTCATTTTTATTCATAGATAGCCTCCATATTGATAGATAATAAAAGTTAATTGCTGTTACCAATATGCTTATTGTACTATAGGAGATATTCTTTTACAAGAATTACCACATTAATCAGTTACTTTCCCGGTACGTCTGGCAATGACATTGGGAATGGAGGCTTTGACTGTAAGGATTAGGTATTCTATCATTTCATCCTCACTTCTTACATCTGTGCCCTGAGACCAGTCGATCAACATACCTGAAAGCGCATTGGTATAGAAATCACAGAGAAAATCCTTAAAGCTTTTATCCAGAGTGGTATCCATGCGAATCTCAATCTCCGTGATGAGTTTGCTGATAACTCCGATAAGGTCAGGAGCAAGCAGAAGCTTCATCCCTTCTCTACCAATGGCATTATAAGCACAATTGATGACGAGCTTGTTCTGCTTAACATAATCAAAGGTAAAACGCAGTACCTCATCATAATCATGGATGAGATCAGATTTTTTGACAATTTCCACAGCCTCCCTGTCAAGCATCCAGCGCAGAAGCGCGTAGATATCCTGAAAATGGTAATAAAAGGTTTTTCGGTTGATACCGCAGTCATTGCAGATTTCACTGATTGTAATCCTTGAAAGCGGTTTGGATTCCATATGCCTTTTCAGGGAGGCTGCCATTGCCTGCATGGTTTTCAGTGATGCTTCGGAATGCTTCATATCTGATACCTCGTTAAAAAAAGTAACAGGAAAAGCATAGCGGTTTTTAACGGAAAAATCAACTGTTTTGTTGTTGCTTCCGATAGCGTTTCTTGTTGTGCAGGATGTAGATCATAACCAAAATCAGCAGTACTGCCAAGGAACAAAGCGCGATGATTGTGCCCACAGGCAGCGTGGCAGGGCGACTCACACAGCTGAAGATAAATTCGGAATCCTCAAGTGAAAAAACGTAATAGCTGCCATCCCTTTGGGCATCAATGGCATTCCAGGCTTGATCCTGAAAGAGCTCCAACGTCGGATTCTCCATTTCCTCCGGAATCAGAAAACGTATGGTATAGGGGCCGGTACAGGAGCCTGATATCTTAACCTTCAGGCAGACAGCCTGTGTTTGTGCATCTGCAGGATATGCATCTACCTGTGTGATGGTTAAATGATCCTCGGGAGTAAAGGTACCTTCAACAAGCAGCACCGGACGGTTGCCGGTAGTCTGAGTGCTCTCAATGGTAGTAACGTAGTTATCATAGACAGCTTCAATGGTCTGGTCAAAGGTAATGTCAGTGCGGTCAAATGCTTCCCAGGTTCCGACCTGTCCATTTTTTTCGGGAACGGCAGGGATTGCGGAAGCAGGCAGGCTTTCTCCATAATTAAGAGCAATTGTGGATACAGGCTGGCCGTCAGCTTCAAATTTCAAGTACAGTTTTTCAAATATTTCGGGTGTTTCTGCCAGACACATAAATTCTTCATAAGATAAGCTCTCTGCGTGCGAGCTGTAGCTGATACCATCAATTCCGGCAGCTTCTCCTTCCACAAAGTAGCAGCCGGTTACATCTTCTATGGAGTCCACAGTTCCGGCAATGGAACCCAGATAATTTTCACCGTTTTCAATTTTAATCATGCTCCGGCAGTCTGCAATGGTGGTTCCGAAGCCTGCAATTCCACCGATTTTGTCTGCTCCGGAAAGAGTGCATTTGGAGTTGCTTGAACGGATGGAGGAAGAGGATGAGCCAGCGATACCGCCAATCTTGCTGCCATCGCTTTTGATGTCGCCGGAGTTTAGACATTCCATAATGCTTCCGAGATTCATTTCACCGGCAATTCCGCCAATACAGTCCTTCTTTCCGTTAACACTGCCTTGGTTTTGACACTGGCGTACAACAATTCTTTCCTTATATCGGAAATTTAAAGTAGCATTATCACCTAACTTCAGATCATCCTCCGGATCAAGATCATTTTCACGGGAGAGGGAACCGGAGATGCCGCCCACGTTTACATCACCGTTTATTGTTCCGCTGTTTATGCAGTTCATAACCTTTCCGGTAATATCGCTCAGGGTGTCATCATCAGACACATCGGTTACAACCTCATCAGGGTCGGTGGTCTGGGGATCTGTCAGCAGATCAGTAATCACATTCAGCTCATCGTTAATTGCCTGCATATCATCCAGAATCAGCTGGCTTTCATCATCCACCAGGAAATTCAGCAGTCTGGTATTGTCGATAATGCTGGAAAAACTGCTGTTTAGGGAACTTTGTGCGGAATAGATCCGGTCACTTAACTTGGAGGCCTGATCCCTGGCAGTCCTTTGCATACTTTCAAGAAGGTCGGAGGCATTCTCATAAACATTCTGCTGCGCGTCATTCAGACTTTTTTCGACCTCTTCGCGGTCGATATCGTATTGATAGCCGTCAAGGTCAAAACCGGTTGGAGTTGGCCAGCTTTCCCATCCCGTTGGGAGAGGATATCCCGGCGAAGCAGTAGGAGCTGCCGTCGGGGTGACCGTCGGGGAAGAAGATGGTGTCGGGGTAGGAGATGAGGATGGTAATTCTCCCGGATTCCCGGCAAATAACCGGACTGTCCGGATGACAGGCGGGTTTTGCATCAGTCTTTCGGAAATAAAGGCTTCTGTTTCCTTCTTGTATTGAGTCTGGTCAATGATTTCCACACGCGCTGAATGCCCAGTAGCCCCGGTTGACGTAGGGGAAGGTGAACTCTCCGGCGTGGGGGAAGGTGAACCATCCGGCGTGGCTGAGGGCGTGCCCTCCGGTGAAGCAGAGGGTGTTCCTTCCGGTGAGGAGCCTGGCGTGGGGACAGAATCCAGAAAATCTAGGGAAATCGGCTTGGGAGAGGACAAAGTCAGAGTGTCCAGATCTGTCAACTGGGAAAAATCATCCCCTGCCTGAACCAGAATGGAGTCCACTGCCTGCTGGGCACTTTCCACGGCGTCAAGCAGCTTGTCGGTTTGAACGGAAATGCTTGAGGAAGCAGCGCTGGCATCGGAATCGAGCTTGGTGAGAAGATCGTGTAGCTTATCAAATTCCTGATTCAGCTTTTGCAGGGTATCCTCTGTGTATTCCAGCTCGCTGCTGGGTTCCATCTGTCCTGCAATTCCGCCAATGTCTTTACGGCCGTTCAGCGTGCCATAATTTACACAACCCTCGATGTAACCGGTCTGGCTTCCTGCGATGCCGCCGATGTTATAGCCCACATGCTGATAGCCCACGTTCCCTTTGTTGATACAGGCGCGGATCATACCGGAGTTTTCCCCTGCAATTCCACCGATATCGGTGACAGATGCAGCGTTTTCGGTGGTGAGAAGATTGGTCAGTGTAGCATCCAGATTGATGGAGGTAAGGTCAATACTGTTATCAGAAGGAGTGGTGTTGACATTGCAGTGGCTGGTGCAGTTTTTGATGTTGCCTTTATTGGATCCGACAATACCGCCTGTCAGGTGGCTGCCGTAAACGGTTCCTTCGGAAATGCAATCCGTGATAATGCCGCTTACCTCGTTTACACCGGCAATGCTGCCTAACTGATTAGAGCCACTGACGCTGCCGGAAACATGGCATCCGCTGATCAGACCATAATTACAGCCAGCAAGGAGAGCAAGCCCGGAGTGACCCTCATCAGAAACTGCTCTGCCGGATATAGACAACTGATAGATCTCACCGCTTTCCTGTACATAGCGGAACAGTCCGGCAAAGTTGCTTCCGGCGTCAAGAGTGAAACCACTGATCGTATGTCCCTGTCCCAGGAAAATGCCGCCAAAGGTTGGAATGGGCGAAAAGTCGGTGCTACGAAGATCAATGTCATTATCCAGGATGAAAAGCTTATTCTGCGACCAGGTATCTGTGGTACAGTTTGTGGCAAAGGTAAGAAGGTCCTGTGCTGTGGATATATGAATGGCATCTTCTGTATTGAGGAAAGATGCCTCCGGGGAAGCATAAGCGTTCAATCTGGTAAGACAGGGCAGAGCGCAGAGAAGAAGGGCAAGTATGGCTGCTGCCGTTTGTTTCTTTTTGCAATGGTTTAATCGGTTATTCATCTTGTTGTTCTCCTTCCTGATCTGCTGCCTCAAGCAGAACTGCTTTCCCGGAGGTGACAGTGGCTTCCATATCCCCTTTGATTACGCCGGAAAAGGTACCTTCCAGAGTGCCGTTTACCTTACCACGCAGATAGCCATGGACGCGAACTGTTCCCGCATAGGATTTAGGGGAAAGGTTGATCCGGTTCAATTCAAAGCTGGTGCGCTCGATAATATTGTCTCCAAGTACCAGGATCTGTGGCAGTACGCCAAACACCAGAAAAATGGAGATGATGGTACCTCTGCTTAAGCAGTTTCCGATGGCGGCAATGATCGGATTGGTGGTCATCTGACCGATCAGAGCGCCTGCAACAGCCAGAATGGAGCCGGAGGTAAAGATGGTAGGAAAGGCTTCGTTCAGGGCTTCAACAATTGCTTCCTTCGGATGCATTTCCTGCTTCAGATCTTTATAGTGGCTTGATATTACAATCGCATAGTCAATATTAGCTCCCATCTGAATGGAGTTGACGATCAGATAGCTCAGGAAATAGAGCGGCTCCTCATAGAGAGTAGGGAAGGAAAAGTTGATCCAGATACTTCCCTGAATTACCAGGATCAGCAGAACAGGCAACCCTGCCGATTTAAAGGTAAACAGCAGGATCACGATAACGAACAGGGCAGAGAGAATACTGATCAGAATATTATCCTCCGCAAAAGAGGAGGACAGATCATAGTCACTGGTGGAATTGCCCACTACATAAACATCGCTGTCAT
The DNA here is from genome assembly GCA_030526045.1 of Bacillota bacterium. GTDB lineage: Bacteria > Bacillota > Clostridia > Lachnospirales > Lachnospiraceae > Suilimivivens. The sequence goes on along the minus strand of JAUNDN010000001.1, from coordinate 182,836 downwards.
AGTATTTTGCTGCTTCCTGATGAATGACCTTCAGAAAATCAAAGGTTTCCTGGCTTTCCTCCGGAAGATTCAGATATACTACAAGTCGGGTATATTCATCAGTCTGTAACTGCAGTTTTGCTTTTTCCAGCTGGTCGAACAGCTCATCCAGAGAATCCTGAATATCACCCTTCAGGGTAATGTTTCCTGCTTCCATCTGATCCTTCATAAACAGAAACATATCAAACAGAGGAACCTCATACTGATCAAGTCCGTTTAAAAACTGACCGTATTGATCATCATTTACGGCATAGGCAGAATAGAGCAGCTTGGAAAGCTCATATTCAATGCCTGCCAGCTCGGAAAATTCCCTTGGATTCAGTGCTGAGGTCAGCATATAGCCGTCCATGGCTTCCGTGTTGGCAAGTCCGGTTGCAGATTTTACTTCCGGATAGCCTTCCAGGGTATTCAAGAGAGCGCCCTCTGACCGATAATCTCCGGAAGGAATGATCACAGCTACCATGTTACTGGTGCCGAAGGTGTTCTTAATTTTCTGATAGGCGATCTGGCTTTCATTCTGCTTTGTGGTAGTCAGATCGGTAAAGCTATAGCAGTAAGGACATTTCCCGGAAAGAACAGCAGCGATGACAAGAACAACCACAAAGATGGGAGGGATGATAAAGCGCGTCCCTACAGCAAGTTTTCCTACTGCAGTGATGGATGGAAGGATCTTGCGATGCTTGGTCTTGTCAATCAGATTGCTGAACAGCATAAGCAATCCGGGCATTAACGTAAATACCGATAAAAGGCTTAATAGAATTGCCTTGATCAATACGGTGGCAAGATCCATACCGATACGGAAATGCATGAAGGCAAGGGCAGCCAGACCGGAAATTGTGGTGAGGGAGGAGGAGGAAATCTCCGGGATCGCTTTACTCAGGGCAGCGATACAGGCCTCCCTGGATGGCAGGGTTTCGTGCTCATCACTGAAGCGATGGCAGAGGATAATGGCATAGTCAATTGCCAGAGCAAGCTGCAGAACGACTGTCACGGAGTTGGAGATAAAGGAAATCGTTCCACACAAAAAGTTGGTTCCCATATTTAAAATGGCAGCTACCCCAAAGGTGGCAATCAGAACAGGAACCTCTGCATAAGCACGAGAGGTGATCGTCAGGACGATCACGATGATGATAGCGGCTATAACGATAATGACCTGCATTTCCTCCTGCAGGCTGGCAGCGTCATCAGCACCCACTTCCGTATCTATATAGGTGTCGTAGCCTGCGAGCAGCTCTTCAACGCTGTGCAGGGCAAGGATGCTGATCTGTTCATCACTTGTCCCGTCAAAGGTGATGTCAAACAGAGCAGAAGAGTTGATATAATGCTCCTTTGTATTGTCAAAGGTGATGCCGGAAACCCCTTCAATCTCTTCCATAGCTTCCTTTAATTGCTCTGCGGTTTTATAGGTGATATTGGATACCATGACCTTTGCGGAACCGTAGGTGACAAATTCATCATTCATCAGGGTGAGCCCCTGCCTGGTTTCTGTTTCTTCCGGAAGATAGGTGGTAATGTCGTTTTCAACATTAACCCAGCCTGTGGAAAAGAAGCAGAATACAATGGCAAATATGTATAAAAGAAAAAACAGGTTACGTTTATCTACGATAAAGGTAGCCAGCTTTTCCATAGGGGTTGCCTTATTTTTCTCCATTTAAATTCATTCCTTTCGTCTGAGCAATTGGTACAGAGTATTCTTTGTTTTCACAAAATTATAGAGCAGAAAGAAAAAATAACAATACCCAAAATGGGACATTTGTCCGGTATTTTCCCTATATTATTCTGTGGAAAAATTACGAGAAATCTGTTATTTTAAGAAGAGAAAAAGAAGGATGAAAGAGGAGAGACGATGCTGCCCGAACAGTTTAGAAACAGGATGATGCAAATGTTGCAGAAGGAGTATCCAGCTTTTGAGAATAGTTATGCTAAGCCGAGCTGCCAGTCCCTTAGGATTAATGAACTGAAGGGGGATGTAAGTAAGGCATGCGGGAAAGTAGACTTTCTTGAGGACAAGGTTGTCTGGGCAGAGGGCGGTTATTATTACAAAGAGGAAGGAAGACCGGGAAAGCATCCCTTCCATGAGGCAGGGGTTTACTATATCCAGGAAGCAAGCGCTATGGCACCGGTTACTGCTTTAGACCCGAAGCCGGGAGAAAAAATTCTGGATCTTTGTGCGGCTCCGGGAGGAAAGAGCACCCAGATTGCAGTAGCCATGAAAGGCCAGGGACTTCTGGTCTGTAATGAGATCCATCCTCAGAGGGCAAAGATCCTGTCAGAAAATATCGAGAGAATGGGAGTGGTGAATGCACTTATCACCAATCATGAACCGGCTGTTCTTAAGGCGCATTTTGGGGAGTATTTTGACAGAATTCTGGTAGATGCTCCCTGCTCCGGTGAAGGAATGTTCCGTAAAAATGAGGAAGCGGTGAAGGAATGGAGTCCGGAAAATGTTTCCATGTGTGCAGGGAGGCAGAAGGATATTCTGGAAAGTGCTGCCGGGATGCTGCGCCCCGGCGGAACAATGGTTTATTCTACCTGTACCTTTGCACCACAGGAGGATGAAGGGGCAATCAGTAGCTTTCTTACAGACCACCCGGAATTCCGTTTGGTGGAAATCCCACATTTTCCCGGTATGGAATCGGGGAATCCTACATATCTGGAAGGTATATGTAGGATGGATTTCGTTACGGAAGAAAGCGGAGCGATGCAAGGGGAGCTTGCAAAAACTGTGAGACTTTGGCCTCACAAGCTTAAGGGCGAAGGGCATTTTATGGCATGCTTAAGAAAAGAAGGCGTAAAGGAGGGAGAGACCTTCAGCAGCGGAGGAATTCAGAAAGGGCTTCCTGTGGGAGAATGCAGAGAATGGCTGGAATTTGAAAAGATGTACCTTCGAAAATCCCTTACTGGGCAATATCTGAAATTTGGAGATCAGCTGTACCTGATACCTGAGAGTATGCCTTCTCTTAAGGGGCTTAAGGTGCTTCGCGCAGGACTCCATCTTGGTACGGTTAAAAAGAATCGTTTTGAACCCTCTCATGCTCTGGCACTCAGCTTAAAACCGGAGGAGACAGTCCATACATACGACTTAACCGTTAAGGAGGCAGAAGAATATCTTTCCGGACAGACCTTTCAGGCAGAAGGAGAAAAGGGCTGGTATCTGATCACTGTAGAGGGCTACAGCCTTGGCTGGGGAAAACTGGCGGGTGGCATTATGAAGAATCATTATCCCAAGGGACTTCGAAAATGAGTTGAAAAAAACGAAACAGAAAGTATAATGATAATAGAGGTACCTTTAAGAGGAAGATTGTGGAGAACATGAATGAAGAATAGACGGATTTGGGTAGCAGCTGCGACAATATCTGTACTTTTGCTTTCCGGTTGCAATGCAGCAGGCAAAAACGAAAACCTGAAAGCAGGTATGGAGCAGATCGCTGCTTTGGAATATGACAATGCCCTTGTAAGCTTCGAGGCAGCAAGAACTGCGGGTGAAGATGAACGGCTGATCAGCAGGGGGGAAGGACTAGCCTACATGGGAAAGACCATGTATGCTGAGGCAGCACAGGCGTTTGAAACTGCGCTTGCAGGAAGTGACGGAAGAATCGGTGACCTGGATTTTGACATCAACTACTATCTGGCAACCGCTTATTATAAACAGGGAGACAGAGAACGTGCAATCGCGGTATATGATGCCATTGCAGCACTGAGGAAGGAAGAGAAGGATGCCTATTATCTGAGGGGAGTCCTTTATGCGGAGCTGGGAAATCTGGATCAGGCCAAAGAAGATTTTGACAGGACAATTGCCTTAGATCCGGCAGATTATGACAGACTGATCGAAATTTACAGTGTGCTTGATGCGAACGGCTATAAGGAAACCGGGCAGGAATATCTGCAGACTGCGATGGATGCGGGAACCAAGGGAATGACCAACTATGAAAAGGGCAGAATCTGTTATTATCTGGAGGATTATGAGAATGCCCGTACCTATCTGGAAAAGGCTAGGGATGAGAGCGGCCATGAAGCGGTGTTGTTTCTGGGAAAGACCTATGAGACCCTGGGGGATAATAATTACGCGATCAGCGTATACAATACTTATTTAGACAGCGGAGAAGCGAATCCTCAGGTCCTGAATCAGCTGGGACTTTGCAAGATGCAGACCGGAGATTATGCAGGAGCACTTACTGCCTTTCAGACCGCAATGAAAATAGAAGACAATGGCATGATGCAGATACTAAAAATGAATGAAATCATTGCCTATGAACGACTTTGCGATTACAAAAAGGCAGCTGTATTAATGGAAAGTTATCTGAAAACCTATCCGGATGATGAAGAGGCCAAGAGAGAATATATCTTTTTGCAGACCCGGTAATTAACGGAAAAACAGCACAACATATTATGTTAATTATTTTATGTCAACACAATATGTTGTGTTTTTTATTGACTTTTATTTCCTGAAATGTTACACTTTTAATAAGCGGTGTTTTTATAGTTATGTAAACCGAATAGCGGAGGTCGAGGTGGCCTTCGCGTGAAGTATTATAGGTAATGGAGGGGACTTTTGGATGTTTCAGGTTATCAAAAGAGAAGGGGAACTGGCAGATTTTACTTTGACGAAGATCAGTGACGCGATCATGAAGGCGTTTAATGCCACAGATGTACAGTATAATAATGATGTGGTGGATTTGCTTGCCCTTCGTGTAACAGCAGACTTTCAAGGGAAGGTAAAGAATGAAAGAATTCACGTTGAGGATATTCAGGACAGCGTGGAGAAGGTTTTGGAACAGGCAGGCTACGCAGAGGCTGCAAAAGCTTATATTTTGTATCGTAAGCAGCGGGAAAAAATGCGTACCATGAAATCCACCATCCTTGATTATAAAGATGTTGTAAACAGCTATGTGAAGGTAGAGGACTGGAGAGTAAAAGAAAACTCTACAGTGACTTATTCCGTAGGTGGCTTGATTTTAAGTAATTCCGGTGCGGTAACGGCAAATTACTGGCTGTCGGAAATCTATGATGAGGAAATTGCAGAAGCACACAGAAATGCGGATATCCATATCCATGATCTGTCCATGCTCACCGGTTACTGTGCAGGTTGGTCCTTAAAGCAGCTGATCACAGAGGGACTTGGCGGAATCACTGGTAAGATTACATCAGCGCCGGCAGCACATCTTTCCGTGCTCTGCAACCAGATGGTAAACTTCCTCGGTATTATGCAGAATGAGTGGGCAGGAGCGCAGGCATTCTCTTCCTTTGATACCTATCTGGCACCCTTTGTGAAAGTGGACAACCTTTCTTATAAGGAAGTGAAAAAATGTATTGAAGCATTTGTTTATGGCGTAAATACGCCCAGCCGTTGGGGTACACAGGCACCCTTCTCCAATATTACACTGGATTGGACGGTTCCTGCAGACCTTGCAGAGCTTCCCGCAATTGTGGGTGGCAAGGAAATGGATTTCAAATATAAGGATTGCAAGAAGGAAATGGATATGATCAACAAGGCCTTTATTGAGACCATGATCGAGGGCGATGCCAATGGCAGAGGCTTTCAGTATCCCATTCCTACTTATTCCATTACCAGAGACTTTGACTGGTCCGATACAGAGAACAACCGTCTTCTCTTTGAAATGACAGCAAAGTATGGAACACCTTATTTCTCAAATTATATCAATTCCGACATGGAGCCCAGTGATGTGAGAAGTATGTGTTGCAGACTTCGTCTGGATCTTCGTGAGTTGCGCAAGAAAACAGGCGGCTTCTTCGGCTCCGGTGAGAGCACGGGAAGTGTGGGCGTTGTTACGATCAATATGCCCAGAATTGCTTATCTGTCAGCCAACAAGGATGACTTTTACAGGCGTCTGAATAAAATGATGGATATTGCGGCAAGATCTTTAAAGATGAAACGTGGAGTCATTACCAAGCTTTTGGATGAGGGCTTGTATCCGTACACGAAGCGTTATCTTGGAACCTTTGACAATCATTTCTCAACAATCGGACTGATCGGTATGAATGAGGTGGGCTTAAATGCCAACTGGCTGCGTGCCGATATGACCGATAAGAGAACCCAGGAATTTACCAAAGAGGTTCTGAACCATATGAGAAACCGACTTTCCGATTATCAGGAGCAGTACGGTGACCTCTATAATCTGGAGGCGACTCCTGCAGAAAGCACGACCTATCGTCTTGCGAAACATGACAAGAAGAGATGGCCTGCAATCAAGACGGCAGGGAAGCTGGGAGATACCCCTTATTATACCAATTCCTCTCATCTGCCGGTTGATTATTCGGAGGACATTTTTGATGCTTTGGATATTCAGGACGAGCTACAGACGCTGTACACCTCAGGAACGGTTTTCCATGCATTCCTCGGAGAGAAGCTTCCCGACTGGAAAGCAGCAGCTGATCTGATCAGAACCATTGCGGAAAATTATAAATTGCCTTATTATACACTTTCACCCACCTATTCCATCTGCAGAGAGCATGGGTATCTTGCAGGAGAACAGATGAAGTGCCCGATCTGCGGTAAGGTGACTGAGGTTTACAGCCGTATCACAGGCTACTACAGACCGGTGCAGAACTGGAATGACGGTAAGCTGCAGGAATATGCAAACCGTAAAACCTACAATGTAGCCAAGTCTGTTTTAAAGAGACCGGTGACAAGCGTTGTGACCTTATCAGGTTATGAGGATGAGAAGGTGAGCGTGTCCGTAGAGACACCGGAACAAATTGCTTATCTGTTTACCACCAAGACCTGCCCGAACTGCAAGCTGGCCAAGGAATATCTGAAGGATTTCAAGTACATTTTGATAGATGCAGAGGAAAATATGGAGCTGGCAAACAAATACGGCATCATGCAGGCACCTACCTTGGTAATTGTAGAAGGCGACAAGGTGAAAAAATATGTCAATGCGTCCCGCATCAAGCAGTTTGTGGACAGTCAGAAGGAAGTACTCGTTTAAGCAGGAGACCGGATATGATTAACAAGTTAGTCGAAAAGATTAAGAAAACAGGTGCACCTATCGTGGTTGGTTTAGACCCCATGATGAAATTTGTCCCGGAGCACATTCAAAAGAAAGCCTTTGCAGAGTTTGGCGAGACCTTAGAGGGGGCGGCCGAAGCAATCTGGCAGTATAATAAGGAGATTGTTGATCATATCTATGATCTCATTCCGGCTGTAAAGCCACAGATCGCCATGTATGAGCAGTTTGGTATTCCGGGGATGATCGCCTTTAAGAAGACAGTAGATTACTGTAAGGAAAAGGATCTGGTAGTGATCGGTGACATCAAGAGAGGAGACATCGGTTCCACATCAGAGGCCTATGCGGTAGGCCATTTGGGAAAAGTGGCTGTGGGCAGTAAGTCTTATTACGGATTTGATGAAGACTTTGCTACTGTGAACCCTTATCTTGGCTCAGACGGTGTCAATCCTTTCATCAAGGTATGCAAGGAAGAAAAGAAGGGACTGTTCATTCTGGTCAAGACCTCCAACCCAAGCAGCGGTGAGTTTCAGGACAGGCTCCTTTCGGATGAGGGCAACAGACCGCTTTATGAAATTGTAGGTGAGCAGGTTGCAAAGTGGGGACAGGAGCATATGGGAGATTCCTATAGCTATATCGGTGCGGTAGTCGGTGCTACTTATCCGGAGCAAGGGAAAATTCTCCGCAAGATCATGCCTAAGAGCTTCATTCTGGTGCCGGGTTACGGTGCACAGGGTGGAAAGGGCGCTGATCTGGTTCACTTCTTTAATGAGGATGGACTGGGCGCTATCGTGAATTCCTCCAGAGGCATCATTGCTGCGTACCAGCAGGAAAAGTATGCAGCCTTTGGGCCGGAGCATTTTGCAGAGGCCTCCAGGGCAGCGGTGGAGGATATGAAAGCGGATATTGCAGGAGCACTTGCAAACCGCTAGGTATGAATGAGTAATAATAACAGTATTACGCAGGTGGCAAATCAGACCAACCTTCTATCCCTCAATGCTTCTATAGAGGCGGCAAGAGCCGGAACAGCGGGGAAGGGCTTTGCAGTAGTTGCTGAGGAAATTAAGAATTTAAGCGAATCCAGCAAGGAAACTGCACAGGGAAGTAACCGGAATAAGGATGAAATTGCAACGGCAATAAACAACCTGGCAGAAGAGGCAGATAAGTTGATAGAGATTGTGGATAAGGTAAATGAGAGAATCCAGATTCTTGCGGTAAGTACAGAGGAGATTGCTGCTTCTGCAACGGTGGTGGGTGAAGCCTCCGATAAGTTGAAAAATAAGTTTGATACCTTGCGAAAACTGTAAAACTGTGCTATTGTATCAGAAGCAGGTTCAGCCAGCAGAAGCTGTCTGATGAAAAGGGAAACAGGTGCAAATCCTGTACGAACTCGTCACTGTAAGCGGGGAGTGCAAGACCAAATATGTCACTGAGAAATTGGGAAGACGGTCTTGCATGCAGATACGCAAGTCAGGAGACCTGCCTGCATCAAACAGGAGTGGAATAATTTCCACCGGCCACGAGTAACTGGTCGCAAACTGATATATAGGAAATTCAAATTTTCGCAGGTTTACCCTCCGGAAGTTTTATTTGTTATACGATCACTGCGCCCTTTTACTGATGCCCTCAGGAAGGGCGTTTTACTTTACTGTCAGGAGGAGACTTATAATGAAAAAGAAACAAACCGCAAAACGATTATCACTCATTCTTTGCATGGTGCTTGCTTTGTCCATGGCAATGGTTACAAGCGGATGTAACAGTAGCCAAAAGGCTGGCGCAGACACTGCTAAGGAGCAGCAGGCAGCAGCGGACGGCAGCGTACTGGGAGAGGGAAAGACACAGTTTACCTTTACCGTAGTGGACAAAGAGGGGACTGAAACAGCATTTGAAATCCATACCGATAAAGAAACGGTTGGAGAGGCTCTCTTGGAACTTGGGCTGATTGCCGGGGATGAAAGCGAATATGGCCTTTATGTAAAGACAGTCAATGGGATTACCGCAGACTATGACCAGGATGGCGTGTACTGGGCATTTTACGTGAACGGCGAATATGCACAGTCCGGTGTTGACTCTACCACGATTACAGATGGAGACAGCTACTCCTTTAAGGTGGAATAGGCGTGAAGCTGACAGTCAGAGAGATTACCGTGTATGCGATGCTTGGGGCAGTGATGTATGCTTCCAAACTGATTATGGAATTTGCTCCCAACATTCATCTTCTTGGAGTATTTACGATCGCGTTTACGGTCGTGTATCGGAAAAAGGCCTTATATCCGATTTACACTTATGTTTTGCTGAACGGTATGTTCTGTGGCTTTGCAACCTGGTGGATCCCATATCTGTATTTGTGGACAGTTCTGTGGGGAGTGATCATGGTTTTGCCGAGGAACATGTCTAAAAAGGTACAGACCATCGTTTATATGATCGTGTGCGCCTTACATGGTTTTCTTTTCGGAACGCTGTATGCGCCGGCTCAGGCAATCCTTTATGGACTTGACCTTAAGGGGATGGTCGCCTGGATTGTTGCAGGACTTCCATGGGACTTCGTGCATGGAGTAAGCAATTTTTTCTGTGGGATCCTGGTGATGCCGATTGTGTCCGTACTACGGCTTGCACAGAAGAATGCTTGGAAAAACGAAACATGATATTATAAAATCACATATCATAACAGATGAAGCCAAAGATGCTATACGGTATCTTTGGCTTTTATTGTCATGATTTGTAAAAAGTAATGAAAAGTGACAAATTTTAATTGCTATATTCGAACGGATTAGATACAATATTTGTAATATTTAGTGAATGCAGGGAGAACATTTATGTACGAGCAGGAGAGGCAACGGGCAGTCCATCTTTTGATATTGCTTTGCTATACGATCTTAACAGTCGTTTTAGCCGGGGAAACGCTGCTTCTTGGCTGGGAAACAGAGGTCATTGCCTTACTCCTGTTAGGAGTTGCAGTTAGCTGGATCATTCATATTACGGAAAAGATTCCCGTAGAAATCAGCGTGTGGCTCTACTTTGTATTGACTATGCTGGCATTTTTCTTTTATGGAATTCATGAGACCAGTATCTATGATCTTGCTCCTGTCATGATGATAATTATTCTATTATATTCCGCCACAGAAAAGTATAGTATTATCAGACTCAGCGTAGTGGTCTATTACCTGACTATGGTTTATGATCTGGTGTTTGTGTTGGGAAGCTCCATGGAGATAACCCCACTTTCCGTTACCAGGACAATGCTGCATTTTATGCTTGTCTATATGGCAGGATGGCTGGCGAAGGTTGTCATGCAAAGGCGCATACTGGAAAGAAAGAATACAGAATTAAGGATTGCCGACCTGGAGGAGACGAACAGGCGGACAGAGGATTTTCTTGCAAATGTATCCCATGAACTCCGCACACCGATTAATGCTGTTACGGGAATTTCGGCGGTCATGCTGAAAAAGGAAGAGAATGCTGATAAAAGGAAGGAGATTAATTCCATACAGGAAGCAGGGCGCAGACTGTTCAGCCAGATTGAGGATATTCTGGACTATACGGAAATAGATACCGGAAAGATGAAGGTCACTAAGGAGCCTTATGTTCTTTCCTCGCTTGTGAATGATATCAGTACCGGAAATCAGTTGTTATTGAAAGAGAATGCGCCGGAAGTGATTTTTGATATTGATCCGCAAATTCCCTCTGTTCTGATTGGGGATGCAAAGAAAATCAAGAAGATCGTTAAGCATCTTGTTGATAATGCAATCCGGTTCACCAAGGAGGGTGGAGTTTACGTCAAAATTTATGCGTTGACGAAGCCTTACGGTATCAATCTGTGTATAGAGGTGAGCGATACCGGTATCGGAATCGGCAGTGAAGATCTGGATAAAATAACAGAAAAATTCTTTAAGACACACGGGGGAAAAAGCCATAGAACAGGAGGACTTGGGTTAGGCCTTCCCATTGCCCATGGTATGGTCAGGGTAATGGAAGGCTTTATGCAGGTGGAAAGTGATCTGGACAGTGGTACAACGGTATTGGTTAGTATCCCCCAGGGGGTAGCAGATGCAAAACCCGGTATGGTCCTGCAGAAGCGTGAGACCCTGAGTATGGCGTGCTATTTGAGATCCGAAAAATATGAAATACCCAAGGTAAGAGAATACTATAATGAGATGATAGATCATATGATCAAAAGGCTGGATGCTCCGTTACACAGGGCATCTGACAGAGAAGAGCTTGAAAAGCTGCTTTCTCTATATCGACTTACTCATTTGTTTGTGGGAAAAGAAGAGTACCAGGAATGTCATGAGCTTCTTTGCCGCTTTGATCAGGATACAGAAGTTATTGTGATAGCTGACGAGAATTTCATTCTGCCTGAAACCGGCAGAGTGAGACTGCTCAAAAAGCCTTTCAATAGCTTTGCAATCATAAATATGCTGAATGCGGAAGCTTCAGGTAATACAGAAGCACTGAAAGAAAAGCGTATGCTCTGTCCTGGTGTCCGAGTACTTGTCGTGGACGATGAGCCGATGAACAGGCTTGTGGCGGAAGAAATTTTCAAGGGGTATCAGATGCAGGTTCAGACAGCGGAAAGCGGCAGAATGGCAATCGATCTCTGCGAAAAAGAGGATTTCGACCTGGTATTTCTTGATCATATGATGCCGGAAATGGATGGAGTGGAAACGCTAAAGAGGCTTCGGAAGATTCAGACAAATTCACAACAGAAACTTATTATTATCGCATTTACTGCCAATGCTGTCAGCGGTGCAAGAGAAATGTTTCTGCGGGAAGGCTTTGATGAGTTTGTTTCCAAGCCGATTGAATATTCGGAAATGGAGCATGTGCTTAGGAAAGTACTGCCGAAATCGGCAATCGTTATGGCAGACGAAACGATTCAAAGTAAGAGAGTTTACGCTACAAAAGAGAAGGACCCTTGGTCTTTCATGACGGAAATCAATACAAAGTCCGCACTTGCATATTGTAAGAATGACATGGATTTTTACCGGGAATTGCTGGACAAATTTGCCATGGATGCAGTTCAGAAGGAGAAGGAAATTGATTCTTTTTTTGAACAGGAGGATTATCATAATTACCGGATTTTGGTTCATGCGTTGAAGAGTACTGCCAAAATGGTTGGAGCGGATGCCCTCTCGCATCTGGCTAAGGAATCAGAAGCTGCCGTGCAGAATAAGGACATTGCATATGTCAGGGAGCATCACAAGGAACTGCTGGCGAAATACCATGAGGTGGTAAGACAGATATCGGAAGCACTGGGGAGAGGGGAAAATACCGCCGAGCAGTCTTATTCAGAAACCCGGAAGGAAATATCATGCGATGAACTGCTTGCAAAGCTGATGGAATTAAAAGAATGGATTGCGGCATTTGAAATTGATAAAGCAGAGGTTGTGATTTCGCAGATCAGTGAATCAGAATATCAGGGAACTTCCGTAAAAGAACTCCTTCGTGAAATACGTGGGGATGTGGAAGATTTTGAATTTTCTGAGGCGGGAAGGAAGGTAGAAGAGCTGCTTGAAAGAATGAAAGGCGGTGAATTGTGATGAATCCAAAGAAATTGATTCAGATGATCAAAAATCCGAACCTGAATCTTCAGGAGCGCCTGTTTCGCTTGATTATGATGATCGGACTGGTGGGGCTTGCAGTTGGAATCATTGTCGGGATTATTGCGAGGGAGGACATAGTCAATACGATTATCCTGGTGATTGCTTTTGCTGGATTTGCGGGTATCACCTATTTCTCAATTCACTATCACCGGACGCAGATAGGAGCAGTCATTACGGCGGCTGTTCTGATCTATTTGGTGTTACCCTTTAATTTCATGACAACCGGAGGAATCTATGGCGGCGGCCCAATCTGGTTTTTGTTCGGAATCGTTTATGTATGTCTGGTTGTTGAGAAGAAGACGAAATACGTACTGCTCATAAGCAGCTACATTTTGTTTGCAATCTGCTATTATGCGGCGTATTCTTATCCGGAAATTATCATTCAGCATACCACACAGGTAGCATATGTTGATTCTATCATGACACTGATCGTCGTCTCGATGTTGACCTGCGGCATGATTGTGTTCCAGAATGCATTATACCGTTCTGAGAATGCAACTGTACGGAAGCAGAAGAAAGAAATTGAGGATTTGAATGACGCACAGAACCGTTTTTTTTCCAGCATGAGTCATGAGATCCGGACACCGATCAATACGATCATCGGCTTAAATGAAATGATTCTTCGTGAGGATGTGTCAGATGAGGTGGCGTCAGATGCCAGAAGCATTCAGGGCGCTAGTAAGATGCTGCTTACACTGATCAACGATATCCTTGACATGTCAAAGCTGGATTCCGGGAAAATGGACATCGTACCTGTTGCCTATGATGTCGGAGCGATGTTGTCTGATATTGTCAATATGATATGGGTGCGCGCCAGAGAAAAGGGACTGGAATTTCATATTGATGTGGATCAGACCATGCCCTCACAGCTGATTGGTGACGAGGTGCGGATCAAGCAGATCCTGATCAATGTTTTGAACAATGCGGTAAAGTACACAAAGGAAGGTTCTGTTACTTTATCGATTCAGTGCAAAAAAATTGAAAATAACAAGGTTTTGACTTCTTATTCTGTTACAGACACGGGGATAGGAATTAAAAAGGAGAATATTCCGTTTCTTTTCAGTGCGTTCAAAAGAGTGGACGAAGAGAAAAACCGTTACATCGAGGGAACCGGTCTGGGACTTTCCATTGTAAAGAGCCTGGTAGAGCTAATGGACGGTGATATTGCGGTAAACAGTGTATATTCGAAGGGAACCACATTTGTAATCACGCTGCCCCAGGAGGTTGTGGGAGAAGCACAAATAGGTGAGCTCAATCTGGAAACACGACATAGTATCAATGAACGCGAGCATTACAGGCAAAGCTTTGAAGCGCCCAAAGCCACTGTCTTGATTGTAGATGATAATGAGACAAACCTTATGGTTGCCCAGAAGCTTTTGAGAGATACAAAGGTGAAGACGGATGTCGTTACCGGCGGCGCGGACTGTCTGAGAAAAACGCTCCAAAGCCGTTACGATGTTATTTTCATGGATCATTTTATGCCGGGTATGGATGGGATAGAATGTCTACATGCTGTGCGTTCACAGACAGGCGGTTTGAACCAGAATACACCGGTGGTGATTCTGACGGCAAATGCAGGCGGAGAGAATCAGGCTCTTTACAGAAGAGAGGGATTTGACGGATGTCTGTTAAAGCCGGTCAGCGGCGCACAATTGGAAGCAGAGCTTTTGAGACATCTGCCCTATCAGCTTGTTAATTGGATGAATCCTGTAGGCGCTGCACGAATGACTGAAGCACCTATCCTTGCACATAATAGGAAGCTGCCAGTCTTAATATCTACGGAAAGTGTGTGTGATCTTCCGAGGGAACTTGTACAGAAACATCAAATTGCGATTATTCCGTACCGGGTTAAAACGGAAGGTGGGGAGTTTCTGGACGGAATTGAAACCCAGGCAGATGAAGTCCTTTCCTACATAGGAGAAAGAGGCAGACAGGCATGGTCAGAGGAACCTGAGGTAAAGGAATTTGAAGAGTATTTTGCGGACCAATTGACCAGAGCACAATATATTATTCATATTTCAATGGCTCAAAATGTCTGCAAGGGCTATGAGCATGCCCTGGAGGCTTCCAGAATATTTGATAATGTGTTGGTGGTTGATTCAGGACACTTATCAAGCGGAATGGGGCTCCTTGCTATGTGCGCAGCAAGGCTTGCGGCTGATGGGATGACCGCAGCTGCCATTGTAAAAGAACTGGAGTATTTAAAGACAAGCGTCAAAACCAGCTTTATTGTGGACAGCACAAAGTATTTGGTCACAGTTGGCAGAATTCCGCCTATGATAGATAAGATCTGTCAGGCATTGATGCTTCATCCGGTGATCACGCTGAAGAACAGCAGTCTGAAGGTAAAAATGATGCGAATCGGAACAAGGAGCTATGCATGGAAGAGGTATATTGAGGCAGTGTTGCGAGATTCCGGTGATGTTGACAGAAAATACCTGTTTATTACCTATGCAGGTCTGACCCGGGAAGAACTGCGGGAAATTGAGGAACAGGTGAAAAGCAAAGTATCCTTTGAGAATGTTATTTATCAAAAAGCATCCCCTTCCATCTCAGTAAACTGTGGCCCCGGCAGTTTCGGCTTATTGTTTATGCAAAAATACTGAACGGAATATACAGAATGCGAGGAACGGATATGAGAAAACGGTCTAAAAAGTGCAGCATACTGCTTCTTGCGGCAGTGTTCCTGCTGACAGGTTGTGCACCCGGTAGGGGGGAGCCGGTCTCTGTCATAGAACCGGGACAGTCGGATCTAGAATATATACAGTCAAAAGAAACCCTCATCGTGGGTGTCACGGATTTTGCCCCCATGGATTACCGCAGCAGAGAAAGCTGGACAGGCTTCGATGCCGATTTGGCCAAAGCTTTTGCGGAAAGCATTGGAGTTGCTCTGGAACTTAGGGAAATTAACTGGGATAAGAAAACAGAACTTCTTGAAAAGGGAAGTATCGATTGTATCTGGAATGGTATGACGATGTCAGAGGAGCTTAAGGAGAGCATATCCTGCTCTGAGCCGTATCTGTCAAATGCACAGGTCGTGGTGTTAAGAAGCAGCGAGAAGGAGCAGTATTCTACCATTGAAGCCTGCCAGCATATGCTGTTTGCAGTGGAAGCAGGTTCTATGGGAGAGGCTCTTTTGGAGAGAAGGAAATACCGTTATTCTGTTTGCCCGACCCAGATGGACGCACTGAAGGCTGTTCAGGCAAAGAGGGCAGATGCAGCTGTAATAGATTTGATCATGGCAGCATATTATACCGGTGAAGGACAGGCATTTAAAGGTCTGAAAATTGATATCTATTTGAATGATGAGACAATCTGTGTAGGACTCCGCAAGGATTCTGATCTGACTGAGAAGGTCAATGAATTTTTGCGGAATGCTTATGAAGACGGAACGATCAATGCTCTGGCTGAGCGATATGGAATTGAAAACGCTGTTCTGAAAACTGGTTCTGTGAAAAACGGGTGATAAGGGATGAAAAGTATATTAATTATTGATGATAACAAGGTGAATCTTGCCACCGCAAGAATGGTACTACGAGATGAGTATAAGATTATTCCCGTAACAAGCGGTGTGCAGGCTCTGATCTATCTTGAAAAGAATGATTGCGATATCATTCTGCTTGACATTAATATGCCTGAAATGGATGGATTTGAGACACTGAAAAAGATTCGTGCGATGCAGCATTGCCAAAATATCCCCGTGATTTTTCTTACCGCAGATAGTGATGCTGAAACGGAAACACGTTGCTTTCATGAAGGTGCAATTGATTTTATCGTAAAACCCTTTGTCCCTGAGGTAATGCGTTCACGAATCGGCAGAGCGCTGGAACTAGAGGAACTTCGCCGCAGCCTGGCAGACAGACTGGAGCAAAAGACACGTGAGGCTTCGGATATGAAGAGCAAATCCTGTCAGGATGCACTGACCGGATTGTGGAACAGAATCTATACAGAGGAAGCGGTTAATGAACTTCTTGCCCAGGGGGTTCCGGGTGTGCTGCTAATGATGGATATGGATAACTTCAAGATAATCAATGACAGCTTCGGGCACATTGCAGGAGACCGTATCTTGAGAATGTTTGCGGATACCTTACGAGATGTTTTCAATGAGGGAGATATTTTATGTCGCATCGGTGGAGATGAATTCATGGTTTTTGCCAGAGATATTACGGCAAGAGAGGAAATTTGTAATCGTGCTGCAAATATCATTTCCGATCTGACCCATAAGCTTGAACAGTGTGACTTTAGAACCAATACTTCCGTGTCAATTGGTATTGCAAAATCGCCGGAGAACGGAACGGAGTTTCTCAAACTTTACAATTCGGCGGATAAAGCCCTCTACTATGTAAAGCAGAACGGAAAGAAATCCTATCACTTTTTCAGTGATAAACTTCAGACGGAAAACAAACGTGGTGAAAAAAATGTTGATCTGGGCTATCTTAAAGATCTTATGAATCGCACAGATAATGGTGGAGGAGTTTATTCCCTTGACTTTGAAAGCTTCCACCACGTGTACAATTTTATTCGCAGATTTCTTGAGCGTAGCCAAAGGGATGTCCAGACATTACTTTTTACTGTAGTTGAGAATGATAGTCAGGAGCCTGATGTTACAGAAACAGAGCTGGCGTTGGAATTGCTGGAAAAGGCTATCTATACTTCCTTGCGAAGATCCGATGTATCCACAAGATATTCCAGCAAGCAGATGATCGTGATTTTAATGGATGCAAACGGAGAAAACGGAGATATGGTGGCAGGCCGTATTCTGGAATGCTTTTATCAGCTTTACACGAATGGAAAGGTGAAAATAGAATATGGTATCGCCCGCATGGACAGTTGAAAGATAAGATAATTGATGATATACTTTTTAAGGATATAAAGTCTGATACAGGGAGGAATTGACAAATGGAGAGCTATAAGCAGGAATTTATTGAGTTTATGGTGGACAGCCAGGTGCTCAAGTTTGGCGAATTTACATTAAAGAGCGGAAGAAAGTCCCCCTTTTTTATGAATGCGGGTGGCTATGTGACGGGTACTCAGCTGCGCAAGCTTGGTGAATATTATGCAAAAGCAATTCATGACAATTACGGCCTTGATTTTGATGTGCTTTTCGGACCTGCATATAAAGGGATTCCGCTTTCGGTTGCAACGACCATGGCCATCAGCGAGTTATACGGAAAGGATATCCGGTATTGTTCAAACCGCAAGGAGGTCAAGGATCACGGAGATACAGGGATCCTGCTCGGCAGTAAGTTAAAGGACGGAGACCGGGTAGTGATCATCGAGGATGTGACCACCTCCGGGAAATCCATTGAGGAGACCTATCCGATCATTAAAGCACAGGCTGATGTAGAGGTGAAGGGTCTGATGGTATCCCTTAATCGTATGGAAAAGGGGCAGACCGACAAGAGTGCGCTTGCCGAGATTAAGGAAAAGTACGGATTTGATGCCAATGCAATCGTTAATATGCAGGAGGTTGTGGAGTATCTGTACAACAAGCCTTATAAGGGACAGATTTATATTGATGATACCATTAAGACGGCAATTGACGCATATTATGAACAGTATGGTGCAAAATAAATTGTGATTTCAGAAAGGAGCAGCAATATGGATGAAAAAGTCTATAAGACCATGAATGGAGCCGGTGCGGTGAGTATTGCAGTTGGGGTTGTTACACTGGTGACCGGGGTTGTCTGCGGAATACTGGTAATTATCAGTGGAGCGAAGCTGCTGGCGAATAAGTCTAAGATTTTATTTTAGGATGAAAGGGCATTTCTGAAATCAGGGATGCCTTATTTGCTTCATGAAGGAAGTGACAAAATGAACAGAACAAAAGGCTACATTTTTACCAATAAGGAACATTCCTTATATGGCATTATGGCGACGATCCTGGGAGTGCTCTCTTGCGCAACGCTGGGAAGTGCCGTCTATTTATCCTATTTAAATGGTGGAGAATCTTCAGCAAGGTATGGCACGGCAGCGCTTCTTGCGGTAATCTTTATGCTTGTGGGAGTCAGTCTCGGTGTGTGGTCCACCACGGAAAAGGAAAAATTTAAATTGTTTACCGTGCTGGGAATTATGATAAATGTGCTTGCATTTGGAATGCTCAGCCTTATTTTGTTTGCAGGAGCGTATGTGGATTGATGGTGGAAGAAAGATTTTTGCTTGCAAAAGAAAGAATACGGGAAATACAGGGTGAAGAGCTGAATGCTTCTGAATACGGACAGTATTTTCATAAGGAAGCGGATTTCTTAAGTATGATCTGTGAGGTATACCGGTTCGTTTCCGAAGGCTGTTTACGGGAATGCGGGATGGAAAAGCTGCAGGAAATCAATGATAAGCTTTACAGCGATATTCTGCCCCCAAATTATAGCGTATGTTATGGAAATCCGGATTATGCCGTAAAGTGCTTTGGCGAGGAATACGGGCAGCTGCTCTGTGCGCTTTATGCGGAGCTTAGGAGCACGATCCCTCTTGCTTTTGAACAAAAACTGGAAGATGTGACCACCCGTTTAGAACTCTTTCTGGAGATTTACGGTTCCTTTGTCTGTGAACAGGAAGAAAGCGGACAACTGCCCCAGGCAGAGGCAATCCGCGAAAGCTTTTATTACTATATCAACGATTATACCAGAGCTGCCTTTGAGGAAAAGCTAAAGAATATGCTGGACCCCGGTTCGGATTTTGCATTGAAGATCGTGGAAGGTAATCTTTCAGATCCGCGGTATCTTTACTATTATGGAGAATATGTTACAGAGAACGAGCTAAGGACTTGGGAGCATCTGACCTCACTTCCGAAGGAAACACTTCAGAAGATGGCAGATACCTATACGGAAGGGTATCGGATTGGTTTTGAGGTCGGAAATAAGGATATTTCTAAGAAGAAGACAGTGAATATCCGCTATTGTCTGGGGTTTGAACCGATGATTCGGCTTGCGGTCCAAAATTTCCGAAAAATGGGGCTTGAGCCTACCATTTACCGCGCAGCATCCAGCCTGCTTCAGGGAAAAGGTATGAACCGTATCGGATACTACGGTGCAATCCCGAACAAGCAATATGATTTTGATCATAAGGATGATCAGGCGTTGTTCCTTGACAAAAAGCTGGTGCAGGTACGACTGGAAGCCTGGAGAGAGGCCTACGAAAAATATAAAGAGGAGGCGGCTGTTTTCGGCGGCCCTGCGGTGGTGGAGGTATTTGGTGAAAAGCCTTTTGAACTGAAGGAAAAGCCGCAGGCCGTACATTTGTCGGAGAGTCAGCAGAAGCTGACAGTGGAGTATATGGCGGCAGCAGGGCAGCTTCAGAATCAATATATTAAGGGGGAGGAAAGAAGCTTTACCATTATTGCTTTTCCGGTACCGGAAATCGGGGAAGACTTTCCTCAGATCTTCGATGAAGTGGTAAAGATCAATACCCTGGATTATCAGCTTTATCAGCGGATGCAGCAGGTCATTATTGATACGCTGGATCAGGGAAAATATGTCCTTGTAAAGGGAATGAACGGAAACAGGACGAACCTCAAGGTGATGCTTCATACGCTGACGGACAGCCAAAAACAGACGAACTTTGAAAACTGCGTTGCAGATGTCAATATTCCCGTGGGGGAGGTGTTTACCTCGCCGGTGCTTGCCGGGACAGAGGGTACGCTTCATGTAAGCAGAGTTTACCTGAATGAATTGGAATATAGAGATATTATGTTAACCTTTTCGGATGGCATGGTGACGGATTATACCTGCAAAAATTTTGACTCGGAGGAAGCGAATCGGAAATATATCCGGGATAATGTGTTGTTTCATCATGAAACACTTCCTCTCGGAGAGTTCGCAATCGGAACCAATACCACTGCCTTTGTGGCTGCAAGGAAATTCGGCATTGAGGATAAGCTTCCTATTTTAATTGCGGAGAAGACCGGCCCTCATTTTGCAGTGGGAGATACCTGTTATTCCCATGCGGAGGAGGTTGTGGTCTACAATCCGGACGGAAAGGAAATTATTGCAAGAGATAACGAGTGTTCGTTAAAAAGAAAAGAGGATGCCTTGAGTGCGTATTTTAATTGCCACACAGATATTACCATTCCCTATGATGAGCTGGGGGAGGTTAGTGTTGTGACAAAGGAGGAGGCAGTGATTCCGATTATTGTGGAGGGAAGATTTGTGCTTCCGGGGTGTGAGGAGTTGAACCTTCCGCTTGATAAGGAAGGCGTTTTATAGTATGATGTTATAGAATGTAAGGCACAAGGAGCCTGATGAAAACGGAGGAGAACTATGGCACAGGTAGGAATTGTAATGGGCAGTGATTCAGACATGCCGGTGATGTCAAAGGCAGCGGAGGTATTAGAGGAGCTTGGAATTTCTTTTGAGATGAAGATTATTTCTGCTCATCGGGAGCCGGATGTATTTTTTGATTATGCAAAAACGGCGGAGGAAAAAGGTTTCAAGGTCATCATTGCAGGAGCAGGCATGGCAGCGCATCTGCCGGGCATGTGCGCGGCTATCTTTCCTATGCCGGTTATCGGGATTCCCATGCATACCACATCCTTAGGCGGCAGGGACTCTCTTTATTCCATTGTACAGATGCCGTCCGGAATTCCGGTTGCTACCGTGGCAATCAACGGAGGAACCAATGCAGGACTTCTGGCTGCCAAGATTCTGGCAACCTCAGATGAAGTACTTTTACAGAAACTGAAGGATTACAGCCTTAAAATGAAGGAAAGTGTACAAAAAAAGGATGAAAAGCTTGCACAGGTGGGCTATAAGAATTATTAACAGCATACTTGCAGGCCTGATCAGAGGATAAATATACTTTTTTGAGGAGGAAGACATGGATTACAAGAAAGCAGGAGTTGACATTGAGGCAGGCTACCGCAGTGTCGAATTAATGAAGAAATATGTGAAGGAAACCATGAGACCTGAGGTGCTTGGCGGTCTTGGTGGATTTTCAGGTGCCTTTTCCCTTGCAGCGATTAAGAATATGGAAAAGCCCACACTGGTTTCGGGTACGGATGGAGTCGGAACCAAGCTGAAACTGGCATTTTTATTAGATAAGCATGATACAGTGGGAATCGACTGTGTTGCCATGTGCGTCAATGACATTGCGTGTGCAGGAGGAGAACCGCTGTTTTTCCTTGACTATATTGCATGTGGAAAGAACTATCCCGAAAAGATTGCAACGATCGTGAAGGGTGTGGCTGAAGGCTGTAAAATGTCAAATGCAGCTTTAATCGGTGGTGAAACCGCTGAAATGCCGGGATTTTATCCGGAAGATGAATATGATCTGGCAGGCTTTGCAGTGGGTGTTGTAGATGAGAAGGATTTGATCACGGGAGAGAACATTCAGCCCGGAGATGTCCTGGTTGGTATTGCATCTTCAGGCGTACATAGCAATGGATTTTCTCTGGTGAGAAAGATTTTTGATATGACGGCAGAAAGCTTGAATACCTATTATGATGAGCTTGGCAGGACACTTGGTGAGGCACTGATCGAGCCTACCAAGATTTATGTGAAGGCTTTAAGAAGTGTGAAGGAAGCTGGCGTTACCATCAAGGGCTGTAGTCATGTTACCGGGGGTGGTTTCTATGAGAATATACCCAGAATGCTTCCTGACGGCGTGAACGCTCATGTGAAGAAAGACAGTTATCCGATCCCTCCGATCTTTGAATTGATGAGAAAGAAGGGACAGCTGGAAGAAAAGCTGATGTATAATACCTATAACATGGGACTTGGCATGGTGCTTGCCCTTGATCCTGCCGATGCGGATAAGGCTATCGCTGCAATCGAGACAGCCGGTGAAAAGGCTTATCTGGTAGGTGAGGTCAAAGCAGGAGAAAAGGGAGTAACCTTATGCTAAAAATTGTGGTATGTGTGTCCGGTGGCGGTACGAATCTTCAGGCAATCATAGACGGAGTTGCAGACGGTAGTATCAGGAATACAAAGATAGCGGGCGTTATTTGTAATAATGCCGGAGCGTATGCCCTGAAAAGAGCTGAGAATAGCGGCATTCCGGCGTTCTGTATCTCACCGAAGAGCTTTGGAAGCAGGACGGAATTTAATGACGCGTTTCTGCAGAAACTGGATGAGTTAAATCCGGATTTAATTGTTCTGGCAGGCTTTCTTGTTATCCTGCCCGAGAAAATGATTGAGAGATATCGCGACAGGATCATCAATATTCATCCTTCGCTGATTCCTTCGTTTTGTGGAACGGGGTATTACGGGCTTAAGGTGCATGAAGCGGCATTGTCCCGTGGTGTCAAGGTGACAGGTGCCACTGTTCATTATGTGGATGAGGGGACGGATACCGGGAGGATTATTGCACAGAAGGCGGTGGAGGTCCTTGAGGGAGACACACCGGAAATCCTGCAAAGGAGAGTAATGGAGCAGGCAGAGTGGAAGATATTGCCGGAGGCCATTGATAAGATTGCGGCAGAACACGAGTGAATTCATATGAGAAAGGAATTGCAAAAGTGAAAGTATTGATCGTAGGCAGCGGCGGCAGAGAACATGCAATTGCCACCAGTGTAGCCAAAAGCAAAAAGGTTGATAAAATTTATTGTGCGCCCGGGAATGCGGGGATCGGACTGATTGCAGAGTGTGTTCCGATTGGTGCAATGGAGTTTGACAAGCTGGTTTCCTTTGCAAAAGAAAAGGAAATCGATCTGACAATCGTGGGAATGGATGATCCGCTTGTGGGCGGTCTCGTGGATGAACTGGAAAAGGCAGGTCTTCGTGCCTTCGGTCCCAGAAAGAATGCAGCTATTCTGGAGGGAAGCAAGGCGTTTTCTAAGGATCTGATGAAGAAATACAATATTCCCACAGCATCTTATGAGACCTTTGATTCGCCACAGGATGCACTGGATTACCTAGAAACGGCAGAATTTCCGATTGTCCTTAAGGCAGATGGACTTGCCTTGGGAAAGGGTGTACTGATCTGTCAAAGTCTTGAAGAGGCAAAGGACGGCGTTAAGTCTATTATGCTGGATAAGCAGTTTGGCAGTGCGGGAAACCGCCTGGTCATTGAGGAGTTTATGACAGGTAGAGAGGTTTCTGTTCTTTCTTATGTGGATGGAAAGACTATCAGGACCATGACCTCCGCACAGGATCATAAGAGAGCCGGAGACGGGGATACAGGACTTAATACCGGAGGAATGGGCACTTTTTCACCCAGTCCTTTCTATACAGATGAGGTGGATGAGTTCTGTAAGAAATATATTTATCAGGCTACCGTGGATGCAATGGCGAAGGAAGGCAGACCTTTTAAGGGCATTATCTTTTTCGGACTTATGTTAACCGAAAAGGGGCCCCGCGTACTGGAATATAATGCCAGATTCGGTGATCCCGAGGCGCAGGTAGTGCTTCCCAGAATGAAAAATGATATTATAGAAGTAATGGAAGCCTGTATTGACGGCAGACTGGATGAAATAGATCTTCAATTTGAAGATAATGCAGCAGTTTGTGTAGTGCTTGCTTCAAAGGGATATCCGGTCAGTTATGAAAAGGGATTCGTAATTAATGGACTTGAAAAATTTGAAGGTCAGGATTCTTATTTCTGCTTCCATGCAGGAACGAAACAGACAGAGCAGGGGATTGTGACAAACGGAGGAAGAGTTCTCGGAATTACCGCAAAGGGTGCTGATCTGAAGGAAGCAAGGGCGAATGCCTATGCGGCTACAGAATGGGTTTCATTTGAGAATAAATACATGCGTCATGATATTGGAAAAGCAATTGATGAGGCGTAAGCTGTAAGGGGCAGATAGTACTATGAAAGAGGAAATGGAGAAAATATTACGCAAAAATGCGTTAAACAGGCCGACGCTGTGCAAATCCTGTGAAGGGATTATGGTATACTGCGGGCTTGGCGAGTATCGGTGCGAGGAATGCGGGCTTACGGAATTTGATGATTACGGCAAGGTACGTGATTATCTGGAGCATCACCACGGAGCAAATGTTGCAGAAATATCTGATGCGACTGGCGTCACTCACAAATCCATCAGGGACATGATCAAGGAAAACCGGTTTGAAGTGATTGACAACCGGGGAGGCTATTTAAGATGTGAATTGTGCGGAACAAACATTAACAGCGGACGCCTGTGCCATGAGTGTGAACTGCTCTTTCATCGTAAAGTTGAAGCAGAGGCAAGAAATGAGCGGCTGAGGGGTCGGAATAAGAACATGTCGGGCTTCGGAGAAAACACAAGGGTTGATAAAGGAACCAAACGATTTACAAGAGAAAGGTAAGAGGAGAAATAAAAGTGAAAAAGGTGAAAACGTTGATTGGAAAATTCAGTCTGACGAAGGGATTGTTAACACTTACCATGATGGCAGTGCTGTTCTTTGCATCTGCATTTACATGTCTTGCGGCTACCGGAAAGGTAACGGCAGATACGGCAAAGATCAGAGCAGAGGCAAGTACGGACAGTGAAGTGGTCGGAAGTACTGTGCAGGGAAAGACAATTGATATTCTTGATGCTGTGAAGGACAGCTCAGGGACTGTGTGGTACAAGGTATCTGTTACAGGAGGTGGATACGGATATATCAGAAGCGATCTGGTTGAGACCAGTGATTCCATAGAGGTTTCTTCAAGTGCAGCCTCCTCTACACAGACGCAGGACACCTCGGCCAGCGAAGAAACACAGAAGCCGGCAGAAACTGTACCTACATCGATCGGTGAGCAGCAGGCAACGATAGCTTCTTCCGGAAGTGTAAGAATCCGTTCCGGTGCATCCACAGCTCATGATGCAGTTACATCTCTTCCAAACGGTACTGTGATCACACTGATTGGTGAGGCAAATGATAACGCAGGTAACAAATGGTATCAGATGACCTGTGACTATAACGGCAGGAAGGTGGAGGGATATGTTCGCTCCGATCTGATTACAATCGGTGCGCCTCAGCCCCAGGAAGGTGCTGAAGGGGAAAATACCGAGGGAGAGAATACTGAAGGAGTAGAAGGAGAGAATACCGGTGAGGGTGAAGGACAGGAGGCGGAGCCGGAACCTGTGCCGGAGCCGGAACCTGAGCATAACGATTATGAGATTGTCTATGCAGAAGATCCGAATACAGGAGAATCTGTTTATTGGCTTCATGATAATGTAAATAAGGAAAGACAGAGACTGAGCGAGCTGCTCGGTGTGGCAAGTGCCGCCAATGATAGTATTGAGAAGCTGCAGAAGCAGGTGGATACAGAAAAGATCGTGATCATTATTCTTGCGGTAGTAATCGTAGTTCTTTTTATTATCATTACGGTTCTGATCATCAAAATCAGAAATCTTTATTATGAGGACTATGACGAGGATTATGATGAGGAAGAAGAGGAAGAGGAAGAGGATGAAGAGGAGCCTGCACCGGTCAGAAAAAGGGTGAAGAAATCCGAGGAAGAGGATGTTGCCCCTCCCAAAAAGAAAAAGCAGCCGGTCAAAGCTGAGCCTGAGCTTCACGCAGCTGAAAGAAAAGAATCTGCTGCAAAGGAGCCAACCAGAAAGCCTGCAGCGAGGAAAGCACAGAATTTCCTCATAGACGATGATGAATTTGAGTTTGAGTTTTTGAATATGGATGATAAAGATCTATAGAATACTAAGGAGGAATAGCAGATGCTATTCCTCTTGTGCCAGAAAGGAAATAAAATGATTATTGAAATAGATTTTAACAGCGAGGAGGCTTTGTATCTACAGCTGAGAAATCAGATCATTCTGGGAATTGCAACGGCCAGGTTTCAGGAAGGAGACGCGCTTCCTTCCGTGCGACAGCTGGCTGATGAAATCGGCATTAACATGCATACAGTAAATAAAGCTTATACAGTGCTTAAGCAGGAGGGCTTTGTCAAGGTAGACAGAAGAAGAGGCGCTGTTATTGCGCTGAATGCAGACAAGCTTCGGGCAATGGAAGAGATGAATGCTGAATTGCGGGTTATTCTGGCGAAGGGAATCTGCAAAGGGATATCCAGGGAAGAAGCACATTGCATGATCGAAGAAATATATGAAGAATTTGGAGGAGCCTAGTCATGATGCAGTCAGGTGGTTTTACGGATAAGGCAAAGACAGCTTTACGGCTTGCGGAAAGAGCGGCAACAAGGATGAATGCCGGATATGTAGGAACAGAACACATTCTGGTGGGACTAATAAAAGAAGGAACAGGAGTGGCATCAAAAGTTCTGCTTGAAAATGGTGCACAGGAAGCCAAAATCGTTGAAATGATACAGGAACTGATAGCACCGACAGATGCGGTGATCCTGAAGGAAAAGGAAGGTTATTCACCCCGGGCACAGGCAGTGCTTGAGGAGGCACACAGGCAGGCGGACCGGTTCGGCGTGGAGGAGACAGGAACGGAGCATATTCTACTCGCTATGCTGAAGGAGGGGGAGAATGTTGCAGCACGACTGATCAACACACTGGGAATCTCCATTCAGAAATTGTATGTGGATACATTGATTGCAATGGGGGAGGATGGTAACCTCTATAAAGAGGATCTGGGAAAACGACAGAGTAAAAAGAATAAGTCCGCCTCTACCCTGGAACAGTACAGCCGTGACCTTACGGCGCTTGCAGCGGCAGGTAAGCTTGATCCGGTGATTGGACGAGAGGATGAGATCAAGAGAGTGATTGAGATTCTAAGCCGGAGAACAAAGAACAATCCCTGTCTGATCGGAGAACCCGGAGTTGGGAAAACAGCTGTTGTTGAGGGCCTTGCATCCCGCATTGTGGCCGGAGAGGTACCTTTTACGGTCCAGAATAAGCGGCTTCTTACACTGGATCTTTCTGGAATGGTGGCAGGCTCGAAATATCGTGGTGAGTTTGAGGAAAGAATCAAAAAGGTGATTCGTGAGGTTCAGGAAGATGGCAATATCATTCTTTTCCTGGACGAAATGCATACGATCATCGGGGCAGGAGGTGCAGAGGGAGCAATCGATGCCTCCAACATTTTGAAGCCGTCGCTGGCAAGAGGAGAACTTCAGCTCATTGGTGCCACTACGATAGCGGAATATCATAAATATGTGGAAAAGGATGCAGCACTTGAGAGGAGATTCCAGGCTGTTCATGTGGAGGAGCCCACGATAGAACAGTCCATTGAGATCCTTCGGGGAATCGCGCCCAAATATGAAGAGCATCATAAGGTGAAAATTACCGATGAAGCGATTGTGGCTGCAGTTCAGCTTTCGGAACGATATATTAACGATCGTAATTTGCCGGATAAGGCAATTGACCTGATTGACGAGGCAGCTTCGGCAGTCAGACTGAAAAATATGCATGTTCCCGAGAACTTAAAGAAAATGCTTGAGGAAATCCAACAAATAGATGAAAAGATTGAAGAATATATCAAGCAGCAACAGTTAGAGCAGGCATCAGATGCCCGTAAGCATCAGGATGAACTGATTAAAAAATACGAAAGGGCGAAGGAAAAGAACCGTAAAAAACAGGCTGAAAATCAATTTGCAATCGGTGAAAACGAGATAGCGGAGGTGGTCGCTTCCTGGACCAAGGTTCCGGTCAAAAAGCTTACTGAAAAGGAAAGTGACAGGCTATTGAAGCTGGAAAAAGAGCTTCATAAGCGGGTGATCGGACAAAATGAGGCAGTTTCTGCGGTTGCTAGGGCAATCAGAAGAGGAAGAGTCGGCTTACAGGATCCCGGCAGACCGATTGGCTCTTTCTTATTCCTGGGGCCTACAGGTGTAGGCAAGACGGAGCTGAGCAAGGCACTGGCACAGGCAATGTTCGGGTCGGAAAATGCACTGATTCGTGTTGATATGTCCGAATACATGGAAGGGCATTCGGTTTCCAAGATGATCGGTTCTCCTCCGGGATATGTAGGCTTTGAGGAAGGCGGGCAGCTCAGTGAAAAGATTCGCAAGAATCCGTATTCGGTGGTTCTGTTCGACGAAATTGAAAAGGCTCATCCGGATGTATTTAATGTGCTGCTTCAGGTACTGGATGACGGACATATAACGGACTCTAAGGGACGCAAGGTCAGCTTTAAGAATACGATTCTCATTATGACCTCCAATGCCGGAGCGCAGAGAATTGTGGCACCCAAAAATTTGGGCTTTTTTACGGAAAGCACAAAGGAGCAGGATTATGAGAAGATGAAGTCCGGTGTGATGGAAGAAGTAAAGAAGCTCTTTAAGCCGGAATTTATCAACAGAATTGATGAGATCATGGTATTTCAGCCGCTGGGCAAGGAAGAAATGCATGAGATTGTGAATCTGCTCTGCAGGGTACTGGCTAAACGCTGCAAGCAGCAGATGCAGATCAGACTTATTGTAAGTGCTTCCCTGAAGGAGCATATCGTAAAGAAATATTCTGATGAAAAAATGGGAGCACGTCCGTTAAAGCGGGCAATACAGAGCGTGATTGAGGATCGCCTAGCAGAGGAAATTCTGTCAGGGAAATTAAAGCCCGGAGATACAGTGACAGCAGGCTATCGCAAGGAGCAGGTTGTGCTTGACGTGAAGGGCAGAGAATGATTATACTGTTTTTGGAGACAAGACTAAAGATTTGGGCAGGAGGACATAGGAGATGGCTGTTGTAGAAGACTTACTTCGTTCAGAACAGGACGGCACGATCAGCTTCGGTAATCATGTGTTGGAGAATAAGGCGAAGCTGGAAGATTTTGAGCATTGCGGGGATTTATATAAGGTGAAGACCTTTAAAACTATGACAAAGCTGGAAAGAAACGGTCTGTTTGTTTATGAATCCGTTCCGGGAACCAGTGTACTTCATTTCACGGAAAGTGCAGACGGAGTCAGCTTTGAAGTGGAAGGTGATGAGGATGCACAGATTACACTGGAGCTGGAAGAGGATACAGAGTATGAGGTCTTCATAGCCGGCAAGAGTATCGGCAAAATGAAAACGAATCTTGGCGGAAAGCTGAACATCAGCGTAGAGCTTGCAGGAGCAGGAGAGGTAAACGTTAAGGTTGTCAAATAACAGAATAGAAATTGATAAATGAGATTTGAGAAAGGCTGCTGCAAGGTGAGAAATCAAATTTGCAGCAGTTTTTGTTGCTTTGTCGGGGCGTTTAAGCCTGAAATACGAGGCTTATGGAAAGGAAAATGGTAAGGGTATGGCAAAGGGTAAGAGCACGATCGTTTTTTTCTGCCAAAATTGCGGATATGAATCAGGGAAATGGATGGGACAGTGTCCGGGATGCAGGGAATGGAACACCCTTGTGGAGGAGACGGTCGTTTCGGGCGGTCAGGGGAAGCGTGCCAAAATGCAGGCTGGGGAGCGCAGAAAGCCGTCAGTTTTGTCTGAGATTTCCCTGGAGGAAGAGGACAGGCTTACTACAAGTATCAAGGAGCTGGACAGAGTGCTAGGCGGCGGACTCGTAAGGGGCTCTCTGACATTGGTGGGGGGAGACCCGGGTATCGGAAAGTCTACACTGCTTCTGCAGGTCTGCAGGCTTCTTGCACTTAATGAAAGGGAAGTACTGTATGTTTCCGGAGAGGAATCTCTTAAGCAGATCAAGCTAAGAGCAAACCGTATTGGAGAATTTAACGGGCATATGAAGCTTCTTTGTGAAACCAATCTGAATGCTATTGAGGAAGGTATCAGGAACGCAAAGCCGGATGTGGTAGTGATTGATTCCATTCAGACCATGTATCATGAAGCTGTCTCTTCCGCACCGGGAAGTGTTTCCCAGGTTCGGGAGGCCACCGGTGTCTTGCTTCAGCTGGCAAAGGGACTGAATATATCCATCTTTATTGTGGGACACGTGACAAAGGAAGGAACGGTGGCAGGACCAAGGGTATTGGAGCACATGGTGGATACGGTTCTTTATTTTGAGGGGGACAGACATGCCTCCTACAGAATATTAAGGGGCGTGAAGAACCGGTTTGGTTCTACGAATGAGATTGGTGTTTTTGAAATGGCATCAGACGGA
Source organism: Bacillota bacterium (assembly GCA_030526045.1). Classification (GTDB taxonomy): domain Bacteria; phylum Bacillota; class Clostridia; order Lachnospirales; family Lachnospiraceae; genus Suilimivivens. Next base: position 152,368 of record JAUNDN010000001.1, on the reverse strand, counting down.
CTGAGGGAGGTAGCAAATCCTTCTGAATTTATGCTCAGCGGCAAGCCGAAGGAAGCAAGCGGTTCTGTGGTGGCCTGTTCCATGGAGGGCACCAGACCGATGCTGATAGAGATACAGGCGCTTGTGTGTCACAGTAATTTCGGAATTCCCCGAAGACAGACCACGGGAACAGATTATAACAGAGTCAATCTGCTAATGGCGGTACTGGAAAAGCGGTTAGGACTTCAGCTTGGCAATTGTGATGCTTATGTGAATATTGCAGGAGGAATGAGGATTCAGGAGCCGGCAATCGACCTGGGAATTGTGATGGCACTTGTATCCAGCTTTAAGAACCGTCCGATAGATGATAAACTGATTGTTGTGGGAGAAGTAGGATTGAGCGGCGAGGTACGAGGCGTGAGCATGATGCAGGCACGGGTTCAGGAGGCTAAGAAATTGGGCTTTACGACCTGTGTCATCCCGAAGGTGAGCATGGAGACCGTGAAGGAAATTTCCGGGATCCGGGTGATCGGAGTGGAGAGTCTTGGGGACGTGATCAACTTATTATAAGGTAAAGCAGAAAATTTCAAGATTCATTTTTCCTAATAATTGTGACAAAATTATGACAAATTTAACAAAAATTTAAATAAAAGTGTTCAAACCGGATGGTTTATGATAAGATATAAGGGTCATGCCATTGGCAGGATAACGCTGTAAGCTTAAAGGAGTCAGAAATGGATAAGAAGAAATGGGTAAAACATCTCCCATTATATGTGCTAGAGATCGTGTTGCTGATTGTCTGTGTGTGCATCCTGTACTTTACTTTGCACGTTACAGATAAGAATGCCGGAGTTAAGAAGGCAGAAATCAAAGAAGAAAACATTGTTGTAAATGAGGAAGTAAAGGAAAAGATCGAGAAACAGGAAGAACAGGGTGATAAAGCTGAGGAAACAGCTTATACGGGAATATTCAATATAGCCTTCTTTGGTGTGGATGCCAGAGACGGCAGCCTTGGAAAAGGAAACAGAAGCGACTCGATCATGATATGCTCCATTGATATGGATGCCCATGAGGTACGTCTGGTTTCAATTTACAGAGATACCTATTTAAATCTGGGTAATGACACATACAATAAGTGCAATACAGCTTATGCCCAGGGGGGACCGGAGCAGGCTATCAGTATGATCAACATGAACACGGATATGTATATCACAGATTATATTACAGTCGGGTTTGAAGGCCTTATGAGAGCGGTTGATGCGCTGGGTGGTATAGAAATCGATGTAAAGGAGAAGGAAATCAGTCATCTGAATAACTATCAGATCAGCATGGTTGGAGAAAGCTCCGATGGCAAGACCTTTACAGCTACGGCAGGTGAGGATTACATTCCTGTTACGGAACCCGGAATGCAGACGTTAAACGGCTTGCAGGCCACAGCCTATTGCAGGATCCGCTATATCGGTGATGATTTCGCGCGTACGGAAAGACAGAGAAATGTCTTGATTGCTATGATGGAAAAGGGAAAGACCGCTTCCATCGGAACACTGACAGGTGCATTAAACGCAGTAATGCCTCATGTTCAGACCTCATTAGATGTGGAGGACATTATACCGTTTCTGGGTATGATCGGAGATTTCAAGGTTACGGTCAGCGACGGCTTCCCGTTTGCAGGAATGAGAAACGGCGGCACCATCGGAACAAAGGGCTCCTGTATCGTAGCAACTTCGCTGGAGGATAATGCAAGGAAACTTCATGAGCTTTTGTTTGAAGGAGAAGATTATGAACCCTCCAAGGAACTGAAAAGCTTCAGTGCAATTATTGAACAGGACACAAAGGATTATTTGATTTATTAAGCTTCTGTCTATTGTATTGACTGTATTGATGACTGTATTGAGCGAAAAGCAGTTGACAGGAGAGCATGTGATAGGATATAATAGCTTTCGGTGGTTGTAAACCAGATGGGTTAAACCACCTTCTATAGGGGCATAGTTCAAAGGTAGAACAGCGGTCTCCAAAACCGTCGATGTGGGTTCGATTCCTACTGCCCCTGCTATTTGAAAGTGAAAAAGGTGCTGATGTTGGCATCTTTTTCCTTTTTTTATTGCGATATGATTTTCTCGTATATGATGGGAAGCTAAGGAGAATTTGCAAGGCTTGTTTTTGAAAGAGTCGCCATAGGGCGACTCTTTTTATATAAGTTATTTTTAGTTAATTATGAAAAGGTATCCGATTTGCTGGAACTGTCATTTTATTACCACTAACAACAATCAGAATAACATGATATCTATATTAGAGAAGTGGCAACAATATAAGGGCTTTTGGAAATAACACGAAAGAATAGCTGATATTAGATGCAAATGAAGAATAAAAGTTGATTCAAGCCTTCTGGGAACCAGCACTTCATGCGATCGGAGGTGAACTTTATCTTTTTTTACAGTAAACAGTAAAGAGTGGGGCGGCAATGCTTATATGGTCTGAGATACAGCTCATTTTTTCTGAATGAGACGGGAAGGACAATAATCACTTTCCACACAGAAGAAAGACTGGGTAGTAAATGAAGATGTGTTGCAAGCAGAGATTTTTCAGCTTGCAATTCATAAGAAAACCTTCTACAATTAAATAAAAACTAAAAAAGTTTAGAAAATAATAAACTAAAAGGAGGCTTTCATGAAAAAGGGAATGTTAATAGCTACAGTTCTGATTGGAACCGTGCTTATGCTTGCCGGATGCAGAATGGAAAAGGGGAAGAAAACGGAAGAGTTATCTGTGGGTAATCAGGTGATGGGTGTTTCTGTTCATGATCCGTCGATTGTGAAAGCAGATGGAAAATATTATATTTTTGGTTCTCATATGGAAGCAGCTGTGTCTGAAGACCTGCAGAGCTTTAAAAGTATAGCAAGCGGTGTAAATGCGGCCAATCCACTGTTTGATAACCTGTTTGCGGAACCGATGGAGGCATTTGCGTTCGTGGGAAATTACATAGAAGGAGGCTATGCGGTATGGGCACCGGACGTGATATACAATCCGGTGATGGAAAAATGGGTCATGTATTTTTCTACCAGTCATGATTACCGTACCTCTAATATTTGTTTGGCAACATCAGATAACGTGGGAGGGCCTTATCATTATCAGGAAACTTTGCTGTATTCCGGATATAACCTGCTTAATGTTGAAAAGACAAATTTCTACGAGGTGCTTGGTGAGGATGCCTCCACAAAGGATTATATCGTCAGCGGGCAGTACAATAATCTGAATTTCCCGAACTGTATTGATCCGACTGCTTTTTATGACGAGGATGGAAGACTGTGGATGGTATATGGCTCCTGGTCGGGGGGAATATGGTTGCTTGAACTGGATCAAGCCACCGGCCTGCCGATTCATCCGGAAGCAGATAAAGAAAAGCATATTGATACATACTATGGATATTACCTGATGGGTGGTTTACATAATTCCTGTGAAGGACCCTATATTATGTATGATGATGCAGGCGGCTATTATTATCTGTTTGTGTCCTACGGAGGTCTGACGAGAGAGGGAGGATACCAAATCAGACAGTTCCGTTCCAAAAAGGTTACCGGACCATATACAGATACAGAAGGAAACACATTTGGCTATGTGACAGATCATTCTGCTTACGGACTGAAAATGATGGGAAATTATAGATTTCCAAGCCTAAAAACAGCATATATGGCGCCCGGACATTGTTCTGCAATGAGAGATGAGGACGGAAAATTCTATCTGGTATATCATCAAAGATTTGATAGTGGATCGGAATACCATGAGCCTCGGGTTCATCAAATGTTTATCAATGAAGATGGATGGATGGTGGCAGCCCCTTTTGCTACAGCGGGAGAATCCTTGGAGGATGCAAGATATCAGGAAATAAGTCAGATACAAGGCACTTATTATTGCGTAAATCACGGTACGGATATTTCCTCAGATATTCATGATGCGGCAGAAATGAAAATAAAGAAGGATGGAAACGTTCAGTTTATGGATGGTAGAAAGGGGAAATGTACCTTATCCAGAGAATCCAATTATGTTACTTTGGTAATAGAGGGTATTACCTATAAAGGTATAGTAGTGGACATGCAGGATGAAGCAGGAAATGCTGTCAGATGCATTATGGCTGCCGGAAATAATAATGAAAGTATATGGGCGGTGTTTTACAAAGAGTAATTATTTACAAAAAAAGCAATACTATTTTAGTAATAACAACGAAAAAGTAAAATACTTTAGAAAAGTATAAAATAATAATTGACATAGGCAAGGAGAGGATATACAATAAGTATAGCTAAAGGGAAATAATTTTGGATTAGATATAAAAAATATACAAAAGCATAACTGGCCAAGATGATTTTGTATAAAAGAGAATATAAAAATCCATATTATTTTACAATCACAGAAAGCATTTAAACTAAAGGAGGTTAATATGAAAAAGAAGTTATTAAGTGCTTTGCTTGCAACAGTAATGACAATTAGTCTGTTGAGTGGCTGCGGAAGCAGTGAGGGAACAACAGAGGTATCAACTGAGTCAGAAACGGCTGAGGCAGCAACAGAGGAAAAAACGGAAAGCGTCGGAGCACAGATTGAGGTTAAGGAAGAGTCTCTTACGGATGTATCTGTGGAAGGTGATTATTCCGATTCAGATTTGACAGTTTTCATTTTTGCACAGGATCATGAAAAAGCGGTTTACCAGTCTCTTATTGACAAGTTTATGAAAGATACAGGTGCAAATGTTACTTTCGAAGTTACAACTTCTGATGAATATGCGCAGAAAATACTGGCATATAAGGCAGCTGATGATATGCCTGATATCTTCTATGTCGGACCTGAGGCGGTGGCAAGTAACGTAGATGACGGTTATTTATTGCCTTTAGATGATTATGTGGATGCAGAAGTAATCAATAACCTTTGGGGTTCTGTAGGAAATGCTTACAGATATGACGGAAAGACTGCAGGTACAGGTGAAGGCTCTCTCTACTGTCTTCCCAAGGACTTCTCTACATTTGCATTTGCCTATAACAAGGATATTTTTGACGAAGCAGGTGTGGCTTATCCTGATCCTGAGAATCCTTATACCTGGGATGAGTTTGTAGAGGTTTGCAAGCAGCTCACCAAGGATACAGACGGAGACGGTGAGGTTGATCAGTGGGGTACAGCAAACGCACTTCAGTGGGCTCTCGATGCATTTATTTATACAAATGGCGGACATTTCCTGAATGATGATTATACAGAGGTTGTAATTGACGGGCAGCAGGAATTTATTGACGCATTCCAGTTCTTTGCAGATTTGACATGCAAATATGGTGTAACTCCTACCGTTGAGCAGGATACGGCACTTGGCGGATATCAGAGATGGTTAGACGGACAGATTGGTTTCTATGCATGTGGTACATGGGATGTAGGTGCATTCATGGATAAGAATACATTCCCTTATGAGTGGGGACTTTGTGCATGGCCTGTAGGTAAGACAGGCGTATCCATGACGCGTAATGGTTCTGTAGGCTTTGCTGTATCTGCAGATACGGAATATCCTGATGCGGCGGCAGCATTGATTACGTTATTCTCTACAGATCTTGAAGGTCAGAGAGTATTATCCGGTGAAACTACCGGTGCATCCCTTCAGATTCCTAATATTATGGATTACGCAAAGGGTGATTTCAAGGATAGAATTGCAGATGGTACAATTCCTTACGGGGATAACGTAGATGTAATCTTTAACTATATTGAAGGAACTGATAAATATCAGGGTATCTTTGTTGAGACTACATATACATATAACGCTGATTGGTGGAATGCTTTCTTAAGTGGTGGATATGAATATGTTCTGAACGGAGAAATGACAGCAGCTGAGTATTGCTCACAGGTACAGCCTGCTATGCAGGAAGCACTTGACACTGCTAATGAAATGAAGGCGGCAGCTGCAAACTAGGTTTGATAATTAAAGGAAAATACCCTGTGGCAGGCAACTGTCACAGGGTACTTTATACCAATAGATAAATGCTTGAGGCAGATTATGATAGAAAGGAAAAATTATGAGTCGTGTAGATGGCAAAAAGAAAATAAAACTATCAGCTATGGCTAAGAGAGAGGAAAGATGGGCTTTGCTGTTCGTAGCGGCTCCTGCGATAGGCTTTCTGTTATTTATGGCCTGGCCAATTATTTTTGCGTTCCTTACAAGCCTGACCACCTGGAACGGAGCAAAAGGCTTTGAAGGAATGATCAATCGCTTCTGTGGTTTTGATAACTATATCAAGTTATTTAGCGATGCTAAGTTCTGGAAAACATTATTGACGACAATTATTTATTTGATTGGAATCCCTTGCGGCATGATTTTGGGGCTTTTGTTTGCAATGGGAATGAACAGAAAAATTCCGGGAGTAAGAGTGCTGCGAACGATGTATTATGTGCCGGTTATTTCCTCCCTGGTGGCTGTGTCTATTTTATGGGCATGGGTTTACAACTATGATTATGGTTTGTTGAATGTGATTATTAAAGCTTTGACAGGAATGCATGGCCCTAACTGGCTTGGAGATGAAATCCTCATTAAGGTATCTATGATTATATTTATGGTATGGAAAGGGCTGGGAACATCTATCATTCTGTATCTTGCAGGGCTTCAAAATATTCCGCGCACCTACTACGAAGCAGCTATGGTAGATGGTGCCAATGGCTGGCAACAGTTTAAGAATATAACATTACCTCTATTGTCACCGGTAACCTTTTACATATTAATCACTTCATTGATCGGCGGATTCCAGGTGTTTGTTGAGGTACAGGTTATGACAACAAATGGCGGGATTGGATATAGTGCAGCAACCATTGTCTACTATCTGTACGAGAAGGCTTTTGAAAGCTTTCAACTGGGGTATGCAAGTGCAATAGCCATTATTCTTGCAGTGATCATTTTTATTATTACATTGATTAATTTCGTTATGCAGGATAAATGGGTCAAAACAATAGACTAGGAGGTGATTTCATGATAAAGAAAGATAAAGATATTGTTTCATCAGCAGTTGTATCAAAAAAAGAAAGAATAACAAATTACTTTGTGTTTGCTCTATTGGTTTTAGGAGCAATTGTTATGGTATTTCCTCTGATCTATATGGTAATGACTTCATTTATGACTAAAAATCAGATTTTGTCAGGTCAGCTCAGTATTTTTCCGAATCCATGGGTATTCGGAAAATATGGAGAGGTTTTAAGAAAAGGTAATTTTATCAGTGGTATTTTAAACACTATTAAGGTAGAGATTCCTGTGCTGTTAATAGGTGGGTTTACCTCTTCACTTGCTGCATTTTCTTTTGCAAAGCTTAAGTTTAGAGGAAAAGGTGCAATATTTATGGGCCTGTTGGCTACCATTATGATTCCATTTGCAGTTATAATGATTCCCCAGTATGTAATGTTCACGCGGTTAAAATGGACAGACAGCCTGTTGCCGCTTATTATTCCTGCATGCTTTGGAAATGTTAGTATGATTTTCTTCCTGAGGCAGAATCTGAGCAGCATACCTAATGATTTGATGGATGCAGCAAAGTTAGATGGATGTGGTTATTTCAGAACCTTTGCACAGATTTTCTTCCCATTAATGAAGGGAGCGGTAGGAACTCAGCTGACGCTTTGGTTTATGGCAATTTGGAATGACTATTTAGCTCCTACAATTTTCTTACGCAGTGAGAAGAATTGGACCTTACAGGTTGTAATCAGATCATTTAATACTTATTATGCAATACAAAGTGATTATGCGTTAATTATGGCGGCATCGGTAATAGCAATGATACCAACGATTACCCTTTTCTTCTGTTTCCAGAGGGTTATCATTGAATCAGTTGCAATAAGTGGAATCAAGTAGAAAGAGAGATAGTATATGTCAAATTCACCAGTGATGGCATTTTTGAATAAGATGACAGATCTGATTTTATTAAATGTAATCTGGCTGATTTCCTGCATTCCTGTCATTACGATTGGAGCAGCAACAACAGCAATGTATTATGTGTGTATTGTCTCAATCCGGCAGGGGGATGGATATGTAGTAAAAAGATTTTGGTACAGCTTTAAGAACAATTTTAAACAGGCAACAATAATCTGGATGATTATTTTGATATTAGGAATCATTATGGGATTAGACCTGTTTTTCTGGTATCGTCTGGGGACTCGATTTGGGAAAATTATGTTCTGTATTAGTGCAATAGTTGAGTTCGCACTGATTATTATTTCGTTGTATGTGTTTCCTATGCTGGCTAAATTGGAAGGAAAGATTACGAATACAATAAAAAATGCAGCGGCATTTGCAGTAGGATATTTTCCCTATACACTAGTTTTAATGCTACTTACTGGAGGATTTATTTGGGCAAATATGGTGTCGATTGGAATGAATGCAATTTCATTTTTTATTGGCTTTGCCCTGCTGGTTTACTTAAAATCATTCTTTATTTATAGGGTAATGATGAATCATATTGACGAGCGTTTTGATGACTTTATGGAAATAGACAACTGAGGAATTTCAAAAAGGAAGTAGAACATGAAGGAATGGGTAAATATGGAAACATTAAAATATAATGAAGTTTGGATAGCACAACGAGCTGATCCATATGTTTATCGTCATGTGGATGGAAACTATTACTTTACGGCAAGCCTGCCTGAGTATGATGGCATTGCGTTAAGAAAAGCAGATTCTTTGGAGGCGCTGGCACAGGCCACGGAAGTCATGATATGGAAGAAACACGAGACGGGACCGATGAGTTATCACATTTGGGCACCGGAATTGTATTGTATTGACGGCAGATGGTATATTTATTTTGCAGCAGCTGAAAAAGAGGATGTGTGGAAATTAAGACCTTATGTATTGGAATGTATGGGGCAGAATCCGATGGAAGACGGCTGGGCAGAAAAGGGTATGTTGCAATGTGCAGATGATGATGAATTTTCTTTTCGGGCATTTTCACTTGATGTTACCATTTTTGAAAACAAGGGGAAGCATTTTTGTATTTGGGCTGAAAAAGTAGGAGTAGGAAAACAGATATCCAATCTATATATTGCAGAAATGGAATCTCCAATTAAGCTGAAAACGGTTCAAGAGCTTTTGTCAACGCCGGATTATGATTGGGAGAGAATTGGATTTTGGGTGAATGAAGGTCCTTCTGTTATTAAAAAGAACGGTAAAATATTTGTTACCTATTCTGCCAGTGATACGGGTGTCAATTACTGCATAGGAATGCTCTCGATTAACGAAAATGCAGATTTGCTGGATCCCGGGCAATGGGAGAAAAAAAGATATCCTGTATTAAAATCAGATGAGAGTAGGGGAATATATGGTCCCGGACATAACTCCTTTACCACTGATTTGCAAGGAAATGACATTATGGTATTCCACGCTAGAACAGAGCGGGAAATTGTAGGAAATCCGCTGTACAATCCTAACAGACATGCGATGCTTATGAAGCTTGAATGGAATAAAGAGGGAGAACCGGTATTTCATTTTTAAGAGAACAGAGGGGTGCGAATGAAAAGAGCTGCAAAGAAATTGATAGAAAAACTGGGTGCAAAGAAAGCCGAAGAAAATTCAAAACCTTCAAAAATATTAAAAGTGCTAAATCTACCAAAAGCGAAAAAAACAAAGAAAGACAGGAGAATTTCTCAATCCTTAATGCAGGTTTTTGGAATTTCTGTTGGCTTGATTATTATTCTGGGTATTAGCTGCTATACGATGGCATCAAAAGCAGTTATGGCAAGATATGAAAATGCGGTAAAAAGTGCAAGTTCTTCTATGGAAACCTCGTTAGAACTCATATGCAATTCGGTTTCCTCAAAAATGATTTCAATTTATCTGAGCGATGAATTTAATACCTACTATAACAATAAATTTGATGCGTCTGGTGCGGAAGCAGCATCCTATACTTCTTCAATAACGGATATGTTTATTGATCTTAAAGCTGATATGAATTATATTGATTCCTATTATGTGATTCCTGAAAAGGGGAAATCAATTGTATCTAATGTAAAAGGATTTC
>JAUNDN010000001.1:15072-142366 GCA_030526045.1 Bacillota bacterium | reverse complement strand
GGAGGGATTTTATCAAGAGTATCAGGAAACAGAAACTGGAGCCTCTCTTTTGGCAAGAAGAACAAAGAATACATGGGTGGGAAATCATGAGCTTTTAGATCAGACGTTAGGAAAAGGAAATGATGATTATGCATTGTCTTTTGTAATGCATTATGTCTTATCAAGGAATAATGGCTTCCTGATAGCGGATATCAGCAGTAATTATCTGGAAGAATTGCTTGGAGTAATGGAATTCGGAAAAGGAAGTATTTCCGGTTTTGTTACATCTGACGGCAGAGAGATCTTGATGGAGGAAAAGACTGATAAAGATGGCAACGCCATCATGCAAAGATATTCCGGAGAGGCACTTTTTGCAGGTAACAGTTTCTATGAAGAAACAAAGAAAAATAAGGATGGGGGAAGTGAATACATAAAAATAGCCGGGAAGCAGTATCTGTATGTGCATCAAGCGGTTGGAAAAGAGGGCTTGACGATTTGTACACTGGTTCCAAAATCAACAATCATAAGTGAAATCTCTGTAATACGGATTACTACAGTGATCATTGCGTTGGTTGCCTGCGCTGTTGCATTTACTGTGGGGATGACTTTGTCAAAAAGCATCAGTTTGGCGTTAAATCAAACCTGTGAAGTGCTGTCAGCTGCGGCAGAAGGAGATTTGACACAACAGGCAACTACAGTGAGAAGAGATGAGTTTGGCAAACTGATAGCTGCAATGACTAAAATGCTCACAGGAATCAGAGGGCTTATTTCAGATAATAAATTGTTTGGACAGAAAGTGGTATCTCTTTCAAATGATGTGGCAGCTTCCTCGACTGAGATAGAGCGGTCAATGAAACAAGTTGTGGAATCTATGAGTGCTGTTGCTGGAGATGTTGAAAAGCAGGCACTAAAAACCGAGCAGGGCGTTATACAGATCAATGAATTCTCGACAAAAATCAATAATGTTTACAATGAATCGGAAAGTATGGTTTCCAAAACGGAGGCTGCATTATCTGCGGTTGATAAGGGAAAGGATATTGTAGGAAAACTGCATGAAAAATCGAGAGATACGGTAGAGGTTATGCAGATTCTGATTCGGGATATTGATCAGGTTGACAAAAGGTCGCAAAGTATAGGGGAGATTATTAATACCGTTGAGGAAATCGCCGGGCAGACAAATTTATTATCTCTGAATGCTTCCATTGAGGCGGCAAGGGCAGGTGAAAGCGGAAGGGGATTTTCTGTAGTTGCACAGGAAATCAGGAAGCTTGCAGAACAATCGATGAATGCAGGTGTAAGAGTTAGGGATATTGTTGCAGATATCAATAGTATTACGGAAAAGACAAGGGCATCTGCCAAGAGAACGGATCTTTTCCTAAATGAGCAAATTACTGCATTAAATGATACGATAGAAATGTTTGGTGCAATCAGCGCTCAGGTAACAGAACTGGTAAGTGCAATTTACATCATGCAGGAAGATATATCCGGAATGGTTGAAAACAAAGAGGAAGTAGTAGAGATTATGCAGGGTATTTCTGATATTGCAGAAAACATTGTAAAAAGTGTTGATGAAGTATCAATGGCAGTAAATGATAAGATGAAGCAAGTGGATTTACTGGTTAGTAATGCAGATAATTTGAATAAAGAAGCAGAAGAATTGTCACACTCTATGGACAAATTCAGATATTAAAAAATGGCTTCTGATTTCTCAGAAGCCGATTTCTATTCTGGGGTAATTGGACTATAGTTGATACGTACATTAATATCCTGATTGTAGTTACCGAAATTCTTGCCGTATATGGTAAGACCGCCTACATAGGTGGAGTCATCATTTACGGAAAGCTTTAGTCGAATCGTACTTTTATCGGTAAGGTTTAAGTCCTTAATGGTAACATCCGAGATCTGCAGACCATCAATAAAAGTTCCCTGCTTGTTGATTACCAGTAACTTTAACAGACCATATTGATTCCAGTTTGGGAACCACCAATCGGGAGTGAAAATACCTTTTACATCACCAAAATCGCCTGGACTTGTCCAGGAACCAATAAAGGTATCGTTGATATAGAAGGAGATGTCTGATGGCCATACGTCGTTAACACCGGGAGCTTCAGACCCCAATTCGGCAGAAATGGTTATTTTATCAATCTTTTGCGAGAAAGGAATAAAATTCGGAATGATATATTCCAAAAAACCCTTTGTAAACCAAAGAATATCAGCATTATATCTGTCAGGATGAGCAAAGTACCTAGTGTCATCTACTTCACCGATTACAGTGGTAGAAGATGCGAGACCACAGGTAGGATATACATCATAGTTGGAAAAATGACCGATCTTTAATTCTGTTTGGTAAACGTTGGCATCCTCTTCGGGAGAATCTACATCAATCAAAATTTTGTCCAAATGTACGGAGCAGATTTTCTGATTCCCGTGCCCGGCAGATTCGGAAGCTATAGTGATAAGACCACAATCCTCCAGTTTCTTAATATGACTGGTAAGAGCCCCGTTTGTAATGTTAAGACAGGAAGCGAGATCATTCATATTCATGCCATTGTTTTCACGCAGTATTTTTATGATTTCGATTCTGATGTTTGAACCAAGTGCTTTGAAGATTTCAAGACCGTCATCTAATGATTTAATGTGAAGCATAGCTTATTTCCTCTATATTTGTCGTATGATGTAATTATTTTAGATAATTCTATATTATTATATCAGTACAGAGACGGGAATGCAATGTTTTTGGCAAGATATATCACAAAAGTCGTGCTTTATCGAAGAGAATTTTGATCATATAACTGTAAAATAGTTTAATAAAATGTAAATGAGGAAGGTATAATAAAATGATTTATCCCCCAAAACCGCCGTTGCAGCCGGAAAAACAGGTGTTAAAAAATGAAATTGAAAGAACAAATAAAAAGCTGGGATTATGGCTTACACATGATCCAGCAATTTTCAAAGATCCTAAAACGAACAATTATTATATTTATTGTACCGGCGCAATTTGCCAGAAATCCAGCGATTTAATTCATTGGGAGATGATTGGTAAGGTTGTGGATGCACCGCCTGCAGAATCTAGGGAATGGGTTGGCGGAGATGATATATGGGCACCAGATATCGTAAAGGTAGGAGATGAATACCGTTTATACTGTTCAAATTCTTCATGGGGAGTACGTCAATCCTGCATATTTCTTGCAGTAGCTAATGATGCAGAGGGACCTTTTGTCCCCAGAGGCTGTGTATTAAAAACGAGTGATGAGTTTCCGGTAAATGCAATTGATGCGAATATTATTACAGATATAGGAACTGGCGAGATGTACATGATATATGGTTCCTTTTGGGGAGGATGTTATGCCCTTGAACTAGATAAAGAAACTGGGTTGGCAAAGAATACAGGAATTGGAACCTGCGTTGCCAGAAGACCTCTATGGATGAGCGGGGGAATTGAAGGCCCATATATGATTTATCATCCGGAAACAGAATATTACTACTTATTTGTTTCCTATGGCTCCTTAAAGAGTGATTACAATATACGGGTAGGAAGAAGTAAAAGTATTACGGGACCTTTTACAGACTTTCACGGAAGGAAACTGACTGACACTGAAGACGCAGACAATACAATTGGATGTATGATTTTTTGTGGTTATGGTTGGAACAAAGGAACGATATATATGGCACCCGGACATAATTCTGTTTTACATGATGCGGATGGCAGTTGGTACCTGGTATGTCATATCAGAGAGAAAAATTTCACAGGTGCAGATGAACCTTCTACTATGCAGGTGAGAAAAATTTTCTGGACCCCTGATGGTTGGCCGTTAGTCAGTGCACAGCCTTACAGTGGTGAAAAAGATCAGAAGATTGAAAAAGAAGAACTTGTCGGTTATTATGAGAAAATTGTTCTTATGCCTTCTCTCCCGCAGGGAATACAGACAGCTGTTCCAATGAAACTTGGAAAGGACGGCTACTATGAGTGCTGCTCTATTCAGGGGAAGTGGGAGTACATAGGAAATAATATGATTTGTATAATCTATGGACCGAATAAAGAAATCTGCTATGCAGGTGCAGTATGGGACCATGAATCCAACAAACCGACTGTCGCATTGACAGGAATGTCTGAAAAAGGAATTGCATGCTGGGCTAAAAGAATAAGAGACCTGTAAAGAAATGTCCTGGAAAACAGGGCATTTTTTATGTACGGTTCTCCATCCAGAAGTCTTCCTTTTCTCCCTGGAAACCGGGCTCCTGACAAAAGTCTTGATATAAATCCGAAATATCTTCTTCTGATTTTACAGAGTTGAAAAAGATAAGTCCTGAAACATATCCTTCGTAAGAAGGCTGGAAAGGATCTCCACCGATTAATATTTGCCGACATGCGGGCAGTGAAGGGACATCTAAACAAAAGCCGGCTTTTCGACCATTGATATAGGTACGGCTTACATCGGAAACCGCATTATAAGTCAGACACACGAAGGTCCAGATATTATCCTGAAGTTGCCTAGACAGGGCATCATGGAAGCCATTTACATCAGCATCTTCACTGATGCGGAAAACATTGTTTCCACCCATGACAAAAGGAGAAAATGAGCAAAAGCTTCCCTGATAACGGGCATAAAAGGAGCTTGTCCAGCTATTGCTTTTTACGGGCTTCAGCCACATGCATAGAGTATAGGAAGAGTCTGCTAAAATGGCAGAGGGTAATTCCAAAACATTTTCTCCGAAACTGCCACCTGGGAAATAAGCAGCGCCCCATTTGCTACTGATACCGGGGGTGAGCTGCACATTATTGCCAAGTATTTTTCCGGTAAATTTATTATCAGAAGAATTGAAGTTGTCGGTAAAGAAGAATTGAACTTTATCCTCTTCAAGCTGAATTTTATCTTTTACATAATCATAATAGCAGGATAGAGATAAAGGTTCCGAATAGAAGGAACCGCTGATTGCGTTACATCCACAGCCACTTAAGAAGAGAGCTTCTTCTTTATTTGTGATGCCATCTGCAATTACCTGCATTTTCAATTCTCTTCCCATAACAAGTAGGGCTTTTACAATTTGCTTTCCCCTATTGGTGCTCAGGGCATTTTTTAAGTATTCAGCATCAAAAAAAATGGAATCAAACATCAGCTTATCCCAATAGGCCAGACTTTTAAAGTCTGATCCGACCCCTAAGATGGATATGCCAAAGCCTATTTTCTTTAATGATTCCATGGTCTTTAACATTTCTGAACTTCCTCGAACGAAAGAGGCTTCAGCAACTTCAAAATCAAGTTCAGAAGCAGCGACCTGGTAGGTACGCACAAGAGATTCCAGAAATCCTGGAAAATCAGCATTAAGAAGAGTGAGCCTTGAAACACGAAGACCGATTTTCCCGGCATGATGGTAATGTTCATGACAATATTTTAAATGTAAAAAAGCAGAGCGGATAACATAAGAATCCAATTGTCGAATAAATCCGTTCTTTTCAAAGAGAGGAATAAATTCTTCCTGAGATTTTACGGTTCCATCTGGCATATTCCAATAAAGACGTACCTGCGATAAACGAAGTCGTGAGGTTTGAACACTGATAACTGGCAGATAACGGATTTCAAAATCACCATGATCAAAGGAAGACTGTTGCTGCTTTTCCATTTCTATTTCGGAAAAAACAGTCTGTGCAATATCGTTAAAGACAATGTACTGACTCTTCCCATGACTTTTGGCATAGTACATTGCCATGTCACTTTTGGCAAGAACATCATCAAGCAATCCGGTTACAGTTTCATGATAGAGGATGCCAATGCTTGCAGAAAGATAAGTACTGATTGCCGGAAAGCCCTCCCTGGCAATCACTCTGTCGATGATATTTTGCGCAACTGTGCAAAGATATTCACGCGAACGATTACCTTGAAACAGAAGAACAAATTCGTCTCCTCCAAGACGGAATGCATGGGCATCAGGTGCGCTGGTAATTAATATTTTGGAAACAGATTTTAATAATAAGTCCCCTGTGTTATGTCCATACACATCATTTACATTTTTGAAATTATCAATATCCATAAACATGAAATGAAAAATACTTTCTTCAACCATGCTCTGGTATATAGAATATAATGCCTGTCTGGTGTATAGACCTGTAAGATAATCTTTGCTTTCTGTATTCATATCCTTACCCTGAAAAACGTTTGATAAAATCTAAAATAATATAGAATTATTTTAACAAAAACTGATATACCAGTCAAACAATTTATTGTTTTGTTTACAGAGACCTAGTTCATTGGGCGGTGAAGAGCCATATATCCGCACTTCCTGAGTTAGATACGATTCTGTTTGGTGGTAGTATGAGGAGGATTCATATGCGATGACAGAGGAAGATTACCGAAGCCGATGACACTTAAGATCGTCGGAGATGCGAACACCTGGCTTCTCACAGATGATAGGAAACAAAAACCCCCAAGAGGCTATCTTGGGGGTTTTCGCTTGTGTAAAAGGGGAATTCTTCCGGAATTGCTAATTAGCTCTGAGTTGATTCCGTTTCAACTCTTCTGTTATTATATTGCCGCAAATTGACAAAATCTATAAGCATTTTGCTGAAAAATAACAATATATTATCTAAAACAGGATTTTGCTGTTCCGGATTACTCTGCAGCCTCATCTGATTTCTTGCCGATCATGGTGAAGCAGATGATAGCAGCAACGATGTAAAGCACGATCGTCACATACAAAACGGTCTGATAACCGCTGGGATTGACAACAATTGTTTCAACGGTTCCGTCTGCGAGCTCGTGAGCCATTTCGACTTCCTTACCAAAATGTTTTACGATAAATGCAGCCATCTGGTTTCCGGTAAGTCCTGCAAATGCCCATGCAGATAAGGTGATTCCGTGAATGGCACTGATATTTTTCATTCCGTAATGATCGGAAAGAAGAGTGGGAACATTGCTGAAGCCACCGCCGTAGCCTGCATTTACAACAAACAGCAGAACCAGAACGAGTACCATCATAAGCTTGTTCTGTCCCATATTCGTGATACCCTGTGTCAGGATTACCAGTCCGGTAGCTGCGATAGACAGGATGAAGATGATCTTGTAGATTGTGTTACGATCCTTAAAGGTATCAGCCCATGCAGAGAAACCAAGACGTCCACCTGCATTGAATACGGCTGTCACGGAGGAAAGGATTCCAACTACACCCACAAGACCGATACATTTGATGATCATCTTTTCCTGAGAGATCAGGGCAAGACCGCAGGTGATATTGATGTAGAACATCAGCCAGATACCGATGAAGGTAACGGGTTTTGCTTTGATAACATCAATTGCATGTGCACCCTTTTCGCTGGATGCAGGTTCATGCCAGCCTTCCGGTTTGGCAAGAAGAAGATGTCCGGCAAACATCATTACAAAGTAAACAATGGCAAGAATCAGGAACATTTTATAAATGCCGCCTTCTCCGAGAGAATTGAGGAGAGACTGCATGATCGGGCTGGCAATTGCCTTTGCGGCACCAAAGCCTGCAACTGCAAGACCGGTTGCCAGACCTTTACGGTCCTGAAACCAGAGCATCAGAGTCTTGACGGGAGACAGATATCCGGTTCCTAAGCCGATTCCCATGATCAAACCGTAGCATATGTAAATTCCAAGCAGTGAAACAATACTTCCGGGATGGGTGCCGCCATACCAGATGAAAAGTCCCGTACCGGCCATTCCTGCTGCGAAGCAGATGGTGGCAATCAGGGAAGACTTATGAATATCTTTTTCTACGATGTTGCCGAGAAATGCAGCAGACATACCGAGGAAAAAGATGGCAAAACTGAAGGCCCATTCCGTAGCACCCTTGGAGAAACCGATGTAGTCGGCAATTTCCTGGCTGAAGATGGACCAGCAATAAACAGTACCGATGCTGCAGTGAAGTAATAAAGCGGGTATTGCAGCTCTTACCCATTTGTTTTGTGGTAAATTTTTCATGATACAACTCACTTTCTTAATGGTAATATGTTATAGAATAAAAACCCTAAAATTCATTATACATTAGCTATTGTATTTTTCCAAGTGCAATTTCGGGATATTTCTGTTATTTTGTATGTGTACTTTTTTGCATTTTATGGTAAGATGATAATGATATACAAAGAATGCTGCTACGGGGTACAGAGGATATGGAGAGCGAAAATATTTACAGACAGGAACTGGTTAAAAAATATCGTGCGATAATGGGCAACTTGTTCCGGTACATACCCTGGCTGGAAGAAAAATCCGGCGTGAAAATGGTTCAGAATTATCAGGGGGACAATATGCCGGGGAATTCTGTTCCCATTCCGGTCTACGACAGCACGCTTCTTGGCTTTGTAAAGGAAATGCAGGGAACCGGATTAATGAATCGCAATTATGTGTATACCTTTTCCCGGTATGGGATCAGGACCGAACAGGATGAGCGAGATCATATTCAGAGAGTGGAATTAAAGGAGATAGAGGTTGTTATAGATATTATGGCAAAATATGTTCTGGGCGGCATGACGAAGGGAATCCTTTGGTCCAGGGCAGTGGAAAACGGGATTTTCCTTCTGGGTCTTAAGAAGATTAAGGAATTGCTTGAAGTATGGGATGAACCATTGGCATAGGTACAATGATAGGTCGTATAGGAGTTATGAGGGTATGAGCGATAAGTCGGCGCAAAAGAAAAGGTATATCGTGGAGACTGCAAGGAAGGTCTTTATGGAAAAAGGATATAAGGCGGTTACCATGAAGGATATTGTGGAAGCCTGCGATATCAGCCGTGGTGGTCTGTACTTATATTTTGGTAGTACCGCTGAGCTGTTTGAGGAGGTAATGGCCTTAGAACAGGAGGACGCTGATGATGTTTTTGAAGGAAGGATCACCGGGGAAGCAACGCCCTCAGCGATTCTTGCATTGCTTTTAAAGGAACAGAAAAAAGAGCTTCTGAATAAAAAGCCGTCCTTAGGAAAAGCAGTATATGAATACTTTTTTACCAAACAGATTCCGGCGAAGGAGAACCTGCTAAAGAAGCAGTTTGATGCGGCGGTCTATGTCATTGAAAAATTGATTAAGGCAGGGGTTGATGAAGGGGAATTCTATTGCGAGGATCCAAGAGGTGCAGCCAGAAATATCATGTATGTGATGGAAGGATTGAAAATCGCCGCCCATACCCGAGGAGTATCAGAGGCGGCGGTCGATCGTGAGATCCTGTATGTGATGCAGGGGCTGATAGCAGAAGAATAAATGAATTTATCGATGGGGAAGAATGTGCCGGTGCACATTCTTTTTTCGAGGATAGGTTCGAATAGCAGGGAGAGAAAGCAGAAAATGACAGAAGAGGTATTTTCCATTGAGTTACCGGTAGGAGAGAGACTTACAATCAGAAAAAACAGGATCAAAGGGGAAGGAGCCGGAGAAAAAAGGCTGGCTCTCGTTACGGGAATACACGGAGATGAATTTGAAGGACAGTACATCTGTTATGAGATTGCCCGCAGACTACATGAGAATCCTGAGCTGCTTGACGGGACTGTGGATATTTATCCTGCACTGAATCCCCTTGGGATGGATATTGCAGACAGAAATATTCCAAAGCTCAATATGGATTTAAACCGGATGTTCCCGGGAAAGGAAAACGGCACTACCATGGAACGTGCGGCGGCAGCAATCATAGGAGACCTTGCAGGGGCGGATCTGTGTCTTGATGTACATGCAAGTGACATTTTTGTAAAGGAAATCCCCCAGGTGAGAGTTAGTGAGGATTTTGCAGATAAGCTGCTTCCGTATGCCAGACTCTTAAATACGGATATGGTGTGGATGAACGCAACAGCTACCGTACATGAGTCTACGCTGGCCCATTCCATGAATATGCTGGGAGTGCCGACACTTGTAGTGGAGATGGGGGTCGGAACCAGAATTGACAGAGGCTACGGCAGACAGGTCATTGACGGTATTTTTAACCTGATGAAGGAATTGGGAATGTGGAAGGGAGAGGTACCTAAAACACAATTTCCCGTTATTTCGACGGATGGAGAGGTTGAGTTCATACGATCTCATACGACCGGCGTGTTCCTGCCAGCAATTGAGCATAATCATTATGTGAAAAAGGGAAGCAGGCTGGGCAGTGTGGTGAGTCCGTTGGAAGGAAAGGTGTTAGAGGAAATCATCGCAGAAAAAAGCGGGCTGGTATTTACGCTTAGGGAATATCCCTTTGTATATGAAGGTGCATTGCTTGCACGGATTCTTATGGAAGTGGATAAAAACTAAAATTTGTAATTATCTTGAGAGAGAAATAGGAAGGAAACAGTCGGGATATGTTTATAGATGAGATTTATAAAGTAGAAGCCCCCTATCGAGAGCCGATGGTTGTCAAAGGATATCGATTCGGCAAAGGAGATAAGGCAGCCTGTATTTTAGGTTCAATGAGGGGAAATGAGATCCAGCAGTTGTATATTTGTTCACAGATGGTGCGTGTTTTAAAGGAATTGGAGGGTAACGGCTGTATCAGTGCGGGAAAGGAAGTGCTGGTGGTGCCGGTTGTCAACAGTTATGCCATGAATGTGGGGAAGCGGTTCTGGGGTGTGGAGGACGTTGATATCAACCGCAGATTTCCGGGAAATTCCCACGGGGAGACTGCCGCTAGAATCGCGAGCGGTGTTTTTGAGAAGATCAAAGATTACAGTTATGGAATTCAGCTGGCAAGCTTCTATATGACAGGGGAGTTTGTACCGCATATTAGGATGATGGAAACAGGATACCAAAATGCTTCTCTGGCGAACCTGTTCGGCCTGCCGTATGTGGTGGTCAGAAAGCCCAAGCCCATCGATACGAAGACCTTGAATTATAATTGGCAGGATGAAATGACGGCGGCTTTCTCCTTGTACACGAATAAGAATTTGGAAGTGGATGAGGCAAGCGCCAGTCAGGCAGTGGCAGCAGTGCTCAGATTCCTGACCCGCATGGGTATCATCCGTTACGAGAGCCACAGCGGCTATATCAGTCATGTCATTATGGAAGATGATCTGACAAACATCCATGCAACCTGTGGCGGCATCTTCAGAGGACTGGTCAAGGCTGGAGAGGATGTGCGTTATGGTCATAAGATGGCAGAAATCATAGATCCCTATGAGGGTGGAGTTAAGGAAACCATAGTGGCGCCTACGGACGGCATCGTATTCTTTACCCACACGGAAGATTTGATCACAGAAAATGATATGGCGTATCGGCTGATACATCGTTTGCATGCGTAGCAAAAAACGTATTCATTGCGCAGCCAGAAATATTCTGTATGCGTCGAGATATTAGAAAACATATGAGGGAGATAGCTAAGTGAGAAAAAAGATTGTGCTTGTAAGTATTGTTCTGGGAATGCTATTTACTGTGTGCGGCTGCCAAAATGGTGAGGAGCAACAGACTGAAACGGAACAAAATGTTTCTGAGACGACAGAAGCTTCTTCGACTGTTACAGAAGAAACAACGGAGAATGATGTAGAGGAGAATGCTTCGGAGGATGAAAATGCTTTGGAGAAAGCGGAAGAATCGGTACAGGATATTCAGGTTTTATTGGAAGGCGTTACGATTGATAAAACGGATAACTGGGAGATTCTTTCTTATGATGAGGAAGCAGGTACGGTGACGTATGGGATTGAACAGGATGGAATGCTTAATGAAGTTACCTTATATACATTGGAGGACATTGCGCTGAATGGAAAGCAGGTAACGCATTCCGTTATTGGGAAAACCTTTAATACTTTGGCAGAGAAATTCCATTGTCACGATTACAGTATGGTGGTTTTGGGAAGCGAACCGAAAGGCTATGTGATGACAGTTTTCTATCTGGAAAACCGTACCAGGCAGATTTCCTGTCTGGTGGGAGATGACAGAACCTTAGTGATGGAGAGTGATGTCAGCACAGTAACGGATGAAGTGGCATCACATGTAGCTTTTTTCTATGATAGTGAAGATGTTACCAAGACGGTTTCTTTCCCCACAACAGAGCTTTGTAAAGAATGTGAAGTAGAGGGGGCTCCGAATTATTATGATGATGAAGAAACTGAGCAGCTGCTCGCTTCAACGGATACAGGCGGGACTGTGGAACAGAAAAATACCGTAGAAGAGAAGAAAACGGAACAGACGCAGCCCAAGGAAGAAGTGGTAGCAGATACATCGGAATATGTTTATTTTAGTGACACATCAGGGCCGCTTGACATGACCAATACGACCATTGTGAGGGATGGTAATCCCAATTATGTCATTACACGAAACGGTCCCGGTCCTATTGTAAAGTCTTCTTATCCTTATATTGGAGTTCCTTATTACGGAATGGATGGACAGGGGGATTTCCATATTTTGCTCATTAAATCAACGGATTATTATGGATGCCCTTATGAGTTTGAATATGATGGGACATCTTATACTTATACCAATCGGGTATATAACAGGACAGAACCGGAAAATGATGTAAGCAGCTGGCTATGTGATTGCGGGGATATGAGCAAGAGCATGATGGTTACCATTTGCGTTAAACTGAAGTATATTGACTTCAACGGTCCGTTGGGGTATATGTCTTTCATGCCAAGAGAGTGTTTTGCAGATCCCTCTCTTGTGCCTGACTAAACATGTAAAACCTGAAAACACCGATTGAAATATGACCGATAATTTGGCATAATGTATTTGT
This sequence comes from Bacillota bacterium, assembly GCA_030526045.1. Classification (GTDB taxonomy): domain Bacteria; phylum Bacillota; class Clostridia; order Lachnospirales; family Lachnospiraceae; genus Suilimivivens. The sequence continues at coordinate 129,751 of JAUNDN010000001.1, read as the reverse complement.
CGGGCAAAAAACAGCCGGAAAGCAGCAGTTGTTTTCCTGACAGACAGCAGCTTATATGAAGGAGAAAATTCACCATGGGAAACGTAAAACGTATCTATGTAGAAAAGAAAGCCCCTTTTGCCGTGAAGGCGAAGGAACTGAAGGAGGAAATCGGCAGTTATCTTGGAATTGCCGGCGTTACTGCTGTAAGGGTATTGATCCGGTATGATGTGGAGAATATTTCGGATGAAACCTTTGAACGTGCGGTAAACACTGTTTTTTCTGAGCCGCCGGTAGACATTCTCTACAGGGAGAGCATTGAAATTCCGGCTGGCGGAAAGGTATTCAGCGTAGAATTCCTGCCCGGACAGTTTGACCAGCGTGCAGACTCCGCGATGCAGTGCGTGAAGTTTCTGAAGGAGGATGAGGAGCCGATCATCAGGACGGCGATTACCTATCTGATACTGGGGGACATTTCTTCCGAAGAATTTGAAAAGATAAAGGCATATTGTATTAATCCGGTGGATTCCAGAGAAACAGGCATGAACAAGCCGGATACATTGATCACCGACTATGATGATCCTGCGGATGTGATTATATTTGAAGGTTTTCAGGATATGCCACAGGAGGAACTCCGAAATCTCTATGACAGCTTAGGGCTGGCAATGACCTTTAAAGATTTCCTTCACATCCAGAACTATTATAAGAATGAAGAACACCGAAATCCGACAATGACGGAAATCCGTGTTCTTGATACCTATTGGTCTGATCATTGCCGTCATACCACCTTTTCAACAGAACTTAAGAATATAGAATTTAAGGACGGCTATTACAGGACACCGTTGGAGACCACTTATCAGAGCTATCTGGATACCAGAAGTGAGATCTTTGCGGGAAGAAGCGATAAATTTATCTGTCTGATGGATCTTGCGCTGATGGCAATGCGCAAGCTGAAAAAGGACGGAAAGCTTCAGGATATGGAGGAATCCGATGAGATCAATGCCTGCTCTGTCGTGGTTCCGGTAGAAATGGATTACGGTGATGGTCCTGTTACGGAAGAATGGCTGGTGTTCTTTAAAAATGAGACACACAATCATCCCACGGAGATAGAACCCTTTGGTGGTGCGGCTACCTGTCTTGGTGGTGCGATCAGGGATCCTCTTTCAGGCAGAGGCTACGTCTATCAGGCAATGCGTGTGACTGGTGCGGCAGATCCTACCGTTCCCGTTGCAGATACCCTGAAGGGCAAGCTTTCCCAGAAGAAGCTGGTAAGAGGTGCAGCAAGCGGTTATTCCTCCTATGGCAACCAGATTGGTCTTGCTACCGGCTATGTGAAGGAAGTTTATCACTCCAATTATGTTGCAAAGCGTATGGAGATTGGTGCTGTTATGGGCGCAGCGCCCAGGGCAAATGTGATCAGGGAGAATTCGGATCCCGACGATATCATTATCCTGTTGGGCGGAAGGACCGGTCGTGACGGCTGCGGCGGAGCTACCGGCTCCTCCAAGGTACATACGGAGAGCTCCATTGAGACCTGCGGTGCAGAGGTACAAAAGGGAAATGCACCTACAGAACGTAAGATTCAGAGACTCTTCCGTCGGGGAGAAGTAAGTAAGATTATTAAGAAATGTAACGACTTTGGTGCCGGCGGTGTTTCTGTTGCGATCGGTGAGCTGGCAGACGGTCTTGTAGTAGATCTTGACAAGGTACCCAAGAAGTATGCCGGTCTTGACGGAACCGAGCTTGCGATCTCCGAATCCCAGGAGAGAATGGCAGTGGTAGTTGCACCCGGGGATGTGGATAAATTCCTTGGCTTTGCTGCTGAGGAGAATCTGGAGGCGGTTCCGGTTGCGGTCGTAACAAAGGAGCCCAGACTGGTTCTTAAGTGGAGAGGAAAGGAAATCGTTAATATTTCCCGTGCATTCCTTGACACGAACGGTGCTCATCAGGAGACCAACGTAGTAGTTGATGTGCCTGAGCAGGAGGATAATTACTTAAAGAAGGTTTCCATTCCTGAGGTCCAGAAGCTTCTTGACGAGGGAGATGTTAAGGGAGCATGGCTTCGCGAGTTAAATGACCTGAATGTCTGCTCACAGAAGGGACTGGTGGAAATGTTTGACTCTTCCATTGGTGCAGGCAGCGTGCTGATGCCTTATGGCGGTAAATATCAGCTGACAGAAACACAGACCATGGTGGCTAAGCTTCCGGTGCTGAAGGGAAAGACAGATACCGTGACAATGATGAGCTATGGCTTTGATCCTTATCTTTCCTCCTGGAGCCCTTATCACGGTGCAGTTTATGCTGTGACGGAATCCATGGCAAAGATCGTGGCAGGCGGCGGTGACTTCAGCAAGATTCGATTTACCTTCCAGGAATATTTCAGACGTATGACCTCTGATCCCGAGAGATGGAGCCAGCCCTTTGCAGCACTCCTTGGTGCTTATGATGCACAGATCGGATACGGACTTCCTTCCATCGGCGGAAAGGACAGTATGTCCGGAACCTTTAATGATATTGATGTTCCTCCCACCCTGGTTTCCTTCGCAGTGGATGTGGCGAAGAAGCAGGATATTATTACACCGGAGCTTAAGGAAGCAGACAATGTGCTTGTGCAGTTCTGGTTTGATAAGGATGAATATGATATTCCCGTCTATGAGCATGTAATGCAGACCTACCGCTTTATCAGCAATCTGATGAAGGATGGGAAGGTAAAGTCCGCATATGCGCTGGATTCCAATGGACTTCTTGCCGGTATCTCCAAGATGGCGTTCGGCAATCAGCTTGGAGTTTTGTTTGACGAAGAACTGAAGGTAAGTGATCTGTTTGAAAACTGTCTGGGCGACATTGTGCTTGAAATGGAAAGTGCTGAGGCAGAAGCGCTTCTTGCTCGGAAGAATGAAGAGGGTGAGGAAGCAGAGCTGAATTTCAGAAAGGTTGCCACAGTAAAGGCGGACGCAAACTTCTGCTTTAAGGATATTACGGTTACCATGAAGGAAGCATTGGATGCATGGAAATCCAAGCTGGAGAAGGTATTCCCCACCATAGCAGAAAAGGATATCTCTCCGGTAGAGACACCGTTATATAGAGCACAGTCCGTTCACATCTGCAAAAACAAGATAGCAAGACCTACCGTATTTATTCCGGTATTTCCGGGAACCAATTGTGAATATGACAGCGCAAAGGCATTTGAACGGGCAGGTGCCGATGTGATAACCAGAGTATTTAAGAACCAGACGGCAGAGGATATCAGAGAGTCTGTGGATATCTTTGCAAAGGATATTGAAAAGGCACAGATTATCATGTTCCCCGGCGGCTTTTCAGCCGGTGATGAGCCGGATGGAAGTGCCAAGTTCTTTGCAACTGCATTCCGTAACGAACACATAAAGGAAGCGGTCATGAAGCTGCTGAATGAAAGAGATGGTCTGGCTCTCGGAATCTGTAACGGATTCCAGGCATTGATCAAGCTGGGACTGGTACCTTACGGGGATATCGTTGGACAGAAGGAGGATTCTCCGACGCTGACCTTTAATACCATCAACAGACATATTTCCAAGATGGTATATACCAAAGTCGTTTCCGATAAATCTCCATGGATGAAGGGCGCGGAATTGGGAGCTACTTATGTAACGCCTGCTTCTCACGGGGAAGGAAGATTTGTTGCACCGAAGGAGTGGATTGACAAGCTGTTTGCAAACGGTCAGGTAGCAACCCAGTATGCGGATCTTCACGGAAATGTATCTATGGATGAGGAATGGAACATCAATGGCTCCTACTGTGCAATCGAGGGCATCACATCTCCTGACGGAAGATGTCTTGGTAAGATGGCGCATGTAGAGCGACGCGGCGACGGCGTGGCTGTCAATATCTATGGAGAGCAGGATCTGAAGATCTTTGAATCCGGTGTGGAATATTTCCGCTAAATTCATAAAGAAACATAGTACTTAAGGAATCTTAGTCGTTTGGCTAAGATTCCTCTTTAGTTTCAGTACAAAAATCGATTTATGCAAAACATCTCTTTAGTAAATTGGCAGAGTGACACTGAAGGTCGTCATCTCATTTTCACTGGATGCTTCAATAGTCCCGCCGTGAAGAAGAACGATTTCCTTTGCGATGGCAAGGCCAAGCCCGGCACCGCCTGTATTGGTATTTCGTGCTTCATCCATACGGAAGAACTTTTCGAAGATGGCATTTAGCTTTTCGGGGGGGATGGTTTTCCCCTGATTGATAAAGCAGATGAAAATATCCTTTTCTCGTTTGGCTGCATGTACCTTGATGGGAGTGTTTGGATAGCTGTAGGAGATAGCATTCTTCAGGATATTGTTAAAAACTCTTCCAAGCTTCATGGCATCCCCGAAGACACTCAGGTCATCCTCTGTCTTCAGTTCAACTGTGTTTCCGTGGTTTTCAAGGAGCGGATAAAATTCATCAGTCAACTGCATCAGCATGAAGGAGATATCAAGAGGCTCCTTTTCCAGAACGATCTGCTGGAGATTATAGCGGGTAATCTCAAAGAATTCATTGATCAGCTTCTCTAATCGCAGAGCCTTGTCAAGCGTGATCCGGATATATTTTTCTCTTTGCATAGCCGGCATGTCAGAGGCTTCTTTCAGAAGATCCAGATAACCGATAACGGAAGTTAAAGGTGTTTTCAAATCATGGGCAAGATAGGTGATCAGATCGTTCTTACGGTCTGTTTCGTTTTTCATTGCCTGTTCGTGGCGCTGCATGGTGGATTTGATCTGTGCCATCTGGGCAGCAACCTCTGCGTAGGCAGGTGGGAACACATCGTTTGAATCAATATCATGGTGCATATAGGAATAGATCATATTGCCGGTTGTCGAAATGCTCTGCCGTACCCGCTTCTTTGCATGAAAATGAGCAATCAGGTAAACGGATAGAGCAAAGACGATCAGCAAAATGAAAAAACAGCTAAGTAGAAATCCTTTTAATTTTGACCAGTCAGGGCGGTAGAGATAGCTGATATCTCCGGTTCGATAATTATATTGCATCTCAGTATGAAAAAAGTGATTTGCAAACCAGTCCAGAAAGGAACCGTTAAAAACCACATCGGTGAGATAATAAATGCCATAACCGGCAGCTCCGACAACCGCCAGAAGGAGCGCGAGCAGCAGAAAAAACTTTGTCCTTTCTTTAAGCTTCAATTTTATATCCACACCCCCAGACTGTTTTAATATATTTGGGATCCTCAAAGGAATCATTCATTTTTTCACGAATATGACGAATGTGCACAGTAATGGTATTGTTACTCTTGCTGAAATACTCTTCACCCCAGACAGCATGAAAAAGTTCTTCAGCACTGATAACCTGCCCCTTTTTCTGACATAGGACGTAGAGAATTGTAAATTCTGTAGGAGTCAGAGGTAGTGGCTTTTCGTCCAGTGTGCACTCATGGGTGAGACTGTTCAGCATAAGCCCGCCAAGGGTGATGATCTGAGAATCATCGCCGTTACCGGCTGTATTGTATTTCTTATATCTGCGAAGCTGTGCCTTGATTCGAGCCAGAAGCTCCAGAGGACGAAAGGGCTTGGTCATATAGTCATCCGCTCCCAGCGTAAGTCCTGTAATTTTGTCAATTTCCTCTTCCTTGGCAGTAAGCATGATGATAGGGTAATTATGTTCCTTACGAATTTCCTGACAAAGCTTAAAGCCGTCCATTTTCGGCATCATCACATCTAAGATGGCAAGGTCAAACTCCTCCTTCTTTGCCACCTCACAGGCTTTAAGAGAATCGTAAAAGGGAGCAACCGTATAGTTTTCATTTCGTAAATAAAGGGAAATCAGGTCGGTGATCTCCTTTTCATCATCAACAACCAGTATTTTTTCGCTCATAAAAATTCCTCCTCATTCACCTAGTATAACAGAAAATAAAACATTTTTTGAGCTTTTGTTACTGTAAAATCTTAATATTTTCCTAAGATTGCAACCTTTTGCTTTTGCCGAAGGTGTTACTAGTAGAAAAGGAAGGGATGTAGAAGATGAAAAATAAAATACGCGGGATACTTTCTAATTACAGAATCACCATAGTATTACTGATTTTATGGACCCTGACGGGAATTGCAGATGAAATTGTCAGGGATTTTCTGTACACAGAAAAGGAAACCAATCTCTTCTGGAGCGGGGTAGAGATGCTTCAGGACTATGAGCTGCTTTCCGGGTTGTGGCGGTTCTTTTTTCTTGCAGCGCTAGGCTGCTGGCTGGCAGAAACCTTATTTGAAAACAACCTAAAGAGAAAACTCATGGTGATGCTGCCCGGTACTTGCTTGAGCGGTGTGTTTGCCTTCCTCATGAGCAGTAACATAACGGGGGAAGACAGTATCCGGATTACAGAATGGATTGCAGGCTATGTGATCATAATGCTTGCATTGATCTTATTTTTCAGCTATCGCAAAACGAAACTCACCTTTTCGGAATTTGTCGGCGGTGTTTTCACGAATGAGATGGTGGTAGCCTTCCTTTCCGTATTGATTTTCATAGGAGGGGTTTTGTTTTTTGCCACGTTGGAAGCGCTATTTGAAGGCGACTTTGAGTATGGTTATCTTTTCACAACTTATCTGTTTTGCTTTTGTGTGCTGGCGGGCTGCGTATGGGCGCTCAATGATGCGGAAAAGGAAATGCATCCGGCAATCATCTTTTCTTTATGGTATATCCTTCCTGTTATTGCAATGGGAATCATGGCAGCAGGATACCTCTATGTGTTAAAGATGCTGTTTCTTCGGGAAGTTCCGTCTAATGAAGTATTCACTACTATGACGGTTTTGTTTGCTGCATGCTTCCCTGTTTGGATTATGAGCAACACCTTTCAAAAGAAAGGGATTTATCACAGATTCCTTTCGGCATTCCCCTGGCTGTTTGTACCGCTTCTTGGGTTGCAGATGTATTCCCTCGGAATCAGGATCGGGGAATATGGGCTTACCGAGCAGCGATATCTGGGAGTAATGCTGATTTTGTTTGAGGCTGCGGCGATAGTAACGTGCAAATTTAAGAGTGACCATACGGAAAGACTGCTTTTTGTAGTCATTGTCCTTACGGTAGTCTCTGTCTATGTTCCGTTTATCAATATGACAAGCCTGTCCCGGTTAAATCCAAACTATGGGGACACAGCATCGGCTGTCGGAACAACCGAAAGCGATGCCCCCGAAAAGAAATGGGGGACGATTCATGGCTGCCAGATGGTGGGAGAGCTTGATACGGCAGGCTTTAGCTCCATGAATATGCTGAATGAGGCGGGGGATTACGAGACTTACGAGTATGATAATACTACCTGCCTGGAAGTCGATTTTTCTAATTTCCCATTTGTGAAAAGACAGACAGGGGAAACCATAGAGGTTGATCTTAGCGGATTATATGAGGATGCCGTTAACTATATGAGAGAGAATCCAAACCCTTCTAAGGATAAGCAGACTGCCTATCTGAAGAAGAATAATCGGTTTGAACTGGCTGACGGCAGTCAGCTGTATATCAATCATTTTGAAGTCAGCTGGATCATTGTAACGGAAGACGGCAAGGAAGAGTGGAAGGTCAGAGATACAAATATTGGCGGTATTCTTCTTGAAAAATAATCATTTTCCATGTTGAACCGGCCCCCTTCTTGTGCTATAATTAGTCGATTATGCAAGAGAATACATCAGGAAGGGAGCAGGGACCACATGAAGGCGTTTTTAATTCTTGAGGATGGTACCGTATTTGCGGGAACCCACATCGGTGCCGATCGGGAAATAATCAGTGAAATTGTTTTTAACACTTCAATGGCGGGATATCTGGAAGTTCTGACAGACCCCTCTTATGCAGGACAGGCTGTCTGTATGACTTATCCGCTTATTGGCAATTATGGTGTGTGCAGAGAGGATATGGAATCTAGGCAGGCGTGGCCCGATGGTTTTATTGTCAGAGAGCTCTCAAGACTTGCCAGTAACTTCCGAAAGGATATTACAATACAGGAGTTCCTGAAAGAGCAGGATATACCCGGCATCGCCGGAATCGATACCCGTGCGCTGACGAAGCTTCTTCGCGAAAAAGGTACCATGAATGGTATGATCACTACCGATGAAAATTACAATCTGAATGCAATTCTTCCAAAATTAAAAGAATATACTACCGGCAAGGTGGTAGAAAAAGTCACTTGTTCCCAGAAATATGAAATAAAAGGCGCCAGGACGCTTGATGAAAACGGTCCTATATCCGGCAGTGCAAGGTTTGCACCGGATGATTTTGCTGCGGGCATCAGAGAAAAGAGACCGAGCATTACCAGGCAGTTGAATGGTCTTGGAAAGAAGGTTGCTCTGCTTGATTTTGGAGCTAAAGATAATATTGTCCGGTCGCTGGCACAGCGCGGCTGTGACGTAACTGTTTACCCTGCACTTACTGCTGCGGAGGAAATTATCGCAGATCAGCCTGACGGCATCATGCTGAGTAACGGTCCGGGTGATCCCAAGGAATGCGTAAGCATTATTAAAGAGATTCGTAAATTATATGAAACGGATATCCCCATTTTTGCCATCTGTCTCGGGCATCAGTTGATGGCGCTGGCAACAGGTGCTGATACCCATAAGATGAAGTACGGACACAGAGGCGGAAACCATCCGGTGAAGGATCTTAAAACGGGACGTGTTTACATTTCTTCCCAGAATCATGGCTATGTGGTAGATACGGATAAGCTGGATCCCAAGGTGGCAGTTCCTGCCTTTATCAACGTAAATGACGGCACGAATGAGGGACTTTCCTACACGGGGAAGAACATCTTTACCGTGCAGTACCATCCGGAAGCATGTCCGGGGCCACAGGACTCCAGTTACCTGTTTGACAGATTTATTAAGATGATGGAGGTGGGAAAAGATGCCTAAGAATCCGAATGTAAAGAGGGTCATGGTGATCGGCTCCGGTCCGATCGTCATCGGACAGGCAGCAGAATTTGACTATGCGGGAACTCAGGCTTGCCGCTCCCTGAAAGAAGAAGGAATCGAAGTGATTCTTGTTAATTCCAATCCTGCCACTATTATGACCGATAAGAATATTGCTGATAAGGTATATATTGAGCCACTCACTGCGCGGGTGCTTGAGCAGATTATCGAAAAGGAAAAGCCGGACAGTATTCTTCCAACACTGGGGGGACAGGCAGGCTTAAACCTCGGTATGGAACTGGAGGAATCCGGTTTTCTGAAAGCCCATAATGTAAAGCTGCTTGGAACCACAGCTGCCACAATCAAAAAGGCAGAGGACAGACAGGAATTTAAGGATACCATGGAAAAGATCGGTGAACCATGTGCCGCTTCCAAGGTGGTAGAAACGATTGAGGACGGTGTGGCATTCACCAATACCATCGGCTATCCGGTAGTGCTTCGCCCTGCCTATACCCTGGGAGGCTCCGGTGGTGGTATCGCCCACAATCAGGCAGAACTGGAGAGCATCCTAGAGAATGGTCTGCGTCTTTCCCGTGTGGGACAGGTTCTGGTGGAGAGATGCATTGCAGGCTGGAAGGAAATTGAATATGAGGTAATGCGCGACAGTGCAGGAAACTGCATTACGGTATGTAATATGGAGAATATTGACCCGGTAGGAGTACACACCGGAGACAGTATTGTTGTGGCACCCTCACAGACGCTTTCTGATAAGGAGTATCAGATGCTGCGTACCTCAGCACTGAATATTATCAGCGAACTTGAGATTACCGGCGGATGTAATGTGCAGTTTGCGCTTCATCCCACCAGCTTTGAATACTGTGTCATTGAGGTTAATCCCAGAGTAAGCCGTTCCTCGGCACTGGCAAGTAAGGCAACCGGCTATCCCATTGCCAAGGTGGCTGCCAAGATTGCGCTGGGCTATACACTGGATGAGATCAAAAATGCAATTACGGGAAAAACCTATGCAAGCTTTGAGCCTACACTGGATTACTGTGTGGTAAAGCTTCCCAGACTTCCCTTTGATAAATTCATTACGGCAAAGAGAACTTTGACGACTCAGATGAAAGCAACCGGAGAGGTTATGAGCATCTGTGATAATTTCGAAGGGGCACTGATGAAGGCAATCCGTTCTCTGGAACAGCATGTGGACTGCCTGTTAAGCTACGATTTCTGTGAGCTGAACGCACAGGAACTGAAGGAACGGCTTAAAATTGTGGATGACCAGAGAATCTATGTGATTGCGGAGGCAATCCGCAAGGGCGTGGATTATGACACCATCCATGAGATCACCATGATCGATCACTGGTTTATCGATAAGATTGGTATTCTGGTAGAAATGGAGCAGGCACTGAAGAAGGGACCTCTTACGGTGGAACTGTTAAAGGAGGCAAAGCGGATTGAATTCCCTGATACAGTGATCAGCAGACTTACCGGTCTGCCGGAGGAGGAGATTAAGAAGCTCCGCTATGATAACGGCATTGTGGCAGCCTTTAAGATGGTAGATACCTGTGCGGCTGAATTTGAGGCCAGCACTCCCTATTACTATTCTGTATACGGAAGTGAAAACGAAGCAGTAGAGACAAATCCGCCCAAGAAGGTGCTGGTACTTGGCTCAGGTCCTATTAGGATCGGACAGGGAATTGAATTTGACTATTGTTCGGTTCATGCCACTTGGGCATTTGCCAAGGCAGGCTATGAGACGATTATCATCAATAACAATCCGGAGACGGTAAGTACGGACTTTGATATTGCGGATAAGCTGTATTTTGAACCTTTAACCCCTGAGGATGTGGAGAGCATTGTCAGGCTGGAGAAGCCGGACGGGGCTGTAGTACAGTTCGGTGGTCAGACCGCAATTAAACTGACAGAGAGCCTGATGAAGATGGGCGTTCCGATTTTAGGGACCAGGGCAGAGGATGTGGATGCGGCTGAAGACAGAGAGCTTTTTGATGAAATATTGGAAAAGACGCAGATTCCAAGAGCAGCAGGCGGCACTGTGTTTACGGCGCAGGAGGCTAAGGAGGTTGCAAACAGACTGGGCTATCCGGTACTGGTAAGACCTTCCTACGTGCTTGGCGGTCAGGGCATGCAGATTGCCATTTCCGATGAAGAGATTGAAGAGTTTATGAATATCATCAACCGGATCGCACAGGATCATCCTATTCTGGTTGATAAATATCTGCAGGGGAAGGAAATTGAAGTGGATGCGGTGTGCGACGGCACGGATATCCTGATCCCTGGTATTATGGAGCATATTGAAAGAACCGGCGTCCATTCCGGTGACAGTATTTCCGTTTATCCGGCGCCTACGATTTCCGACACGGTGAAGGCAAAGATTGCGGATTATACCGAAAGACTGGCAAAGGCACTTCATGTCAAGGGACTGATTAACATTCAGTTCATAGCCATCGGTGAGGATGTATATGTGATCGAGGTGAATCCCCGTTCCTCCCGTACTGTACCGTATATCAGCAAGGTGACAGGAATTCCGATCGTGGATCTGGCTACAGAGGTGATCATCGGAAGGACCATCAGGGAGCTTGGTTATCAACCGGGATTGCAGCCGGAAGCAGATTATTTTGCCATTAAGATGCCGGTGTTCTCCTTTGAGAAGATCAGGGGAGCAGAGATCAGTCTGGGACCGGAAATGAAGTCCACCGGTGAGTGCCTGGGTATCGCAAAGACCTTTAATGAGGCGCTTTATAAAGCCTTCCTTGGGGCTGGCGTGGATCTGCCTAAGCACAAGCAGATGATCATTACCGTGAAGGATGCAGATAAGGGTGAGGCTGTGGAGATCGGCCGCAGGTTTGAGAAACTGGGCTATACCATTTACGCCACCAGAAGTACCGCGGCAGCTTTAAACGAGGCGGGAGTCAAGGCACGTAAGGTTAATAAGATTTCTCAGGAATCACCTACCGTGATGGATCTGATTTTGGGGCATAAGATTGATCTTGTGATTGACACTCCCACACAGGGGCGTGACAAGTCAAGGGATGGATTCCTGATCAGAAGAACCGCAATTGAAACGGGCGTGAACTGTATCACGGCAATGGATACGGCAGCAGCGCTGGTGACAAGCCTTGAAAATGAAAATGATCAGTTTACGCTGATTGATATTGCATCCATCTGATGCCCAAAAGGTGAAAAATGCAAAAGATAAATAGAAATGCGCTCTATGTATTTGGCTGTTATGTACTTTGGGGGATTCTCCCTATTTTTTGGAAACTGCTTGGCAGCGTAAACTCCGTATATGTTTTGGCAGCACGGATTGTGTGGTCCTTTGTGTTCTGTCTGCTTGTGCTTCTGGTGATGAGAGATCTTCCAAAAGCAGCACAGGCTTTGAAGGACAGGAAAGAGCTTTTTCGGCTGTTTCTTTGCGGCGTGATGATTACTGTCAATTGGGGATCATACATTTATGCAGTAAACAGCGGGCATATATTGGATGCCAGTCTTGCTTATTACTTGAATCCGATCATTTCCATATTTATTGGCTTTCTGGTATTCAGGGAGAGACTTTCCGGGCGGCAATGGTTTTCCGTGGGAATTGCGACAATAGGCATCCTGGTTCCCGTTATTCACTATGGAACAATTCCGTGGATGGCGCTTGTAATCGGCGGCTCCTTTGCACTGTACAGCATGATTAAGAAAAAGATAAAGACGGAAAGCCAGATATCCCTATTCTGGGAAACCGCTTTTATGGCGCCTTTTGCACTGTTCTTTCTCAGTATGGCAAAAGTTCAGGGGAGAGGTGCTTATGGCGTACTTGACAGTGTACAGTGGCTGCTGTTTCCTATTTCAGGTGTGGTGACAACCATTCCCCTATTTTTGTTTGCCCGTGGAATTAGCAAAATACCTATGTCACTGGCTGGAATATTGATGTATATCAATCCCACACTGCAGTTCCTGGTCGGGGTCATGCTTTACGGAGAAAAGCTGGAGCTTACGGATGTCATTATGTTTGTCTGTGTCTGGCTGGCACTGATCATTTTTCTCATGAAAGGAAAAGAGAAAAAGGTTTGAGTTATTGCCGGAGGACGTCTATAATAAATATGTTAATAGAAAACAGATTGTTTGCGCGTAGATAGGAAAGCGTTAACAGTAACAGGAGATTCATTAAGGAGGAAAAAATGGGTGACTATATATTAAGCTGCTGTTCCACAGCAGATCTGACACAGGAGCATTTTGAAAGCAGGGACATTCATTATATCTGTTTTCATTTTGAACTGGATGGAAAGCAATATCTGGATGACCTGGGAAAATCCATCGCCTTTCATGATTTTTATCAGGCAATGAAAAATGGAGCTGAAACAAGAACTTCCCAGATCAATGCGGAAGAGTTTATACAGTATTTCACCCCGTTTTTGGAGGAAGGAAAGGATATTCTTCACCTGACGCTGTCTTCCGGCATTTCCGGTGTGTATAATTCGGCAATGATTGCCAGAGAGGAGCTGATGGAGAAATATCCGGACCGTAAGATCTATATTGTGGATTCCCTTGCAGCCTCCTCAGGCTACGGACTCCTCATGGATAAACTGGCAGATCTTCGGGATGAAGGAATGGATATTGACAGTCTGTATTCCTGGGCGGAGGAGAATAAACTAAAGCTTCATCATTGGTTTTTCTCATCAGATCTTACATTCTTTGTAAAGGGTGGACGAATCTCCAAGACAGCCGGCTTTGTGGGTTCCGTCATGGATATCTGCCCGCTTCTTAATGTGGACTATCAGGGAAAGCTGATTCCGAGATTTAAGATCAGAACCAAAAAGAAGGTTATTCAGGCAATTGCAAATAAGATGGAAGAGTTTGCACAGAATGGACTTGAATATAGCGGGAAGTGCTATATGTCGCAGTCCGACTGCCCGGAGGATGCAAAGGCAGTGGCAAAGCTGGTGGAGGAGCGGTTCCCCAATCTGAATGGAAAGGTGGAGATCAATGATATCGGTACCACGATCGGAAGTCATACAGGACCGGGCACGGTAGCATTGTTCTTCTGGGGTAGTGAAAGAAAAGACTGATTCCATTTTTTGGTAAAAGTGCACAAAAACAATTCTGAAATTTTACAAATATGAAGAATTTAAAAAAATTATCTAACACCTATTGCATTATTCGTGGATAGGTGTTATGTTAAAAATGTGATTGGAAACGTTACCGATAACGATACCACAAACGGTGCAGGTTATCGACGTATATTTGATCACATTTGTAAAATAATAATCATACCAAACAATTACAAAAGGAGAGGATGAGTTATGAAAAAGAAAGTAATCAGTGCATTACTGAGCGTAGCAATGATTTCCAGCTTATTGATCGGATGTGGCAATAATACAGAAGCACCCGCAGAAAAAGCTGAAGCAGGTACAGAAACCGAGAAAGCAGAGGAACCGGCTAAGGAAGCTGAAGCAAGCGCAGAATCAGGTTCTGTATACTATCTGAACTTCAAGCCTGAAGTAGATGAGCAGTGGCAGGAAATCGCAACAGCTTATACAGAAGAAACAGGTGTACCTGTTAAGGTTGTTACTGCAGCAAGCGGTACCTATGAGGAAGTCCTGAAATCTGAGATTGCAGGTTCTGATGCACCTACCTTATTCCAGATCAACGGACCTGTAGGATACAATTCATGGAAAGATTACTGCATGGATCTGACAGATACAGAGCTTTACAAGAATTTATCTGATAAGAGCCTTGCTGTTACAGGATCTGACGGCGGTGTATACGGTGTTCCTTACACAGTTGAATCCTACGGTATCATCTACAATGATGAAATTATGCAGAAGTACTTCGCAATGGACGGCGCAGTTGTTAAGAGCGTAGACGAGATAGGCAGCTTTGATACCTTAAAGGCAGTTGTAGAAGATATGCAGGCTAAGAAGGATGACCTTGGTATTGACGGCGTGTTCGCTTCAACCTCCTTACTTCCCGGTGAAGACTGGAGATGGCAGACACACCTTGCAAACATCCCTGTATACTATGAGTACAAGGATAAGGGTGTTACAGACTTAGATGATCTTGAGTTCACTTACAGCGAAAACTTTAAGAATATCTTTGATTTATATATCAACAATTCTACCTGTGCACCTACTCTGTTAGGAAGCAAGGCAGTTACAGATTCCATGGCTGAGTTCGCACTTGGACAGTGTGCTATGGTTCAGAACGGTAACTGGGGATGGGGACAGATCTCCGGCGTTGACGGAAACGTTGTGACAGAAGAAAACGTTAAGTTCATGCCTATCTACATTGGAGCAGCTGGGGAAGCAAACCAGGGCTTATGTACAGGTACAGAAAACTTCTGGTGTGTAAACAGCCAGACCTCTGAAGCAAACCAGAAGGCGACACTTGATTTTGTTAACTGGTTGATCTCCTCTGATGCAGGTAAGGACTATATGGTTAACACATTAGGAAACGCAGCTCCTTTCACCACCTTTGGTGATGATGAGAAGCCTCAGGATCCTCTTGCTAAGGAAATGTTCCGTTACATGGAAAACGGAAAAACCAGTGTAAGCTGGAACTTCACAACATTCCCCAGCCAGGATTTCAAGGATGACTTCGGTGCAGCACTGCTTGAATACTGCAATGGAAACATGACATGGGATGAAGTTGCAGATACTGTAGTTACAAGATGGGCAGAAGAAAAAGCAGCAACGAAATAATTCAGCTGACTGATTAGAGGGTGCCCTAAGTGGGTACCCTCTTTAAAAAAGGGAGTTACAGGTATGGAAAAAACTTTAAAAAAATATTTTGTCATTTTTACAGTTCCGACGCTGATTGCTTTTGCATTCGCGTTCATTATCCCCTTTATACAGGGCTTATATTTATCTTTTTGCGAGTTCACCACTGTAGGCAATGCCAAGTGGGTGGGATTTGAGAATTACAAGCTTGCCTTTACGGAAGGGCAGGGCTTTACCAGAGCACTGGGATTCACGGCGGCATTTACCGTGATCAGTGTGATTACGATTAATATTCTTGCATTTGCAATTGCACTTATGCTTACCAGAAAGATCAAGGGAACCAATCTCTTTCGAACCGTGTTCTTTATGCCGAACCTGATCGGAGGTATTGTACTTGGTTATACCTGGCAGCAGATGATCAATGCAATTTTATATCAGTTTGAGACCACAATTGTTTCCAATGCCAAATACGGCTTTTGGGGACTGGTCGTTTTAATGAATTGGCAAATGGTTGGGTATATGATGATTATCTATATCGCAGGTCTTCAGAATATTCCCACTGAATTAATAGAAGCAGCCAAAATTGACGGAGCTACCTCATGGCAGACCTTGATCAAGGTCAAGATTCCCATGGTAATGTCCTCCATCACCATCTGTATGTTCCTTACCCTGTCAAACAGCTTTAAGCTGTTCGATCAGAACAAGGCATTGACAAACGGTGCGCCCAGGAACAAGACACAGATGCTTGCGCTGAATATTTATGATACTTTTTACGGAAAGACAGGATATGAGGGAGTCGGTCAGGCGAAGGCAGTCGTATTCTTCATCATTGTAGCGGTAATCGCGCTGGCTCAGCTTTCCTTTACCAGAAGTAAGGAGGTGGAACAGTAATGATACAGAGTAAGAAGACAAAAACCACAAATGCATTGATTTTTATCATTCTTTGCATGGTAGGAATATTCGTATTATATCCGCTGTTCTTTATCCTGAATAACTCCTTTAAGGGAAAACTCTTTATCAGCAAGGATCCGTTTTCTCTTCCCACAGCGGAAACCTTTTCAGGACTTACCAACTATGTGAATGGCCTTGTTAAGACCGGTCTTTTAAATGCAATCGGATGGTCCTTCTTCATTACGATTTTCTCAGTAATATTGCTGATTTTGTTTACATCCATGACAGCATATTATCTGACCAGAGTAAAAGCAAAATGGACACAGGCACTTTATTATATGTTTGTATTTTCCATGATTGTACCCTTCCAGATGGTCATGTTTACCATGTCCTCACTGGCTGACAAATTCCATTTAAAGAATCCGGTGGGTATGTGTATTCTTTATCTGGGCTTCGGGGCAGGGCTTTCCGTGTTTATGTTTGCAGGATTTATCAAGTCGGTGCCGATTGATATTGAAGAAGCAGCTATGATCGACGGATGTAATCCGCTGCAGAATTTCTTTAAGGTGGTATTCCCGATTTTGAAGCCCACTGCAATTACGGTAGCGATATTAAATGCAATGTGGATCTGGAATGACTTCCTGCTTCCCTATCTGGTAATCGGTATCAGCACCAAGTACAAGACGATTCCGGTTGTGGTACAGATGCTGGTGGGATCCAACGGAAATAAGGATATGGGAGCTTTGATGGCTATGCTGGTTCTTTCCATTATTCCCATTGTAATCTTCTATCTGACCTGTCAGAAGTATATTATTGAAGGTGTGGTAGCAGGTGCGGTAAAGGGTTAAGCTCCATTGATGTTTTCCTAATCGGTTACAATCATACCTGTAACAATATATTTGCACAAGTAATATTGCTTGTGCGCAAAGAGTCCGTGAAAGCGGGCTCTTTTGCTTGTTTGACAAAAATAATTTCTATGATTTATAATACAATATCCATGTATGTAGCAAACAATAAAGAAGGCAAAGCCTATGATGAATCTTATCATGAAAAAGAATCTGAATAATGCGGTAGAGCAGGTGCTGCACGTGAAGGGAAATTATGCCGGAGGTATTCTTGAAATGACACTGGTCATTGACTGTGGACTGCCGAAGGCTTATGTTGCTGAAACGGCAGCGGATCTGGCGGCAACCCTGCGCTCCCACAGTGAGGTTTTTCGAAATGTGCGTCTGAATCTTGTTTTATTTAAATGTGATGAAAGGCTTGAGAATCAGGTGATTCCCTTTTCATTTTTACAGATGAGTAGCTGCTTTGAAGAATATCAGGAGCAGCAAGGGAAGCGGACTCTGGATGCACTGTCTGCAAACCTTAAACTGTTTCACGCAAGATCAAAGCTGATTCTGGTGCTTGCGGGGGAGAGCCTTACCATGGAAGACCCGCAGAAGGTACATGAGAATATGGCCCCCTTTCTCGGTAAGAAGAGCCTTTTTCTTTTTCAGGGAGCAATCAACGGAAGCTGGCTGCGGGGAGACGCGGTAGAGCGCCTTCTGGCACAGCGGGAGGAACTATGACAGAAAATCTGGAATATTACAAGGTATTTTATTATGTGGCAAAGTTGGGGAGTTTAACAGCAGCAGCCGGAGAACTGTCGGTTTCACAGCCTGCGGTGAGCCAGGCTCTTAAGCAGCTGGAAAAGGCACTTAATACCCGGTTGTTTGTGCGTTCCTCAAAAGGAATCCGTCTGAC
Source organism: Bacillota bacterium (assembly GCA_030526045.1). GTDB lineage: Bacteria > Bacillota > Clostridia > Lachnospirales > Lachnospiraceae > Suilimivivens. Next base: position 111,552 of record JAUNDN010000001.1, on the reverse strand, counting down.
CTCGGAAGGACAGGTGCTTTATGAGCATGTGAAGGAAGGCTATGAGCAACTGATGCTTGGTGAGAAAAAACTTCGTTCCATGCTGCAACTTGATAGCGGGGAAGTGCGAATCGGTGCAAGTGATATGACACTGAAGTATTATCTGCTTCCATTGCTGGAAAAGTATCATGAAAAATACCCGGGAGTCAAGGTCATGGTTACCAATGCACCTACCCCAGAGACCCTAAACCTGTTAAGGCAGGGAAAGATTGATTTTGGTGTTGTCAGTACACCGTTTACACAGATACATGGAATGTCGATGATGCCGGTGCGCCAGATTGAGGATGTGTTCGTGGGCGGAAGAAAATTTATGCAATACAAAAACCGTATGCTGGATTTGCAGGAGCTTGAAAGGCTGCCGATCATCTCCCTTGAAGGGGAAACAAGTACAGGACGGTATCTGTCCGAATTTTTGTTGCAAAACGGCGTCAAGCTGCATCCGGAATTTGAACTGGCCACCAGTGATATGATTGTGCAGTTCGCACTTCGTAATCTTGGAATCGGCAGTGTGGTACGGGATTTTGCACGGGAATATCTTGAGGATGGCAGGCTGTTTGAACTTCGTTTCAATAAGATTATTCCGAAGAGGCAGATCTGCGTGGTTACGGATGAGAAAACTTTTATTTCAGGAGCGGCAAAAGCCCTTCTTGAGATGGTAAGTCCTATGTGACTGTGCTATCCTTACAAAGGATGTTATGAAAATTGAGATAAAAGAGGGTAAGAAAATGATTAAGAATGTTGTATTTGATATCGGAAACGTGCTTGCGGGATTTGCCTGGAAGGATTTTTACGACAGCTTTGGGTTTTCGGAAGAAATAAAGGAGAAGCTTGCAGATGCCACGGTCAGAAGTACATTGTGGAATGAACTTGACAGGGGAAAGATGACGGATGAGGAGCTCCTTGAGGGATTTATTGCAAACGATCCATCCATTGAAAGACAGATACGCCAGGTGTTTGAGGACATTACGAATATGATTCTTCGGTATGATTATGCCATTCCCTGGCTGAAGGAACTAAAAGGGCGAGGCTACGGTGTTTATTACATTTCAAACTTTTCCCATAGAGCGCATATACAGTGTGCAGAAGCTCTGGACTTTCTGCAGGAAATGCAGGGTGGTATTTTGTCCTATCAGGAAAAGGTGATTAAGCCATCTCCGGAAATATATCAGCTGTTTCTTGTAAGATACGGATTGAAGGCGCAGGAATGTGTGTTCCTTGATGATACACCGGCCAATGTAGAAGCAGCCCAAAAAGAAGGCATGAAGGGAATTATTTTCCGGGATCTGATTCAGGCAAAGGCGGAGTTGGAACAGCTTCTTGCTCTGAATCTTCTTTAGGGAAAAGGTCTGCAGGAGTACTTTTGGAGGTAAGTCTTCCGTAAAGCCAGATATAGATCCACAGGAGGATAGGAAGTCCGACAGTGGCAACCAGACAGGCGGCAAAAAGTTGCCCGGATCCCGGGAAATCAAGCAATGATACCACCAGAGTGGCTACATATAGAAGAACCAATAAAATAATACAAATGATAGCTGCAATTTGTTTTGATTTTGACTTCATAATTTGCTCCGATCTTTGACAAATATTAATTGCGATTATTATAGCATGGTTATAGTATAAAATGCCAGATAAAGATCATTTTATACAATTTTCGCAATGATTAGTTCTATTACATGGACAGGGAGTATGCTATATTGAAGGAAAATCAAGTAAAGAAAGGCTAGATCCATGCTCAAAGAGAAATTGAACGGAATTTGGAATTTAAAAATCATCGGAAAGGATGCCGCACTTTTACCTAAGGAGGGAATTCCTGCAAAGGTCCCGGGCTCAGTCTATGGGGCCTTACTGAAGGAAAAACTGATTCCGGATCCTTTTTTTAGGGATAATGAGCTTAAGGTACTGCCTCTTATGGACAATGATTTCTGTTTTGAGACAACCTTTGAGGTTACGGAACAGATGCTTGCCTGTAGGGCTCTGCTTTTGCATTTTGATGGAATCGATACCCTGGCAGATATTTATGTCAATGAAAAATTGATAGGCTGTGCCTACAACATGCACAGAATCTGGGAATATGACCTGTTGGAGCTGGCAACATTAAGGGAAGGAGAGAACCGGTTAAGGGTTGTATTACATTCTCCCACCCAATACATCAGAGAAGAGAATGAAAAAGTATATACCGGTGGATCACAGGAGTGCATGGAGGGCTTTCCGCATCTTCGTAAGGCTCATTGCATGTTTGGATGGGACTGGGGCCCGAGATTGCCTGATGCCGGTATTTTCCGGGATGTGACGATTCTGGGTGTTGAGAGCAGCAGACTGGACTCTGTCTATATCACGCAACAACATGAACAGGGAAGAGTTACGCTTGACTTTGATATTTCCCTGGAGCTGTTTGATGGAGCAGATACTTCCTGTATCAGGCAGGAGGAGCAGAGGATTCTCATTACGGTTACAGATCCGGATGGCAGATGCTATCAGGCGAAGGACCAAGCGGGAGTGGAAGAGAAGGATCAGGATTATCGGATCGTGATCGATGATCCGAAGCTCTGGTGGCCGAACGGCTATGGAGATCAGCCGCTTTACAGGGTAAAGGTTGAACTGAATAGTGCAGACGGAAAAGAACTGGATGTGTGGGAAAGAAGGATCGGTCTTCGTACCATGACGGTAAATACAGACCGGGACGAGTGGGGTAACTGCTTTGCCCACGAGGTGAACGGTGTCAAAATATTTGCCATGGGAGCGGACTACATCCCTGAGGATAACCTATTGGGCAGGGTAACCGAAGAGAGAACCAGAAAGCTCCTTGAGGATGCAGTCTGGGCGAACCACAACTGTATTCGTGTCTGGGGCGGTGGCTATTATCCGGATGACTTTTTCTTTGACATCTGCGATGAACTGGGGTTGCTTGTATGGCAGGACTTCATGTATGCCTGCGCCTCCTACGAGCTTGATGATGAATTTGAGGCAAATATTACGCAGGAGACAATTGACAATGTGAGAAGAATCCGTCATCATGCCTGCCTGGCATTGTGGTGCGGAAATAATGAAATGGAAACCCAAACGCTGGATAAGGCGTGGAAGCCTTCTATTAAGCAGAAATACGATTATATTAAGCTTTATGAATACATTATTCCCAAGATTTTGAAGGAAGAGGATCCTGTTACCTTCTATTGGCCTTCCTCTCCCTCATCAGGCGGTAATTTTGACAATCCCTGGGATGAAAATCGTGGAGATACTCATTACTGGGATGTATGGCATGGAGAAAAGCCCTTTACGGAGTACAGAAAATTCCGGTTTCGTTATCTTTCAGAGTTTGGCTTCCAATCCTTCCCCTGTAGCAGGACGGTGGAAAGCTTTACCTTTGAGGAGGACCGCAACGTTTTCTCCAGAGTGATGGAGATGCATCAGAGAAACAGGGCAGCAAACGGGAAAATATTGAAATATCTGTCTGCGACTTACCTGTATCCTAAGGATTTTGACAGTATGCTTTATGCCTCCCAGCTTCTTCAGGCAGATGCTATCCGCTATGGCGTGGAGCATTTCAGGCGTAACCGCGGAAGATGTATGGGAACGGTTGTATGGCAGCTGAATGACATCTGGCCTGTTGCTTCCTGGGCAAGTATTGATTATTACGGACGTTATAAGGCACTTCACTATGCCGAGCGGAAGATGTTCGCCCCGGTTCTGATTTCCTGCGAGGAGATCGGTGAACTCAGCGAAAGACCCCACTGCATTGCCGAGCCTGCGCCGATTGAGGTCAGTGCAAGACTGCATGTTGCGAATGAGACGATGAAACCGGTTTCCGGTATGGTGGTGTGGAAACTGCGAAGACCGGATAGTTCTGTGATAGCAAGTGGAGAATGTGAAATTACCATACCGGCTCTTGATGGCGTATGGCTTGAAAAAATGGATTTTTCTGAACAGAACGAACGGGAGATCCATTTGGAATACGGCTTTATGATAGATGGAAAGATGGTTTCGGAGAACAGTTGTCTGTTTACTCCGCCCAAGCATTACTTGTATGAAGATCCTCATCTCAAGCTTAAGAGGACCGGGAATCGGATTACCGTGAAGGCGGACGCATTTGCACAAAAGGTGGAAATCTTCGGTGTAGACAAGGATTTATGGCTATCTGATAATTTCTTTGATATGGAGGCAGGGGAATATAGTGTTGAAATTTTAGGCGGAGATGCAGAAAACATTGCTTGCAGGTCTGTCTGGGATATTGCACAGTGACATCTTTTGGAATTTCCGGTATGGTGCACAGTATAGACATTGAAATAATGTATAAATTGTGGTACAATTTGACATATATCACGAGAATGTCTGATATTTGAGTTGCAAAAGAGCATTCGTATTGGGGAGAATGCGGGGGGCAGCATGGAGAAAATATTTAGTGGCATTACAATGGAGCAGTTCCAAAATACAATTGAGATTCTGAATCCGTGCATGGATGATTATCTGTATATTTTAGATATGAAGAACGACTGCTACTGCATTTCCGAAAATGCAGTGGAGCGCTTTGACATACCGTCGAGCCGGTTTGATCATGTTTCTGAAAATTTGCAAAAACTTACCTATCCGGATGATCTGGCTCTTCTTATGGCAGATCTGGATCAGATTGAGCATCACGGTAAACGGTTCCATAACCTACAGTATCGCTGGAGAGACAGAGAGGGAAAGCCGATCTGGATTAATTGCAGAGGACGCGTGATTAATGCGCAGGACGGAACACCGGCATTTCTGGTTGGGTGTATTAATGAGATCGGGCTCAAACAGAAGGCGGACAATGTCAGTGGGCTCTTAAGGGAAGAAAGCCTGCAGAAGGAGCTTGGTCTGCACAGCGGAGAGGATATGAAGGGCTTCCTGATCAGACTCGGGATCGATAACTTTAAGGAAATCAATGAAAACAAGGGAATTGAATACGGTGATATGATCATCGGAAAGACTGCGGAATGTATTCAGTCAGTTCTTCTGCCGGAGCAGAAGCTGTATCGTGTGGTAGCAGATGAATATACAATTGTAGATCTGACGGGCAGAACCATAGAGGAAGCCGTGGAACTTTACAGCAGGATACAGAATAAGCTAAACAGGTTCATTGAACAACAATGTTATGAAGTGTTTTACACCATTTCAGCCGGAATTATAGACTTCTCACTGGTGGTGAACAAAGCATACCATAATCTGATGAAGTTATCCGAGTTTGCGATGAACGAAGCAAAGAACACGGGGAAGAACAAGTATTACATTTATGCGAAGGAGGACTATCACGCGTTTCTTCATAAGAAGGAACTGACTTCCACACTTCTATGGGCGGTAAATCACAATTTTAAGGGATTTGAGGCATATTTTCAGCCGATTATGGATATCCGGGAAGGGAAGCTGTGTAATGCGGAAACGCTTCTGAGATTTCGAAGTGAAAAGACAGGAATGATTTCTCCGGGAGAATTTATCCCGCTTCTTGAGGAAAGCAATCTGATCATTCCGGTAGGGAAATGGGTCTTAGACCAGGCAATGTCCGCGTGCGCCAAAGTCAGGGAAAAGCTTCCGGACTTTCGGGTTTCGGTGAATCTTTCCTACATCCAGGTGCTCAAAAGTGATGTCTTAAGTGAAATTCTTCAGTGCCTTGAGAAGCATCATCTGAGCCCTGACAGTATTATTATTGAGCTGACGGAAAGCGGTTTTTTGGAGTCCAATACATTTTTCTTCAACTTCTGTGACGGACTGAAGAATAATGGAATTCTACTGGCTCTAGATGACTTCGGAACGGGCTATTCCAACTTCCATTATCTATATGATCTGAAGTTGAATACGATTAAGATTGACAGATCCTTTACCTTAAAAGCGCTTAAGAATACCTATGAACATCATTTGCTCCAGCATATGTCAGATATGGTACATGACATTAATCTGAAGCTTTGTATTTAGGGAATTGAGACCAAGGAAGAACTGGATAAGATTTGTGAGATCGATCCCGACTATATTCAAGGCTACTATTTTGGAAAGCCATGCCCGCTTGCAGAGTTTATAGAGCAGTTTTTGTAGGCGGACTTACAAAGAATAAGACTTGAGAGGAAATTTTCATGGTAATGCCTATTTTTGAAAAATACATTGATGAGCTGGTTGAGAAAAGTACGTTGGATGTACCGGCATGGAACATTGAGAAAGCTCTCGAAGGAAAGGTTGCAGGGTGGAATTACATAGACGGGTGTATGATATTGGCTCTTCTGGAAATCTATCATGCTACAGGAGATGAGAAATATTATGAATTTGCAGATGCTTTTATTGACCACAGAGTGAGGGAGGATGGAAGCATTTCAGACTACAGGGTAGATGAGTATAATCTGGATAATGTAAATGCGGGAAAGACGTTATTTGCTTTATATGACATCAACGGAAAAGAGAAATACCGCAGGGCAATTGACCTGATTTACTCTCAGGTGTGGACACAGCCGAGAACCGCGGAGGGAAACTTCTGGCATAAGAAGATTTACCCCAACCAGATATGGCTGGATGGCATGTATATGGCACAGCCCTTTTATATGGAATATGAGACCAGATTTAACGATAAGAAGAATTATGAGGATATTTTCGGACAGTTCACCAATGTCATAGCGTGTATGCGTGATCCGAAGACCGGACTATACTATCATGGCTATGATGCTTCCAGATCAGTATTCTGGTGCGATAAGAGAACGGGACTTTCACAGAATTTCTGGCTGAGAGCACTGGGATGGTATTCCATGGCGTTGCTTGATACACTTGACAAGTGTGAAATCTGTAGGGAATGTGAAAAAGAATATGAATATCTGAAAAGAGCATTCGTGAATCTGATTGATTCTATGCTGAAGCTTCAGGATGAGAGTGGACTGTGGTATCAGCTTCCTGCACTGGGCGGAAAAGAGCCAAATTATTTGGAGACCAGTGGGAGTGCAATTATGGCATATTCTATTCTAAAGGGTGTAAGACTTGGATTTTTACCGGAAAACTACAGAGAGTATGGACTGAAAGCCTTCCAGGGAATCTGTAACACTTATCTGAAAGAAAGGGATGGTCATTTAAGTCTTGGCGGCATCTGCCTGGTGGCAGGTCTCGGACCGGCAGATAACCTAAGGAGAGACGGAAGCTTTGAATACTATATGTCGGAGCCTGTCGTGGAGGATGATGCTAAGGGAGTGGGTCCGTTGCTTTTAGCGTATACGGAGATGAGACGTCTGGATTAGTCTAAAAATTTATAGGTTTTTGATTTTGTCCCCTTTCGGTTACGGATCAGTTACGGAAGGGGTTTTATAATGTAAAGAAATCTTTCCATTAACTATTTTGAAGGAGTTAGTCTTAATGAACATATCAAGAAAAGGGTCAGTATTCAGACTATGCCCGGGTTTGTAGTTACTGTTGATGGTGAGAGACTTCTGTGGGGCAGAACCAAAGTGGAGGAAATGTTTGCTCTTCTGGTGGGCAGGGGGAGCGAGGGCGTTACGACAGGAGAGGTAATTGCCTGCCTGTGGCCGGGCCGGACAGCTGATGATAGCACACAATCCCTAAGCAGAGTAACTTTTAAACGAATGATGGATACATTAAAGGAAAAGGGAGTTGACGACATCATAGCTACAGACGGAAGGAAGAAGTATCTTCTTACACAGAAGGTAGAATGTGACCTGTACCGGATTTTGGACGGTGATCAGGAAAAAATCAGACTATACAGTGGGGAATATATGAGACAGTATTCCTGGGCGGAAACCGGAAATGCCCAGCTAAGCAGCATTAAAATGGCAAATATTGCTGTTTGTGATTCAGGTACTGGTCTGTGGCTGTGCAAAGCAGGGGAATCAAATTGTGGAAGCTGTTTATCTTGGGGTAGAGAATTACGGTGCGGAAGAGGTCAATAAGGATACCAAGGATAGCTTTTCTTATCGATTTATGATTAATGAAAAAGAGAAAACGCTAAAAATTGATAATGGCATAGCGAATGAAGAAGGGGAATATCCGTATCCCATACAGAATTGCCTGAAGGAAGGGTACACCTACGAAATTCATATAGAGGACGGAATAGTGACAGCTTCAGAGGAAAAGGAAAGTGTCGATACAGAGGAATATCAACCGCCTGTAAAAGGAACACCGGGCGAGCGGACACTTAAGAACTTCCTTTCCACTGCATTGATGCCGGTAGGAACGACTCTCTATGTCTATGGAGGTGGCTGGGACTGGCAGGATGTCGGTTCGGCAATCCAGACAAGAACGATTGGTATATCCGAGGACTGGGTGAGATTTTTTCGGGAGCAGGATGAGAACTATACCTATCGTGACAAAAATGGTGATGAAACACTCAAGGATGCGGCGAACAGCTATTATCCTTATGGCGGATATAATGAGTACTATTATGCAGGCCTGGACTGCTCCGGGTATGTGGGATGGATTCTATATAACATTACGAATACGAAGAGCGGTCAGGACGGATATGTCATGTCCTCCACCAAGACAGCCAAAACACTTGCGCAGAATGGCTGGGGTGAGTGGACACAAGAAGTAGAAAAGCCAACGGACTTTGCAAATTCCGAATTTTATCCGGGCGACATATTCAGCATCAAGGGGCATGTATGGATCTGTGTCGGCACCTGCGAGGACGGAAGTATTTTGATTCTGCACAGTACTGCTGCAGATAGCAGAACAGGGCAACCGGGAGGTGGACCAGAGCTGTCTGCGATCGGAGAGGATGAAAATTGTGATGCTTACCGTCTTGCCGATTCCTATATGTCAAAATATTTTCCGGAATGGTATACGAGATATCCGATTGCCTTAAAGGAGTATGAAAAGTATACAGCAATTGACGGTGAATACACCGGCAAATTCACATGGAGCCTGACAGGAGAGAACGGAGGACTCACTGATCCTGACCATTACAGAAGTATGACACCTGAGGGAATTCTGGAGGATATTTTTTCAGATTTTATAGAAAATTAATTTGTTTCCCTGTTATTTCTATGTTACAGTTGAAATATCGGAAGTTTCTCTACTTCCGTAAGCATACATGTTGGAACATCAAATGCCTAAGGCATTCGAAACGGCGTTTCGCCGAAACATTCAACTGGTAACAAAAACGGTAATAACAGGGAATTTTGTTGTCAAAAAGTATTGTTCAGCTTATACTAATGATAGTATCTCATTTTCTCTGTTTTTGCGAAAAGATTTCTGTAGGATACAGGGAAAGTGGGGGACAAATGAAGAAAAAGACGTATCTGGCTGATGCGATAAATATTGCTGAAATGAAGGCGCAGTATGACACGGAAGCCAAAAAGATTGTAGCAGACAAAGGCGTGATTTCTTGGATCGTGAAGTATACGGTTAAGGAGATGAGGGACTGTACTCTGGAAGAGATAGCAAATGCTATTGAAGATATTGAGGTGGCAGAAACGCCGGTGCATCCGGGAAAGAAAAAAACGGAAGCTATTACCGGAATGACAACAGAGGACAAAGTACCAAACGAGGGAGAAGTCACCTTTGATGTCCGGTTTTATGTGATTACACGAAACGCAGAGAGGGTCAAACTGATTCTGAATGTGGAGATTCAGAAAGACTATTATCCGGGTTATGATCTGGTGACGAGAGGTGTTTTCTATTGCGCCAGGATGCTGTCAGCGCAATTGGACACGGAGTTTGCAGCGGAAGATTATGACAACGTGAAAAAGGTGTATTCCATATGGCTGTGTTTGAATGCTCCGAAAAAGGAGGCGGACACCATCATAGAATACCGAATGGAGCCCCATATCATTTTCGGAACAAAGGAGGGAAACCACAGATATGACTTGTTGTCTGTTGTGATGATAGGGCTGGACGAGGAAAGCTGCCGGAAAAAGAAAACCCCGCTGCATGGCTTTTTGGGCACGGTGTTTTCAGGAGAAATGAAGCCGGCAGAAAAATTGTTGAGATTAGAGAAAGAGTATGGAATAGCTACAACCAGAGAAATGAAGGAGGGTGTAGGGCGAATGTGTAACTTGAGTGATGGTATATATGAACGTGGAATAGAACGTGGTATGGAACGTGGAATGAAGCGTGGTATTATTCAGGGAATTGAACGTGGCGAGGAACAGAAGCTAATTGAATTGATTTGCAAAAAAGTCAGGAAAGGCAAGACGCTGGACACCATAGCAACAGAATTGGAAGAAAATAAAGACGATCTTTCCCCAATATATGAAGCGGTGCTTATGGCAGCACCTGATTATGAAACCAAAAAGATTCAAGAAGCTCTGCATGGTGATAAATTTTAGATATATTGCAGCTAAGCAGTATGCAATTGACAGTCGAATGTTGGCGTTTGCCAATATTCGACTGTTTTATTATTAATATGATATGAATGTAAAATTTCTTTGCTTTTTCTTTAATTTCTTTGCTTTTTTGCCTCTTTTGGTTACGGTTGGGTTACGAAGGGTGGTTTATAATAGATTCCAAATAATGATAAATTTCCCGTATTAGGTTTGCAACAGGTGGAAAACAGGAGAAGATCAAAGAATGAAACAGTTTCTTGTAAAGTGTATGAATAATTTGAAATATGGTGGCCTGAAAAAGGAAGAATATCAGGAAATTGAACAGGAAATTTTGGAGAAGGACAGGGGAACCTTAAACCTTACTGCAATCTGTCTGCTCCTGATGTTCACAGGGCTTTTTACGGGAAGCCTGTTTTTGGAAATGATGGCGCCAAACCGGACCATTTACTTTCTGGTGGGAATTAGTTTTATCGGAATCTGGTACTTATGTGAACGGATGAAAAAGGGAGCAAAGCGATTCATTATTCCGCTCTGGTACGCGACAATGTCCTTGATGATCGGTTATGCCCTGATTCTCAATACGGTGCTCAGAAATGATATTTCGGCGACCACCTTCTGCATTATTATTATTGTGGCACCGCTTTTGATCATGGACAAACCCTGGCGCGTATTTTGCTTTTTTTGTCTGGTAATCAGGGTGTTTATTCCAATCGATTTTCATCAAAAGGCATATTATCTGGCATATACCGACACCGTAAACGCAATATGCTGCCTTTTCATCGGAAGTGTAGTGCATGCCAGTATCATTCGTATCCATTCGCACCAAGCTTAGGGAAATGGCACAAAAGCGCTATATTGAACAGCAGAGGGATACGGATAAGCTTACCGGTTGTCTGACCAAAGCGGCTTTTGAATATAAATTGCGGGAATTTTTGGAAAGACCGGAGCATAACGGGGTGTTGCCGGCGATGTTGTGTTACAGGAAAAAAGCAGAAATTCCAATATTTATATTGTCGGTGACGGGAATCTTGAAGAGAGTAAAGCGGCGCAGGATGTTCTGTCAGAGATATTTCGAAGAAAACCGGATGCTGGCTTACATTGTTGCAAAAAGAAAATGATCAGAAGTGCAGATTGCAGCAGCTGTGGACGATGGACTAATGTGCGAATAGATTATTTCAAAATTTTATTGTAGGAATACAGTCCGGAATGTGATAAAATGATTTCAAAAGCTGAAAATGGAGTGATTTTGCCATGCCGGAAATAGAACAGATTATGAGGGTTGCTAAGGATGCGGGAGCATCCGATGTGCATATTACTGTAGGAATTCCGCCCAAAATGCGGGTGAACGGGAAACTGATTACCATGGATTTTCCCAGGATGCTGCCAAATGATACGATGAATGTGGTTACCCAGATTATGTCGGAAATCCAGTTGGCACGCTTTGAGGAAAGAGGAGAATATGATATGTCCTTCTCTATTCCGGAGCTTGGAAGATACAGGGTAAACGCATACAAGCAGAGAGGCTCTGCCGCTGTGGCATTGCGTCTTGTGGGCACGCAGGTTCCTTCTCCGGAGGTACTTGGAGTTCCCGAATCCGTTATCAATCTGTATGAGAGGAAAAGGGGACTGGTTCTGGTGACAGGGCCTACGGGAAGCGGTAAATCAACTACACTGGCAGCAATTATTGATAAGATTAATAATTGCCGGGATGCACATGTCATTACTCTTGAGGACCCTATTGAGTATCTGCATCAGCATAAACTGTCCATGGTTAACCAGAGAGAGATTGGCCTTGATTCCCAGAGCTATGCAAATGCGCTGCGCGCGGCGCTTCGTGAGGATCCGGATGTGATTCTGGTGGGGGAGATGCGTGATTTTGAAACCATCAGTGTTGCAATTACTGCGGCAGAAACAGGACACCTGGTACTTTCTACCCTGCATACGATTGGCGCGGCAAGCACGGTTGACCGTGTGATCGATGTTTTCCCGCCACATCAGCAGCAGCAGATTCGTGTGCAGCTGGCAAATGTGCTTGAGGCGGTCATATCTCAGCAGCTGATCCCAACCTATGACGGGAAAGGGCGTGTGGCGGCATTTGAGGTAATGCATACCAATCATGCAGTGCGGAATCTGATCCGCGAGGGAAAATCCCATCAGCTGGTTTCTGTCATGCAGACCAATCGTAAAATGGGTATGATTACGATGGATGAAGCAATCACACAGCTTTTTTATGAAGGAAAGATCAGTCGGGAGATGGCAATTCAGTTTGCACAGGATCCGGATGCAATGCAGAATAAAGTAATGTAAAGAGTTTGAAGGTACCATTATGAATTATAGAAAAAAGATACGTCTTGGAGATGCACTGGTAAACAGTGGCGTAATTACACAAGAACAGCTAACAAAGGGCTTGGAACTTCAAAAGGGAAGCGGCCGCAAGCTGGGTGAAACGCTTGTAGATGAAGGAATCACGACAGAGGAGAATATCGTTAAGGCTCTCAGTACCCAGCTGGAACTGGATACGGTGGACTTGCAGAATACCAATATATCAGAAGAGGTGCTTGACCTGATTCCCGCCAATGTCCTGAAGAAGCACAAAATTTTTCCCTTTGATTATTCGGCGGAAGGCGCGAATATTTTGCGGGTAGCGATGGCAGACCCGCTTGATATGACTGCCATGGATGATATTACAATCATCACCAATCTTCAGGTGGAACCGGTAGTTGCAACGACCAGAAGTATTATGCTGGCGCTGGATAAGTATTACGGTCAGGCGGAGGTAAATTCCGCACTGGAGGAATATACCAGAGAAAAGGAAAGTCAGTTTGAGGAGCAGAATGATATCTATAGTGAAGATGTCAACAACTCCCCGATCGTTCAGCTTGTAAAGAATATGATTGATCAGGCGGTACGCCAGAGAGCATCCGATATTCATATTGAGCCGATGGAGCGTCAGGTGCGTATCCGTTACCGCATCGACGGAGCCCTTTATGAAAAGGCAGATTATAATATTCGTCTGCTTCCGGCAATTGTTGCCAGAATCAAAATTATCGGAGGCATGGATATTTCCGAAAAGAGAAAGCCTCAGGACGGTCGTATTACCCAGATTGTAGATCGCCACGAGTTTGATATCCGTGTATCCATTCTGCCGACAGTATACGGTGAGAAGGTAGTAATGCGTCTTACCTCCAAGAATGCCCTTACAAAGGAAAAGAGTCAGCTTGGTCTAAAGCCGGCAGATATGAAGAAATTTGATCATATTTTGCAGAATCCTCACGGAATTCTGCTTGTTACAGGCCCTACAGGAAGTGGTAAATCAACAACGCTTTATACCGCACTCAGTGAATTAAACAAAGAGGATGTAAATATTATTACCGTCGAGGACCCGGTGGAAGCGAATATCGATGGAATTAATCAGGTACAGGTAAATAATAAGGCAAACTTGACCTTTGCTAGTGCACTTCGTTCTATTTTGCGACAGGACCCGGATATTATCATGATCGGTGAGATCCGAGATCAGGAGACAGCAAGTATTGCAGTACAGGCATCCATTACAGGACACCTTGTGGTTTCTACGCTTCATACCAACTCAGCAGCAAGCACGATTACCCGTCTGGAGGATATGGGGATCGAACCATATCTGATTGCGGATTCCACGGTTGGTGTTATTGCCCAGAGACTGGTGCGCCGCCTTTGCCCCAACTGTAAGAAGCCAAAGAAGGCTAATGCAGATGATCTGGAGCTGCTGAATCAACCAGCCGATGCAGATATTACCATCTATGAACCCTGCGGCTGCCCTAAGTGTGACGGGACCGGTTTCAGGGGCAGAATCGGTGTTTATGAAATTATGGAAGTGACGCAGCCTCTGAAAAATATCATCAGCAAAAACGGAAGCGCAGAGGATATTAAGAATAAAGCCTTGGAAGAAGGTATGAACACCTTGCGCATGAGTGCAACAGAATACGTACTGGAGGGGATCACCTCCATGGAGGAAATGATCAAGGTATCCTTTGATTTGTAGTTTTGTCCGTTTTGCGCTATATCATGCTTTTGACCTCATATACAAGGTATAAAGGAGATTCGGATGAATATTGTATTATTATCAGGCGGCTCGGGAAAGCGTCTGTGGCCTTTGTCAAACGATATACGTTCCAAACAGTTTATTAAGATTTTTAAGACCGAAGACGGAGAATATGAGTCTATGGTGCAGAGGGTATACAGGCAGATCTGCAGTGTAGACAAGGAAGCGCGTGTCACGATCGCAACCTCTAAGACACAGGTTTCCGCTATTCATAATCAGCTTGGCAATGCAGTAGGTGTCTGTGTGGAGCCATGCAGAAGAGACACATTCCCTGCAATTGCGCTTGCAGCAGCCTGGCTGCATGATGTAAACAAGGTGCAGGAGGATGAGCCGGTGGTAGTCTGTCCTGTAGATCCTTATGTGGAACAGGACTATTTTGAAGCGCTTAAGGAGCTGGGGCAGCTTGCTGCGGAGGATACAGCAAATCTGGTGCTTATGGGGATTGAACCGACCTATCCCAGTGAAAAGTATGGTTACGTGATCCCGCAGGATAAAGAAAGAGTCAGCATGGTCAGCACCTTCAAGGAAAAGCCGGATCTTTATACCGCTAAGGAGTATATTAAGCAGGGAGCCCTGTGGAATGGTGGTGTGTTTGCCTTTCAATTGAAATATATGCTGGAAAAGGCGCATGAACTCATTGAATTTACGGATTATTGGGATCTGTTCTCCAAATACGATCAGCTGACGAAGATCAGCTTTGACTATGCGGTAGTGGAAAAGGAAAAGAAGATCCGTGTTATGCGTTTTGCAGGTCAGTGGAAGGATCTGGGAACCTGGAATACCTTAACAGAGGCAATGGAAGAGACCAGCGTAGGCAATGCAATTTTTAATGACAGATGTGAAAATGTTCATGTGGTTAATGAACTGGATGTGCCGGTGCTTTGCATGGGACTTAAGGATGTAGTGGTTTCCGCAAGTCCGGAGGGAATTCTGGTTTCCGATAAGGAGCAGTCCAGCTATATCAAGCCGTATGTGGACAGTATTGACCAGCAGATCATGTTTGCGGAAAAGTCATGGGGAAGCTTCAAGGTGATTGATATTGAAGATGAAAGCATGACGATTAAGGTTACCCTGAAGGCCGGACGCAGTATGAATTATCACAGTCATGGCAGGCGAAGAGAGGTCTGGACCGTAATCTCCGGCAAAGGAAGAACGGTTATTGACGGAGTGCAGCAGCCCGTAAAAGCCGGAGATGTTGTGGAATTGCCGGCAGGCTGCAAGCATACGATTCTTGCAGATACGGAGATCAAACTGATTGAGGTACAGCTTGGCAAGGAAATCAGTGTTAATGACAAGAAAAAATATGATTTGTAAGAGGACAGAATAATGAATACAGATAAAGATATGGATAAGAGAAGAATATTTGTCTATCTTGGGATTACTTTCGTGCTTACCTATGCAGTTGAAATTTTTATGATTGCACCGATTCTGGGAAGCACTGATATCAATCATGCCATTTTAGCGCAGTCTCTGATCAGTGGGGTAATGTTTATTCCTACGATGGCAGTGATCTTGACTAGGCTATTCACCAAGGAAGGGTTTCGCGGCAGGGAATTGATGATAGCACTGAATCTGAAGGGAAATCTTCGGTATTATGCACTTGTATGGTTTGGCTTCGCTCTTCTTACCGTGTTTGGAATGGTACTTTACTTTTTGATTTTCCCAAAACAGTTTGACGGACAGCTGGGCTATTTAATGGCAATGTATGAAGCCCAGGCTCAGGCTTCCGGCACGGAGGTGGAGGTCACCGTTACACAGCTGCAGCAGACGATGACACTGCAGATTCTGATGGGGCTTTTTCTTTCACCCTTTTTGAATGTTTTAAACTGCTTTGGCGAGGAATGGGGCTGGAGAGGTTATCTGCTCCCTAAGATGTTGAAGAAATTGAAGGTTGTGCCTACCCTTTTGATCACCGGAGTGATTTGGGGGCTGTGGCATATGCCGCTGACCATTATGGGACATAATTACGGTAACGGTTACCTGGGCTATCCAGTGACGGGAATTCTTGCAATGTGCATATTCTGTACGGTGCTTGGGATTATATTGTCTTATGTAACGATTAAGACCAAAAGTTGTATTCCGGCAATCTTGGGGCATGGCATGATAAACGGATTTGCCGCTACAGGTATTTACTTTACCTCTCTTGACAATCCGTACAATGTTTTTCTGGGACCGGCTCCAACCGGCTTGATCGGCGGAATGGGCTTTATTTTGCTGGCGGCAGTATGTGTATATCGTTTATACAAAGAAGAAAAGGAAAAGGGCAGTATTTCCCTATAATTTTTCCGATAAATTTCCCTGTTTTGCTTGCAATTTATGATGCAGGGTGCTACAATACAGAAGAATTAAAGATAATTACTAGTTAGGGTGGACTTTGCGGTCCACTCTTTTTTACGGAAAATGAAATTGAAAGGTGGATTTATGTCGAAAAGAGAAAGCTATGAGACTAAGACGGAAGAACTCCTTACACCGATTGCCGAGGCGAATCATGTGGAAATCTATGATATCGAGTATGTGAAGGAGGGAGCAGACTGGTACCTTCGCTGCTATATTGACAAGGACGCAGGCGTCAATATTAATGATTGTGAGGCGGTGAGCAGAGCACTTTCGGATGAGCTTGACCGGGTAGATTTCATTGAGGACGCCTATATTCTGGAGGTCAGTTCACCGGGGCTGGGACGTACTCTGAAAAAAGATAAGCATCTTGAGAAAAGCCTCCTTCAGGAGGTGGACGTAAAGACCTATAAACCGATTGACGGTGTCAAGGATTTTACGGGAGTCTTGAAAGCGTTTGATGCAGATACCGTAACGTTGGGAATGGCATCTGACAAAGAAATCAAAGACAGAGTCTTTAACAGAAAAGATATTGCAACAATCAAACTTACATTAGATTTTTAGTCCGGAGAAACGGGCGGAAAGGGATAAGGGAAAATGAACAAAGAATTAATGGAAGCACTTGATATTTTGGAAAAGGAGAAGGAAATCAGCAAAGAGACTCTCTTTGAAGCAATTGAGAACTCTTTGATTACTGCCTGCAAGAATCACTTTGGAAAATCTGATAATATCAAGGTTGAAATTGACAGAGATACCTGTGATTTCCTCTGCTATGCAGAAAAGGAAGTAGTGGAGGAGGTAGAAGATGACTGCCTCCAGATTACCTTAGAGGACGCGCAGAAGATCAAATCCGATGCAAAGCTCGGAGATATCATCCACGTGGAGATCAAGTCCAAGGAGTTCGGACGTATTGCAACTCAGAATGCAAAGAATGTGATCCTTCAGAAGATCCGTGAGGAGGAAAGAAGTGTCATTTACAATCAGTATTTTGAAAAAGAGAAGGATATTGTGACAGGTATCGTTCAGCGCTACTTTGGAAAAAACATCAGCATCAATCTTGGTAAGGCAGATGGTATCTTAAATGAGAGCGAGCAGGTTAAGGGAGAAGCATTTAAGCCTACAGAGAGAATCAAGGTTTACATCCTGGAAGTGAAAAACACACCTAAGGGTCCCAGAATCCTTGTCAGCCGTACACATCCGGAACTCGTAAAGCGTCTGTTTGAAGCAGAGGTAACAGAGATTAAGGACGGCACGGTTGAGATCATGAGCATTGCAAGGGAAGCAGGAAGCAGAACCAAGATGGCAGTGCGCTCCAATAACCCGAATGTAGATGCAGTTGGTGCCTGTGTCGGATTGAATGGTGCAAGAGTGAATTCCATAGTAGAGGAGCTTCGCGGTGAGAAGATTGATATCATTAACTGGGATGAAAACCCCGGTAATCTGATTCAGAATGCACTTTCTCCTGCAAAGATCGTTGCGGTATTTGCTGATCCGGATGAAAAGACAGCCAAAGTTGTTGTTCCGGATTACCAGCTTTCCCTTGCCATTGGTAAGGAGGGACAGAATGCCAGACTGGCAGCCAGACTGACCGGATATAAGATTGACATCAAGAGTGAGACTCAGGCAAAGGATGCGCCCGGATTCCGCTATGAAGATTACATGGATGAGTACGACGAGTACGATGAGTACGAGGAAGAGTATGAGGAAGAGGGTATGGAAGAGAACTACGAGTCAGATGAGGAGTATGAGGCTCCGGCAGGAGACGAGGCAGAATAGGGGGAGAACATGGCAAAAAAAATACCCATGCGCCAGTGCGTAGGATGCGGAGAAATGAAAAGCAAGAGGGAAATGATGCGCGTCTTAAAAACCCCGGAAGATGAAATCGTGCTGGATGTAACAGGGAAGAAGAACGGCAGAGGGGCCTATCTTTGTAAACAGAAGGAATGCCTTATCAGTGCCGTGAAAAATAAAGGATTGGAACGGTCTTTCAAAATGAGTATTCCAAATGAAGTGTATAACAGCCTTGAGAAGGAGTTTGATGAGATCCATGAATGACAGAATACTATCCCTCTTGGGGCTGGCGGCCAGAGGGAGAAACCTTGTGAGCGGGGAATTCTCTACGGAAAAGGCAGTAAAGGAAGGGAAGGCGGCACTGGTAATCGTAGGAACCGATGCATCGGATAATACCAGGAAGATGTTTTCCGATATGTGTGCGTTTTACAAGACTCCTATTTATTTTTACGCAGGGAAGGAAACTCTTGGCCAGGCAATCGGAAAAGAAATGCGGGCTTCTGTTGCAATAACGGATCCGGGCATGGCAGCGAACATAATAAAGCATTTGGAAGAATCACAGGTATGACGGAGGTAGTGGAATGGCCAAAATAAAAGTGCATGAAATAGCAAAGGAATTGGGAAAGCAGAGCAAGGAAGTGATTGCTTTTCTGCAGGATAAAGGAATTGAAGTAAAGGCTGCACAGAGCTCCTTAGAGGAGGATGCGGCAGCAATGGTAAGAAAGGCATTTGGCGGTGCCGTGGAAGTGAAGGAGCAGGAGGCAGTAAAGAAGGAAGAAGAGGCGCCTGTTACTTCAGAGAAACCGGAGGCAAAGGAGCAGAAGGCGCAGACACAGCCAAAGGCACCGGTTGAGGGAGAACCTCCCCGTAAGAAAAAGAAAATTATTTTTGTAAGCAATCCTCATAACAGTAATATCCCGGGACAACGTATGCAGGGACAGGGAGATCGCAGACCTGCGCAGGGTGGAAACAGACCCGCTCAGGGGGGAAGCAGACCGGCCGGAGGAAATCGTCCGAATCAGGGAAAACCCGGACAGGAAGCTCCTCACAGGATTATTCGTCCCCTCACGGCTCCTTCTGTGATGGAGAGCACCAAGGTAGATTTCAGGCAGAATGCAAGAAAGCTTGAGAATGAAAGACTGGCAGCTAAGAATGCGCAGGAAACAAAAACGCAGGTTGTAAAGGCAGCTGAAGACAGGGAAGTACAGAGAACTCAGCAGGCCGGTGATAATGCGGCAAGGACAGCACAGTCAAGAGATAACGGCATAGCAAGACAGGCGGGAAGAGATGAAAGATACCAGAGAAACGAGAGGACTCAGGGAAACACTGAAAACAATCAGGGCGAAAGGCCTGCAAGGAACGACTCCCGCAGACCTGAAGGCGCTAATCGTGCAGGTAATCAGGCTGGCAGGAGTGATTTCAGGGGTAATGGCCCTGATCGGAGTAATAACAGACCTGGCAACAATATTGGCCGCGGTGAAAGAAGCCCTCAGGGACAGGACAATCGATTTAAGAGAGCTGAAAAGCCGGGTAAGAGTTTCGTTTCGGAAGCCCCGGTTAAGGAAGAAAAGCGCAGAGATGAAGAAAAGCGCAGAAGCAATCAGGAGAGAGATAAGAGATCAAGGAAAGACTTTATTTACGAAGAGGATGAGGCGGCTGTAAAGAATAAGAACAAAGCAGGGCGCTTTATCAAGCCGGAAAAGAAGGTAGAGGAGGCTGTGGAAGAACAGATCAAGGTGATTACCATTCCCGAATCCCTTACCATCAAGGAACTGGCTGATAAGATGAAGCTGCAGCCTTCCGCAATTATTAAGAAGCTGTTCCTGCAGGGGCAGATTGTGACGGTTAACTCTGAGATTTCTTTTGAGGACGCAGAAAATATTGCAATTGATTATGAGATTATCTGTGAGAAGGAAGAAAAGGTAGACGTCATTGAGGAACTCCTTAAGGAAGAGGATGAGGCAGAGGAGAATCTGGCAGTAAGACCGCCTGTTATCTGCGTCATGGGTCATGTCGATCACGGTAAGACATCTCTTCTTGATGCAATTCGTAAAACAAATGTAACGGATAAGGAAGCGGGAGGTATTACACAGCATATTGGTGCGTATACTGTAAATGTTAATGGCCAGTCCATTACTTTCCTGGATACACCGGGACATGAAGCATTTACCGCAATGCGTATGCGTGGAGCAAACTCTACGGATATTGCGATCCTGGTAGTAGCGGCAGATGACGGCGTTATGCCTCAGACAGTGGAAGCAATCAATCATGCAAAGGCTGCCGGAATCGAAATCATTGTTGCAGTCAACAAGATTGATAAGCCCGGTGCAAATATTGATCGTGTAAAGCAGGAGATGACCGAATATGAACTGATTCCCGTAGATTGGGGCGGAAATACAGAATTTGTACCTGTTTCCGCAAAGTCAGGAGAGGGAATTGAAACTCTGCTTGAAACCATTCTGCTTACCGCAGAGATTATGGAGTTAAAGGCAAATCCCGACAGACGCGCAAGAGGTCTTGTAATAGAGGCAGAGCTTGACAAGGGACGTGGTCCGGTTGCAACAGTTCTTGTTCAGAAGGGTACGCTTCATGTGGGAGATTTCATTTCCGCGGGAGCAAGCCACGGCAAGGTAAGAGCAATGGTTGACGACAAGGGCAGAAGAGTGAAGGAAGCAACGCCGTCCACACCTGTTGAAATTTTGGGACTTTCCGATGTGCCCAGTGCAGGTGAGGTGTTTATTGCCCACGAAAACGATAAGACAGCAAAGTCCTATGCAGAAACCTACCTTGCACAGAATAAAGAGAAAATGCTGGAGGAGACCAAGGCTAAAATGTCTCTGGATGACCTCTTCAGCCAGATTCAGGCAGGTAATCTGAAGGAACTGAATATTATCGTAAAGGCAGATGTACAGGGTAGTGTTGAGGCTGTTAAGCAGAGTCTGATGAAGCTTTCCAATGAGGAAGTCGTAGTGAAATGTATTCATGGTGGCGTTGGCGCAATCAATGAATCGGATGTTTCTCTTGCGTCTGCATCAGCAGCAATCATTATCGGATTTAATGTTCGTCCCGATGCAATGGCGAAGACCATTGCTGAGAGGGAAGGTGTTGATATCCGGCTTTACAAGGTTATTTACCAGGCAATTGAAGATATAGAAGCCGCAATGAAGGGTATGCTTGATCCTGTATTTGAGGAGAAGGTAATCGGCCATGCAGAGGTAAGGCAGATCTTTAAGGCATCTGCAGTAGGTAATATCGCAGGTTCCTATGTTCTTGACGGTGTGTTCCAGAGAGATTGTAAGGTACGCATCACCAGAGAGGGCGAGCAGATCTATGAGGGTGCCCTGGCTTCGTTAAAGCGTTTCAAGGATGATGTGAAAGAAGTCAAGGCAGGGTTCGAGTGCGGTCTTGTGTTTGAAGGCTTCGATCAGATGCAGGAGCTTGACATTGTAGAGGCTTATATTATGGTGGAGGTTCCCAGGTGAGAAAAAACAGTATGAAAAATACCCGAATTAACGGGGAGGTGCAAAGAGTTTTAGCAGAGGTGATACGGGGAGAGATCAAGGATCCCAGAATCAGTCCTCTGACCTCAGTGGTGTCTGTTGAGGTTGCACCGGATCTGAAGACCTGTAAGGCCTGGATCAGTGTTTACGGAGATGAGGAAGCCCAGAAGGCCACGCTTGAAGGATTAAGGAGTGCAGAGGGATTTATCCGTAAGGAGCTGGCAAGAAGAATCAATCTTCGCAATACACCGGAAATCCGGTTTATTGTGGATCAATCCATTGCCTATGGTGTGAAGATGTCAAAGCTGATTGATGAAGTGAACCGGACGAATGATCAGGAAGTGGAATAATTTATGAATATTTTAAGTGAAGTAAAAGGTGCATCAACAATCGGTATCAGTGGTCATTTAAGGCCCGACGGAGATTGCGTCGGGTCTGTAATGGGGCTGTACCTTTATCTGAAAAAGGTCTGCCCGGATGCCACGATAGCAGCGTTCCTTGAAAAGCCTGCGGATATTTTTGATTGTATTAAGGATGTGAATGAAATCCATACGGATTTTGTTACGGATATGGAAGGCTTTGATGTGTTTATTGTGCTGGATGCGGCGAAGGACCGAATCGGAAAGGCTGAAGCATATTTTGATGCAGCAAAGAAAAGAATCAATATTGACCATCATGTGAGCAACAGTGGTTGCGGGGATGTGAACTATATTGTGCCGAAGGCAAGCTCAACCTGTGAACTTGTATATGAAGTGATTGAAGATAAATCAATGCTGGATGAAGAAATCGCCAAGGCACTTTACATAGGAATCATTCATGATACCGGGGTGTTTCAGTATTCCAATACTGCCCCGTCTACGCTGAGAGTGGCAGCGGAGCTGATTGCCTATGGATTTGATTTTCCAAAGCTCATTGACGAGACGTTTTATGAGAAGACCTATATTCAGAATCAGATTCTGGGAAGGGCTTTATTAGAAAGTATTTTATTTATGGATGGCAAATGTGTGGTCAGCATGATCGACCGTAGAACCATGAACTTTTACAGGGCAGAGCCCTATGATCTTGACGGAATCGTAAGTCAGCTGCGTAACACAAAGGGTGTGGAATGTGCAATCTTTATGTATGAACTGAAAAGCCTTGAATATAAGGTAAGCTTACGTTCAAACGGGGCAGTGGATGTGGCAAAGATTGCTGCCTTCTTTGGGGGTGGCGGTCATGTAAGAGCAGCAGGAGTTACTATGCAGGGGACCTTCCATGACATTGTGAATAACCTGTCAGCACAGATTGCACTGCAGATGAAATAGAGCAAGACCGGAGGAAACATGTATCACGGGATTATCAACGTGTATAAAGAAGCAGGCTATACATCACACGATGTGGTGGCGAAGCTTCGAGGCATATGTAAACAGAAAAAGATCGGACATACAGGAACCCTTGACCCGGATGCGGTGGGGGTTCTTCCTGTGTGTCTGGGAAATGGGACAAGGCTGTGTGACATGCTTACGGACAGAAGCAAGGAGTATGTTGCTGTTTTGCGTCTGGGAATTGTTACCGATACACAGGATCTGTCGGGAAAGGTGTTAAAGGAGAGCGAGGTCAAGGTATCTTCTGATGAGGTACGAAATACAATTCTTTCCTTTCAGGGGGACTCCATGCAGATACCGCCTATGTATTCTGCTTTGAAGGTAGACGGGAAGAAGCTATATGAGCTTGCAAGACAAGGGAAAGAAGTTGAACGGGCAGCCAGGCCGATCACGGTTTATGCAATAGAAATTCTCAAGGAAAGTCATCCGGAATATACCATCCGAGTGGAATGCTCTAAGGGTACCTACATACGGACGCTCTGCCACGACATCGGACAGGCTTTGGGCTGCGGTGGAGTGATGGCAAGTCTTACAAGAAGCAGGGTAGGAGAATTTCGGATTGAAGAAGCCCATACGCTGGGCGAGCTTCAGAAATATGCAGACGGGGATAGGCTTGAGGAACTTGTGGTTCCGGTTGAGCGGATGTTTGAAGGACTTCCGAAAATTACAGTGAAGGAATCCGCAAGGAAGGCTCTTCAAAATGGAAATCAGATGAAAAGCTCGGATTTCGCGGAATGGAATAAAGACGCGAATGCGTCTTTGACGCTGTATGACGGCAGGGAATTTCGTGTTTACAGTCATGAAAAAGTTTTTTTTGGTATTTACCGGTATGAGCAAAAACGTAAGCTTTTTTGTCC
The DNA here is from genome assembly GCA_030526045.1 of Bacillota bacterium. Taxonomy (GTDB): domain Bacteria; phylum Bacillota; class Clostridia; order Lachnospirales; family Lachnospiraceae; genus Suilimivivens. Next base: position 87,330 of record JAUNDN010000001.1, on the reverse strand, counting down.
GGTAAAACTCTTTTTTACACAATAGGAAACTCGTAAGTGACCTCCCGGTCTGTAAGCAGGAAAGGATTATATGCAGATTATTCAGGATACGACAGAATTTTATATAGAGAACAGAACAGCCGTTGCAATCGGTAAGTTTGATGGGATTCACAGGGGGCATGTAAAGCTGCTGAACTGTATTTTGGAGCAGCAAAAAAATGGAATGAAGGCGGCAGTTTTCACCTTTTTTCCTTCGGCGGCGGTTTTCTTTGGGCAGAGTAAGGATTCCGAGCTGACTACCCGGGAAGAAAAAAGAAAGTATTTCGAGAAAATGGGAATTGATATTTTGATCGAGTTTCCGTTAAATCGGGAAACAGCCGCAACTCCTCCCGAGGACTTTGCAAGAAGGATTCTTGCAAAGCAGATGAATGCCGCATATATTTCCGCAGGAGCCGATTTATCCTTTGGGTATAAGGGAATGGGTGATCAGACACTGCTAAAAAGCCTTTCCGGGGAGCTTGGCTACAGGGTGGATATCATTGATAAGGTTTATGAGAACGGGAGAGAGATCAGCTCCACCTATGTGCGTGAAATGGTGGAGAAGGGAGATCTGGTTACAGCCGGACGACTTCTTGGACGCCCCTACAGCTTTGAGGGGCGGGTGGAACAGGGAAACCGCATTGGAAGAAGGATGGGCATGCCAACCTTGAATCTCTATCCGGGGCAGGATAAGCTGCTGCCACCCAGAGGCGTGTACTATTCGCGAGTTCTTTTCGAGGGTGGCACTTATCCGGGGATTACCAATATCGGGCACAAGCCTACGGTGAGTAATACGAATACGGTAAGTGTTGAAACCTACCTGTATGATTTTGACAGGGATATGTATGGAAAGGAAATTGTGACGGAATTGTTACAGTTTAAGCGGCCGGAAAGAAAATTTGAGGATATGAAACACTTGAAGAAACAGATGGAAGAGGATATTGAAGAGGGAAGGCAATACCATAAAATATAGTAATAATTGAGTTCACCAGTTGTTACCAGAAAAATTTGGGGAACCTGATTTGACAAAGCCTGGCAGCATTGTTATAATGGCTATGTTGAAAATGTAACAAAATTGTAACATTTTGGAGGGCGTTTTGAAAAGATATATCAGTAGCAGTGTGTGTGCACTTACCGCGGCATGTTTCCTTTTTACACCGCTTACGGTACGGGCAACAGGAATTGGGACTGCAGATACATTAGATGAGATTACAAGAAGTGAAGATTTCCTGACAGCAGGGGTAGGGGATTTGTTTTCCTCCGTGCTCACAGAGGCGGAATATAAGGAAATTGCAAAGGCTGCAGAAGGCGCTCTATGGGGATATACGCACCTTGGAATCTGTAATGTAGAAGAAAATAATCTAAATATAAGAAAAGAGCCGGATGAATCCGGAAAGCTGGTGGGAAAACTCCCGAAGCATGCTGCCTGTGAAATTGTAAGCAGTGAAAACGGCTGGGCATATGTGAAGTCGGGTAAAGTGGAAGGCTATGTAAAGGAAGAGTATCTTCTTACCGGTTATGAGGCGAAAAAGAAGGGCGAAGAGCTTGCTTCTGCCATTGCAGTTGCTAATACAGACGGACTGAATGTACGGGAGGAGCCGAATACGGATGCCGAGATTATCACTCAGATTGCTTCCGGGGAAACGCTTGAAATGATTGAGATTTTGGATGACGGCTGGATCAAGGTGGACCTCGACGGAGAGGACGTGTATGTATCCGGTGACTACGTTGAAGTAAAATCAGATCTTGCAACGGCAATTACCATGACAGAACTTCTGTATGGTCAGGGCGTATCCGATGTGCGGGTAGACCTCTGTCAGTACGCAAAGCAGTTTTTGGGGAATCCTTATGTTTGGGGTGGTACCAGCCTGACGAAGGGTGCGGACTGCTCAGGCTTTGTCCTTAGTGTCTTTGCCAAGTATGGGGTGAAATTACCTCGTTCCTCAAGGGCACAGGCAAATTGCGGTACAAAGATCAGTGCATCAGAACTACAGGCAGGAGATTTGATCTTTTATGCGAAAGGCGGCACCATTAATCATGTGGCAATCTATATCGGTGGCGGTCAGGTAATTCATGCCAGCAGCCCGAAGACCGGAATTAAGATTTCTAATTATAACTATAGAACGCCGGCTAAAATGGTGAGAATCCTGCAGGACTAATCAACAGTAGGAACAACCGATACAATAATGCCACTGTGCGGATGACTGTCCGAAAAGCCGATGGTGGTATTTATGTGTTCCTTACACATAAATACCACCATCGGCTTTTCGGACAGTCATCCGCACAGTGTAATAAGCATTTGTATCGGCTGGGTTCGCAAAATGCCGAAATCATTTATAGCCGCACTGCTAAGGGTTACATGCCTATAAACAGTTAAAAATGATTTATAAAACAATCCTTTGCTGGAGGTTACATATGGAACCGCTCGAGCTGGGATTGAAGCCCGCCAGCGAGGTTAGCAAGCTGCAACCCGTGAGAAGCAAGGTTTTCTGCGGTGCTTGTCAGTTCCTCGGAGGAAGCGGTAATCTCTTCCGTGGAGGCGGCAGTCTCCTGGGTGGAGGCAGAAAGAGAATCAATTTCTGCCATGATCGCTTTCTCGGCATGAGAGAGCTCAGCTAGATTGTTTGAAATCGTATGTATTTCATTTGATGCTTTTGCGATGTCATTTCCGAGGGTGATAAACAGCTGGTGCGTTTCCTTGATCTCATGATTTTCTGTTTGGGTAATTTCCTGCACTCGGTTCATACATTCCACGGTCTTATCAGATTCGGAAAGAAGATTTTTGATAACGGCATCAATATTTTGTGCGGAGGAGCTTGCCTGCTCGGCTAGCTTCTTAATCTGTTCAGCGACAACGGCAAACCCACGTCCCTGTTCACCGGCTCTTGCAGCTTCAATGCTGGCATTCAGTGCAAGGAGATTTGTTTCCTCAGCGATAGAAGCAATAAATTCTGCAGCAGTCTGGATTTCAAGGGAAGCTTGATGGGTAGCCTCTGTCTGCGCTGCAATTTCGTTGATCTCACATCGGGTGATTTCGGAATTGTCATCCAGCTTTTGAACAAGTGCCTGTCCCTGATTGCTGGATGCGTTGATCTGTTCTATCAGAATACGGAAGGCATCCGTGTTTTCAGAGGATTGTTCGGCCAGTGTTTTGATGATTGACATTTTGCCTGAAATAGTTTGTGTAGAAGCAGCTTCATCGGCAGCACCTCTTGCGATATCCGACATTGCAGACGCAAGATTTTCGGAAACAGAGGAAGTGCTTTCCGTCATCTGGGATAAATCGCCGGCAACGTGATTCAGCTCTGCAGAGGTTGATGTAATCTGATCGATGATTGCGGCAAGATTTTCATTTAAGGATTTGGTGTTTCTTGCAAGAAGCCCTGTTTCATCTTTACGCTCCAGAATCTTTTCATTGATGGCAAAACTTAAGTTTCTGTCGGAAAGAGACTGTAAGCTGTCGGAAACGTGATGGATACCCCCAACAAGCTTTTTTACAACGAAATAGACCACTACGGCAGTAATGGCCAGTGTGATCAGACCGATTCTGCACAGCGGCATTAGCATGACATCGCGTGCCTCGGGGTAATCTCGCAGATAAAGCCAGGTAAAGAAAATGGATTCCACTGTCATCAGAGTGATTGGAAACAGTGATATGAATTGGATTTTTCCTCGTAATTTCATGGTAATTGCCCCCCTGAAAATAGGTTTATTGTATAGTAAGAAAGTACCAAAACCAGAATAACACATTTTTCGACAAATTACCAATAAAATGTAGAATGTTTATACATAAGTTTATTTATTAAGAATTCTCAGGAAGCGTTGAAAATAGGCTTTACATAGCAAAAGGTTTGTGCTATGATTGAACAGTATGAGAATCAGCCGCCACTCAGAAGTATGGAAACTCCGACCGTTTCTTGGTGGCAGGCGTTTGAAAAATAAGGAGGAAATACAATGATTTCTAAGGAAAAGAAAACAGCAATCATGAAAGAGTATGCAAGATGTGAAGGTGATACAGGTTCACCTGAGGTACAGGTTGCAGTACTGACAGCAAGAATTCAGGAGCTTACTGAGCATCTGAAGGAGCATCCGAAGGATAACCATTCCAGAAGAGGTATGTTCAAGATGGTAGGTCAGAGACGTGGTCTTCTTAATTACCTGAAGGAAAAGGACATTGAAAGATACCGTGCTTTGATCGAGAAACTGGGACTGAGAAAATAAAAACAGTGATTTGAGGCGGAGTATACCGATGTTTCGGACTCCGCCTTTTATTCCATCGTGGAACCAGATTTTCACGGCAGGAATCCATTTGGTAACGATCTGATAGAGGATTCAGGAAGATACAAGACGTTTGTGTCAAGAAGTAACATAGGCTTTTTGCGATAAAAATGAGGAGAGAGTCTATGCTGCTTTTTGACAGGAGAAGAATTGTTGCTCCACGTCGTGTTGGCAGCTGTTTCCTTTATCAGACATTATAGATTATGTAAAGAAAAGGAGAGAGATTATGTACAAGACATTTTCAATGGAACTTGCAGGACGTACCCTCAGTGTTGATGTAAACAGAGTGGGTAAGCAGGCAAACGGATGTGCATTTATGCATTACGGTGACACCACAGTGCTGTCCACCGCAACAGCATCAGACAAGCCTCGTGAGGGGATCGATTTCTTCCCTCTCAGTGTAGAGTATGAAGAAAAGCTATATGCGGTCGGAAAGATTCCCGGCGGATTTAATAAAAGAGAGGGAAAGGCTTCCGAGAATGCAATTCTCACAAGCCGTGTTATTGACAGACCGATGCGTCCCTTGTTTCCTAAGGATTACAGAAATGACGTTACCTTGAACAATATGGTTATGAGCGTTGATCCGGAATGCCGTCCTGAACTGGTGGCTATGCTCGGTGCAGCTATCGCAACCTGCATTTCCGATATTCCCTTTGACGGACCCTGTGCGATGACGCAGATGGGAATGGTAGACGGTGAACTCGTTGTAAATCCTTCCCAGGAACAGTGGAAGAACGGCGATCTGAACCTGACGGTTGCTTCCACTTCCGAAAAGGTAATCATGATCGAAGCAGGTGCCAATGAAATTCCAGAAGCAACCATGATCGAGGCAATTTATAAAGCACATGAGATCAATCAGACGATCATTGCCTTCATCAATCAGATCGTAGCCGAAGTGGGAAAGGCTAAGCACGAGTATACAAGCTGTGCAGTTCCTGAAGAGCTGTTTGCGGCTATGAAGGAAATTGTACCGCCCGCGCAGATGGAGGAGGCGGTTTTCACGGATGAAAAGCAGGTTCGTGAAGAGAATATCAAGAATATCACAGCAAAACTGGAAGAGGCGTTTGCTGAGAATGAAGAATGGCTTGCGGTACTTGATGAAGCTATTTACCAGTATGAGAAGAAGACGGTTCGCAAGATGATTTTGAAGGATCACAAGCGTCCCGACGGTCGTGAGATCACACAGATCCGCCCGCTTGCTGCAGAAGTAGATATTATTCCCAGAGTACACGGTTCTGCAATGTTCACCCGTGGACAGACTCAGATCTGTAACGTTTGTACGCTGGCACCGCTTTCAGAACAGCAGAGAATTGACGGACTTGATGAAAATGAAGTAAGCAAGCGCTATATGCATCATTATAATTTCCCGTCCTACTCTGTAGGTGAGACAAAGCCTTCAAGAGGACCCGGAAGAAGAGAGATCGGTCACGGAGCATTGGCAGAGAGAGCACTGATTCCTGTACTTCCCTCTGAAGAGGAATTCCCCTATGCAATCCGTACGGTTTCAGAAACCTTTGAATCTAACGGCTCCACCTCTATGGCATCCACCTGTGCATCCTGTATGTCACTGATGGCAGCCGGTGTACCGATCAAGAAGATGGTAGCAGGTATTTCCTGTGGTCTGGTTACAGGCGACACAGATGATGATTTTGTTCTGCTTACCGATATCCAGGGTCTTGAAGACTTCTTTGGAGATATGGACTTTAAGGTAACCGGTACAACAGAGGGTATTACCGCAATTCAGATGGATATTAAGATTCACGGTCTGACAAGACCGATCGTTGAAGGTGCGATTGCAAGATGCCGTGAAGCAAGATTGTTCATTATGGATAATTGCATGAAGAAGGCGATTGCGCAGCCCAGACCTGAGGTCGGACCTTATGCACCAAAGATCATTTCTCTTCAGATTGATCCTGAAAAGATTGGTGATGTTGTTGGTCAGCGCGGTAAGACAATTAATGAGATTATTGCACGTACCGGTGTTAAGATCGATATTACCGATGATGGTATGGTATCCGTATGCGGCACAGATGCAGCCATGATGGATAAGGCTGTGGAATACATTAAGACAATTGTGACCGATTATCAGGAAGGTCAGATTTTCAAGGGAATTGTTGTAAGTATTAAGGAATTCGGTGCTTTTGTGGAATTCGCTCCCGGCAAAGAGGGAATGGTTCACATTTCCAAGATTGCGAAGGAAAGAATCAATCGCGTTGAAGATGTGCTTACGCTTGGAGACAAGGTAACCGTTGTATGCCTCGGCAAGGACAAGATGGGAAGAATGAGCTTCTCCATGAAGGACGTTGCACAGCAGTAATCACAATAAAATGATAAGAAAGGCAGAGCATTTGGCTCTGCCTTTTTTTTCGCCCCTTTTTCGTGCATAACTTGGACAGATTCACATATATTTGGTTAAGAGGTGAATTTGATGACAAAACAGGAAGAGATTTTAAGGATATTTCCGGACTATATGCGGACAAGGTGGGAAAGACCGCTTCAAAAAGCGGACAAACTTCAGGAAATCCGACTCGGAACAGGTCAGCCGGTACGGTTTATGATTTCCGGAGAGGAATTTTTCTTATCCTGTCGGGGGAATGTCAGTGTAAACTGTCAGGACGCGTGGTACATAACAGAACGTGAAATGGAAGAAATCATTAAAAATGTATGTCATTATTCCATGTATGCATTTGAAAATGAAATACGGCAGGGCTTCCTGACCATTCAGGGAGGTCATAGGATCGGAATGGCGGGGCAGGTTGTGCTTAGTGAAGACGGGAGTGTCAGGAATATCAACCATATCCGTTTCATGAATATCCGTATATCGCATGAAATGATTGGTGTAGCAGATGAAGCTATGCCGTACTTATATGAAAGGGACAGGTTCCTGAATACACTGCTGGTATCACCCCCCGGGTGTGGCAAAACCACCATGCTGCGGGATATGATCAGGCAGGTCTCCGAAGGAAACGCAAACGGAGGAGGACGACAGGTGGGCGTGGTAGATGAGCGTTCTGAAATTGCAGGAAGCTTCATGGGAATTCCCCAGAATCATGTCGGAATGCGTACGGATGTAATGGACGGTTGCCCGAAGATACAGGGAATGATGCTTCTGATGCGGTCGATGGCACCTTCCGTTGTGGCAGTGGATGAGATTGGCGGATATGAGGACATGCGGGCTGTCTATCAGGTGCTTCAGTGCGGAAGCAGCATGCTGGCAACTATGCATGGGAACTCCATGAAGGATGTAAGAAGACATTTGAATTCCGGAAGCCCGGAAAAGGAAGGAATACAGTATAAACCGGAGGATTTTTTTGAAAGATATATTTTCCTGGAAAAGAAAAACGGAGTATGCCGCATTCGGGAAATCTTAAACGAAAGCGGGAAACGACTGTTTCCGGAGGCAAAAAACAATGTTGGTTAAACTGGCAGGGTGTATTCTGGTGCTTACCGGATGTGTGGGGAGTGCAAATGCCTGGTGCAGGGAGCAGAAGCACCGGCTTTTGCTGCTAAAACAGATACGAAAAATATATGAGGATATGAAATATTATATTTCTTATCAGAGAATAACCATTCCGGAGGCACTGCTTCGAATCGCGGAAAACAAGGAAATTGTTTTTGCAGAGGCATTTCGCGAAATCTATTGGGAACAAAAGAAAGGAGAAACGGAATTTCCGCTGATCTGGAAGGAACAAATGGAAAAAATCCTTTTTAGGACACCGTTGCACAGGCAGGAATGGAGGCTTCTGCTCGACTTTCCCTCCTGTCTGGGGTTTATGAAGGAAAATGCACAGGCAGGTGCTCTGGATGAGCTGCTGAGGGCAGTGATTCAAAGAATTACGGAGCTGGAGGCGGAGCAGAAGAGTAAAAATAAAATGGTTATGAGTCTTGGACTGGCAGGGGGGATTCTGGTGACGATACTACTGCTGTAAGCAAGATAATGGAGGAAATATGGGGATAAGTCTGATTTTTAAAATAGCTGCGGTAGGAATTCTGGTGACCATTCTAAGTCAGATTTTAAAACACAGCGGAAGGGAAGAACACGCTTTCCTGATCAGCCTAGCGGGACTCATTCTGGTCCTGACATGGGTGCTGCCTTATATCTATGATTTATTTGTTATGATACAGGATCTCTTTAGCATGTAACAGATATGGAACGGAGGAAACATGGAAGTTGTTAAGATCGGTGTTTTGGGAGTGGCAGGGGTGATGCTTGCGCTTCAGTTTAAGTCGGGTAAAGCAGAATACGGACTCTATATCGGTGCGGCAATTTGTCTTGTTATTTTCACTTTTTCGCTGAGCGGGTTGAAGGTACTGCTTGACAGGGTAAAAGAGCTTGAGCGCTATCTTAGCGGCAGCGGAAGCTATCTGGGATTTCTGTTTAAGGCGGTCGGAATAACTTATGTATGCGAGTTTTGCGCATCCATCTGCAAGGATGCAGGATATGGTGCGGTGGCCGGTCAGATTGAAACCTTCGGCAAACTGTCTGTTCTGCTGATGGGAATTCCTGTTTTGGTGGCAGTTGTTGAAAATATCAACGCAATAGCAGGATAGGGGTGAATATGATCAAATCGGAGAGAAAATTGCTATATATCATTGCGGGTATTTTTTGCGCTTTTATGCTGTGCAAAATGCCGGTGCTTGCAAAGGAGCCCGGAGAAGCTATGACGGAGGATTCGATGATACAGGAGTATGTGGAGCTTTGGACGGATTCACTTGAACTGAATCATATAGATGCCAAAATGAAGGAGCTTTTCCCGGAATTTGAGATCAATACCGGAGAGACCTTCCGGTTGATCGTGGAGGGTAGAGTAACGGAGGCATTAAGGAAATTAGGCGATGGGATTACTGGATATATCAGGGGAGAACTAATGAATATCAGGCAGGTTTTTCTTACTGTACTGATCTTGGGTGTTGTTTCAGCGCTCTTTTCCGGGTTTTCCGATTTGTTTGCAGGACAGCAGATTTCACAGGCCGGGTTTTACTTTCTGTATTTGTTTCTGATGGTTCTGACAACCGGAATTTTCAGTTCCGTTTCTGAAATCGCATTGGGTGCAGTAGAAAATATTGTGTTGTTTATTAAAATGTTTATCCCTACCTATTTTGTGGTGGTGGGAACTGCCCAGGGTCCGACAACGGCGATGTTTTATTATGAGCTGATGCTGATCGTAGCTTATCTGGTCGAAAGCTTTCTTAGCACGGTACTGATCCCGCTTATTTGCAGCTATGTACTGCTTGCTCTGCTGAACGGAATCTGGGTAGAGGAAAAGCTTTCCCTGCTTCTTGATTTTATCCGAAAAGGAATTGTCATGGCATTAAAGCTTTCCTTAGGGGCAGTTACCGGCTTGAGTCTTGTTCAGGCAGTAATTGTGCCGGTATTGGACAGGCTGAAGATATCTGCGGTCAGGAAGGCAGTGTCTGCAATTCCGGGAATCGGCGGGATCGCGGAAGGTGTTACCGAGCTGGTACTGGGGGCAGCTGTCCTGATTAAAAACAGTATGGGGGTATTGCTGCTGGTGCTGCTTTTGGGGATCTGCCTGGCACCTGTGGTTCAGATACTGATCATAACAATGACCATGAAGCTGGGGGCAGCGGTAACCGGAATCGTCAGTGACAAAAGAATTTCAGGCTGTGTGGACAGAGTCGGAGAGGGCTGCTTCTTACTGTTAAGGTGTGTGCTTACAGCCGTAGCGCTTTTTCTCATTGTGATTGCAGTGGTTGCTTATGCAGTATCATCGTAGGAGGAAAGAGAATGATTTCTATTATGAAGGAAATCTGCATATTTATGATTATCGTTCAGGGAATTCTCTGCTTTGTTCCGGGAAATGCTTATATGAAATATGTCAGAATACTGGTGGGAATTATTCTGATTCTCCGCATCAGCGATCCACTGTTTCAATTGTTTGCGAAGGAGGATGTGAAACAGGAGATTGAGTGGGAAGTAAGCGAGCTGAAAAAGAGCATTGCACTTGGACAACAAGAATTGGAAATAGAGGATTGCAAAATGGGGATTTATAGTAGTATTGAGGAAGAATTGAAGGAAAGGCTGGGCAAGTGTGAGAGTGATTATGAGATAAGAAAAGTGGAGCTTTTAAGAGATGAGAATGCACAGACATCAGGAAATTCCGGTAATTCCTCGGGGGATAGCTTGCGTATCAGTATAACGGTGTCCCAAAAGAAGGAGCAGGGAACGCCGGGGCAGGAGAATAAGGCGGATAGGATACGAATTGAACCTGTTGTAATTAGGCAGAAAGGAACAGAATGTGAGATACCGGAACAAGAGTTAAAGAAACAGTACAGCGAATGCATCGGTGTGAGTGCTGAAAATATTGATCTTATTCTTCGGCAGGAGCAATAAGACTTAGGAGGTTTCTGACTATGGAAGGGAGGAAGAAATGCAGAGTGAGGATATGCGAAGGGAGAAGGAAGAAAAAGGATTTCTGTTTAAAAATGGACTTCCCGGAAAAGAAAAATTTCTGATTCTGGCACTTGTAGGGGTGCTTTTTCTTGTCATGGCATGGCCTGTAAATCAGGGGAAAAAAGTGACACAGTCCGGTCAATCGGACACAGAGAGAGCTACAATGGATTTACAGGTGAAAGAAGATAATATTCCTGGGTATGCACAATATCTGGAGGAATCGCTGGAGAGGCTTCTTTCTACGATGGAGGGAGTGGGAAAAGTACGTGTCATGGTTACGCTGGAAGGAACAGGAGAGGTAATCGTTGAGAAGGATCAGAACTCCGGGAAGAATGCAAGCACGGAAGTGGACAGCTCCGGAGGGAGCAGAAATACATCGAACATTACGATGGAGGAGGCTACGGTATTTTATGAGTCTTCCAATGGGGACACCCCAATTGTTAAGCAGAAGAGAGCGCCCAAGGTGGTGGGAGTGGCAGTGTCTGCTCAGGGAGGAGGAAATGCCGCCACGGCCGGAAACATTAAAAAAGCAATTCAGGCATTATTTGGAATTGATGCTCATAATATTATTATAGTTAAAATGATATCACAATAAGAAGGAGACACAGGCTTGAAGAATATGGTGAAAAAGAATCAGGTGATGATCACAGCGTTGGCAATCATGATTGCAGTTGCAGGATATCTGCATTTTGCCGGCGACCAGATTACAGATGAGGGGATCATGACAGCAGGCGCGCAGGTGGCGGATGTTCAGAAGGAAACGCTACGGGGAGATGAAGATGTAGCAGCTTTGTTTGAAATATCGGACGAGGACATGGAGCAGGCACAGTACGGTGAAATTGAAAGTTTGGATTCGGACGTGATACTTGAGGAGGAAAACTATCTTGATGAGTCAATGAGCGAGCTTGCGGCGCAGGAGATATCAGGTGAGGCTACTGAAACGATCGGAAATGAGATTTCTGAAAGTGAGACACCCGGTGAGGCAGTTTTCACCTCTGCAACAAGCCTGAATACCCTCTCCGGCGCAAGACTGTTAAAGGAGCAGACAAGGGCTAAGAATAAGGAAACACTTCTGGAGATCATTAACAATGTAAATATCACCGAGGATCAGAAGCAGACGGCAATCGACAATATGATCACCATGACGGAAATCGCAGAGAAGGAAACGTCAGCGGAAATCCTACTGGAAAGTAAAGGCTTTGAGGATGTAGTGGTAAGCATAACCGATGAGAACGTAGATGTTGTGGTGAATGCGGCTGAGCTTTCCGAAGCACAGCGTGCACAGATAGAGGATATCGTGATAAGAAAGACGGGAGTAGCACCTGAGGCAATTGTGATCAGTACGTTTACAGCGGAATAAATAGATGCTATATTCTGAAAAATGTGGTATCCTATTAAAGAAACAGGCAATCAATGTCCTTTTGTTTGAGGACTTATCGGAATAAGAGAAAGGATACCTTATGAAACGAGTTTTTTTAATTGTGTTGGACAGTGTGGGAATAGGTGCAATGGAGGATGCGGCAGATTTTGGCGATGCAGGAACCAATACCTTGCGTTCTGCTGCGAAGGGAACCTGTTTCCACATGCCAAACATGAAACAGCTTGGATTATTTAACATTGACGGGATTGACTGGACTGACGGTGTGAAGGAGCCGAGAGCTGTTTACGGAAGAATGAAGGAAGCATCCAGAGGCAAGGATACAACGATCGGGCACTGGGAGATCGCAGGACTGATCTCCAGAAAACCGCTTCCGGTTTATCCGGAAGGCTTTCCGGAGGAAGTGCTTAACGCATTTTCCGAAATGACGGGAAGAGGTGTGCTCTGCAACAAGCCCTATTCCGGAACCGAAGTAATCAAGGATTATGGAGATGAGCATGTTAAGACCGGCAAACTGATTGTATACACATCGGCTGACAGTGTATTTCAGATTGCTGCCCATGAGGATGTGGTACCGGTAGAAACATTATATGAATATTGCCGTATGGCCAGAAAGCTGCTTTCCGGTGAACACAGTGTGGGACGTGTGATTGCAAGACCTTTTATCGGGCAGAGCGGTAATTATCAACGCACTCCCAAACGACATGACTTTTCCTTAGAGCCTCCGGGAGAAACGATGCTGGATGCGATTAAGAGAGCCGGAAAGGAGGTAATCGGCGTCGGGAAGATTAAGGATATCTTTGCCGGAAGAGGGATTACTTCTTATGTCTATACAAAAGGGAATGAGGAAGGTATCGAGAGGACCCTTCAGTATCTTGATCAGGAGTTTGAAGGTTTGTGCTTTATTAATCTGGTAGATTATGATATGCTCTATGGGCACAGAAACGACATAGAAGGATACGCGCGAGCCTTGTCCGAATTTGATGATGCTCTGCCTTTCATTCTTGCGAAGCTTCGTGAAGATGATCTTTTGATGATCACTGCCGATCATGGTTGTGATCCGGGATATATTGTATCTACTGATCACTCCAGAGAATATACTCCTCTGATTCTATACGGAAAGTCGATCAAGCCGGCTAATCTGGGAACACGAGATACCTTTGCGGATATTGGTGCCACAGTGCTTGAGTTTTTGGAAATTAAAGGGGACATAGCCGGAAAATCTGTGCTTTAAGATACTTGAACAGCTTGGAGGAAAAATACGTGAGCAACTATGAAAAGGAAATAAACAGAAGAAGGACCTTTGCAATTATTTCTCACCCGGATGCCGGGAAGACCACATTGACAGAGAAATTTCTTTTGTACGGAGGAGCAATTAATCTGGCCGGAAGCGTGAAAGGAAAAGCAACGGCGAGACATGCGGTATCTGACTGGATGGAGATCGAGAAGGAAAGAGGTATTTCTGTTACCTCCTCAGTCCTTCAGTTTGAGTATGGCGGCTTCTGCATTAATATTTTGGACACACCGGGACATCAGGATTTTTCGGAGGATACTTACCGGACACTGATGGCGGCGGATTCCGCAGTTATGGTTATTGACGCATCAAAGGGTGTTGAGGCACAGACACGTAAGCTTTTTAAGGTTTGTGTCATGAGAAAAATTCCTATTTTTACCTTTATCAATAAGCTGGATCGGGATGCCAATGATACGTTTGAACTCTTAGATGAGATTGAGAAGGAACTTGGAATCGCCACCTGCCCTGTCAACTGGCCGATCGGATCAGGGAAAGGCTTTAAGGGTGTTTATGACAGAGACAGGCACTGTGTGATTACCTATTCCGATACAGAAAAGGGAACAAAAGAGGGAGAAAGTACGGAAATCCCGATGGATGATAGACAAGCTCTGCTGTCTGCAATCGGAGAAGAAGCAGTGGGAGTATTAAATGATGAGATTGAGTTATTAGATGGGGCAAGTGCTGAATTTGATCTCGATTTGATCCGGGCAGGAGAACTGACACCAGTCTTTTTCGGCTCCGCGCTTACCAATTTCGGTGTGGAATTTTTCCTGCAGCATTTTTTGAAGATGACGACGACGCCCCTTCCTAGAAAAGCGGATAAGGGCTTGATCGATCCGGTAGAGAATGAATTCTCCGCATTTGTTTTTAAGATTCAGGCGAATATGAACAAAGCGCATCGCGACAGAATTGCTTTTATGAGAATCTGCTCCGGCAAATATGAGTCCAGCATGGAGGTAAAGCATGTTCAGGGTGGCAAGGTAATGCGCCTTTCGCAGCCTCAGCAGATTATGGCAAGCGAACGTAAGATTTTGGAAGAGGCCTATGCAGGAGATATTATCGGTGTGTTTGATCCGGGTATTTTTTCCATCGGAGACACTCTCTGTATGCCAAAAGAACAGTTCCAGTACGAAGGAATTCCGACCTTTGCACCGGAGCATTTTGCCAGAGTCAGACAGATGGATACCATGAAAAGAAAGCAGTTTGTAAAGGGAATTACCCAGATTGCCCAGGAGGGAGCTATACAGATATTCCAGGAGTACAATACCGGAATGGAAGAGATTATCGTTGGAGTGGTGGGAGTACTACAGTTTGATGTGCTGAAATATCGGCTTGAAAACGAATATAATGTTGAAATTAAACTGGAACCGCTTCCCTATGAGCACATCAGGTGGATTGAAAATAAAGATATTGATCTGGCGAAACTGGTAGGAACCTCTGATATGAAGAAGATCAAGGATCTGAAAGGGAATCCGCTCCTTCTGTTTGTCAATGCGTGGAGCGTTGGGATGACGCTTGACAGAAATGAGGGGCTGATCCTGGCTGAGTTTGGACGTGATTAAATGAAAAAGAAAAAAGGCATACTGACTGTACTTCTTTGCGTGTTTTTCCTTTGGGGCTGCCAAAGCCTTGGCGAGCAGATAAAGGAGCCGGAAATTGAGCTACAGGAGCAGGCAGGTCAACAGAATAGTGAGGAAGAAGAGGAAAACGTAATAAGCGCTGACTCCGGTGAGGTGGACAGGCTTCCAAAGATACCCGAAGGGGAAGTACTTGGCTTGCAGAAGCAACAGACGGGACTGTATCATTATGAAAGACTGAATGATGAGGAAAAGATCCTGTACGCTGAAATTCTCAATATTCTTCTGGATTTTCGGGAAGGGGTTTCCGTATCCTGTATGGAGCCGGAGCAGATCGAAAAAGTGTTTCAGTGTGTCTTAAATGACCATCCGGAAATATTTTATGTGGATGGATATACTTTTACCAGATATACGCTGGGAAATATTGTGAAGAAGATTACATTTTCCGGAACCTACAATATGACGATGCAGGAGGCAGAAGCAAGAAAACAGCTGATTGATGCATATGTAGCTGAATGTATGGCGGGAATGGATCCTTCTTTGGATGAATACGGAAAAGCAAAATATATTTATGAGTATATTATTAACCAGACGGAATATGATGCAAATGTTCCGGATAACCAGAATATCTGCTCGGTATTCATTCACAGGAGAAGTGTCTGTCAGGGCTATGCAAAGGCGACGGAATACCTGCTTCGCAAAGCCGGTATAGAGGCAACTCTGGTCATGGGTAAGGTTCAGGGCGGAGAGGGACATGCCTGGAATCTGGTAAAGCTGGATGGAAGCTATTATTTTGTAGATACTACATGGGGGGATGCTTCCTATCAGATGGTAGAAGGAACCGGAGTGCAGGAGCCCGCAAGTATACCACCCATTAACTATGATTATCTGTGCGTAACCACCAATCAGCTTAAGAAAACCCATACGATTGATGTGATCGTACCGATTCCGGAGTGCAGCGCCATGGATGATAATTATTATGTCAGGGAAGGGGTATATTTTTCTGCTCTTGACAAGGAACGATTGAGGGAAGTGTTTGAGAATGCCTACGAGAAGGAAAGCAGTTACGTTACCCTAAAATGTGCAGATGAGCTTATCTATTCTGAGATGTTTCGCTACCTGATTGAGGAACAGGAGATCTTCCGGTATCTGAACGCCCCGGAAGGAACTGTCTCCTATGCAGAAAATGTAGAACAGCTAAGCCTTAGCTTCTGGCTGTAGCGTTTAAAAGCAGTATCGTTCTTTTGGACAAATATCCGGGCTGGGGCTATGCAAAAACTGTAATTTTTGATATGATTATCAATAATAAGGCTTGCAATAAAAGGAAGGAAAGGAACGTTATCATGGAAAAAACTATTGAACAGAACACATATGTACTGCAGGAGGATGAAAATCTCGGTACCGTTAAGATTGCCGATGATGTGGTTGCGATGATTGCAGGTCTTGCTGCAACAGAGGTTAAGGGTGTTGCTGCAATGGCAGGAAATATCAGCAATGAACTGTTAAGCCGTATGGGAGTCAAGAATCTCGCAAAGGGTGTTAAGGTAGAAGTAATCGGTAAGAGAGTCAAGGTAGAACTGGCATTGATCGTTGAATATGGCTACAATATCCCTGCTGTTTCCCAGAAAGTTCAGGAAAAAGTAAAATCAACCATTGAAAGCATGACCGGTCTTGAAGCATCAGATGTAGATGTTCGCATTGCCGGCGTCAATATGCAGAAGGATAAATAAGCACAGGGTGGATGGCTATGAGCAGAAGAGAAATCAGAGAGCAGATCTTTAAGCTTTTGTTCCGTATAGAATTTAATCAGAAGGAAGAGATGGCACAGCAGGAAGCCTTTTTCTTCGAGGATGAGGAAAACGAAGCATCAGAAAAAGAGAGCATCCAGATCAGCAAGAAAGTCAACAGAATTGTTGAAAAGCTGGAAGAGATCGATCGATCCTTAAATGAGAAGGCAAAGGGGTGGGAAACGGATCGAATGGGCAAGGTAGATTTGACGATCCTTCGCCTTGCTGTTTATGAGATTCTGTTTGACGAAGAGATCCCGACAGGGGTTGCAATTAATGAGGCAGTAGAGCTGGCTAAGAAATTCGGTCAGGATTCTTCCGCTGCTTTTGTAAATGGAGTTTTGGCAAAATTCGCATAGGCGGAAAAATATGCAGAATGTTTATACAGTCGGACAAATAAATTCATACATTAAGAATATGTTCGCGCAGGATTTTCTGTTGCAGGAGCTTTCCGTGAAGGGGGAGATCAGCAACTGTAAGTATCATTCCTCCGGACATATTTATTTTACGTTAAAGGATGCAAAAGGGACAATTTCCTGTGTCATGTTTGCCGGAAACCGTTCCGGACTGGGCTTTCGGATGTGTGAAGGCATGCAGGTGGTGGTTCACGGAACCATTGATGTTTATGAAAGAGATGGGAAGTATCAGATGTATGCCAAAACCATCGAACAGGACGGTGCCGGAGCTCTTTATGAGAGGTTTGAAAGGCTTAAGCAGGAGCTGCTCGAGCGGGGGATGTTTTCTCCAGAGTACAAAAAGCCGATTCCCAAGTATATCAGAACGCTTGGCGTTGTGACAGCACCTACCGGCGCAGCCGTAAGGGATATCATGAATATTGCGACCAGGAGAAATCCCTATGTTCAGATACTGCTTTATCCGGCTACGGTACAGGGAGACGGAGCAGTAGAGAGTATTGTCCGCGGAATCAGGATGCTGGAACGGCAAAAGGTAGATGTGATCATTGTAGGTCGTGGCGGCGGTTCCATTGAGGATTTGTGGGCATTTAATGAGGAAGCGGTTGCCCAGGCAGTTTTTGACTGCAATATACCGATTATTTCCGCAGTTGGGCACGAAACGGATACAACGATTATTGATTATGTGGCTGATCTGCGGGCACCAACTCCGTCAGCGGCGGCTGAACTGGCAGTATATGATGTTGCGCTCACGCTTTCACAACTGCAGGGACTGAAGATGTCAATGCTTAGACAGATGCAGAATCATCTTCGGCTGTCACGGGCAGAAATAAAAATGCTTGAAGCCGGGCTGAAAATGAACAGCCCTATGGGTAAGATCAGGGAAAAACGAAGCTATGCCTTAAGCATGGAGGAACTGCTTTCCAATGCAATGAAAGCAAGAATCGTAAGGGAAAGGCACAGGCTTGCAATTTATATAGAACAATTAAAGGGACTTTCTCCTCTTGATAAATTGAATCAGGGGTATTCCTATGTTTCGGATGAGAAAGGCAAGACGGTAACGGATATTAGCAGGATTTCGGAAGGTGACAAGCTTCAGATTTATGTCAAAAACGGCAGGATAGAAGCAGAGGTTATCGGAAAATACTTTATAAATAGAGAAACGGAGGAGGCCTGAGCATGCAGAAGGAAAAGCAGGATGAACAGAAGGAATTTAATTTGGAAGAAGCGTTTGCCGGCTTGGAGAAATCAGTAAATGCATTGGAGCGGGAGGATATCTCCCTTGAAGAGTCCTTTCAGGTGTACCGGCAGGGTATGGAACTGCTGAAACAATGCAATCAGGCAATTGACCAGATAGAAAAACAGGTTCTGGTAATAAATGATGATGGAGAATGCCATGAATTTTGATGAGATGCTGAAGAGCAAGACAGACCGTGCAGAGATGATTCTGAAAAAATTTCTGCCGCAGGAGAGCGGCTTCCAAAGAAAGGTGCTGGAAGCAATTAACTATAGCGTGATGGCAGGTGGAAAACGTCTGCGTCCGGTTCTGATGGAGGAGAGCTTCCTTTTATTCGGAGGAGAGGGAGAACTGATTGAACCCTTTATGGCTGCTCTTGAAATGATTCATAATTATTCACTGGTGCATGATGATCTGCCGGCGATGGATAATGATGAATACCGAAGGGGACGGGAAACTACCTGGAAGGTTTACGGAGACGGCATGGCAGTACTTGCCGGGGATGGACTGCTCAATCTGGCATTTGAGACAGCAGCCGGTGCATTTACGTTTGCCGGGGATGAAGAAAGCTATAGGCGGATTGCAAGGGCACTTCAGGTACTTGGAAGAAAAGCCGGAGTCTATGGAATGATCGGCGGTCAGACAGCAGATATCGAGGCAGAATCCGGAACAGAGATGACAGAAGAACTGCTTTTGTTCATTCATGAAAACAAAACCGCCGCACTGATTCAGGCAGCAATGATGATCGGAGCAATTCTTGCAGGCGCTGACGATGCAGCAGTCTCCAAGATGGAAAAAGCAGCGTACAATATCGGGATTGCCTTTCAGATTCAGGATGATATCCTGGATGTGACCAGTACAACACAGATGCTTGGAAAGCCTGTGGGAAGCGATGAAAGGAATCACAAGCTGACTTATGTATCGCTTCACGGACTTCAAAAGGCCGGCGAGGATGTAAGGAGGCTTTCACAGGAGGCACTTGACATCATCGGCTCCTTTGAAATTAAGAATGAGTTTTTGGAAGAACTCGTACAGTCTCTGATCACCAGAGAAAAGTAACCGGCTTAGTGGGTAGACAGAAGAAAAGAAGGTGAAAATATGCTGCTTGACAAGATTAAAAGTGCAGGCGATATTAAGAAAATTAATCCCGCAGATTATCAGGAACTGGCTCAGGAAATCAGAACCTTTCTGATTGAGAAAATTTCCAAGACAGGTGGTCATCTTGGGTCTAACCTCGGGGCAGTGGAGCTTACCATGGCGCTTCATTTGTTCCTGGATCTTCCGGAGGATAAACTGATCTGGGATGTGGGACATCAGTCTTATACCCATAAGCTTCTGACCGGAAGAAGAGAGGGATTTGAGAGTCTGCGCAAATATGGTGGAATGAGCGGCTTTCCCAAGCGAAAGGAAAGCGATTGTGACTGCTTTGATACGGGGCATAGCTCCACTTCTATCTCTGCAGGCTTAGGACTTGTAAAAGCAAGAGACATAAAGGGAGAAAACCATACCATTGTTTCAGTAATCGGTGATGGTGCCCTGACAGGCGGTATGGTATATGAGGCTTTGAATAATGCCGGTAAGTTGGAGACTAATTTTATTATTGTCTTAAATGACAATAACATGTCGATTTCCGAAAATGTAGGCGGAATGTCCAAATATCTGAACAATGTCAGAACGGCAAATGCCTATCTCGATATCAAGGAAGGGGTCTACAATACCTTAAAGGAGATCCCCAAGGGTGCTAAGGTAGTTGAGGGAATCCGCAAAGCGAAAAGCAGCTTTAAGCAGCTGGTGGTACCGGGAATGTTTTTTGAAGATATGGGAATTACTTATCTCGGACCGGTAGATGGGCATAATATTCCGGCAATGCTGAGAGTATTTCAGGAGGCAAAGAGAACCAGAAATGCGGTGATCGTTCATGTGCTTACACAAAAAGGGAAAGGGTTTATACCGGCAGAGCGCCATCCGGCGCGATTCCATGGTGCGGAACCCTTTGACATAGAGACCGGACTTCCTACCAAACCAAGGACTACAGCGAACTATACAGACATTTTTTCGACTGTTATGACAAAGCTGGGAGCAAGGGATGAAAAGGTGGTGGCGATCACAGCTGCCATGCCAGACGGAACCGGTCTGAAGCGGTTTCGCAATATTTATCCGGACAGATTTTTTGATGTTGGGATTGCGGAGGAACATGCCGTAACCTTTGCGGCGGGGCTTGCGGCAGGCGGATTAAAGCCTGTGGTAGCAATCTATTCCTCTTTCCTGCAGAGAGCTTATGACCAGATTTTACATGATGTGTGTATCCAGAGCCTTCCGGTCGTTTTTGCCATTGACAGAGCAGGCATCGTGGGAAGTGACGGAGAAACCCACCAGGGAATATTTGATCTGTCATATTTATCATCCATACCCGGAATGCATATTATGGCACCCAAGAATAAATGGGAACTCTCCGATATGATGAAGTTTGCGGTTTCGCTGGGAGCACCGATTGCGGTGCGCTATCCGAGAGGTGAGGCCTATGCCGGACTGAAGGAGCATCGTGCACCGATTGAAATGGGAAAAGCAGAGCCGATTTATGTGGAAAATGAAATATGTCTGATGGCAGTGGGAAGTATGGTAAAGACAGCCGAGGAAGTGCGGGATCGGCTAAAGAATGCGGGATACCACTGCAGTCTGATCAATGCAAGATTCGTAAAGCCGATTGATGAGAATGCAGTTGAGTGGGCGGCAAGGAATCATAAGATAATAGTTACTATGGAGGAAAATGTAGCCAGTGGCGGATATGGCGAAAAGGTAAGAGAAAAGCTGGATGAGCTTCCTGCAGGCGCAAAGCTGGTTCGAATTGCCATACCGGATGAGTACGTGGAGCACGGTAATGTGGATCTCCTGAAAAAGGAAATCGGTATTGATACCGATACGATTGTGGAAAAGATTATGAAGGAAATGGAAGCACAAGGATGAAGGAACGATTGGATGTCCTGCTTGTAAAGGAAGGTCATGCTGCTTCTCGCGAGAAGGCAAAGGCAATCATTATGTCGGGAAATGTGTTTGTAAACGGACAGCGGGAGGACAAGGCAGGTGCCACCTTTGATCCTGATAAGGTTCAAATCGAGGTAAAGGGCAGTACCCTAAAATATGTCAGCAGAGGCGGTCTGAAACTGGAAAAGGCAATGGCGCGCTTTGCAATTGAATTAAATGAAAAAATCTGTATGGATATCGGCGCTTCCACAGGCGGATTTACGGACTGCATGCTGCAAAACGGCGCAGCGAAGGTATACTCCGTAGATGTTGGACACGGACAGCTTGACTGGAAGCTGCGAAATGATGCACGAGTGGTCTGTATGGAAAAGACAAATTTCCGTTTCATGCTTCCTGGAGACATTGAGGATGAGCCGGATTTTGCTTCCGTGGATGTTTCCTTTATTTCGCTGACTAAGATACTGCTTCCGGCGCGTGCAATTCTAAAGCCGGATGGGGAGATGGTGTGTCTGATCAAGCCACAGTTTGAAGCAGGTCGCGATAAGGTGGGAAAGAAGGGCGTAGTTCGGGAACCGCAGATTCATGAAGAGGTCATCAGGAAGATAATCGATTATGCAGGTTTTATCGGTTTTGATATTCTTCATCTTGATTATTCCCCGATTAAAGGACCGGAAGGGAATATTGAATATCTGATGCATATCAGGAAAAACATGGAGAAGCTTCAAAATACGGCAGAAATTACGGAAGCGTTGGCGGAAGCAGAGTTATCAAGGATTATGGAAGAAGGAAGTGGATATTCTGTCGGAAAAGCGTGCGCAGAATTGATTTTACAGACAATAGGAAAGGCGCATGAAAGTCTTGATGGATAGATAAGTGGGGTATGAATAAACGGGGGATGATATGGAGCATTTTTATGTAATAACAAATGCGTCAAAGGATACAGGTCTTAAGACGGCAGGCTTTGTCAGGGATTATCTGATAAGTCAAGGGAAAACCTGTGTAGTGGATGCTGGAATTGAAAACAGAACGGGAGAAAGCTATACAGATATCACTCGCGTGAGCGAGGATACAGACTGCGTGATTGTGCTGGGAGGAGACGGAACCCTGCTTCAGGCGGCGGCAGATCTGGGTGACCGGGATATTCCGTTCCTGGGCATCAATCTGGGGACGCTGGGGTTTCTCGCGGAGGTGAATGTCTCTGATATTGAGGAGGCGCTGGATCAGCTGATCAGGGATGATTTCCTGATTGAAAAACGCATGATGCTTCTCGGCAAGAGCTATGCCGGAGAAGAAAAGTTGGACGAAACCAGGGCACTGAATGATATTGTCATCACCAGAAAGGGTTCCCTGCAGATCATTTATTTTAATATTTATGTTAATGGGCAGTTTTTACATAGGTATCATGCAGATGGAATTATCGTAGCAACGCCTACAGGATCTACAGGGTATAATCTGTCAGCAGGAGGACCTGTGGTTGAGCCAAAGGCAAGCCTGATACTGATTTCACCCATTTGTCCTCATTCCATGCAGAACAGAAGTATTGTACTGTCACCTGATGATACGGTGACAATTGAAATTGAAAAGAGCAGGGATGGAAGTGAGCAGGAGGTAGAAGCAATCTTTGACGGAAGTCATAAGGTTGCTTTAAGGACAGGAAATAAACTGATTATTAAGAAATCAGAAAGGACGACAGGAATCGTGAAGCTGAGTCAGATGAGCTTCCTGGAGATCCTTCACCGTAAGATGAGTGATTAAAGCCGGTAGCGGTTTAGCCGACAGAATGAGAGGAACTATGAAAAAGAGCAGACATCAGAAAATAAAAGAGCTGATCGAACAATATGAAATAGAAACCCAGGAGGAGCTTGCCGACAAGCTTCGGGAAGCGGGATATGCCGTGACACAGGCTACCGTTTCAAGGGACATTCGGGAATTGAAGCTTTCCAAGGTTCCGACGGGAGACGGAAAACAGAAATATACCATTCTGATTCACAGTGATCATTATCTGAGCGATAAATATATCCGTGTTCTTAAGGATGGTTTCGTTTCCATGGATATGGCACAGAATATTCTGGTGGTCAAAACGGTTTCCGGAATGGCAATGGCAGTTGCGGCAGCGCTTGATGCGATGAAGCTGAAGGAGATTGTAGGATCCATTGCAGGGGACGATACGATTATGATGGCAGTTCGCACGATAGAAGATACGCAGATTGTTATGGATAAAATACGAAATGTTTTGGAAGAGTAGCCGGCCATGCGCTTGAGAGAAGGGCGTAAGGAGGAAAGATATGCTTGAAAATTTACACGTGAAAAATCTGGCTTTGATTGAGGAGCAGGAGGTGACTTTTTCGAAGGGGATGAACATTCTGACCGGAGAGACCGGTGCGGGAAAGTCAATCATCATTGGCTCAATTAATCTGGCGCTGGGAGCAAAGGCAGACAAGGACTAC
Organism: Bacillota bacterium; assembly: GCA_030526045.1. Classification (GTDB taxonomy): domain Bacteria; phylum Bacillota; class Clostridia; order Lachnospirales; family Lachnospiraceae; genus Suilimivivens. The sequence goes on along the minus strand of JAUNDN010000001.1, from coordinate 63,504 downwards.
ATCCGTACGGGTGCAGATCATGCGCTTGTGGAACTGGTGTTTTCGCTGAATGACCAACAGCTTGAACAAATGAAGGAAATGGAGCTTCCTGTAGAAGAGGATCATCAATTGATATTGCAAAGGAAGATTATGCCGGGTAAAAGCATCTGCCGGGCAAATGGGGAGAGTATCAGTACTGCCCAACTAAAAAAGCTGTCAGGATGTCTGCTGGACATGTACGGACAGCACGAACATCAATCACTGCTAAAGCCCACAGCCTATAAGAAGATGCTGGATGATTATGTGGGCGAAGAGGCCTTGTCCCTGAAACAACGGCTGAAGGAAGAGCTTTCCGAATATAGGAAAGCATTGGAGGAACTGGAAAATCAAAATCTTGATGAGGATAGCAGAAGCAGACAGGCCAGACTTCTGGAATTTGAGCTGAATGAAATTGAAGCTGCGGCATTACAGCCTTTGGAAGATGAACAGGTGGAAAAGAGATACAGAAGGCTTGTGAATGCGAAAAAGATAAAAGAGATCGTATATACGGTTCACGGACTGACCGGATATGAGGAGGAGGGAAGTGCCGGAGCAACTGTGGGATATGCATTGCGGGAACTGAAATCTCTTGCAGGACAGGATGAAGAGGCATTGCCATTGATTGAGCAGCTCACGGATATTGACAGTCTGCTCAATGATTTTAACCGTTCCATGGCACAGTATAGCGACACTCTTGAATTTGATGAAGAGGAATTCATTGCGCTGGAAGAACGACTGAATGTACTCAATCACCTGAAAAGTAAATACGGGAATTCTGTTGAGGAGATTTTGAAGACCGGACAGGAGAAGCAAAAGGAGCTGGAACGGCTCAGTCATTTTGAGGAATATGTGCTCCTCCTGAAGCAAAGTATAGAAGAAAAGAAAAAATCTCTGTCGGCGCTTTGCAGACAGCTATCGGAACTTCGATGCAAAGCAGCACTGCCGCTTGCCGATCAATTGAGGGAAGCGATGGTAGATTTGAACTTTTTGGATGTGGAATTTTCCATTACCGTTTCACCGATGGAAGAAGAATTTCATGCAGACGGATATGATCAGGTGGAATTTTGGATTTCAACCAATCCCGGTGAGACGCTTCGCCCCTTATGGCAGATCGCCAGTGGCGGTGAACTGTCCCGTATTATGCTTGCCTTTAAAACAGTTTTTGCTGATAAGGATGAGACGGATACGCTGATTTTTGATGAGATTGATGCGGGAATCAGCGGAAAGACGGCGTGGAAGGTGGCAGAAAAGCTGGGCAGACTTTCCGGGGATCATCAAATTATCTGTATTACACATCTTCCGCAGATAGCTTCCATGGAAGACTCGCATTTCCTGATAGAAAAAAGTGTGAAAAAAGAAAGGACGACGACAGATATTCGTCTGCTTAATGAGGATGAGAGCTTAAAGGAGCTGGCAAGGCTCTTGGGAAACGGGGAGATGACCAAAGCAGTGCTTGAAAATGCAAGGGAAATGAAAGAGAATGCCCGCAAGGTGAAGCTGTCATAAAATGTGCTAACAACATTTGGAAATAAAAAGTTAGAATTCAAAAAGTAAAATTCAAAGTTTTTCACATACTAAACAAGACATGCAAAAGCATGTCTTGTTTTGCTCTAAGGAGCAAAAGGAAAAGTACAATAAAGGATGTGAAAACTTGGAACATTTGATAACACCTGACAGTAAAGCGTTGTTCATTTATAGAAAAATCTTATATTCTTTGCTTGCATTGGGAATTGTTGCAGTGATGGCATCGCTCTATTACACGATGTGGAGCAGTGTTCCTTCAACGATTATGGTTAAGGCAGGAGTAGATCAGAAGCTGGATTTCAAGGTGCCGGCATCAGGAGCACTTTATCGGGAAGCAGTGGAGGCAAGCGGAAATTCCGGTCAAAGTCTATCAAAGGAACAAAGCCTGTATATCGATTTTGACAAGGTAGTAACGGTCAGGGCAAATCAGGTAGATCAGTATAAACTTCAGCTGAAGCTTTTTGGGGTGATTCCTCTTAAAGATGTTGATGTAGAAGTGATACAGGATGTCAGGCTCAAACCGGCAGGAATACCGATTGGGATCTATGTCAAGACGAAGGGGGTTCTGGTGGTTGGAATCGGTGAATTTGAAGGCGAAAACGGAAAGAAATATAATCCCGCCAAATATATACTCCAAACAGGGGACTATATCCTGGAGATTAATGATCAGGAGATTAACACAAAGAAGGAACTGATCAATATTATTAACCATAGTGACGGACAGGAAATGGTATTTCAGGTTCAGAGAAAGGATACCATAATCGAAGTAAAGGCAAAACCGGAGCAGAATAGAAACGGGGAATACAAAATGGGAATCTGGGTTCGGGATAATGCCCAGGGAGTCGGCACCATGACTTATATCAATGAGAATGGGAGCTTCGGAGCTCTGGGGCATGGCATTAATGATATTGATACCAGTACTCTCATGAGTCTTGCGAAGGGAACTCTTTATCATACCGAAATAATTGGAATAACTAGGGGAAGTGTAGGGACACCGGGAGAACTTACAGGCTTTATTGAATATGACGATGAAAATATCATGGGAGATATTACAGCAAACACTACCCGCGGGATTTTCGGCGTTTGTACACAGGAGACAGCCATTAGCACAAACGGTGAATATCTTCCTCTGGGATTAAAGCAGGAAATTGAAGTGGGACCGGCGCAGATCCTTTGTTCACTGGGAGAGGAAACGAAAACATACGATGTAAATATTATAGAGATAAACATGGAAAACAGTAATATCAATCGTGGTATTGTTCTTGAAATTACAGATCCGGAGTTATTGTCGGTGACCGGTGGAATTGTTCAGGGAATGAGCGGTAGTCCCATTATCCAGAACGGAAAGCTGGTTGGAGCAGTGACTCATGTACTGGTACAGGATCCCGCAAAGGGATACGGAATTTTTATTGAGAATATGTTAGAGGCAGCGGAATGATCCTTAGCAGGTAATGCAATGAGTATTTCATTGTAATACCTGCTTACTCTTTTGTTTCCTAATGAATTATAGCATTTCGTAGTACACCTAACAATACAAATGTTGTCCATAGTTGCTATCACTCGTGAGCGGCAGTTCCATTATCCAGAACGGAAAGCTGGTTGCAGCACGCGTCAAATTGTGTTACTGTCGATAGTAAGTAAGAGGAGGAGCAAGAATATGAAATACCCGGCTTTTTTGAAACAAAACGGCACGATTGGATTTGTGGCGCCATCCTTCGGATGCAACATTGAGCCATACAGAACCGCATTTGAAAATGCAAGAAGGAAGTGGAGCCAGGAAGGCTTTCAGTTTGATCTTGGACCGAACTGTTTTGAGGGAAGTGGTATCGGCATCAGCAATACACCGGAAAAGTGTGGCAGGGAATTGACGGATTATTACTTAAGCAGGCAGAATGAATGCTTGATTTCCTGCGGGGGTGGGGAGCTGATGTGCGAGATACTGGAATATGTGGATTTTGATGCGATCAGGCAGACAGAACCAAAGTGGTATATGGGCTATTCCGACAATACGAATATGACGTTTCTACTTACGACCCTTTGTGATGTGGCATCCATCTATGGCCCCTGTGCACCGGCATTTGGCATGGAACCTAGGCATCCTTCTCTTTCCGATGCGATGTCGCTTCTGATGGGGGAAAAGAAGGAGATTGACAGCTACGGAAAATGGGAAAAGGAAGGACTCAAGGATGAGGAGCATCCGCTGTTACCATACAATTGTACCGAGGATTTGAAATTGAAACTATTTTTACCAAAGACGCCTGATAAAATACTTGAGGAGAAACAGGTGCAAATGGAAGGACGACTGATCGGCGGTTGTATGGACTGTCTTGTCAATCTTCTGGGAACCGGGTTTGACAGAGTGAGAGAATTTACGGATAAATACCGGGAGGATGGTTTCATCTGGTTCCTGGAAAGCTGTGATTTAAATGTATTTGCAATCAGAAGGGCCATGTGGCAGATGGAGCAGGCCGGATGGTTTGCACATGTGAAGGGATTCCTGATCGGCCGTCCGCTTTGTCATGGACAGGAGATGATGGGGCTTGATCAGTATTCGGCCGTGCTGCATACGGTGGCAAAGTATGGTGTGCCGGTGATCATGGACGCAGATCTTGGGCATCTGCCCCCTATGATGCCTCTTGTGACTGGGAGTATGGCAAGGATCGAAGCAAGAAAGAACCGGCTTTCTGTAAAAATGGATTATCGGTAAACGGGAAGATTTTACAAAAGACCTAATGATTGATGAAAAAAATATGCGATGAATGACAGTTGAAGCAGGATTTCATGTTCCTTATAATAACTTTGTATCAATTTTTGGAAAATGGAGGGAATGAATCATGGAACAGCTGAATTTATCGACGACAAAAGATGCAGAAAAGGTATACAAGATTCTGGGAGAACTGATACATACCGAGCGGGAATTCCAGATTATGATAACAGTGCCCTCCGGCAGAAAAACATTAAGAACCGCAGAGAAAGAAGCAGAAGTGGTACCGAAAACACTGAGCTTTGACCTCAAAAGAGATGTTACGGATATGATTCATGAGATTGGCGTCCCGGCGCATATTAAGGGTTATCAGTATCTTCGGGAGGCGATTATGATGTCGGTGGAGGATTCTGAGATGCTGGGCTCCATAACGAAGGTATTGTATCCTACCATTGCAAGAAAATATCAGACAACCTCAAGCAGGGTGGAAAGAGCAATCAGACATGCAATCGAGGTGGCCTGGAACCGGGGGAAAATGGAAACGCTGGATGCAATGTTTGGCTACACAATCAATACGGGAAAAGGAAAACCGACGAATTCAGAGTTTATTGCATTGATTGCAGACAAGATCAGAATGCAGTACCGTTAGACTCCACGAGAAAAGCTGGCTTTATTTTACAAAAGTCAGCTTTTTTTTCACAAATTCTTCTTTAATTGAATGATGTGTTGTTGTATAATATTAGATATTATATTTTGTTTGGAGGGTTTTGATGAAAAAGATTCTTTTTGTTGCATCAGAAGGCGTTCCGTTTATCAAGACGGGAGGACTTGCTGACGTAGTAGGTTCACTTCCCAAATGTATTGACAAGCAATATTTTGATGTCCGGGTAATTCTTCCCAAGTATACCTGTATTTCTCAGGAAATGAAAGACAAAATGACATATGTGAATCATTTCTATATGGATTTTCATTGGAAGAATGAATATGTAGGAATCATGTATGCTGAAGTGGATGGCGTAAAATACTATTTTATTGATAATGAAATGTTTTTCAACGGATTCAGGCCTTATAGCGATAATGCACTTTACGAGATCGAAAAGTTTGCCTTTTTCTCCAAGGCAGCGTTATCAATCCTCCCGGTAATTGATTTCAGACCTGATGTGATCCACTGCCATGACTGGCAGACCGGACTAATCCCTGTTTATCTGAAGGAACGATTCCAGGGAAATGAATTCTACAGGGGAATTAAGTCTGTTATGACGATCCATAACCTGAAATTTCAGGGTAAATGGAGTGTGAAAGAAGTTAAGGATATTACAGGACTTCCTGATTACTACTTTACACCGGATAAGCTGGAGTTGTTTAAAGATGCAAACCTGTTAAAGGGTGGTCTGGTATATGCAGATGCAATTACCACTGTAAGTCAGACATATGCAGATGAAATTAAAACAGCATTTTACGGAGAACAGCTGGATGGGCTTTTACGTGCCCGCAGTAACGACCTTCGAGGTATCGTCAACGGTATTGATTATGATGAGTTTAATCCGGAGACAGATAAGTATATTGAACATCATTATAATGCAGTAAATTTCCGTAAGGAGAAGATTAAGAATAAACGTGCCCTTCAGGCGGAATTGGGACTTGACCAGGATGATAGGAAGTTTATGATCGGTATCGTATCGAGACTGACAGATCAGAAGGGCTTTGATCTGATCGATCGTATGATGGACGAGCTCTGTCAGGACAATGTGCAGATCGTGGTGCTTGGAACCGGTGAAGAACGATATGAAAATATGTTCCGCCATTTTGACTGGAAATATAATGACAGGGTTTCAGCAAATATTTATTATTCAGAGGCATTGTCCCATAAGATCTATGCGGCAAGTGATGCCTTCCTGATGCCTTCCTTATTTGAACCCTGCGGACTCAGCCAGCTGATGAGCCTTCGCTACGGTACGGTTCCCATTGTCAGGGAAACAGGCGGTTTAAAAGATACGGTTCAGCCATATAATGAGTATGAGAGTACAGGAACAGGCTTCTCCTTTGTGAATTACAATGCACATGAGATGCTGGCGACCATTCGTTATGCCGAGCGCATTTATTATGACAGAAAGCGTGAATGGAATAAGATTGTCGACCGTGCAATGGCAGCGGATTTCTCATGGAGTGTTTCAGCAGCTAAATATCAGGAGATGTATGACTGGCTGATCGGATAAGGCTGAAAGAGTGTTAACAGATTCATTCGTTATCTGCTTAGCGTATGCTGATCTAATGGCCTAAAGTGTTTTAGAGTAGTTAATATACGGTAATTACCAGAAGAGTTTCTTTTTCCTATAGTTCTAAAGTTCAAAAGTGTTTTCCGCAATAACGAACAAGCTTGCTTGTGCGTTGTTGCGGAAAATATCAAAATTAATTCAAAATCCGCTACATATAGGTATTCGAACCTCGTTGAAGTAGCGGGAATCCAATAAAAGACAAAAATTCCGTAATATTTTGTATCGGACAGTGTTAGAAGGAGAAGATACAATGAATACTAATACAAGAATGTTGATTCCTGAATTTGAGAGAGAGAAGAATAAAGTATTGGGAGCATCTTGGGAAAATGGGCGATGTTGACTATATTTCATACAGTTTGAAGAAATTGGAAGAGTACAAAAATGAAGGCATTGTTTTGGACGATAATTTGATCATAACTATGGAATCAGGAAGCGTGCCCTTAAGCACAAGGAATATTGATAAAATAATAGAATGTTTGTTTTTGAAAATGACCGACGTTAGTCAGTGATATGATTGGCTTGTTTTTCGAAGCCATTATAGTCATAGCCAATGGAAACCGGATATGATTTGGTTCAAATCTATTTGCTTTATCTGAAGCCGAAGATGGAGCGGAACCTGAAAACCTTCCTTAGCCAAGCAAAGTGAAAGAAGAAAACGTAGATATTGCCGGCAACTTTACAGTGAAAGCAAAAACATTTGCAGTAATCAGATGCTAAGATTCTTTTTGACCTGATTCTAATAGAATAATTGAATTGATGAAGGGGTGTAGTAGAATGCCATTGGTGTTGCATTCGTTGCGCTCCTTTTTTATGTTATTTGTTTCAATTGATGGGATAATTCGTGAAAAAATTTGGAGGCAACGCGAATTGACGTCAAATTTGCGGTTGGGTAAGATGAAAATATACTGTAGGGAATGACATTAGACCGCAGGATTTAGTGCAAGTCTATAATGTGAGTTTTCACTCAGGTAAATGACATTGTGTGAGAAACAGGAGGTATTTTTCAATGGGTATGGTAAAAGGAGTTGATCTGGGATGGTTAACCCAACTGGAAGCGACAAAAGTATCATGGGTTGATGCAAAGGGTGAGAAGGTAGATCCTCTGAAATACATGAAAGAAATGGGAGTTAATGGAGTCAGACTTCGTGTCTTTGTGAATCCGCCGGAAGAAGCTTATTGGAACAAGAAGGAAAATGAAAGGTGCATGTTGGGATTCTGTGATATAGAGAGTGTTGTCAGGATGGCAAAACGTGTAAAATCGGAAGGCTTGTCTCTGATGATTGATATTCACTATAGCGATCATTTCGCAGATCCTGAATATCAGGATATCCCGGAAGCTTGGTTGAATGAAGATTTTGAAGGCTTAAAAGAAAAGGTAACCCAACATACGATTGATGTAATGACGAAACTTGGCGAGCAAGGAATTATGCCTGATTGGGTACAGGTTGGGAATGAGATCAATAATGGTATCTTAAGACCAGTGGGATCTTTTGGAGATAACCCTGAGCAGTTGGTGGAATTGCTAAATGCAGGTTATGATGCTGTGAAAGAGATATCTCCTAATACAAAGGTGATCACCCATCTTTCAGGACTTCCAATACTGGATTGGTTAGATGGCTTTTTGTCCACTTTTACAAAATTGGGAGGAAAGACAGATATCTTTGGCTTTTCCTATTACCCTTATTGGTATCGGCTGTTTAAGCCTGAATATGGGAAGCATGATAAAAAGGTGTTGAAAGAAGCCTTGGAACATATTGTTTCCATATACAGGAAGCCCGTAATGATTGTTGAAACAGGGGAAGACCAGAACGAGGGAAAATTAGCCCAAAACATGTTGCAGGACATTATGGAGGTTCTTGAAGAACTGCCTCAAACGGAGGATAAAGGGGTATTTTATTGGGAACCGGAAGTGGGAGAAGAACTGTTGCCGGATGCTTACTCACTTGGTGCCTGCAGGATGATAGACGAAAATACATTACAATTTAATGAAGCTCTACTAGCTTATCGATGATAAACGGAATAGACTCGCCGGAGTGAAATGAAAATGAAAGTTGCGCAACGAAAATGAAGTATGTTGCGCAACTTCTTTTACGCTTTGGATAGTGTTTTTGCAAAATGAGAGAAAATACTTTGGGATATATGTGCATTGACTATAAAAGCTGCCCTATTTATAATATTAATATAGTTAAATTGAACATATGTGACAAAAACAAAACGCGCAACAAGATGCGCAACTTGTCGATGAAAGGAGAAGCTAAAGTGGCCAGAACGAAAAAGGAGACCATATATAAGAAACCATCCGTATTTAAAACTATGAAGAAACATTGGATGCTGTTGCTGATGTTGGCTCCTGCAATCATTTATGTTCTTATTTTTTCGTACGCACCAATGACAGGTATTGTCCTTGCGTTTAAGAATTTTCAATATGCAGGCGGAATTTACAAATCCCCATGGTGTGGACTGAACAACTTCAAAGCCTTACTGATTGCCGGTAAACTTGGGCAGGTTACCAGAAATACTTTACTTTACAACATCGCATTCATTGCGCTTGGTGTTGTCTTTGAAATGGGAAGCGCTATTTTGATAAACGAGCTTCTCAATAAGTATTTTAAAAAGATAGCACAGACAATGATGTTTCTTCCGTATTTCATCAGCTGGGTTGTGGCCGGAGCAATTATGTACAATGTATTTAACTTTGAAAGAGGCATTGTCAATCATGTGATGACTACCTTCGGCGTATCAGCTTTTGATCTGTATAATACACCGGGTGCATGGCCGGCAGTACTGATTTTCTTAAAGGTATGGAAGGGAACCGGATATGGTTCTGTTGTATATTTGGCTTCTATCACCAGTCTGGATCAGGAAATGTTTGAAGCAGCTAGTATTGATGGGGCAAGTGCTTGGCAGAAAATTCGCTATATCACGATTCCATCCTTAATGCCGACTATGATGATTATGGTTCTTTTAGCAATCGGTAATATCTTTAGAGGCGATTTCGGATTGTTCTATCAGACTGTAAAATCCAGTGCGTTGTTGCAACCGGTTACCGATGTTATTGATACTTATGTATTCAGATTGTTGATTACCAATGGTGATATCGGTGTATCTGCTGCCGCAGGCCTGTACCAATCCATTTTATGTTTCATTACTATCAATGTATGTAACTATCTGGTGAAGAAATATGATCCGGATTATGCGCTTTATTAGGAAGGGGGGATACAAATGTCTAAGAATACGAATGAGGAAGAAATGTCTGGTGGCAGGCGCGTAATGGGCATGGATGATCATATCATTCAGATTATCGGATATCTGTTAATTGGCTTATTTGCTTTGCTCTGTGTCCTTCCCTTTTACCTGATTATCGTTGCTTCTTTTACAGATGAGGCCACTCTGATCCGAAATGGCTATCCACTGTATTTCAAGGATTTCAGTATAGAAGCTTATAAACTCTGTTTAAAGAACCCGGTAAGTATTTTAAAAGCATATGGGAACACCATTGGTGTCACTTTGGTGGGAACATTCTTTTCCATCATGCTTTCCACAATGACAGGATATGTATTGTCTAGAAAAGACTTCCCATGGAGAAATAAGTTTTCGTTTTTCTTCTTTTTCACAACCCTGTTTAATGGTGGACTGGTTCCCTGGTACATTATGTGTGTCCGTTACCTGAATATGAAGAACAGCTACATGGGCTTGATTCTGCCATTGATGTTTTCTGTTTGGAATATGATTATCGCAAAAAGTTTTATGAGTGGCATTCCTGCTGCCATTACAGAATCCGCAAAGATAGACGGTGCAAACGATTTTGTGATTTTTTTCAAATTGATCTTACCACTTAGTAAACCTTTGGTGGCGACGCTGGGTCTGTTTGCGGCATTGGCTTACTGGAATGACTGGTATAACTGTATGCTCTATATCACGAACGAAGATATGTTCAATCTACAGTATTATCTCCAGAGAATTTTGGGAAGTGCCGAGGCACTGAAAATCGTCGCTGAGAAATCAGGTATAGCGTTACCTTCTGTTCCGTTAGAGAGTATGAAGATGGCTATGACTGTGATAGCAACAGGACCAATTGTTCTGCTTTACCCGTTTGTCCAGCGTTATTTTGTAAAAGGACTTACAATTGGCGCGGTAAAGGGATAAGGTATAAATCGTATTTTCGAGGAGTAAGAAAATACAGAATGATTCATTTGTAAATTAATCATAAGTGAAAAGCTTGTGATCAAAAGATAGTGTAAAAAATGTGGGTCTAAAGTAGCCCGGCAAAAGGAGGATTTATTCATGAAAAGAAAAGTACTATCTATTATGTTGGTAGCTGCCATGGCAGTGTCAACGCTTGTGGGATGTGGCGGAAATACTGCATCTACTGAAAACACAACTACAACAACAGCTACAGAGACAACTGAGACAGCAGAGGTAGTGGCACCTACAGGAGATGCTTTTGCAGATTTACCTGATACCATCAAGGGAAACATAATCAAAGCAACCCCTGAAATGTATGCTGATACAGATTTGAGCAAACCTTATACCGTAAATATGTATTTGATTGGTGATACACCAAATGATTGGGATGCTGTTCTTGCAGAGATGAATTCCATTTTGGAACCATTCAACACAACTTTGGCTGTAACCTTTATGAGCTGGTCTGATTATCAGACAATGTACAGTTTGAACCTGGCAGGTGGCGCTGATATCGATATTATCTTTACAGCTCCTTGGTGCTATATGTATACAGAAGCAGCAAAGGGTTCCTTCTATGAACTTAGCACAGATTTTGTAAGCAAATATATGCCTCTTACAGCAAAATATCAGGCAGAAGAAAGCTGGGACGAAACAACGCTTGCAGGTAAGACAATTGCTGTTCCAAGTAATACAGCACAGCCTATGGGCAAGATCGTTGCAGTTCGTCAGGATCTGATGGAAAAATATGGCATGACAGAATTGAAGAATTGGGAAGACTACAAGCAGTACATGCTTACAATTGCTGAAAAAGAAACTCCTGAAAGCGGTATTTACGCTATGGCATCTGCCGGAGACAACAACGAATTATGGGATGTATATCGTCAGCAGACAGATACATTTTTAGCACTTGATTCCAACTATACAGACTTTATCTACGAGTATAAGGGAGAACTTCCGAAAAAAGAAGATATCAAACTGGCTTATGAATACGCTCCTTTCAGAGAATATGCAAAAGATATGAAAGAAATGGCTGATGCGGGATGCTGGAGCCGTAGCGCATTAACAAACACAGTTACTGATGATGATGCATTCGGTGCTCTTCAGGGCGCATCAATTGCTTGGAATGGTTCTGTATTCACATACATGAAACAGGCAGAACAGACAGACGGCGTAAGGTGTGCAGCTTACGATTTGACAACAGATCATTTGGTAGGATGTGAAGCATATTCTAATAATGATATGGCTATCACAGCTTCTTCTAAGAATCCTGAACGTGCAGCGATGGTTCTTGATATGATTAAATGTGACACTGCTATGAACAGACTGATTTGTCTTGGTCAGGAAGGTGTACATTATACAATCGATGGAAATGATGAATATACAAAAACTGATAAATCCGGTGATTTTGCTCCTTTCACTGTTTCTGCATCTTGGGCAGTAAAGAATGGCAACCTGTCAGAAGCAGGGGCTCCTGAACGTGAAAAAGCAATGAGTGATGCATGGGAAGAACGTGTAACTTCCAATCCAACAATTACTTTTGTATTTGATGATGCTAATGTAAAATCTTATCTGAATGCAGTAGATACTGTTTTACAGGATTATGTTCCCATGATCGAACTTGGTCTGGTAGACGATGTAGATGCTACTTTGGATGAAATGATTCAGAAGTGTTACGATGCAGGACTTCAGAATGTATATGATGAGTTCTATGCTCAGTATGAAGCTTGGTACGCAACAAGATAAGGCTAATGGATTTATATCAATGCAGGAGGCTGTATACCTCAGCCTCCTGTATTAAGAAATGAGGAACCGTACATGACAATGGATGAAATCGCGACACAGCTTGGCGTATCCAAAAGCACCGTGTCAAGAGCGTTATCCGGAAAAGGGCGCATCGGAGAAGAAACAAGAAAGAAAATTACAGAGTTTATCACTGCCAATGGATTAACTGAGTATAGTAATCTTTCTGATTCCAAAACGAGAAAACAAACCGGAAACATTGGTGTGGTATTACCTGCTGATGCATATTTCTCAGGTAGTGCTTACTTCTACGAATGCCTGCTTGGAATCTGTGAGTATGCGAATAGTGTGGATTATAATGTGGTATTAACAACCTGTACTACAAATAATATTTCTGCCTTACAGGAACTTGTGGAACTTGGAAAAGTAGATGGAATCATTCTCACTCGTGCTGTGGAGGATGGGCAGGATATTGCTTATTTATCGCAAATCGGTTTTCCTTGCGCAATAACCGGTACTGCACCGGCAAAAGAAATCATTCAAGTCGACACAGATAATGAAACAGCATCTGAAACGTTGACTACGATGCTGATCGGAAAAGGATATCGTAAGTTTGCATTGCTTGTTGATGGGATGGGATTTAAAGTAAATCGTCAGCGTTATGACGGTTTTTGCAATGCCATTGTAAATGCAGGGTTATCTTTAGAAAAACAGGTTATTTATAGAGCATCCCAGAAAGTGGATGTTCATGATATTGATATCGATGAAATATTGAACGAAAAAGTAGAATGTATTGTATGTGGAGATGACACTCTCTGTACGAGAATGATGTCTAAGCTACAAGCAGAAGGCTATCGTATACCTATGGACGTTGCAGTGGCTTCACTGTACAATAGTCCAAATCTTTCTTGCTTTGTTCCATCAGTAACAACAGTGAATATTTCTGCAAAGCAAATGGGAAGTATGGCTTGTAAGCAACTAATCAACTATTTGGATGGAAAAGAATATCAGTCCAGAAGTATTATGGACTTTGAAATTTTGGTACGCAAATCTACCAGTAAGTTATAGAAAGAGTAAAAGTAAATATGAAAATATGTTTATTTGATGATTGGAAATTCTATTTGGCTGACCAAAAAGAACCGGATTTTGACAAAATAGATATGTATCCGTTTAGAAAGGTTCAGCTCCCCCATGACTGGAGTACAGATTATCCTGTGGATTCTAAATTACCTACTTGCGGATCCGGTGGATATGTGGTGGCAGGAATTGGTTATTATCAGAGAAAATTTGAAATAGATGCTCCCGGAGAACAGGTGGTTCTCTACTTTGAAGGCAGTTATATGAAGACAACTGTTTATGTGAATGGAAAAGAAGCAGGTGGTCACATTTACGGATACACACCCTTTGAAGTGGATATCACAGACCTTATTACGAAAGGAGAGAATGATCTTTTGGTGGTAGTGGATAATTCGCTTCAGCCGGGATCAAGATGGTATTCAGGGTCAGGACTTACCAGGGATGTTTGGCTGGAAACAAGAAAACCTCTGCATATTGCCAGATATGGTACATACTTAACAACAGACCTTTCCAAAATGCCTGAAGCAGTTCTTTATGTGGAAGTAACTCTTCATGCTTCCATGAAACAGGAATTATTAAGTGGACTGAAACCCTCTTTGGAGTTTGCATTGTTTGATGAGAACAGTGTGAAGGTAGCAGAAGGAGTTCAAAGGGTAGAAAGCTCTTTTGAAAAAGCCTCCGGAGATGCTGCTATTATGACTGGACTGGATGAGGCAATTCCTGAAGATTTATACTCAAATACTCTGACCGTTCTTTTATCCGTAAATAATCCTACTTTGTGGTCGCCGGATACGCCTACCTTGTATACTTTACAGATTACATTAAAGAATCAGGGTCAGGAATTGGATTTCAGAGAGGAGCAGATTGGCTTTAGAAGTTTGGAGTTTCATAACCGAAAAGGCTTTCTGCTGAATAACGAGCAGATGAAAATAAACGGTGTCTGCCTGCACCACGACGGTGGTTGTGTAGGTGCTGCAGTTCCTCCCGCAATATGGGAACGTAGACTTAAAAAACTGAAAGAAATGGGAGTAAACGGAATCAGATGTTCTCATAATCCACCTGATGTTGCTTTACTTAATTTATGCGATCAGATGGGCTTCCTTGTGATGGATGAGGCTTTTGATGAATGGGCATTGATGAAGGATAAAGAAGTAGGAGCCAATACCCATGAGAGCCATGGCTATTCAACCTACTTTGAAAAATGTCACGAATGGGACTTGAAGACAATGCTGTACCGTGACCGCAATCATACCTCTATTTTCCTTTGGAGTATTGGTAATGAGATACCGGAGGAGACGGTGGAAGATGGTGAGAGACTTGCAAGAAAGCTTCGAGATTTTTGCCATGCAGTAGATCCCTCTCGCAAAATCACTCTGGCTCATGACCAGATTGTGGCAGAACCACATCCTGCCAGACAGGAATTTATGGAAGAAATTGATGTAGTCGGATACAACTATGTGGGACGTTGGAGAAAGAGAGCAGAGCGCTTCTATGATGAAGATCATGAAGCATATCCTCATCGTTGTGTGATAGGTACAGAAAACCCTTCCGCCGGATATGTTCGAAGCACGTACCGTCTGGATTATGATAGAAATTCTTTCTGGGATAAACCATATTACACAGCTGCGGTTAGTGTAGGTAAATTATTGCGTTACACCATGACCCACGATTTTGTAGCAGGCGATTTTATGTGGACAGGTATCGATTATCTGGGAGAGTCCAACTGGCCACAGAAGTCCTCGGGGTGTGGAGTCTTAGACACCTGTGGATTTGAGAAAGACAGTTTCTATTTCTATAAGAGTGTTTGGGATACAAAGGAACCGTTTGCTTATCTGTGTCCGCATTGGAACTTATCAGTAGATCATGGAACTGTTCTTCCGGTTATCTGTTATACAAACTGCGAGGATGCAGAGCTCTTTGTCAATGGAAAATCTTATGGGATGAAATCTAAAGGATTCCCATGTTGTGGTATGACAGAAAAGTATGGCCATTTCGACAGATACAGAAGACCGGCGAATACCGATGATTTGTTCCTTAGCTGGGATGTACCATATGAATCCGGAGAAATTGAGGTAATAGGATACCGAGATGAAAAGGAAGTATGCCGATACAAGGTTGAAACAACAGGTACAGCAACGGTCATAGAAGCAAAGTGTGACCGCACCAGTGTAAAAGCAGACGGCAGAAGTATTGTACAGGTAGAAATTCGACTGCTTGATGAAGCAAATAGAGTTGATTTGACTGCCTGCAACAGCTTGAATTATAAATTGGAAGGGGATGCCAAAATCATCGGTATTGATAATGGATGTCCCGAATGCCACGAATTATGGAAGGAAACCCGGAATCGCACAGCCTTTAACGGGTTGGCATATTGCGTCATTCGAGCCGGAAAAACAGCCGGTGAAGTAAAGCTGACGGTAGAAGGAGAAGGACTCACATCCGCACAAGTGGTTATTGAGCAGCAGTAGATATGTTAGGGATTACCTAAAAGGGGAAAATAGTAGAAATGTTCTTGAAGCTTTGTCCGACATAACTTATAATTGTTATTGATGATGATTCCGATGTATGACTGGATGATCGGATAGAAGCATTGGAGCGTAGCAGAAATGCCAAATAAGAAAAGAAATGAAAGCTTTATTTTGCAGGCGGGGATTCTGGCTTCGGCCGGAATCGTCGTCCGCATTATCGGACTTCTGTATAATACGCCTCTGGTTGCAATTATTGGAGATGAGGGCTTTGGCTATTACAACAGTGCTTATTATGCGTACAGCATTGTTCTTTTGATATCCTCCTACAGCATTCCTTCTGCTGTATCTAAGGTGATTGCCCAAAGGCTGGCAGTAAAAGAATATCGAAATGCACACAGAATTTTTCACTGTGCATTTATTTATGTGCTGGTAGTCGGTGGTATTGCCAGCTTATTTGTGTTTTTTGGTGCCGGGCTTTTGGTGGAGATGGATAATGCTGTTTTTCCACTGCGATTACTGGCGCCTACCATTTTCTTTAGCGGCATTCTTGGTGTTCTGCGTGGCTACTTTCAAGCACACAGAACCATGGTACAGACCTCCTTTTCTCAGATCATTGAGCAGCTGATCAATGCCGGTATGAGTGTGGGGATGGCCTATGTGATGGTACAGCTCGTGGCAGATCAGGATGCGTCAACAAGAGCATCTTACGGTGCAGCAGGTGGAACCATTGGTACCGGTGCGGGAGTATTAGCCGGTTTATTGTTTATGGCCGGTGTGTATGCACTGAATAAGAAGACGATTAAGAGAAGGATTGAACGGGATACAGGGCATACGGATGAATCCTACCGGGATATTTTCAAGATGATTCTGCTGGTAGTAACCCCGTTTATCATCAGTACCGGTATTTATAATATCAACAGCTTTTTGGATAATACGATTTACCAGCAGATTATGATGAATGCAAAGGGAATGGCGGAGGCGGTGGTTGCCACCAACCTAAGCGCTATCGCCAAAGGAACAAAGATTTCCAATATTCCCATAGCAATGGCATCGGCAATGGCAACGGCCCTCATACCGGGTATATCCAGCGATTTTGCGAAGGGGAATCCGGAGGGTGTGAAAAATAAGGTGGCAAAGTCGATCAAAGTAACAATGCTGATCTCAATTCCCTGTGCAGTGGGAATCGGGGTGCTGGCAAAGCCTGTCATGAAGGTGATCTTCCATCAGCCGGAATCCTTGCAGATTTCTTCCATCCTCTTATCCTGCATGGCAGTCAGTATTATTTTTTATGCGCTGTCTACGCTGACTCAGGCAATTTTGCAGTCAATCGGCAGAATGAATATGCCCATTATCAATGCTTCTGCGGCAGTGATTCTTCATGCGGGTGTAATGATTGCAATGATGCTGTTTCTGGATGAAAAGTACAGCCTTTTTTACTATGTGTTTGCAACTGTGCTTTATTCCTTCCTGCTGTGCGTCCTGAATCAGATTGCAGTACATCGCTATCTCCAATATCGTCAGGAGGTGGATAAGACATTCCTCCGTCCTGTCATCGCGTCGGCTATCATGGGTGTCATTGCGTTTGGAATCTACCAGGGACTCTACTACCTTTGCGGAATCAATATTATTTCACTTGCAGCAGCAGTACTGGTAGGCTGTGCAGTCTATTTTATTCTTGTCATCCGATGGAAGGCCGTATCAGAAGAAGAACTCTGTAGTATGCCCAAGGGGCAACTTCTGATCCGGATAGCCAAGAAGACAGGTATTATGAAAGAAGAAACTACCAAAAAGAAGCGGCGCAGACCTGCAAAGAAAAAACGCGTCAAAAAAAGAAAAAATAAACCTGCAAAAGAACAAGATGATTACTGGCTTGATGAATAATATGGCAGTATAAAATAATACCTCCCGGAAATAATAAAAACGTCGGACGTGACGATATTTTCAGGAGGTAAAATTATGGCTAATTTATCAGAACTTGACTTACAGAACCTGCGCCATCTGCTTGGCGGTTATGATGTAACCCACTGTAAAATGAAGGAATATGCAGCCTGCTCTGAGGACACACAGGTAAAACAGTTCTTTGAAAAAGGTGCAAAATCAGCAATGGACAACAAGAATCAGTTGATGAAATTTTTGCAGTAGGAGGGATGGACAATGCAGATGAATGAAAAGACTATGGTAGCAGATACTCTGACCGGAATTAACGGTGAGCTGGTGCGTTTCGGTGAAATGATTGCGCAGACAGAAAACGCCGAATTGAAGCAGACCCTGAAGCAGTTTCGGAATGCCTGTGAGCAGTCCCAGGAGGAGCTTTACAAGCTTGCAAGGGAAAAATCTTACTATGTGCCTGCAGCAAAGGCTACCCAGCAGGAAATCGATCATGTGAAGAGCCTGTTTACAAGCGGAACCCTTTAAGCTTTCCGTAAACGGCAAAAAATAAGTCAAAAAGCATTGGTGCATTTAACATGTATCGATGCTTTTTGACTATAGTCTCTTAATCATCAACTCTGCAAAGATGGGAAATATCGGTATCGATCATCATGGAATAATTCGTGTAGTAAACAACAAAGCCCGGCTTGCTGCCTGTGGGTTTCTTGACATTCTTTTTTTCCAGATAGTCGATCTCCACCTTGTCCTGTCCCCGGCCCTTGGAGTAAAAGGCTGCAAGCCTTGCTGCATCCTCAAAGGTACTGTCGGGAAGCTCATGTCCTTCGGTCTTGACGATCACATGGGAGCCCGGAATGCCTTTGGCATGGAACCACCAGTCCCCGCCGGTTGCAAATTTAAAGGTAAGCTCATCATTTTGATAATTATTTTTTCCAACGTAAATGTGGAAGCCGTCACTGCTTACATAGTGGAAGGGTTTGCTGGTAAATTTCACTTTCTTGGCATTTCCGCCCCGGCGATGTATATAGCCGCTTACAATCATTTCTTCTTTGATCTGGGCAAGATCCTCCTCAAGAAGGGCAATATCAAGTGCCGCCTGGATGGATTCTAAATGATCGATCTCCTCCTTCACCTGCTGCGTGAGAGCGGATAAGGCTTCATAGGTGCGCTTCAGCTTGTTGTATTTATCAAAATACTTCTTGGCATTCTCGGAGGCAGAAAGAAGAGGGTCAAGGGGAATCGTGATTGTTTCATTGGTATAGTAATTGAGAGCATCCAGGGATTTCGCACCGGGGGCAAGACCATAGCCGTAGGTGTTAAGCAGCTCTCCATACACGCGATATTTCTCCTTCTTCCCGGTATCCTCCTTCTGTTTAAGCTGAAGGTCATATTTCTTTATATTCCGTTCAAGGGCAGTCTGAACAATTCTTCTTAAGTCAGCGGATTTCTGCCTGATGCGTGTTACAGTGTTTTTCTCAGCATAGTATTGCTCCAGTAAAGCGCTGATGGAGGAAAAGGGCTTAAGACGATCCTGTGGGTAGCCGGAAAGAGGAAATGCTGCATATTCCGCAGGCGTATGATTCTCATAGGCAATGACAGGAGAGAAATCTCCAAGCTTTACCTGTTCCATCATTCCGGAGAAGACATCATACAGCTTCTTAAGCAGATCAGGTCCGGTGCTGCTTTCGGAAAATACAGCAGTGGAAAG
This sequence comes from Bacillota bacterium, assembly GCA_030526045.1. Taxonomy (GTDB): domain Bacteria; phylum Bacillota; class Clostridia; order Lachnospirales; family Lachnospiraceae; genus Suilimivivens. Next base: position 43,917 of record JAUNDN010000001.1, on the reverse strand, counting down.
GTCTCCGTCAAGGTTCGCAAGGCAGCACAGCTCCTGGGCAATAACAGGTGAAATGCCGGTGTAAGATCCGTAAATAGCCTTATAGATTGGCATGTTCCCTGCGGTCATGGTACTTTGGAAGGATTGGAAATCAAGTGCGAGAGGATCCTTTTTGTCCTGTGTAACAGGGACAAAATAGGTTCTCCCCGGCAATACCTCACGTACAGAGCTTACCATGCCCGAGATATGCTTAATGCTGTCAATGATTACATCCTTGTCATCGGTAAAGATCAGATTGCTGTGTTTGCCCATCAATTCAATGATCAGCTGCTTATGGCAAAGATCTCCCATTTCATTGAGATGTTCTATGTGCAGATGAATGATGCGTTCAAGTCCCGGCTGCGTAATATCAACAATTCTGCCGTTTTGCAGGTGTTTTCTAAGCAGCATGCAAAAACCGGGTGCGGTCATGGGGCTTACTTTATTTGCCTGCGTCAGGTAAATGAGTGGAAGAGAAGCGTTAGCTGAAAGAAGCAGGCGCTTCTGACCACCGTCGGTTGTCTTTATGGTAAGCAGCAGCTCGTCGGCTTCCGGTTGTGCAATTTTGTAGATCCGTCCGCCGATAAGGGAAGCCTTCAGCTCCTTTGTCACTGCCGCAATGGTAATTCCGTCAAATGCCATGATGAATCTCCTTTCTGATTCCCCTTATTATATAGTAAATTAAAATCCCCCGCAATGAGTCAACTGTTTTTTCAGGAAAAACTTGCCTTTCTGCGGAAAACTTGTTTTTCATTTTCTTGACGTTTACGGGAGGCTGCCCTATAATAGAATGGAATGTGTACATGGGAGTCGGGTCAAAAGATCGTTGCAGACCATGACGTAAAGCAGAGGGTACAGAAGCGGGAGGATTGCCATGATTAAGAGCATGACGGGGTTTGGCAGATGTGAGGTACAGGAAGCTGAACGCAAAATTACCGTAGAGATGAAGTCGGTGAACCACAGGTATCTGGATGTGAATATCAAGATGCCCAAAAAACTGTATTTTTTTGAAGCGGCAATCAGAAGTGAGCTTAAAAATTATATTCAGAGAGGAAAGGTAGACCTGTTTATTACTTATGAGGATTTCACGGAAACAAATGTCTGCGTGAAATACAATAAGGAGCTGGCAGCAGAATACATGACCTATCTGAATCAGATGGCAGAGGATTTTTCACTGGATAATGATATGAGAGTTTCTACCCTTTCCAGATATCCCGAAATTCTTACAATGGAGGAGCAGACCATTGATGAGGAAAAGCTCTGGCAACTGCTCGATAAAGCAATCAAAGGAGCTTCGGAGGGATTTGTGGAGACAAGGATCAAGGAAGGAGAGCATCTTAGAGATGATCTTCTTTTGAAGCTTGACGGTATGCTGGCCCATGTGGATTTTATTACCGAGCGTTCTCCGCAGATTATTGCAGAGTACAAGCAGAAGCTTGAGGATAAGGTCAAGGAGCTTTTAGAGGACACCAAGGTCGACGAAAACAGACTTCTTATGGAGGTTACCATCTTTGCAGACAGAGTCTGTGTGGATGAGGAACTGGTCCGCCTTAGGAGTCACATTGAGACCACCAGAGAGACCTTGCTTCAGGGTGGCAGTATCGGCAGAAAGCTTGACTTTATTGCACAGGAGATGAACCGGGAGGCAAATACTATCCTCTCCAAGTCCAATGACCTTGAAATCTCCAATCGTGCCATTGAATTAAAGACAGAAATTGAGAAGGTAAGAGAGCAGATCCAGAATATCGAATAGAGGGGTTTTTGTGAATAAGCTGATTCATATAGGGTTTGGCAATATTGTGAATTCCGGAAAGATCATTGCGATTGTCAGTCCTGACTCGGCACCGGTGAAACGCCTGGTGCAAAGAGCCAAGGAAGCCGGAACTGCTATTGATGCCACACAGGGGAGAAAAACCAAGGCCGTGCTTGTGATGGAAAACAGCCAGCTGGTACTTTCGGCGCTTTTGCCGGAAACCATAGCGCAGCGGGCACAGGCAGAAAGCAGAGATGAAGATGAAGCATAAAGGAATATTGATCGTTGTTTCAGGTTTTTCAGGTGCAGGTAAGGGAACATTGATGAAGCAGCTGGTGCATGCGTATGATAATTATGCACTTTCTGTTTCCATGACGACCAGAAAGCCAAGACCGGGTGAGCAGGAGGGCAGGGAATACTTCTTTGTAAACCGGGAAGAATTTGAAGAGAAGATTACAAATAACGGTTTGGTTGAATATGCACAGTATTGTGACAATTATTACGGAACACCCAGAGAGTATGTTGAAAAGCAGCTTGAAAAGGGTAAGGACGTGATTCTGGAAATTGAGATTCAGGGAGCTCTGAAGATCAAGGAGAAATTTCCTACCGCGCTTTTGTTATTTGTAATGCCTCCCAGTGCTGCAGAATTAAAAAAACGTCTTGAGGGAAGAGGCACAGAAAGTCTGGAGGTTATCAAGAAGCGTTTGATGCGTGCTTCGGAAGAGGCAGAGGGAATTGAAAATTATGATTATATCGTAATTAATGATAAACTGGAAGAATGCGTCAGTCAAATGCATTCCCTGATTCAGGCGGCACATTTTTCCCCGTCCAGGAATGAGGAATTTATTGAAAATATGAGAAAGGAACTGGAAGCCTTTAAATGAGCTTCCGGATGAAAGGAGCAAATTTATGTTACATCCATCTTATTCTGATCTGATGAAGGTCGTAAACAGTGAGGTAGAACCTGGTGAGGCACCTGTTGTCAACAGCAGATACTCCATCGTAATGGCTGCTTCAAAGAGAGCAAGACAAATTATCTCAGGCGAGGAACCGCTGGTAAATACAAAGGACGCAAAGGCACTTTCCATTGCAGTAGAAGAACTGAACCAGGGAAAAATTAAGATCCTTTCTGACGAAGAAGAGTAATGCTCAAAAAGACCTGAGGGCTTTGAGGGTAATACGATCGCGCAGAGAGTCCGTGTTCGGACTCTTTTTGCTTTATTTTGGATGGAAGGAAATTGTTACATGAAAATTTTATTTATTTCTCTGGGATGCGACAAAAACCTGGTGGATTCAGAGGTTATGCTGGGTACGCTGGCACAGAGGGGATATTGCTTTACAGATGATGAAAGCGAGGCGGAAGCCGTCGTGATCAATACCTGTTGCTTTATCGGCGATGCCAAGGAGGAGAGCATCAATACCATTTTAGAAATGGCAGAGCTTCGAAAGAGCGGACAATTGAAAGCCTTGATCGTATCAGGATGCCTTGCCCAGAGATATCATGATGAGATTCAAACGGAGATTCCGGAGGTTGACGCCATAATCGGAACCACGGCGATCGATGCCATTGCAGATACACTGGATAGTATTTTGGATGGAAATTCCGAAAATCATCTGGAGGATCTGAACCGGGCGCCGGAGGGTGGAAAAGAGAGAATCGTCACTACCGGAGGGTATTATGCATATTTAAAGATTGCAGAGGGGTGTAACAAGCATTGCACCTATTGTATTATTCCCAAGGTGAGAGGAGACTATCGCAGCATTCCCATGGATCAGCTTCTGAAGGAGGCGAGAACGCTTGCAGAAGGCGGCGTGAAGGAACTGATCCTTGTTGCCCAGGAAACGACACTTTACGGTGTGGATCTGTACGGGGAAAAGCGTCTGCCCCGGCTGCTTAAGGAGCTTTGCAGGATAGACGGACTTTCCTGGATCAGAATCCTGTATTGCTACCCGGAGGAGATTACACCGGAACTGATTCAGGTCATTGGGGAGGAAGACAAAATTTGCAATTACCTGGATATTCCCATACAGAGCGGCAGCGATGCGGTTCTTAAGCGGATGGGAAGGAGAACGGATACAGCGCAGATCCGCAGTATGATCGGCGAACTTAGGAAACAGATACCGGATATCTGTATCAGAACCACCTTTATTGCAGGTTTCCCCGGAGAAACCGAGGAAGACCATGAGGATACCCTGGCATTTATCAATGAAATGGAATTTGACAGGCTTGGGGTATTTACTTACTCGGCAGAGGAGGATACACCGGCTGCCATCATGCCGGATCAGGTGACTGAAGAAGTCAAGGAAAGACGCCGGGATGAGATCATGGAATTACAGCAGGAAATTGCCTTTGATGCGGCAGCAGAAACGGTCGGCAGACGTCTTACGGCCATGATCGAGGGAAAGGTTGCCGACGAGGAGGTTTATGTTGCACGAACCTACAAGGATGCACCGGGAGTTGACGGTTATCTGTTTATCAGTTCGGATAGACAATTTATGAGCGGAGACTTTGTGAAGACGGTCATTACCGGCTCCAATGAATATGATTTACTGGGAGAAATAGTAGCCGAATGAGGCGGGATGGAGGATAATGATGAATTTACCGAATAAGCTGACAATATTCAGAGTGATACTGATTCCGTTTTTTATTGTATTTTTACTGGTGCCTATTACACCAGTTGACAAGTGGATTGCACTTGCAATTTTTATCATTGCAAGCCTTACGGATCTTTTGGACGGAAAGATTGCAAGAAAGTATGGTTTGGTTACCAATTTTGGAAAATTTATGGATCCTCTTGCGGATAAGCTGCTGGTATGCTCCGCGCTGATCTGCCTGATTGAACTTGACAGGATTCCGTCATGGATGGTAATTGTGATCATTGCAAGAGAATTCATTATCAGCGGCTTCAGACTGGTGGCAGCAGACAATGGAGTTGTAATAGCTGCAAGCTATTGGGGGAAGTTCAAGACCACCTTTCAGATGGTGGCAGTATGTCTTTTGATCGCAGATATCGAGGCACTTGGCTTATTCACCCAGATTGTACTTTGGATCGCCGTGATTCTTACGGTAGTTTCCCTGGTGGATTATCTGATCAAAAATAAAAATGTTATGAAGGAAAGTAAGTAATATGGAAACAGAAAAGGCATTGGAAGACAGGGTGGTTGAAAGACTAAAGAGAAATCATTGGAAGATTACCACCGCAGAATCCTGCAGCGGCGGTTTGCTTGCGGGGACGCTTGTGAATGTTCCGGGGGTGTCGGATGCCTTTGAAGAAGGCTATATTACCTATTCCAATGAAGCGAAGCACCGTTTGCTGGGGGTAGATACACAAGTGCTTAATACCTATGGAGCTGTCAGCGCCCAAGTGGCGGCGCAGATGGCAGAGGGTGCCTGCCGGGCAGCATCGGCGGAAGTCTCGATTGCCGTTACGGGGATTGCCGGGCCCGACGGCGGAACAGAAGAAAAACCGGTAGGACTTGTATATATCGGATGTCATGTACCCGGTAAAACAAAGGTGAGCGAATGCCGTTTCCACGGAAGCCGCAGAGAAATCCGTGAGCAGACGGTAAAGACAGCACTCGCCCTTCTGCTTGAGCTTTTGTGAAAATGATGGAACACTTTCATTGAGTAAGTGTGATAAGGAGGAAAAATGAAAAAGGGATGGAGTTCAGGAAAAATTGCTGCTGTCATATTGGGGAGTATTGGGGCAGCCATTGTATTGGTTGTTTCTCTATATGTCAGCGTATATCAGTTATCTGAGTATATCATTGCCTGGGATGAGTATGAAACAGAAGCCCGCGAGCAGGAGAGGGATAGGAAGAAGTCTGAGGATAAGTCTGAGGAATGGTCGTGGAAAGAAGACGGGGAGGAGTCTGAAGAGGATTTTGAGGATGACTCAAAAGATGAGGATGACTTCGACTACAATTACTCGGAATATTATGAGTTTCATGATGAAACGCGTGACGATTTGTCCTACCAGGTATCAATAGAGGACTTTTATATGGAAGCTGATAACGGACTGAATGCTCAGGGAATGGGAGCTTATCCTGTCATTACAGGGGAAAATGTAAAGAATTCGGAAATAATCAATAATGCACTGAAAAAAGAAATGAGCGAGATTGAAAAGCATGTAAATGAGGTATCTGAAAATATTGATAAGAGTGAAAGCTACCTGTATAAGGCAGAATGCTATGTCACTTATATGGATGAAGATATTTTCAGCATAGCCTATTTGGAGTATGGGTACCTTGACGGAAAAAGAGCAGAATCCAATGTGGTCTCCGTAAATATTGATATGGATAACGGAATGGTGATGACAAATACCCAGCTTCTGGAAATTGATGATGAGTTTTCCATTGAATTCAGAAAGCGTTCCGACAAACAGAACGGAGAAAATGAACTGCTTGATTATTATTCTGACCAGGACTTTACGGAAATGATGAATGATGAAGAAAGCCTCATTATTTTCTATACGCCTCTCGGAATGGAGGTTGGTCTGAATCATGATTTCGGCTGGGTGACTGTTACCTATCCGGACTATAAGAAATATCAGAATCCGTTGTAATCAGGTGCCGGAGCTGCAAAGCAGCTCCGGCATTTTATATTCTTTATCTAAGTTTTTGCAGGTTACTTAAAATCGAAAGATATGATATTATAATTTCGATCACTGTCTTTCTTATGACAGTTCATTATCTGCTTTGCAAATCCGGCATTTTCTGCCAAATATCCAGAGCAAAGTTGGAAGGAAAGGAGGAAGATGCCTTTGAGGGAGTTTTATTGGACTTTTGAATTGTTAGAATGAATACAGAAACAAAGCAAATAATTTAGTTGACAAAACCGAACATTTGTTTTATAGTAAATAAGAACAAATGTTCTCGCCAGATGCTGACTTTGAGAAAGCAGCTTATCGGATGAAAAGGAGAATCTATTTTATGGAAAGAGAAGAGAAATTAAAAGCACTTGATGCTGCACTTGGACAGATTGAGAAACAGTTCGGAAAGGGAGCGGTCATGAAGCTTGGGGATTCCTCCGCACAGATGAATGTGGAGACGATTCCTACAGGCTCGCTGAGCCTTGATATTGCACTTGGTCTTGGTGGTATCCCGAAGGGAAGAATTATAGAAATATATGGACCTGAGTCCAGTGGTAAGACTACAGTTACGTTACATATGATTGCAGAGGTACAGAAGAGAGGCGGTATTGCAGGCTTTATTGATGCAGAGCATGCACTTGATCCGGTCTATGCCAGAAACATTGGTGTTGATGTTGACAACCTCTACATTTCACAGCCTGATAACGGGGAGCAGGCTCTGGAAATCACAGAGACAATGGTTCGCTCCGGAGCTATTGATATTGTTGTTGTGGACTCTGTTGCTGCTCTGGTTCCCAAAGCCGAGATCGATGGTGACATGGGAGATTCCCACGTGGGACTGCAGGCGCGTCTGATGTCACAGGCCCTGCGAAAGCTTACGGCGGTAATCAGTAAGTCAAATTGTACAGTGATTTTTATCAACCAGCTCAGAGAGAAAGTCGGGGTTATGTTTGGCAATCCGGAGACTACTACCGGTGGGCGTGCACTCAAATTCTATTCCTCAGTCAGACTGGATGTCAGGAGAATTGAAGCTCTGAAGCAAAGCGGAGAGACGATCGGTAACAGAACCAGGGTAAAGGTTGTCAAGAATAAGATTGCTCCTCCCTTTAAGGAGGCTGAATTTGATATTATTTTTGGTGAAGGAATTTCGGCTGTAGGTGATGTGCTGGATCTTGCGGCGGATGTGGGGATCATCAATAAGAGCGGTGCATGGTATGCCTATGAGGGAAATAAGATTGGGCAGGGTCGTGAGAATACAAAGCAATATCTGAAGGATAATCCTGCAGTTTTTGAAGAGGTTTCAAAAAAGGTACGAACCCATTACGGACTTCAAGGGGCTGATGAAACAGCCGCAGAATAGAGATAGAAGAAAGCAGTATAGCCAATGACGGTAACAAATATTACAGAATTATCCAAATCAAGAGTCAGGATAGAGATTGATCATGAATTCGCCTTTGTTTTATACAAGGGCGAATTGCGTCTTCATAAAATTGAAGAAGGCGATGAAATCGAAGATGCTGTCTATGACAGGATTATGAAGGATGTTCTCCCGAAGAGGGCAAAGCTAAGAGCGATGAATCTTCTGAAGAATCGAACCTACACGAGGACACAATTGAAGGACAAACTATTGCAGGGAGGATATCCGGAACAAATTGCAGATATTGCGGTTGATTATGTAGTATCCTACAGATATGTGGATGATGAACAGTATGTAAGGGACTTTATTGAATACAACCGGGAGAAGAAAAGCAGGAGAAGAATTCAGCTAGATCTGATGAACAAGGGTATTCCAGAACAGCTCTTTCAGGATATCTGGGAAGATATGGCAGGAGATGACGAAGAAGCAATTGAAAGGGAACAGATCATTTATTGGGTGAACAAAAAGCACTTCTGCTCCCAAGAAGCAACCTTTGAAGAGAAACAGAAGATGATGGCTTTCCTGTATCGAAAGGGTTTTTCAATTAATAACATTAGAAGCATACTTTCACTTGACATAACTCCTAATTGAGTTTAAAATTTAAGTGTTGTAAATTGCCTTTTAGAATGTTTATTTACATACATTCTATATAGATCAGAGTACAATGAAAATTTAATAAGGAGGTGCTCCTGTACATGCATGTTTTGATAGCGGTAATCGTAACGCTTATCGTGGTAGCTCCGTTAGCATGGATTCTGGCAACTGCATACTATAAGAAGGTATCAGAAGCCAAGGTAGGAAATGCTGAAGAGAAGGCACGTGAGATTATCGACGAGGCTTTGAAAACTGCTGAGACGAAGAAGCGTGAGTCCTTGCTGGAAGTAAAGGAAGAGTCAATTCGTACGAAGAACGAACTTGACAAGGAGATCAAGGAACGTCGCGCAGAGGCGCAGAGATATGAGCGCAGAATTCAGCAGAAGGAAGAGAACATCGATAAGAAAGCGGATGCGATTGAGAAAAAGGAAGCAAGTCTGGTTGCCAGGGAAGAAGAAATGGCAAAACAGCGTGCAGAAATTTCAAAACTGAATGAGCAAAGACTACAGGAACTTGAACGAATCTCAGGCTTAACCTCCGAACAAGCAAAAGAATACTTATTAAAAATTGTTGAAGATGAAGTAAAGCATGAAACGGCTGTGATGATCAAAGAAATGGAGAATCGTGCCAAGGAAGAAGCTGATAAGAAGGCCAAGGAGTATGTGGTTACAGCAATTCAGAAATGTGCTGCAGACCATGTATCCGAGACCACAATTTCAGTTGTTCAGCTTCCAAATGATGAGATGAAGGGAAGAATCATCGGTAGAGAGGGAAGAAATATCAGAACTCTCGAAACCCTTACCGGAGTAGATCTTATTATTGATGATACACCGGAAGCAGTTATCTTATCAGGTTTTGATCCGATCAGAAGGGAAATTGCGAGAATTGCGCTTGAAAAGCTGATTGTTGACGGGCGTATCCATCCGGCAAGAATCGAAGAGATGGTTGAGAAAGCGCAAAAAGAAGTTGAGATCATGATTAAAGAGGAGGGTGAAGCAGCAACTCTGGAAGTCGGAGTGCATGGTATTCATCCGGAACTCGTAAGATTGCTTGGTAAGATGAAGTTCAGAACAAGCTACGGACAGAATGCATTAAAGCATTCCATTGAAGTAGCACAGCTTTCAGGACTTCTTGCCGCTGAACTCGGACTCGATGTAAGAGTTGCCAAGAGAGCAGGCTTATTGCATGATATCGGCAAGGCAGTGGATCATGAGATGGAAGGATCTCATATTCAGCTGGGTGTTGAATTATGTAGAAAGTATAAGGAATCACCGGTTGTAATTAATGCTGTGGAAGCACATCACGGGGATGTAGAACCGCAGTCGCTGGTGGCATGTCTTGTACAAGCTTCTGATACGATTTCAGCAGCAAGACCGGGCGCAAGAAGAGAAACGCTTGAAACTTATACAAGCAGATTAAAGCAGTTAGAAGATATTACAAACAATTTTAAAGGTGTAGATAAATCTTTTGCAATTCAGGCAGGTAGAGAGATTCGTGTAATGGTAGTTCCGGAACAGATTTCTGATTCCGATATGGTTCTTTTAGCCAGAGATATTTCAAAGCAGATTGAGGCTGAACTGGAATATCCCGGACAGATTAAGGTTAATGTAATCAGAGAGTCGCGTGTGATTGATTACGCGAAATAGCTTAATTCTTTAGCAGAATGATTAGCGGCAGAATTCATTGAATATGGATTCTGCCGTTTTTGCCAATGGCTTTATGTTCATAATACGAGGATAGAAATATGAGTAAGGGCGCAGAGAGAGAATTAAATAATATTGGAAACCGGATTCCTGTTGCAACGGTAGACAAAATATTCAACATCAAATATGCCAATGCCGCTTTTTACAGTGTAATGGAAGAGGATTATTTTCATTCGGTTTACAAAATTTTAGATGAAGAAAGCACAGAACGACTGAAACAGATAATGGATTCGCTAACACAGGGAGAATCAGTTGAGATTCTGGTGCGACTGAAAAAGCAACAGAAGTATGCATATTTGTCAGTTGAAATGAAACAAAATGAAGAATTTGAAATTAAGTTGTGTCCGGCGGGACAAATCATCAATATGCTGGAGAAGGGGCAGGTGGACCAGGAACGTTATCGGGCTCTATTGTCGCTTCTGGGTGATGCATTGTTTGAATATGACGATAGTACGGATGTTTTTAAGCTGTACTGGATGGCTAAGGAGCAGGACATTATTTTTTATAGAGGAAGCCTTGATGTATGGATGGAAGATTGTATCAGGGAGGATAAGATCCATGAGGATGATATTAGTACATTCAGGGATTTCTGCCGGGATTTGAAGAATGGGACGGAGCATTTCAACTATAAGGTCAGAAACAATATTCTGCTCAGTTCTAAATTCATGGAGACAGTTCATATCTCGGGACAAAGCATTCTCAATTATGAAGGGAAAATGCTGACAATCGGTGCCTTCAGCATTCACAACAGCGTGACCGGTGAGCGGGAGGATATGCTGCTGAAGGAGGTTTATATGGATTCCCTTACGGGAATTATGACCAGAGCCGAGGCGGAAAACTATGCCAGACGAAAGATTGAGGAAAGACCGATACCGCCTGATTATGATGGGAAACCATTCCCTGAAAAAAGTGTAGCACTGTGTATTGTGGATATTGATAACTTTAAGAGCATTAATGACACATACGGGCACCGTTTCGGGGATGAGGTGCTAAGAGAGGTGGCGACAATTCTGAGAAAAGCGGCAGGGGTTAAAGGAATTCCCGGTCGTGTAGGTGGCGATGAGTTCCTCATGGTTCTGGAGGATATTAAGGATGAATTGGAGCTTCGCAACATTCTGCGTGTGGTAAGAAGCGGCTTTCAATGGCTGTATCCGGACAAGCTTCAGCCGGTTCAGTTTGGCAGTTCTATCGGTGTGGCGATGTATCCCCAGGATGCCGAAAACTATGATTCTCTTTACAATATTGCGGACAATGCGCTTTATCTGGCAAAGGCAAAGGGAAAGAACCGATATGTTATTTATGACGTTCATAAGCACGGCAAGGTGTTGGAAGGAGATTATGCCCTCACACTCGTAAAGAATAACCTGGTAAAGCATGATGTGACTGATCTCGGAAAAATGATCAGGGAACTGCTTCGGGAAGGTAAGTCCGGTATACCGGATTTCCTGAGAACATTGGCAGAAAAGAGCGGCGTGGACAGAATTCAGCTTTTCATCAGAGATTTTGAGAAACCGTTGTACAGCTACTGCGCACAAGGGATAGAAACTGTGGATGCAAATATGTTACGTGACCCTCATTACTTAATGCTTTTTAGGGGCGGAGTTTACAGTGCGGTGTCTAATGTACATGAACTGGAATATGCTGAGCCGCAGATCTATGCGTCCTTCCTCAAAAAGAAGATAGAATCAAGGTTTCAATACTTGATACTTGCACAGGATGGCAGTCCGGAGGGACTGATCACCTTTGATGTATGTAAGGGACCGATCAAATGGAAACAGGAAATTATAGATTCCATGGTGCTTGTCTGCTCGGTACTGGAATCCCTGGTTCAATAGATTTGTGAAAGTTTTCTGAAAAATTCCCGAATATGTAAAAATATTCGGGAAATGTTTTGTGAAAAAAGCCTTGTTAGGAAAGATGCAATATAGTAAAATAATATGGATGTTGGATTGTATACAATTATCCAACGATACTACACAGTTGAAGTTTAGGAGGAAGATTCACCATGAAGGCATACAAGGAAATGAGCAGAGAAGAGTTGCTTGCGCTGAAGGAGGAACTGGCTCATCAATACGAGGACGTGAAAGCAAAAGGATTAAAGCTTGATATGTCCAGGGGAAAACCGGCAGCATCACAGCTGGACATGGAAATGGATTTTCTAGATGCTCTTAACTCAGCTTCTGACGTTAAGACAGAGGCAGGAGTTGATTGCAGAAACTATGGACTTCTGGACGGAATTCCCGAAGCGAAGAAGCTGATGGCCGATATGCTGGGTGTTACGGCAGATCAGGTGATCGTTTGCGGAAATGCAAGCCTGAATATTATGTACGATACAATTGCACGGTCCATGATTTTTGGAGTTCTTGGAAGTACACCTTGGTGTAAGCTGGATCAGGTGAAGTTCCTTTGCCCGGTACCGGGATATGACAGGCATTTTGCCATTACGGAGCAGTTTGGTATTGAAATGATCAACATTCCCATGACGCAGCAGGGACCGGATATGGATCTGGTTGAGAAATATGTCAATAGCGATCCTGCTGTTAAGGGAATCTGGTGTGTGCCTAAATATTCCAATCCCCAGGGATATACCTACTCGGATGAGACAGTAAGGCGCTTTGCAGCTTTGAAACCGGCAGCTGAGGATTTCAGAATTTTCTGGGATAATGCCTATGTGATTCATGACTTATATGAGGATAAGAGCGATGCACTTCTGGAAATTTTAGGTGAGTGTGAGAAAGCCGGAAATCCGGATATGGTATACGAGTTCTGCTCGACCTCCAAGGTGACCTTTGCCGGCAGTGGTATTTCTGCAGTTGCATCCTCCAAGGCAAATTTGGATTTCTTTAAGAAAACCATGACGATACAGACAATCGGCTATGATAAGCTCAATCAGCTTCGCCATGTAAGATATTTTAAGAATATTGACGGAATGAAGGAGCATATGAAGAAGCATGCTGCAATCATGCGCCCGAAATTTGAGGCAGTGCTTGCTGTGCTTGAAAGGGAACTTGGTGGTCTTTCTATTGGTTCCTGGACAAAGCCGAACGGCGGTTACTTTATTTCCTTTGAAAGTATGGAGGGCTGTGCAAAGGCAATTGTAGAAAGGTGTAAGGAAGCAGGGGTGGTGCTGACCGGTGCCGGCGCTACTTATCCCTATAAGAAGGATCCTGCTGACAGCAATATCCGTATTGCACCGACCTTCCCTTCAGAGCAGGAATTGGCATTGGCCACAGATTTATTTGTGCTCTGCGTGAAGCTTGTCAGTGTAGAGAAACTGTTGGCACAGTAGGCATAAGGATTTAACGGCTGTTTGGGCCGATGAGAGGATTTAGAGAGGATTTATCATGGAAGAGTTTAAAAGATTGTCCAGAGATCTGGTTGCGCACGGTGCAATCATTGACTATTATCAGGATACCATAAAGGTGCCAAACGGCAATATTGCAAAATGGGATTTCATTAAGCATAACGGTGCAGCGGCAGTCGTTCCTGTAGATACGCAGGGAAGACTTATCATGGTAAAGCAATTTCGAAATGCACTGGATAGGTACACAATTGAAATTCCGGCAGGAGGTCTGCAGAATCCAATGGAGCCGACAAGGGATGCGGCGGCAAGAGAGCTTTCGGAGGAGACCGGATACACTTCCGACCATTTGGAATTGCTGCTCAGTATTCGTACCACCGTAGCATTTTGCAATGAGAAGATCGATATCTATGTGGCGGATCATTTAGTCTCGGGACAGCAGCATTTGGACGAGGATGAATTTGTTCAGACGGCTGCTTACACGGTGGAAGAACTGACGAGGATGATTTATGCAGGAGAAATTCAGGATTCTAAGACAGTTGCGGCAATCTTGGCATACAAGGATAAATATTTGAAATAACAGATTTTGAACAGGCAGTGCATAGTAGCTGCCTGTTTTTCATATATATGAAGGAAAGCAATAACAGGAGGAGAAAATGGGAAAGGATGAAAAAAGCAGAATCTATACAATTTGGTTCTATCTTTTCCTGGGCAGCTTTCTTTCAGGAGTATTGCTTATGAACTTTGGAAGCGACCGGCTTCTTGGGGAGGAAGGGATTTTCAGTGCTTCTTCCATGAACAGATTAAAGTATGTAGAAATTGACGGGGGCAGATTTTTTGGGTATGTCCTAAAGCAACGGATGGGTTCATTTGCATTATTGCTGTTGCTTTCCACAACAGCGTTAGGGATGATCAGTGTTTATGCGGTGGTTTCCTGGCAGGGGATTCTGACGGGAATGCTGATAACCGCAGCCGTGATCCGCTACGGGCTCAAGGGACTTTTGCTGATCCTGGGTAGCATGTTTCCGCATCAGTGTCTCTTAATTCCCGCAGGAATTATGCTGCTTGGATGGTGCAGCGAAAATTATGGCAGGATACATGGAACGGGAAGAATGGCATTTGCTTACGGAAAGAATAGAAATCAGACTATTTTGCGAAGTGGCGGTTCTTTGCTATGGATCTTGTTTGTAACGCTGGTAGGCTGCATACTTGAAAGTTATGTAAACCCAATATTGATTACGGACCTGGTAAAAATTTTTTGAAAAAATTTTTTTACAATATGTAGTATTAACATAATTTGGAATTTTCGATATGTTGTATTTTTGGCGAAAAATCATGAAAATCCGCATAAAATGGGCAAAAAATGCATTTGCTTTTCTCATGAATCTTGCTTATAATGATACCTAGACACTGTTTATGTAAACGAAATAACAGGTGGGGAGAAGCACCAAAGAGCATGGAAAATGAAATCAATGCATTCATGATTTATTTACATAATATTAAGAAAACCTCTGAAAATACAGAGATGTCCTATAGAAGAGATCTTGTTAAGGTGAAGAATTATCTGGAGGAACAGGGGATAGAGGATGTGCGTAAGATTACTTCTACCAATCTGAATTCCTATATCCTATATCTTGAGAAAAACAAGTTCTCTGCAGCTACCATTTCAAGAAACATTGCATCTCTGAAAGCCTTTTACCATTATATGTGTAAGGAAGGCATGGTGGCAGAGGATGTGGCAGAAACGCTTCATGCACCGAAGATTGAAAAGAAGATGCCTGAAATTCTATCTACAGATGAAGTGGTAAGACTTCTGGAACAGCCCTCCGGAGATACCCCTAAGGAAATTCGGGATAAAGCAATGCTTGAACTCTTGTATGCTACAGGAATCAGGGTCACCGAACTGATTACGTTGAAGCTTTCGGATGTAAATTTACAGATGGGGTATATTGTGTGCAAGGATAGCGGAAAGGAAAGGGTAATTCCTTTCGGAAATGAAGCCAAAAGTGCTTTGATCCGTTATCTGGAGGGAACACGAGCATCAATGATTTCGGATGCGGATTCGGAATACCTGTTTGCAAACTGCTCCGGACAGCCGATGAGCCGGCAGGGCTTTTGGAAGCTGATCAAGTATTATGCCAAGAAGGCGGGGATTGTGGCAGATATTACACCGCATACACTGCGACATTCTTTCGCAGCACATCTTGTGGAGAATGGTGCGGATTTAAGAAGTGTACAGGAAATGCTTGGACATTCCGATATTTCCACAACACAGATCTATGTGAATATGAATCGGAACAGATTAAGAGAGGTATATGCGAAAGCACATCCCAGACATTAAGAGAATGATAAAAGGACATCGGAAGCAGCCGATGTCCTTTCCATTATTCATATTCTGCAATATCATAAATGAGTTGCTCGGAGGCTTCCCAGCCAAGACAGGGATCGGTAATGGACTTGCCGTAAATACCGCCGCCTACCTTCTGACAGCCCTCCTCAATATAGCTTTCAATCATGACACCCTTTACCAGCTGATGAATGTCGGAATTCAGCTTTCGGCTGTGCATAACCTCTTTTACGATACGGATCTGCTGTGAAAATTCCTTATTGGAATTACTGTGATTTGCATCAATCAGTGTGGCAGGATGCTTTAAGTCCCGTTCATTATAGAGTGAGAGTAACAAATTCAGATCCTCATAGTGATAGTTGGGAAGATTTCTGCCATGCTTGTTGGTTGCGCCGCGAAGAATGGTATGAGCAAGCTCATTTCCCTGCGTCTGTACCTCCCATCCTCTGTAAATGAAGGAATGGGGATGCTGGGCGGCATAAACAGAGTTCAGCATAACCGTCAGATCACCGCTGGTAGGATTCTTCATTCCGGCAGGAACATCAAAGCCGCTTACCACGATTCGATGCTGCTGATCCTCAACGGAACGTGCACCGATGGCGACGTAAGATAAAATGTCGGACACATATCCCCAGTTATCCGGATAGAGCATTTCATCTGCGGCAGTCAGTCCGGATTCGGCAATGGCACGAATGTGCATTTTGCGCATGGCAATCAGTCCGGCAAGGAAATCGGATTTCTTTTCGGGATCCGGCTGATGGACAATTCCCTTGTAGCCTTCTCCTGTGGTTCTTGGCTTATTGGTATAGATTCTGGGAATCAGGATCAGCTTGTCCTTTACCTTTTCGTTTACCTTAGCGAGTCTTGAAATATAATCGCAGACCGCATCTTCATTATCGGCAGAGCAGGGACCGATGATGACAAGAAATTTGTTACTTTTTCCCGTGATCACATCCCGGATCTCGGCATCCCGTTCCATTTTGAGCTGTGCCAGTTCCTTAGGAAGGGGAAACTGTTCCTTGATCTCATCCGGTGTGGGAAGCTTCTTTATAAATTCAAAAGACATAATATTTTCCTCCTCAAAATAACCTTGTTCATTATAATATAGAAAAAAAAGGAGTGCAAGAAAAAAGCGTGTAAAAACCACGGATTTGTCGAAAGAGATTACGATACAACTTGCAATATAGCGCAAAAAAGTATAGAATGACAACAGATTATGAAAAGGAACAGGAGTATGAGTTATGGCATTAAGTAAGAAGCCGGTTACCGGTATGAAGGATATTTTACCGGAGGAAATGCAGATTCGTGATTATGTAATCAGTGTGATTAAGGAGACCTATGGAAAATTTGGATTTACTTCGATAGAGACACCTTGTGTGGAGAATATTGAAAACCTCAGCAATAAACAGGGTGGAGAGAATGAAAAGCTGATCTTTAAGATCCTAAAAAGAGGAGAGAAGCTGAATCTGGAAACAGCAGAGAGTGAGAAGGATCTGGTGGACGGCGGACTGCGTTATGACCTGACGGTGCCGTTGGTTCGCTATTATTCCAATCATGCAAATGAGCTGCCCTCCCCCTTTAAGGCACTTCAGATGGGGAACGTATGGCGTGCAGACAGGCCGCAGAGAGGACGCTACCGCCAGTTTATGCAGTGCGATATTGATATTCTGGGAGAGCCTTCCAATCTGGCAGAGATTGAACTGATTCTTGCAACCACGACTACGCTTGGTCGTCTGGGCTTTAAGAATTTTCAGATTAGGATCAACGAGAGAAGAATCCTGAAGGCAATGGCAGCATACAGCGGTTTCCCGGAAGAATCCTATGACAGTGTCTTTATTACACTGGATAAAATGGATAAGATCGGACTTGACGGCGTAGAAGCGGAGCTTTTGGAAAGCGGATTCGCCAAGGAAAGCGTAGAGAAGTATCTTGCCCTGTTTAAGGGAATAGAAAGTGCTTCGAACGGGTTGATTTACCTGGCAGAAGAACTGGGTGATTTCCTTGAGGATGAGGTGAAGGTGAGCCTTCAGGAAATCATGGAAAGCGTGAACGCCACGAAAAACGCAGAATTTGAGTTGGTATTTGACCCCACTCTCGTGAGGGGAATGTCATATTATACGGGAACGATCTTTGAGATTGCCATGCCTGAATTCGGCGGAAGCTGCGGCGGTGGCGGCAGATACGATAAGATGGTTGGAAAGTTTACCGGAAATGATGTACCGGCATGCGGCTTTTCTATCGGCTTTGAAAGAATCATTCTTCTTCTGATGGAAAGCGGCTTCATGATACCGGAGCAGCCACAGAAGGTTGCTTATCTGCTGGAAAAGGGACTTCCCGGTGATGAGCTTTGCAAGGTGATTGCAAAAGCACAGGAGGAGCGCGAAGAAGGGAACCAGGTCCTTGTGGTGCGTATGAATAAGAATAAGAAATTCCAGAAGGAACAGCTTGGCAAGGAAGGATATACACAGTTCCGGGAATTTTATAAAAACCCGCTTAAGTAAAGACAGACGGGAGTAAAGGGGAAGCAATGCTCGCTTCCCCTTTTAAACAAAAGAAAAGAGGAAAAAGCAAACATGCATTTAAGGGAGCTTTTAGAGTATGAGCAAATTATCGTGCAATGTCATGACAATCCGGATGCGATTGCAAGCGGTTTTGGGGTGTACAGCTATCTGCGAAAGAAAGGCAAAAATGTACGGCTGATTTATGGTGGTAAATTTCCGATTCAGAAGACCAACCTGGTTTTGATGGTAACGGAATTAAAGATTCCGATTGAATATGTTGAGGAGCTTGAGGAGGCCCAGCTGTTAATTACTGTCGATTGCCAATACGGAGAAGGGAACGTAACCCGTTTCCCGGCAAAGACGGTTGCAGTCATTGATCATCATCAGGTGGCTGGGAAATTGCCAAAGCTGAATGAAGTGCGAAGTAATCTCGGTGCATGCTCGACTGTGGTGCGAGAGCTTTTACAAAGTGAGGGAATCGATCTAAATGAAGATAAGAGGCTTGCCACTGCACTTTACTATGGCTTGATGACGGATACGAATAATTTCACAGAAATCTTTCATCCGCTTGACAAGGATTTACGTGATGATGCAGTCTTTGAGCGCTCTATGGTGACCCGTTTCAGAAATGCCAATCTTTCCCTGAAGGAGCTGGAGATTGCCGGAAATGCGTTGCTTGGTTATGAATATAATGAGACCTACCGCTATGCAGTCGTGGAGGCGAAGCCTTGTGATCCGAATATTCTCGGAATTATCAGTGATATGATGCTGGAGGTTGACACAGTGGATACCTGTTTGGTATACAGTGTCCTTCCTTTTGGCATCAAACTGTCAGTGAGAAGCTGCATTAAGGAAGTGAAGGCAAGCGAACTGGCAGAGTTTATTACAGAGGGTATTGGTTCCGGTGGCGGACATCTGGAGAAAGCAGGTGGTTTTATTCAGATGGAACTCCTTAACAAAATATATAAGGAGTGGGGAGATGATAAGAAGATTGCCGATTTCCTGAAGTGGCGCTTAGATGATTATTTTGATGATATTCAGATTATTCATGCAAAGGAATATGAGATTGATTTATCGGATATGTTGATCTGCAAAAAGAAAAAACTACCGATAGGCTTTGTAAGAGCAACAGATGTTTTTAAACCGGGAACAATGGTTTCCATTCGTACACTGGAGGGAGATCTTGACGTTGAGATCCGGGATGATATTTATATTATGATAGGGGTTAAGGGAGAGGTCTATCCTCTAAAAAAACAAAAATTTGAAAAGAACTATCATGTTTTGGAAGAACCCTATTCGTTTCAGGGGGAATATGCGCCTACGGTCAAGGATGTGGTGGAGGGGAAAAATCATTCCCTGATTCCTTATGCGAGGGCCTGCGTGACAAACGGAGAAAACTTTGTCTACGTCAAGCAGCTGGATCACAGGGTCAAACTATTCACAGAGTGGGATGACGAAAAATATACGCTTGGCAAAGAAGAGGATTATCTGGCTGTTCGTAAGGATGATCTTCATGATATTTTTATTGTGGAAAAGAGTGTTTTTGAAAAGCTGTATGAAATATTTCAGCATAATTGAAAAAGATATATTGGAGGAAGAACATGGAAGTAGTATTGCAGAATCTGACAAAGAAATTTCCCGGTCGTGACAAAAAAAAGCATGAGGATGTGATCGCTGTCAACGATTTTAATTTTACGATTCCGGACGGAAAGCTGATCGGCCTGCTGGGCCCCTCCGGTTGCGGAAAAAGTACAACACTGAATCTGATCAGTGGACTGCAGAAACCAACTGCCGGCAAAATCTTTTTCGGAGATGATGATGTTACGGATCTGCCTCCGGAGAACAGGGGAATCGGTCTGGTATTTCAGAATTATGCGCTTTATCCGCATCTGACCGTAAAGCAGAATATTTTGTTTCCCCTTCAGAACCTGAAAGGAAAGGACAAGCTGACGAAGGAGGAGATGCTTGAAAAGGCATTGGCTGTTGCGAAGCTCGTTCAGATTGATGAGCTGATGGACCGCAAGCCCGGTGAACTCTCCGGCGGTCAGCAGCAACGTGTGGCAATTGCAAGAGCACTTGTCAAGATGCCCCGTGTCTTATTGCTCGATGAACCGCTTTCCAATCTGGATGCCCGTTTGCGGCTACAAACCAGAGAGGAAATCAGAAGAATCCAGAGAGAAACAAAGATTACAACGATTTTTGTTACCCATGATCAGGAAGAAGCGATGAGCATCTCTGATTTGATCGTTGTGATGAAGGATGGAGTTGTCCATCAGATCGGGAAACCCCAGGAGGTTTATGACAATCCAGTTAATCTGTTTGTTGCTAAATTCCTCGGGACACCGCCGATCAATGTCTTTAGCGGAAGGGTTAAGGATCAGGAGCTATATATTGGTGAGGATGCTGTTCTTAAGGTTATGGGAGCCTCAGATCAAGAGGTCTATGTCGGTATCAGACCGGAGGGCTTTCGACTTAAGGAGGACGGACCTCTTTGCTGTGAGCTTAGAGGAGTGGAAGTGATGGGGCGTGACAGCAGTGTGATTTCCGGAAACAAAGCCTCGCTAAACCCCGCTGTTCGCTCTATTATCAGTGCAGATAGCAGAGTGAATACCGCTCAGAAAGAAGTCAGATTTTCCCTCGTTCCTCAAAAGGTCTTTCTGTTCCATAAAAAGACGGAGAAGAGGATTGATTTTGAAGCGGAAGAGGAGCAGTGATATGGGTAAGAAAAAAATAAACCTTGTAGGTTTGAAGGGCTGGCTGTATCTTTTGCCGGCAATACTCTTTCTGGGATGCTTTATGGTGTATCCGCTGATCGATGTTTTTGTTTATTCTTTTGAAGAGGGATATAACTCCGCGTCCCAGACTTATTTTGGAATCGGTCTTTATAATTACTCTTATGTATTACATGATCCGTATTTTTTGCAGGCAGTCAAAAATACGTTTCTTCTGGTTATCATTACAGTGCCGCTGTCTACAGGGATTGCATTGCTTATTTCTGTCGGCCTAAGCTCAATCAAGCCTCTCAGGAATCTGTTTCAGACAGTATATTTCCTGCCCTATGTGACCAATACACTGGCTGTCGGTCTGGTATTCATGATCCTGTTCAAAAAGACGGCATACAGCGATGGCCTTATTAACCTGCTCATCCACTGCTTTGGCGGAAGCAGCGTTGATTTTATCGACGGGCCATATTGGGCGAAAATGTTTGTACTGTGCCTTTATACGATCTGGGTCGTTATGCCGTTTAAGATCCTGATTCTGACCAGCGCTTTATCCTCGGTAAATGAGGTTTACTACAATGCGGCTAAGGTGGACGGTACATCCAAATTCAGGACCTTCATGAGAATTACACTACCTATGATTTCACCGATGCTCTTTTATCTGATCATCACCGGATTTATCGGTGCATTTAAGGCCTACAGTGATGCAGTTGCGTTGTTCGGGACGGATCTGAATGCTGCAAAGATGAATACCATAGTGGGATACGTCTATGACATGCTGTACGGCAACAGCGGCGGGTATCCTTCCTATGCCTCTGCAGCGGCAATTATTTTATTTGTCATAATACTGACGATCACCTGCATTAATCTGTTGATCAGCAAAAAGAATGTGCACTATTAAGAGGGCGGAAGATATGGAAAATACGGTTGATTATGAAAAAATAGAGAGGGATGCGAAAATCCGGCAAAGGGTTATGAGTATCATTACCTACGTGCTGCTTGGCATGTGGGCGGTGGTTGTCCTTTTCCCTTTTTACTGGATGCTCCTGACTTCGGTGAAAAGCTACAGTGAGTACAACTCAGAATACATTCCCAAATTCTTCACATTGTCACCCACATTTCAGAATTATGTGGATGCATTTACGGCGGTTCCGCTTGGAAGATACTTTTTGAATACGATCCTATTCACTGTCATTACCACGGCAATCATGTTGGTTGTTATCACACTGGCAGCCTTTGCATTTGCAAGATTGGAGTTTAGAGGGAAAAATTTTGCTTTTCTCATTTTTCTTTCCCTGATGATGATTCCGAATGAACTGGTAATTATCACAAACTTTGTGACTATTACAAATTTGAATATGCGAAATACCTTCCCGGGATTGATCCTGCCATCCGTCACATCTGTTTTTTACATTTATCTGCTAAAAGAGAACTTTGAACAGATTCCGGACAGCATGTATTATGCGGCAAAGGTGGACGGAACCTCTGATCTTAAGTATCTTCTGAAAGTGATGATACCGATTGCAAGGCCTACCCTGATCACCATAACGATCCTTAAGGTGATTGAATGCTGGAATTCTTACGTGTGGCCGCGGCTGATTACAGATGATGAAAATTACTATCTTGTCTCAAACGGGATTCAGGAAATCAGGGAAAACGGATTTGGACGGGAAAATATTCCTGCAATGATGGCAGCTGTAGTGGTGATTTCACTTCCCCTGATCGTCCTGTTCCTGATCTTTCGCAACAAGGTAATGGAAGGAGTATCGAGAGGAGGTACAAAGGGATGATGAGAGCACGGAAAAGAATCCTGTCAGTTCTCCTTTTGATGGTACTTGCTTCAGGCAGTGTATTTACCCTGACGGGATGCCACGGCTCGAAGGGAATGGCGGCTTTTGAGGTCCCCGAGGAATTTGATTCTTCGAGAGAATATGAGATTACCTTTTGGGCGAAGAATGATACCAATAGGACACAGACAGCCATTTATGAGCAGGCAATTGCTGATTTCGAGAAGCTGTATCCCAATATTCATGTGAATCTGCGTCTGTATACAGATTACGGGAAAATCTATAATGATGTAATTACCAACATTGCAACGAATACAACGCCCAATGTCTGCATTACGTATCCGGATCATATTGCCACCTATCTGACGGGAATCAACCTAGTGGTTCCGTTGGAGGAACTGTTTGAGAATGAAAAATACGGCCTCGGCGGGAGTGAAGTTCGATTTGATGCCCCAAAACGGGAGGAGATTATTCCGCAGTTTTTGGAGGAATGCGCATTTGACGGCCACTATTATGCCATTCCCTATATGCGTTCCACGGAAGCCTGCTATATTAATAAAACCTATGTGGAGGCACTGGGATATACGCTGCCGGATGTACTGACCTGGGATTTCATCTGGGAGGTTTCCGAGGCGGCGATGGAAAAGGACGCAGAAGGAAATTTCCTGATAAACGGGCAGAAGGTCATGATTCCGTTTATTTATAAGTCTACGGATAATATGATGATTCAGATGTTAAGGCAAAAGGAAGCAGGCTATTCCACCGATCAGGGGGAAATCCGGATTTTTAATGATACCACGAAGGACCTTCTTTTCACGATCGCGGAGCATGGGAAGAGCGGGGCTTTTTCCACCTTCAAAATATCGAGCTATCCTGCCAACTTCCTCAATGCAGGACAGTGCATCTTTGCCGTTGATTCAACAGCCGGTGCAACCTGGATGGGAACCAACGCACCACTTTCCGATATCAGTCAGGACAAGATTGTGGATTTTGAAACGGAAGTCATGGAAATTCCGCAGTTTGATCCGGAGAATTCCAAAATGATTTCTCAGGGACCGTCTGTGTGCGTATTCAATAAAGACGACCCGCAGGAGGTGCTGGCGTCCTGGCTCTTTGTGCAGTACCTGTTAACAGACGAGGTTCAGATTGCCTATGCGGAAACAGAGGGCTACGTACCGGTAACCTCCAAGGCACAGGGGACGGACGAATATCAGGATTATCTGGCAAGCAGTGGTGAGGATAATGCTGCCCACTATGACATCAAGATCAAGGCAACAGAATTGCTGCTAAATCATATCGATGATACCTTTGTAACACCGGTGTTTAACGGTTCAACCTCTCTTCGTGACGCTGCAGGACAGCTGGTTGAAAATACGGTAAAGTCTGTCAGGAGAGGGCAGGTGGTGGACGATGCATATATCGAGAAGCTCTACGGTGATGTTACCTCCCTGTATCGTCTGGATCAGTTGAGCAGGCAGAGCAGTTCCCCTGCCGCCGGTAAAGCAGAACTGGGCAAACTTCCGACAACAGCAGTCGTTCTGCTCTCATCACTGGCAACGGTTTGGATGCTGATTGCCGTATATGTTGTGTTCAGTTTCATGAAAAAGAGAAAAAATCAGCATTAATGCTATTGATTTATTGTTTATTTCGAGTATAATAATCTCGATGTTTATCAATTTGGAATCGAAAGAGGAGAATAAAATGAAAAGATTAACAGCGTTACTTTTGACTTTTACACTGGTATTTGCTTGTGTGGGCTGCAGTTCCAAGAACGAAAGTGCAGAAGATGTTGCAGATGTAAAATCTGAAGGGGTTATGACCTATGCAGAATATGCAACAGCCGCTCTTGACAGCCAGGTTGTAGTTGAGACCTATGTTCAGGCTAAGCAGTCCTGGTGGGATAATAAGGCTACCGTCTATACACAGGATAAGGATGGTGCTTACTTCCTGTATGAGATGGCTTGCTCTGAGGAAGACTATGAGAAGCTGACTCCGGGAACAAAGATTAAGGTTACCGGTTACAAGTCAGAGTGGGCAGGAGAGGTTGAAATCGTTGATGCAACCTTTGAAATTGAGGAAGGCAACTACGTTGCTCCTGTGACAGATGCCACTGCATGGCTTGGTACAGATGATCTGATCAAGCATCAGAACGAATTCGTTGCATTTAAAGGAATGACTGTTGAAGCATCAAAGGATGCTGATGGAAATGATGTTGCATTCTTATACAGCTGGGACGGCTCCGGTCAGGATGGGGATGACCTGTACTTCAACGCCTCTGTTAACGGCCAGACCTACACATTTACTGTTGAGTCCTATCTTTGCGATAAAACAACAGATGTATATGCAGCTGTGAAGGCATTGAACATTGGTGATACCATTGATATGGAAGGCTTCCTGTACTGGTATGAAGGTGTGAACCCCCACATCACTTCCGTAACAACAAAATAATCAGAAATAGAAATAAGGGCGCTCTGGGTAACGGTTGTTTTCCGCTATTCAGAGCGCCTTTTTGTATAAATGATCATTGGTGAAAATTTATGAGGTTGGCTTCCTTAAGGGGCAGGCCGACATACTGATCTTATCCTTCAGTACATTCAAGCCACAGTCTGACAAATAATCCTGCAGAATGGGAAGGGACTGGGAAGAGGTAGGGCCTATAATGATTTCACCAACAAGGTCTGATAAATGTAAATTCAGTTTCCCACACATTCTGTTTAAGTCAAGAGGATAATATTTCTTGATTCTTTCCGGAGATACATGGTACTTGGGCTCCACTGCAAATTCATTGGAAATGAAGGGGGAGACTACCAGTCTGAATTCCCTTTCACTTGCGAAGGAAGGATGCTTGAAAGCAGCTGACTGTACCCAGGCATCATTCATTAACGTTTGGAATTCCGGAAGATGCTCGGAAAATTTTCTTGATTTTTTGATCAATTGGTAAAATTCATCTACAAGACGGTGCTCCCGCATATCCTCTTGATAATAAACCTCCTGAAGAGACACAACGCCACCTACCAGCTTCTGCATAAGATCTTCCTGAAAAGCAATGCATACACCTTGACCTAAATGACCATATCGCTCCCATTGAGCTGCATCATCTCTGTATCTGGAAAAACATGCAGCATATGCAGAATAGTGAAATTCTTCCTCCATTTCATTTTCAAAAAAGGACTCGGTCTTTCGGCTTTTTTCTGTTTCCCCATCCAGGTTCAGTTTTTCAATAACAGCCTTACAGATACCGTTCATGAATAACCGCATTTCAGCGGCATCATTCATGTTCAGAATATTGTTCAGCCTAAGCTCCGCACACCGGATGATTCCGTCAAATGCAGCAAAGTCGGTATAGTGATATAACATAAGCTACCTCCGTTTTATCTTTTGATGGTGTCCCGATATTCATTCGGGGTACAGCCAACGATTTTTTTAAACTGTCTGTTGAAATTGGAAAGGTTGTTGTAGCCGCAATTGAAGGAGATATCCGATATCATTTTGTTGGTATCAGAGAGCGCTTCGCATGCTGCATTAATGCGAAGCTGTGTCAAGTGTTCGATTGCGCCTACACCAACCGCTTTTTTAAAGCATCCCATGAAATAACTCTTGCTTAAGTTGGTAAGATCAGCCAGCTGATCAATGGAAATATTTTCCTGATAGTTCTTCATCATAAATTCCAGCGCCGGACGGATCAGTTCGCTGTAGCTGATACCCGTATCCTTCCGGCTTGTGGCTTCAGGGGTGCTTTCGATCAGCCAGAAAAGCCGCAGCAGGTCACTTTTCAGAAGAAGATCCAGCTGGGGAAGATTGCCTTTGGCATAGGAAAAAATGTGATCGGTTGTGTCCTTTATCTCTCCGTAGTTAAAAAGAGCAGGACCGATAGGATTGCTTATTCGGATATTGCCGTTCATGATGGGGCGGATACATTCAACAGTGCAGCGGTCATTGCTGCCTGCTCCCAGCATAACGGGATGAAAAACAAGGGCATGATAGACCAGGGCATAATTTTGGTAAGGATAGGCAGCATGCAGCATATTGGGAGGCAATATGAGCAAATCCCCTTCCTCGGCAATAAAACGGTCATCTCCGCAGATAAATTCGCCCTTTCCGCTGAGAATATAGTCAATCTCAAACTCCCGGTGCCAGTGCATGGGAACATTGATAAAATATTCAGGAATACGGCATTCATAGAAGCTGTATGGTACAAAAGCTGTGCTGTGTTGTCTTTTTTCTTCTTTTTCCCGTGGTTCCATAGCCTGCTTCATCCTTAAAAGTAGTTTAGTATTATTACTTCGTAGTATTTCTGTAGTGATTTCCCTTAAATAATAGTATCATATCATTAAAGTAATTGACTGGCAAGACAGTATAAGGAGGGTTCGTATGAGATTTGTAAAGGATCAAGGTGCTCTTGTTTGTTATCATCAGGGAGAGACCGTCAGAATTGAAGCATGGGGAAAGGATTCGTTCCGCGTGCGTGCATCCATGTTTTCCAAGTTTACGGGAAACGATTGGGCTTTGACGGAAACTGTTGCAGATTGTGATACACAGATCACCATTGAAGAAGAGGATCACTGGGTTGGTGACGGCACTATTGACAAAAAGGAAATTGCAACAATCCGAAACGGACGTATCAAGGCAGTAGTAAATTTTGCGGGTATTCTTTCCTTTTACAGAGATGATAAGCTGATCCTGCGTGAGTATTTCCGTGCTTATGACGGAACCTTGTCAAAGGAGAGCAGATGCCTTAAGATCATAAATCGTGAGTGGAAGGGAATTATCGGAGGAAACGATTATTCCTTAAATTTAAAATTTGAGAGCAATGACGGAGAGAAGATTTTCGGTATGGGACAGTATCAGCAGTCCTGTATGGAACTGAAGGGCTGTGTTCTTGAACTGGCACAGCGTAATTCACAGATCTCAGTACCCTTTGCAGTTTCTTCCCTCGGCTATGGATTCCTGTGGAACAATCCGGCAATCGGCCGCGTAACCTTCGGCAAGAATTATACAGAGTGGATTGCCAAGGCAACCAGGGAAATGGATTATTGGATCACGGTGGCAGATGCACCGAAGCAAATTCTTGAAAATTATACATCCGTTACGGGACATGCCGAAATGTTCCCGGAGGACTTAATGGGCTTATGGCAGTGTAAGCTTCGCTACAGAACCCAGGATGAGGTTTTGTCTGTAGCACGTCAGTACCAGAAGGAAGGCATCAAGATCGATCAGATCGTAATTGACTTTTTCCACTGGACTGTGCAGGGAGACTGGAAATTTGACAAGAAATACTGGCCGGACCCCAAGGCAATGGTGGATGAACTGCACTCCATGGGGATTAAGGTCATTGTATCGATATGGCCTTCCGTTGACCGCAAGAGCGAAAACTTCGGCCCGATGATGGAGAGAGGCCTGCTCATCAAGACAGAGCGCGGTGCCGCACAGACCTATGATTATCAGGGAGACTGTGTGGAAATCGATCCCTTCAACCCCGAAACAAGGAAATATGTCTGGGATGTTTGCAAGAAGAATTACTATGACTTCGGAATCGATGCTTTCTGGCTGGATAATTCAGAACCGGATTACGGCGTTTATGACTTTGAAAACTACCGTTACTGTGATGGCCCGGCATTGGAGATCAGCAATATGTATCCCCAGATGTACAGCCGTGTGTTCTATGATGAGATGAGTAAGCTTGGAAAGCCGGTTGTAAACCTGCTTCGCTGTGCATGGGCAGGCTCCCAGAAGTATGGTAATGTAGTATGGTCCGGTGATGTTCCAAGTACCTTTGAAGCGTTTGCAGATCAGATCCAGTGTGGACTTAACATGGGACTTGCCGGAATCCCCTGGTGGACAACCGATATCGGCGGTTTCATGACGGATGATGTGAATGATCCTGATTTCCGTCAGCTTTTAATCCGTTGGTATCAGTTTGCGGTTTATTCAGCAGTATTCCGTATGCATGGAGACCGTGGACCATACAATATTCCGCCTCTTGATGACAGAGATTGGGGTGGCGGATACCTGCATACCGGACAACCCAACGAGCTTTGGAGCTACGGCGAGGACAATTATGCTATCATGAAGAAATACTATGATATCCGTATTTCCATGCATGATTACATTA
>JAUNDN010000001.1:0-14972 GCA_030526045.1 Bacillota bacterium | reverse complement strand
TATGCTATCATGAAGAAATACTATGATATCCGTATTTCCATGCATGATTACATTAGGAAGCTGTATGAGGAGGCACATGTGAATGGCTCTCCTCTGATCCGTACCATGTTCTATGAATTCCCCGAGGATGCGAAATGCTGGGAACTTCAGGATCAGTACATGTTTGGTAATAAATATCTGGTAGCACCGGTTCTTCACCTCAACGAATTCAAGCGTGATGTTTACCTGCCGGAGGGCAAGTGGAAGCTCACCTCAGACGGAACGGTTTATGAAGGAAGCTGTACAGTGTCTGTGGACGCACCGATTGAATACATGCCTGTATTTGAGAAAATGTAATTAATATAGAATAGCAAAACAACGTAGCATCCGGGCGGAAATCTTAGATTTCTGCCCGGATATTATTTCGGTGGGGATATAGTTGCCGGATACACAGACTGATGAGTTATATACTTATTTTGTAAAAAATTTACATGAAAGGGAAATATTATGTTAGTATAGGTATATCGAAGAGAAGCTTTTAGGAGGATAAAATGGGATATAAAGCATTACAGGCTATGCAGAAAAAGAACTACAATTTGTATCATGAGGATTATGGAGAGTGCATTGGTCCAAAGCAGCCAACTTACGAGAGAAAGGAGCTTGCCGATATGGACTTAAGAGATGCAGTTACTCGCTTCATACACGATCGATGTGAAAACCTTCGATATCGATATAATGGATCAGCAGATGATCTGGAAGGAATCAGTGGTGGAGAACAGATACCCTATGATATGCAGATGGATATCGACCGCATATGCCTTGAAAAAGCACTAGATAGATTCATTGAATCCGGAACAACAAATGATGCGTTTGATGTATATTTTTGTTACCTGGAAATGTTTATTGGAGAATACAGTAGAGTAAGGCATATGATAGAGATGCTTTCAGAGTTTGAGAGAAACGGTAGTTCATTACTCATGAGACATCGAGATCACTATTCACACTCAGTATATGTATTTGCACTTGGACTTGCTATCTATGAAACAAATGAGACTTATCGTGAGGCATATAAGATATTCTATGGATTTAAAAAAAGTGAGGAAGAATTGGCTGCGCATCATTTCCTACAGTTTTGGGGATTAAGCTCTTTATTCCACGACGTCGGATATCCCTTTGAACTGCCATTTGAACAGGCATGTTCATATTTTGAAGGACAAGGGAAGTCAAGAGAAGGTATTCCTTTTATGGCATATCAGGATTTGGGTGGGTTTGTTGCACTAGGCAAAGAATGTAAGGAACACTTTAAGACAATTCTTGGAATGAAGCCGGATGACAACCTAAAAGACAGCAATGATTTATTTGCATATGCCTTAGCAAAAAAAATGGGAAAAGACTATCATTTCACTCGTGAGAGTATGAAAGTGGTCCTGGATACCAAACCTGTAAATCCCAATAGATTTGGCTACTTTATGGATCATGCTTTTTTTAGTGCAACAATATTGCTAAAAGAATTGATTGATGAGCTTCCATTGGAAGAGATTACAGCTGATTACGTGGATGCATTGACTGCAATATTATTGCATAACAGTCTGTACAAGTTCTCTGTAGCATTTTATAAGAATAAAGACTTGAACAGACAGATATCACCGGAGGACCATCCATTGGCGTATATGCTCATGCTTTGCGATGAGCTACAGTGCTGGGATCGCACCTCTTATGGACGTAACTCAAGAACTGAGTTACATCCGATGGGATGTGAATTCCGATTTGAAAATAGCGGAATTCAGGCAAAGTATTTATATGATATTAGTCAGAAGAAAAAGATTGATAGATACCTGGAAGACTTAGAGAAATTCAAAGCCGGACTGGTTGCAAAGAAACCTAAATTAAAAGCCTATGCGAGCATGATAGGGGAAAATGATTTTGAAAGCGATATCAAGCGTATCGTAAATCTGGAAAACGGAATCAGTCTTTCGGTTACAACTGATTTACGTCCATTAGATAGAAGCAGCAAAAAAACATATCTGTCAGAATCCAGCTTCATTCACCTGTATTATTTCGCTGTGGCAATGCATGCTCAGTATAATGACAATTATAATACAGAAAAATTATCAGAAGAATTTTCGCAGCTTTCTCTGGAATACAAGTTATCGAATATAGCTCAGGCAAAAGAATTCGCAAGACATTTAAACGAAATTGGTTGTTTCTATACAGATCGTCCGGTCGATTTTGCATTGGTAGAAGCATTTACACCTGAGGAACTGACTATACTCGGAAGCAGAGAACATGTTCGTTGGGAAAAGGAAAAACATGGAATGTGTTGGATGCCTGCCGGAAACATGGCAAATATCTGCAAATCAAATAGAGCTGTTCGTGAGCAGACCCGTATGCATTATGACTTAGATGTGCTGTTCGAAGATTTACCGGAACACGAAAAGGCAAAAGACATAAGCCCGTTAAACACTATGATGCAGAAATTGTATGAGTTTGAAGGTGTTCGAATTTACTCATTAGAAAAATAAAGCTGGAGACCTTAGATTATGAACAAAAAAACAAGTGAAATAGTTCGGAAAATACTTTTTGGTATGGCAATTTTTTCATTCGTGATTACATTGCTAGAAGGATGTGTTTTTTATCAGTACATAGAAAATGGAGTATTTCGATTTCTGATCATTCTCCGAAACAGTATCAAAGCATTTGCATTTGAAACGGATATTACTTTGGAAGATATGCTGGTGGATGTACAGGAGAATCCGGGTGTCGTAAGAGCAATTATTGGATGGGCATATGGTATTGCATGCTTTATGGCACCATATTGTACCTTGGCTTTTTTCTATAAATTGATTACAAAATTTTTGAAAATCAATTTGTTTGTAGCAAGGCATAGAAAATACCATCATATCATTATATTTGGATATAATGAAGAGGTAAAAGCGTTACTCTCTGACAAAGAATACATAAATAAAAACAAATATAAAATTCATATCGTGTCAGAAGATGAAGCATTAATAAATGATGAAGCATACCTTCTTCATAATCGATTTAGAGCACATAATTTTGATTTTTTGGAACTGTCACAAGAGCAAATTGCATATTTTTTGAAAAGAATCGAAGCGGAACTGGTAGAAGATGTGATTTTGTTTGAAGAGTCATCGACAAAGAATTTTTCACTATATATGTTATTCCATTCGGATGTTGTAAAAGAATACTTCAAAAAGAACGGGAAAAAGGAAAATATCAAATTCTTTTGCAGGTGTGAGGATGGCGGAATAGAAAGAATTCTTGAGGACTATTTTGATTCCTTGAAGGAAGAAGAAAAGAAGTATGGGAACGGTGAATTAAGCTTTGACTATGACCTGGAAATCATCAATGTTCCAGAGCTAAGGATACGAAAGATTCTGCAGGAGCATCCACTTCATAGTTACTATCTGAACAGTGAAATAACTAATATGAATCAATGGGATTTGCATTTGCTGATAGTAGGATTTGGAAAGCTTGGTCAACAGATTTTACTCCAGACAATGAACATGGGTGTGACAGGAAGCAACAATCAGATTATGATTGACGTGGTTGATTTCGAAATAGAGAAAAAGAAGAGTATATTTACTAATGCGTTCCGTGAAGAATATGTAAAACCGGATGGAGATGATTTGGTCATATCGTCGGAGGATGCAGATGGAAGCATTAGAATCCGGTTCCGAAATATGGATATTCGTTATCAGCAGTTTAATTTGCTTCTGAAGGAGCTTGGAGAAGTAAATCCATTTACCTATGTGGCAATCTGTATTGAAGATCAAGATACGGCACTTCATTGTCTGTCAAAGGTACATAAGTACAGTTCGAAACAAACGATTATCGGAATACGTATGGAATTTGATAAACGAATGGAGAAATATCTGTCAGACAATAATAAGACCTATAGGAATGTCTTTGCGATTGAAGCTACAAGGGATGCTCTTTCACTGAAAGGCTTACTAATAGATGATATTGATTCCAGAGCAAAGAGATTTAACAGGTCATATAAAACAATTAATCTGATTTATGACAACAATGATGAGATCAAGGGTGAAACAGAAGAAGAAAGAGAACTTCGCCTGTGGAGAGAGATGTCTCTGTTTCATCGAAATTCAAGCAGAGCTCAGGCTGAACATGAGAGCATTAATGAGTTGTTCCTTAAGGACGTCACGGATGAAATGATGGAATCATGGTTCGGAAAAGACAGTGAATTGTTGGAATTTCAAAATGGTATCTGGCGCTATAAAACAGATTTGGATTCTTTTGTAAAGCTTCAGAGTGATACAAAAGCTTATCCGGTAATCAGTGAGTTTTCACGAATGGAACACAGAAGATGGTGTTATTTTATGGCATCTGCCGGTTGGAAAAGCATAGATGGTAATAAGAATGTATCCAATCTGGAAAATCCATGTATGTTGCCTTGGGAAGATCTTGTAAAAAAGAGACCAGAGACATGTGTGTATGACCTGACACCACTCTTGATGAAGTATGTTGCAAAATCAAAAGCATAGCATTGAATAATTATACAAAAATGATATAATATTTTTGGCGTAGCCAGTACAGAAACTGGTTACACAGTACAAAAGAGGGGGTCACTACTATGAGTACAGATAGTGAAAATAAGGAAATATTTATTAGTTGTTCAAGCACAGACATTGATTTGGCAAGATACGTAAAATCTCGTCTGATGTCAAAAAACCTTAATTGCTTTTTATATGAGGAGGATATTGTAGGTGGTGAAAACCACGAAGATATTGTTCCGAATGCGATCAGAGCCTGCAAAATTGTGCTGCTAATAGAGTCTCCGGCCAGTCTGGAAAGCAAATTTGTAAATCATGAATTGACTCTTGCTACTAATTACAATAAGGCAGTCATTGAATTACAGATTGATCCCTGCGACGATGATCAACTGAATAACTTGATCTATAAGATAGGGAACACGCAGAGAGTAATTGCTCATGATAATAGTATTGATAACGTTTTCGGTTATTTAGTGAGGGTTATTGAGGGAAAGCTTCAAGAGAAAAGAAAAAGGAAGATCATGATAGTATTGAAGAGGATCAAGTGATTTTTGACTATGATTCGGAATTGGGCATCATGTACAATCCAAAGGATGGTATGCGGAATGTCAGTTTCCGTCAAGATACATTCTTAACGATGATGAGAACGATTTACCAGGAGATTGGTCCTGAGAAGGGTTCAGAGGTGTTTTTTAAGTGCGGGTATGACTGTGGGAGGAACTTCGGAATGCTTCTGAATAATCAATGGAAAAAGGAAAGAATCCAACTTCACGACAAAATCACTAGATGGTGTGAATTTGACTCTCAGGTAGGATGGGGTAAGTTTATTTCCAATATTGATTTGGATGAGGATAATGGCACTCTGAGTGGAAACTTATGTATTCGCGATTGCTTTTTCGTTGACATTGACGGACATAATGAGGTATGTGCTTACATCAAGGGCTATTGTACCGGTGTTATGAATAAGCTGTTGTCAAACGACATACAATTGACATGTACAAGGGAGAATTGTCCAATGAAGAATACTTTTAAATCAGAATGTACATTTAAGGTTGCATTTAAAGGAGAGGAATAGAAATTGAGTATTTTAGTGATTTTTACCGGTGGCACCATCGGTAGTACAGTAAGTGATGGTTATATATCTACTGATGCAAGCAAAACCTATAAGCTGCTTGAACTATATAAACCCAGAAATCATCATCATGTTACCTTTGATATCGTAGAGCCATATACATTACTTAGCGAGAATTTGACAGGAGAACATCTTGCACTGCTTGGCAAATGTGTTAAAGAGCATATGAACAAACCGTACGATGGAATTATTATTACACATGGTACGGATACCATTCAATATTCTGCGGCAGCTCTTCAGTATTCATTCCCGGATTTAAACGTTCCTGTGATGCTGGTATCCAGTAATTATGTGCTTGAGGATCCGGCTTCAAACGGACTTGATAATTTCCACGCCGCTGTAGAATTCATTATGGCAAAGGCAGGTAAAGGGGTTTTCGTGCCATATAAGAATAATGATGGCGTAGTTTATGTTCATAAGGGGACAAGACTGCTTTGGCATCTTCCCTGCAACGACGATTTACACAGCGTCCTAAATCAATACTATGGCACTATGGAAGCTGATGATACTTTTGTTCCAAATGATAAATACACACAGAATAATTCTTCGACAGAGGAGTTGGCATTACCAAGTAAATGGAATTCCGGAATTTTACGTATTTTCCCTTACCCTGGTATGTTTTATCCGAATCTGAATAAGCTGGATCCTTTGAAAGCAATCCTTTTGGAAACCTATCATTCAGGAACACTTTGCAGTGTTACGCCGGGTATGCAACGTTTTTTGGAAACCGCTTCGATAGCCAGAGTGCCTGTTTTTCTGTCCGGTGCCAACGGTGGACTGGATTACGAAAGCGTGAAAATTTGGAAAGAGCTTCAGGTGATTACTTTACCTCTGATTTCACCTGTCGCTGTGTATATCAAGCTGTGGATGACTCTTGAGAAATACTCGTCAGATGTCGAGAAGGTTAAAGAAATAATGGGTACTCCTATTGGAGATGATATTATTCCGCGGTAACATACAGTTTTAAGATTTAGATTTAGGAAAAGCCTAGCCGTTGATTGACTAGGCTTTATTCATTGCTTTATAGGAAATTTCTCCATTCGGAGCCTTTAAATTGTTTCATTGAAAAAATACATTAATAAGGTTAATATATTATACATAACAGGAAGAAAACAGAAAGGAAAGCTGCAACGGCATTTACATCTGGCAGTTCTGCGATTGCAGAGTATGCGACAGCTGGTTCGGGACAAGACCGAGAACCATGAACAATAAGGGTGTTGTCGACGAATACAGAAGGCCTAAACTGGCTTATGAAACGGTAAAACGACTGTTCCTGAGTAAAGAAAATTGATAAGAATAACCGGACATTTTGGGGATTTCGAAATGAGCTATACAATAAGAACCATAGAAAAAAGAGATAATTTAGCGGTTGAAGCTGTCATCCGTACCTGTTTAATTGAGTTTGGTGCAGATCATGAAGGTACTGCTTGGGGGGATCCATATTTGAACCGATTTTCGGAAGTTTATAGCAGTGAAGGAAATCGGTATTGGGTTGTAGAGGATGAAGCGGGCAGGATTGTCGGTGGAGTCGGTATTGGAACTTTGAATGGAGCCGAGGACCAAAAGATCTGCGAACTTCAGAAAATGTACTGCCTGCCGGAGGTTCGAGGTACTGGGGTGGCACAGATGCTAATGGATGCTGCTTTAGACTATGCAAAACATTTTTATCAGGCTGTTTATCTTGAGACCATGGAGAATATGATAGCAGCGAAAAGGTTTTACACCAAGTACGGCTTTTCCGGAATCGATTATCGAATAGGTAATACAGGACATCCGGGATGTAATGTCTGCTATATGAAAAGAATTTATGGTGATGATGTAAATAACAAATAGTTTATTGGGAGGATTGAAATAATGAAAAGGGTATGAGGCATTTTTGCAAGTGCAACATTTATGTTCCAGTGTGGGATGCTATCAGCATGTGGAAAAGAAGATTCTGAATCGCAGGTGGCATCTGCACCTCAGGAAGTAGAAACAGTGAAAGAAGGATACGTTTGTTGTTGATGTATGCCTTCCTAAGGAATATGATGCTACCCAAAAGTATCCGGTAGTGTATTTGACGGATTGCAATTGGAGAAGAGAAGATTATCAATCTCTAACAGATTGTATGAGTCAGGGGAAATCAGGGAGTTCATTTTAGTTGGAATAGGGTATCCGGATAGTTATGAGCTTCCTATGGTGGATTTTTCATGGTTTATAGTATGTTTCAGAATGATGGAATCACCCAGGGAGTATT
Organism: Bacillota bacterium; assembly: GCA_030526045.1. Lineage (GTDB taxonomy): Bacteria > Bacillota > Clostridia > Lachnospirales > Lachnospiraceae > Suilimivivens. The sequence continues at coordinate 7,090 of JAUNDN010000001.1, read as the reverse complement.
TCGTAATTATATCTTAGCGAGTCCTACATTTTTCGAATCCACCAATGGCTTGCCTTTGGCAGACTATGAAGATAAATATTATCACAAATATGGAAATGAGAATTTTGATGTGAATATCTATATGAGTGTTGGTGGTGATGAAGACAAGGTTGATTTTATTAATCCGATCAATAAATTTGTAAAACGTTTGGAAAAGAGAGAATATCAGGGGATGAATCTGATTTATAAAGAATATGAAGGTATGGGACATTATGATGTATGGGTTCCGACGTTGCTTGACGGATTATCTGAGCTTATGAAGAAATGATTTCCTTCTGAAGGAGAATAGCTTGGAGTTATGGGTATAAATCAAAGCCGATTGCTGTGGAGAGACCTAGAGACAGAAGACTTACAAAAAGACTGAAAGCCGCATAAATATGCGATTGCAACCATCGGTTGACAAATTGAATGGTTAAATTGGTGGTTGGCAACTGGCCATTTTAGTAGATTCAGAAGTGTCTTGAAGCACAACGCAAAAGGCTGGTTACAAATAAACAAAGCATTTTATGAGGAGAGAGAAAAATGATTTTAGCAGACAAAATTATGAATGAAAGAAAAAAGAATGGCTGGTCTCAGGAGGAACTTGCAGAACAGTTAAATGTATCGAGACAATCGGTATCTAAGTGGGAAGGCGCTCAGGCGATTCCGGATTTACAAAAGATTATTGCTATGGCAGAATTGTTTGGAGTATCTACAGACTACTTATTAAAAGATGAAATCGAACCGGAAGAGAACGGTGTAGTTACCAGAGAAGAGAGTATTAGTGCTACCCCGGTACGCAGGGTTTCTATGGAAGAAGCAAATGATTACATACATATTATTAAAGAACGTGGTCCGAGAATTGCAAATGCTGTTTCCTTATGCATATTATCCCCTGTGTTACTTATTTTGCTTTGTGGTCTTAGTGAAGAAGCGAAATTTGGTATTTCTGAAGCGGCTGCAACGATAATCGGAATTGTCGCATTACTTTTGATGGTTGCATATGCGGTTTTTTCCTTCATTATGAACGGTACTGTATTAGGGAACTATGAGTTCCTTGAGAAGGAGGAAATAGAGACGGCTTACGGTGTTAGTGGTATGGTAGAAGAAAAGAAGAATGCTATGGCAGATCGCCACACAGCAAGTATTGCAGTCGGTGTTGTTATGTGTATCATAAGCCCGGTACCATTGCTTATAGTATCTTGCTTAAAAGTACCGGATTATGTTAGCATAGCAGGTCTTTGCTTCTTATTTATCATTGTTGCTGTTGCCGTTAATATATTCATTAGAAGCGGTATGGAATGGGGATGCTATCAGAAACTTCTTCAGGAAGGCGATTACGAAAGAAAGAACAAAGGTTCCAACAAAATAGTGGAGCGTATTGGCAGTATCTACTGGAGCCTTGCTACAGCCCTTTATTTGGCAGTTAGTTTCATTACTATGAGATGGGAGATTACATGGATCATTTGGCCGGTAGCGGGCGTTCTGTTTGGTGCGGTAGCTACCATAACAAAGGTGATTGCAAAAGAGGATTAATTTTTCCATTTAATATCTAAGAAATGATTTACTTTATACGAAAAATATACTAGAATTAAGACTGAATAAAATTCTTAAAAGGAGACATGGTTATGAATATTTCACCATTACAGAAGGCAAGATATGAATATTCTCCGAAACTTCCCGGAATGCTCAGACACGGAATCGCAGATATCTGTGTAAAGGAAGGCGAGGAGACACAGAGCGTTGCTGATCAGGACAAGATTAAAGCACTTTTCCCGAATACCTACGGTAAGAAGGAAATTACATTTGAAAAAGGTCAGAATACAGCAGTTGCTAAAAAGCAGATCGTAGGTGTTATTCTTTCCGGTGGACAGGCTCCGGGTGGACACAACGTTGTATGTGGTCTTTATGATGCCCTTAAAGCAACTAACAAAGAAAATGAACTTTACGGTTTCAAGGGTGGCCCGAGCGGATTAATCGAAGATGATTACATCGTAATGACTGACGAATATATTGATCAGTTCAGAAATACAGGTGGTTTCGATATCATCGGTTCCGGCAGAACAAAACTTGAAACAAACGAACAGTTTGCAATTGCAGCTGAAGTTTGTAAGAAACATGGTATCACGGCTATCGTTATTATCGGTGGTGATGATTCCAACACAAATGCAGCTGTACTTGCTGAGTATTTCGCTGCTAACAACACAGGTGTACAGGTAATCGGATGTCCTAAGACAATCGACGGAGATCTTAAGAATGAAGATATCGAGTGCTCATTTGGTTTCGATACAGCTACTAAGACATACAGCGAGATTATCGGTAATATCGCAAGAGATGCTAACTCCGCTAAGAAATACTGGCACTTCATTAAAGTTATGGGTCGTTCCGCTTCTCACGTAGCACTTGAATGTGCTCTTGAGACACAGCCTAACATCTGCCTTATTTCTGAAGAAGTAGCAGCTAAGAAAATGTCTCTTTCTGCAATCGCTGACTATATCGCAGATTCCGTTGAAGAAAGAGCAGCTAAGGGTATGAACTTCGGTATCGCTATCATTCCGGAAGGTGTTGTTGAATTCGTTCCTGAATTCTCTGTTCTTATTCAGGAAATTAATGAACTTCTTGCAGGAAGCAAAGCTGATGAATTCAATGCACTTCCTTCATGGGCTGATAAATATGCATTTATTGAAAACGGCTTAACAAAAGAATCTATGGAAGTATTTGCAATTCTTCCGCAGTCAATCCAACAGCAGCTCTTCTTAGAAAGAGATCCGCACGGCAACGTACAGGTATCTCTTATTGAGTCAGAAAAATTATTCTCAGCACTTGTTGCTGATAAATTAGCAGCAAGAAAGGCAGCAGGCACATATAAGGGCAAATTCAGTCCTCTTCATCATTTCCTTGGATATGAAGGAAGATGCGCATTCCCGTCAAACTTCGATTCTGACTACTGCTACTCACTGGGATACAATGCATTCATGCTTATTCAGTATGGTTATAACGGATACTTATCAAAGGTTTCCAACCTTTCTGCTCCGGCAGCTGAATGGGTTGCAGGTGGTATGCCAATTACCAAAATGATGAACATCGAAAGAAGACATGGTGAAGATAAGCCGGTTATCAGAAAGGCTCTTGTTGAGCTTGAAGGTGCACCGTTCAAATATTTCGAAGCTCATCGTAAAGAATGGGCAGTTGAAACATGCTTTAAATATCCGGGCGCTATTCAGTACTACGGACCTACAGAAGTATGTGATATCACAACCGTTACACTTGCACTTGAGCAAGGGAAATAATCTATAATTAAAAAGTCAGACTTTTGTTGCGTAACAGATGGAATGTCTGTTACGCAATTTTTATGAATTCTTACAGTAATGGACATAATATACAATGAGAATTATAAGCCTTTAATGTTTAATAAAATTGACAAAATGTATTATTGGGTTTATTATATTAAATATAAGAGGTAAAAGTATGAGTAAAAAGTCAGTGGTAGTTATGCCGGATACACAAAAAATTTTAAAAAATATGGGTGAACAAATAAAGATGGCCAGATTGCGCCGTAATCTTTCTACGGAGCTAGTGGCAGAAAGAGCCGGGATTAGTAGAGCTACGTTGTGGGCAGTGGAAAAAGGAACTCCAACGGTGGCGATAGGAACTTATGCTGCGGTGTTACATGCTTTGGGCGGTATGGATAAAGATTTAGAGCTTGTGGCGAAGGATGATGAATTTGGCAGAAGAATTCAGGATATGAATTTAATAACTCCGAAACGAGCAAAAAGGAAGTAGGGTTTAGATGGATAATGTAAATGTAATTTGTGTATATGAGAATTGGAAGTCAGATACTCCATCATTAATCGGAACGTTGTATGTGGACGGCGGTAAAGGAAAACAAGTCGTTTCTTTTGAATATGACGATGCATGGTTAAATGATTTGACAAATAATGTGACATTGGATCCTGATTTGAGAATGTTCAAAGGCCGTCAGTATGCACCGGCAGATAAGTTAATGTTTGGCGTGTTTGAAGATTCCTGTCCGGATAGATGGGGACGTCTTTTGATGAAGAGGCGTGAAGCAATTATTGCGAAGAAGGAAGAAAGAAAACCGAGAACTCTGACAGAAGTAGATTTTCTGATTGATGTCTATGATGAGACAAGAATGGGCGGTTTAAGATTTTCCACATCGAAAGGTGGTCCTTTTGTATCTGATGATAAAGAATTAGCAACTCCTCCTTGGACTACGCTTCGCAAATTAGAATCTGCTTCTTTGGCATTTGAGAAGAATGATGATGGCATGGAAGAAAAGTGGCTAAAACAGTTGGTGGCACCGGGGTCTTCTTTGGGAGGAGCCAGACCAAAGGCGACTGTTGTTGCGCCGGATGGTTCTTTATGGATTGCAAAATTCCCATCAAAACATGATGAAATCAATGTAGGCGCATGGGAAATGGTAGTCCACGATTTGGCGATTATGTGTAACTTGAATGTGCCGGAAGCGAAGCTGGAGAACTTTTCTAAAACAGGAAGTACATTCCTAACAAAGAGATTTGACAGAGAAGGGGATAGGAGAATTCATTTTGCATCTGCAATGACTCTGTTAGGTAAAAAGGATGGAGCAGATGCATCGGCCGGTTCCAGCTATATGGAGATTGCATCTATCATAAAAACCAATAGTGCAACACCAGGGAATGATTTGTTGGAATTGTGGCGCAGGATTGTGTTCAACATGGCGGTATCAAACACAGATGACCATTTGAGAAATCATGGTTTTATTTTGGTGAAGAATGGGTGGACTTTATCTCCGTTATACGATGTAAATCCTAATATTTATGGAGATACATTGTCGCTCAATGTGGATTCTGATAATAATTTAATTGACTTTAATCTGGCGTTGTCTGTTGCCAAAATGTATGGATTAACAGATGCACAGGCGTTAGAAGAATTACAGGAAATAAAGAATGTTGTAGAAAGCAATTGGAGAAGACTTGCGCAACAATATGGACTGAGTAGAAGCGCGATTGAAGGAATGGCTCCGGCATTTGATATGTCATTTAAAGGATAATAGTACTTGGAAAAGGAATACGGCGAGAGAAAGATAAGAAGCAAATTGTACTTAAAAAGTCTATTGTTTGCACAGAATATTGATTGTAGAAGAGAGCATGTTCTATTTAAACCATATAAAAGTTTGCCTGAAAAAATGCAGGAACAATTAAAGGATTTACATCCATGTGGGAATATTCCAAAGGAAAATTTTGAATTAGAGCTAAGAGAAATTAGGAAAATCATTTACTAGGAAATAAAAGGGAAAACGAGGTTATACCAAGATATGCAAGAGAAGATTAAAGTCCTCATGGTTTGCCACGGCAGGAAGTTGCTTTTCTGAAAAAGTGTAGGAAAATCAAGGGTTGTGGGAGTTTGAGATGGGATTTTTATACCAGATTTAAGCCAAAAAATGAGGATTTGGGCTGTGGCATGGTTGAAATAAAAGAAAAACAAACATAAGTTCAGAAAATATGTTCTAAATCACTTGACAAACACAAGATGTAGTGGAATAATATACCAAAAGAGACGAGATATTGTAAAGGTGAGGGCAAAGATGAGTATAAAAGTAGGTAGACGTGGTGAGTTAATATCAAAGGAAGATAGAGCAACCATTTCAAATAGATATCATAAAATTACGAAAGCGATTAATCAGGAGTTCTGGAATTCTTCTAGTGATACATTACATAGTTTTTATGTCGGTTCATATGGCAGAGGAACTGCAATTAGCACTAGCGATATAGATATGCTTGTGGAAATTCCTAAACATGAATTTGAAAGATATGATTTGCAGAAGGGTAACGGACAATCGAGATTTTTGCAAGCAGTTAAAACTGCAATTGCGGAAGTATATCCACGTAGCGAGGTTCACGCGAATGGACAAGTAGTGGTTATTGATTTTAAAGATGGGATAAAGTTTGAGGTGGTACCAGCATTCCGCAATGAAGACTGGTTTGGGAATGTTACTTACACGTATCCAGATACTAATCTGGGAGGAAATTGGAAGTCAACAAATCCAAAGGCTGAACAACAGGCAATTAATGAAAAGGACAAAAATTCTGCTGGATTGCTGAAAGATACTTGTAAACATATACGGTTCATTAGAGATAATTATTATACAAGTTATCATTTGTCGGGAATTTTGATTGATGCTTTTGTTTATGATGCTATTCAAGGCTGGCATTATTTGAGCGAAGGAGAGCAATGCTTTGATTCTGGAATTACTTATGAGGAAGCTTTACTAAATTATTATAATAAATGTCCCGTACCGTCCATCTTTGCGCCAGGTAGTAAAATGCCTATAGATACTTCAAAAGGTTGGGATGTTCTTGGTAAGGTTTTAAATCGTATGGTATAGAGGGAATATAAATGGAAAATGTAGAATATAAGCAGAAATTGAAATCTCAGATAAAAGATGCCTACGGAAGAGTAGTTTATACGTATACCGCTCATCATAAACTGGCTAACAGATTGCGAAATAAGATGAAATGGATTAAAATCATACAAATTTTTCTGACATCTATATCTACAGTTGGTTTTTTGGCAACAGTTATTACAAATCAAGCAATCCTTAGCTGGTTAGGAGGTATAACCGCGGCTTTATCATTAGGATTAAACCTATATGTAAAAGAATTTGAATATCAAAAAGAAATTACTCAGCATGAGGCTGCAGCAAATGATTTGTGGGATGTGCGAGAATCATATGTTTCATTAATTTCTGATTTTGAAATTATGAAAGAGAATGAACTTAGATGTCAAAGAGATGAGTTACAAAAAAGAGTATCTGAAATAAACCATAAGTATCCAGGAACTGATACAAAAAGCTACCGTAAGGCACAGGTTGCATTACAAGAAGATGAAGAACAGACATTTAATGAAGGTGAAGTAGATGGGTTACTGCCAATAGAATTGAGGGATAAATGAAATGGATACAAGTGTGAGAACTTTTTAAAAGGAGGAGAGGTATGAAGCAAATTGTTTATCAAGGTAAAATATGCTCGGATTTTGAAGGCTTTGGTCAGGATATGATATTTAAAATGGA
>JAUNDN010000037.1 GCA_030526045.1 Bacillota bacterium | reverse complement strand
GATGTTTGAAAAGCAGCTACTGTCTTCGTCATTGCTTTGAATCAAAAGTACACCATATGCGCGGGATTTGTCAAGAGTTTACATACAGAAAGTTTACTCAACCTAGTTCTTGTGTATATACCATTGTCCTGTTTGAACACAGTCCTGCAGAATTCAAGAAATTTCCCGGCACTATTACCACTGCTTTGAGCAAAAATTCGATATCGGAATTGAAATTGATTTCCTTCAGATTTGTTTCATTATTCACATTATGGCACTATATGGCCGTGCTTCGAGTTCTACGTACAGCCTATTCCTGACTTCGGGGCAAATATCACATCTCCTTGCTTATATACCCCGTCCCGTTCTCGAATGTGTGGCTTTTTCAGCCCTTTCTCGCTTCTAAGCCCCGTACCTATCGAAAGTGCAGTCTATATATGGATATGTTCTGTCATCACACGCAGAAAACTCGCTAATTAGGGTTTGTCTCTTCGACAAATTTTTTGCCGTTTCATAAACATGCTTTGTCTACTGTCTGTCAGGGAGCGCTGTCGGCACTCCCTGTAATTTGTCCTAATAGAAAATATGTCCCCCAATCTGGATTCCGGTCAGTCCCTCAATCGGCGTTCGGAAGAACAGACAGTTCCCGACTGTTGTTGCACCTGCCATGGCATCGTCCGCTGCACGATAGCACGCCGCCGTTGCGTGATCCTCGGCCAGGGCCAGTGCAAGCCGTCCGCTTCCCACCGGCGAAAACTGTTTTTTCTGGTAAATAACCCCTACTACCGTGTCCGGAAATACGGAACTCATCACGCGATTCATTACAACTGCTCCGACTGCAACCTGTCCTTCATAAGGCTGATTTCCCGCTTCACAGTAAATCAGATTTGCAAGCAGATACCGATCTCCGTCGGCAAAAGTAACTTCTGAGATATCACGCCAGGCTGAACGTGCTGCCAACTGGGAAAGTCTTCGTTCTTCCTCCAATTGCTTTTGAAGCTCCTGCAGGCTGCTGTTTTGTTCTGCGAGCTGCTGCTCATAGGCAAGCATTTCCTGTTCTGTACTTGCAATCTCATTTTGATAGCTGGTAATCTTGCCGGAGGTCTGGCTTACCATCCCCGCCACTCTGCTTTGTTCAGCTTCTACCTCTACCTTGAGAGCATCCAGCTCTTCCTTTTCCTTCTCAAGCTGCGCTTCCTTATCCTCAATTCTTTTTCTGGTTTCCTTAAACTGATCCAGCTGATCCCTGTCATATTCTGACAGCTGTTCAATATAATTATTACGATTCAAAAGATCTGAAAAGTTGGCAGAGCCAAAAACCATTTCCAGCATCACATAATCCCGCTTTTCGTACATGAACTGGATTCTTTTTTTCATAGTGGCATACTGCTCTTCCTCTACCGTTCTGGCTTCCTCCAGTTCCTGATTCGTCTGTGTGATTTCTTCATTTTTTAAATCAATTTTATCCTCCAGATCGGAAAGATTGTTGCTGACCTCTGTAAGATCCTGATTCAGGCTGTTCAACTGTCCTTTCAGTCCTTCCGTGGTCTGTTGAAGGCCGGCCAGTTCTTCCTTACTCTCATCGATCTTGCCTTCTGTTTCCTTTTTTTCTTCTTTTTTCTGCTGAATCTGTTCCTCAAGCTCGGAAATCTTATCGGCATATACAGTCATGGGAAAAGTGCACGCAAAAAGAACTGCTGCCATAAACACAGCAATCTGTTTCTTACCTGCTTCTCTCATCGACCTCACCTGCCTTTCGTCACTTGTTCCTGATTTCCGTTTCAACATCTGCTTTAAGCTCGCCTGCTTTGTCTTCTATCCTTCTATCTTGCTGATTCTGCGCTTGTGGTTTTCTCCTTCTGAAAATTCCGTATCAAGAAAGGTATCCACAATTTCAATCGCCAGGTTCTTCCCTGTAACGCCACCGCCCAATGCAAGCATATTTGCATCATTGTGAAGTCTTGTCATTTTTGCAAGATAAGGATCTGTACAAAACGCACATCTCACTCCGGATATCTTGTTTGCCGCGATGGAAATTCCGATTCCTGTGGTACAGACCACAATTCCTCTATCACATTCTCCCGCTGCTACAGCCTGCGCTGCTGCCTTTCCGAATTCGGGATAGTCACAGGACTGCTTGTCGAAACACCCGAAATCCTTATACGCAATGCCTCTTTCCTTCAGATGCTCCATCACCTGACATTTCAGATCATATCCGCCGTGATCACTTCCTAATGCTATCATATCTGTTCCTCCTTCAGTTTCTATAATCGAATCACCTGATGTCCCGCCGCCTTCAAGAGCCTGTTCATGATGGCGCAGCCCACACCGTGATCGTCAAAGCTTTCTGCAAAAATAACCTGTATATCCTCATCATCAAATTCACGAAGAATACGAAACAGATGCTTTGCGATTGCATCCTCATCCTGCCGACTTCCCACGCTTTTGACGCAATCTGCAAAATAGCTTTCCTTCGTTTCATCCGTTGCAATGACGCCTGTCCTGCTACCATCTTCTGCACATCTCTTGATCTTTTCATTGATGTACTTCGTCACAGTCTCTGCTTGTCCTTCCACAATGGTCAGGCTTCCCTTCGGTGCATAATGCCTGTACTTCATTCCGGGAGCCTTGGGAGCCTGACTGGAATTTCCATTAAGGATTGTCTTGTCCGTCTCCACACTTCCAATTGTATTGTGAAGCATCTCCTCTGTAATATACCCAGGTCGTAAGATTACCGGTGTTTCTCCGGTCAGATCAATGATTGTAGACTCAAGGCCGATATCTGCCGCACCGCCGTCAATTATCATGTCTATCCTTCCGTCCATATCTTCAATCACATATCTGGCTTCCGTAGGGCTTGGTTTCCCTGAAAGATTCGCACTGGGTGCTGCAATATAGCCCCCGGCTGCTTCAATCAATGCTCTTGCAATTTTATTCGACGGCATCCTTACCGCAACCGTCTCAAGTCCTCCGGTTGTGGCATAAGGCACACAGTCTGCTTTCTCAAATATCATGGTAAGCGGTCCCGGCCAGAAGCGCTCCGCCAGCTTTTGCGCTGCTACAGGAATTTTTCTGACTATTTTCGGCAGTGCTGACAAATCTGCAATATGAATAATCAAAGGATTATCGGATGGCCTTCCCTTCGCCGCATAAATTTTACCCGATGATTCTCTATTCAGCCCGTCTCCGCCCAATCCGTAAACGGTCTCTGTGGGAAAAGCCACAAGTCCTCCTGCCCGGATTATCGCTCCGGCTTCCTCAATCAATTGCTGATCTATGTTTTCTTGCCCGATCTTAACGACTTTCGTGTTCATCTGTTTCCATCCTCCTCAAAGGACAGTTCCCTTATCACTTTATCATATTTCCTATATTTTGGCTACTTATTTGGCCACCGGTCTTATTTCCCGCCGGCAATGCCCTGCAAATATTCCTTGTTCTTGTCAAAGTCTATCTCCAGCACCGACATTCCTCGGATGGTCGCATCTAGGTAACTTCCTTCTACCGGAATCATTCCCTGCTCAATGTCATAAAGAGCAAGCTTTCCTGCCTGAAAACTCAGCCAAAAGCATTCATTTCTCTTAAGATTGGTGGTCAGATTAGGAAGAATTCCGTTTACCAGCTGTCCGGGACCTTTCGCAAGCGCAACAGGCAATCTTCCTATTACAGCTTCCAGTACCTTTCTTTGTCGCTGCGTTCTTCCAAAATCCGTACCAATATAGCGAATTCTGCTATAAGCCAGTGCCTGTGCACCATTCAGATGGACTTTGCCGGGCGTGGAGGTATTTACATAGTCAGTTCCCTCCGGTCTTTGGGTCAGCATGTTATATTCTACCAGATAGCCATTCACGTACTCAAGTTCCTCCGTAGAAAGCTCCAGTTCCACACCGCCAACCGCATCCACAAGACTTGCAAATGCCTCAAAATTCACTTGAACATAGCGATTTACATCAATGTCAAAATTCTGTTCCACGGTTTCCATCAAAAGCTCTGCTCCACCATAAGCATAAGCGGCATTCAGACGGTTTCCGTCATGTCCCGGAATTTCCACATAAATATCTCTCAAGATGGAAGTCATATAAATCTTCTTTGTTTTGTCATTGATTGACAATAATATCATGGCATCAGATCTTCCATCCTCCCCATTCTGCCTGGAATCATTACCGATCAGCAGAATATTGATCACTCCCTCACCCTTGAAGGGCTGATTCGTGTAGGCGGAAGCCTCCTCATAATGCACCCTTTCATAAAGCCTGCCAAGAAGAAAATACCAGCCGCCTGCCAGAGTTGCAAGAAGCACCATCACAAACAGCCAAAATCTTAAAAATTTCGATTTTCTTCTTTTTCTTTCCCTTCTGCTCATCTTGATCCATCACACTCCATTCCTGTATATAGCATTGACAGGATGTCTGGATTGTATCATCAAACGTTATTTTCTGCAACTGCGGTATTCAGGTATTTCATGATGCCCATATGAATATTCCATGCCAGTTTTTCCTGATAAAGTGAAGTTGTGAGTTTCTCTGCCTCCTCCCTGTTTGATAAAAAGCCGCACTCCACAATCACGATCGGCTTCGCTGTTTTCTTCAGCAGAAAATAACTGTCATTTCCTTTCGCCTCTCTCTTATTTTGCGGATCCAGTCTTCTGAGCTGCTCCTGCAGCATTTCCGCAAGAACCCGGCTGTTTGTACTGGTTGCATAATAAAAAACCTGTGCACCTTTCACATATTCCTCATGATAGCTGTTCTGATGAATACTCACTACTAGAGCGGGGTCTGCTTTCTCGATAATCTCCAGCCTCCGCTTCATATCCTGTACCTTCTTATTGGAAGCATCTTCATCATACAGACCATTCTCTCCCTGCCGGGTCATGACAACCTCAATCCCTTCCGCCTGCAAAAACTGTTTCAAACGACCTGCAATTTCCAGATTAATATCCTTTTCCAATTGTCCGTTAACTCCCACCTTGCCCGGATCAAAACCTCCATGCCCGGCATCTATGACAATACACCTTCTCTCGCTGTTTTTTATCTGCATGGAATTTACGTAGATGGCACCTTCTCTTGCTGCCAGAAACATGGACACCAGCAGAATTCCTGCCATGACAATATGCAGGACGCGGTTTTGCCTCTCTGTCATTTTATCTGCCTCAACCAAAGTATTCATTAATATATATGAAAAAAAGCTGCGGGGAATTCCCACAGCTTTTCTTCCATGCTAAAGACAACCATCCACTCTTTTATCTGTTAAGGTATGCTTCTATCACATTCCATATTTCCGGCTTTTCAAAACCGAGTCTCCAGCTTGCCACACCTGCCAGCTGATACTTGTCCATAATATTCAGCTTCACTTCAATAGAACTGTCATCCTCAAGCCATACCTGGTAAAGAACGCCATCCTGCGTGTATTCTCCGTAATTCTGGCAGGTTTCCTCGTTCCACTCCACCGGAATGTTATGGGTACGTACATATTCATCTGCCATATCCATTCCGACTGCCTGGGAGCTGACACCCTCATCGCTTGTCTCCCAGATCCTTGTGTAAAAAGGTATGGCATTGATCACCTTGTTTGCAGGCACTTCCGCTACTGTCTGACTGATTCCGTCTTCCACGAAGTTAATGGAAGCTACGCTTCCTGCCTCCTTGCTTCCCGCATAATGCTCATCATAGCCCATGATAATCACATAGTCAGCCACAATTCCCTGTTCTTCCCTGTCATAGTGACCTGTTCCGCCCATAGGAACATAATTGTCAATAGAAAGTACCAGTCCGTTCTTCCTGCAGGGAATCGACAGTTCTCTGATGAACTGAATAAAGTGCTCACCGCAGTCTGCACTGATCTGCTCAAAGTCCACATTAATTCCATCCATTCCACATGCAAGAGCTTCGTTTACCAGTCCCTCGATCAATTTTGCCCTCACTATGGTAGAGGAGAGAATTGCATACATATCGAGGCTGTCCTTATACTCAATGTTTTCAACAAGTCCCCATACTTCCATCCCCATACCGTGCGCCTTTTCCACGTAAGAAGCACTTGCAAAACTGGTAAAGCCTCCTTCATTGTCACTCAGTTTAAACCAGGTGGGAGAGATTACATTTAACCCCTTCGTATTTGCCGTCACAGAACCCAAGGTATCATTTCCCGCTTCTCCGGCAACAACATGCCAACCCAGATTAATCTTATAATCTCTGGTCAAACTGGTATACTCAGGTTCTGTATAATCAGTGACCGGTATCGGAAGTTCCGGCCGGATATCGTTCAGTCGCTTATTTTCTACGTAACCGATTACCGAATCTGCTGTCTTTACCTTACTCCAGGTTTCCATCTGCTCCAGAACAGTAACCTTGTCACCGGCTTTCACATCCTCAAGAATTTCGCTTTTTACTCCGCCAAGCATACGCACAGCCGTATCTTTCTTAATCTCTGCGACCTGACGTTCCTCCCAGCTGCTATAAATTTGAAGACGATCCGGCTCACTAAATCCCTCATAAGAAAGATTTGTGTACAGCTTCACATAATCAATCGCCAGATAAAGCGTATCACCCACATACCTTGCGGGCAGATAATCCAGTGTCCTTGTACCGTCCTTATCAGTCATTTCGCCGGTTCCGATTACCGTTCTGATAATGTCATCAGGAACCGTATAGAGCAGTAATCCTTCTCCTTTATCCTCATAGAAACGGTCATTGAAGTATTTATGAACCGTACTTAACTCCAGATAATAAACGCCGTCTAACAGACATGCTCTTTCTTCTATCATTTCATCCTGCAGCACAATTGCCACATCTGTCTCTCCCGACATGCTAAAATATGCATTCAAATCTGCACGTTCCTTGGTGTAGGAATATTTCTCTACAAATTTTGCTCCGAAGCTCACGCCCCCGATTATGACAATAAGGACGATTGCTATCAGAACAGGAATTATTTTCTTTTTCATCCTGTGTCCTCCAATCGTCCTATATTATATCAGACTATTCCTACACCGTCATTATCATTTTTGGCTTTTTCCAACATTTACTTACGTTTCACATGCCCCGCCCGGCAGCGCTTCACCCGGTACCTTGACAGTAATTATAAGGGGCTTTCTGCTTTCATCCATAACGGTACTGTGTATTTGACAAAGCCGCCTTAGCGGGCAGCACATCTAAAATGGCATTAAGGCAGAGAAATCCTGTCATATCGTATTTCCATGATTTTTCCATTCCTGTCAGTCACATAGTCAGGCATGTAGACTGTATCCTCCTCCACACAATTTCTTATAATATACTCCGTAGTGGACGGAAGGCCATTGAGGTACAGCTTCACTCCTTCCTTTTCCATATCTTCCAGCTGTGACTTCAGAGAATCATAGTTATTATTTTCTTTCACGAATTCTCCCATCTGTTTCGGGATCAGGCAAATTCCAAAAGGATCCGTGGTATGTCCCGCCATAAAAATAAATCCCAAAACTGATTATACTTTTTTTAATAATGACGATAATAAAAACAGGTAAGATGCCGGATACGTATCTAAATAAATAATTGTTTACCGCTGCGAAATTCCAATTGGTTTGAATTATAACAAGTGAAAATCTATTTGAAATATCCGCGACAAGCACAAAGCCTGCAAGACATCTCTCCGTACTCCGATTAACTCCGGTGCATTCCGGGCATACTGCCCATAGCGGAGAGAATAGACCAGCCGTATCTGAACATTGCTCTGATCAGAACGGCCTTATTGAATTATTGCTTAGATTCATAATAAATAAGCTGAATAGTATGCCTCCTTCTGATACTGGATTTATCCGGAAGCATCTTACGAAGTTCATTATAGTAGATTTTACCAAATATTTCAAGTCTAAATTTATGTTTTTTATTAAAAATATACAAATCTATGAAATTATTAAATTTTTTTAAACTGTTTTTCTGTACTATTGACTTAAATTCGCACAACGTATAATATAATTTTAAGTGAATCCCCGTATTCCATGCACATTGCAGGACATATGCGGTGTCACCAAACAGCAGGATAACAGTATCTTATTAGTAAGGATGTGATAATAAATGAAAATAGAAAAAGTAAATGATCATCAGATTCGCTGTACCCTTACCAGAGAAGATCTGGCTGACAGAGAATTAAAGCTCAGCGAACTTGCTTATGGTACCGAAAAAGCTAAAGATTTGTTCCGTGATATGATGCAGCAGGCATCCTTTGAATTTGGTTTTGAAGCAGAAGATATTCCATTAATGATAGAAGCGATTCCCTTAAATTCCGAATGCATCGTTCTGATCATTACCAAGGTTGAAGATCCTGACGAGCTCGACACACGGTTTTCAAAATTTGCTCCCTCTGTCCATGAGGATGAAGGCGCCTTAGATGACGTTCTGGATACCATCAGCGAAGGGGCAGATGAGGTTCTTGATCTGTTCAAAAAAATTCAAAACGGTCGCACTTCCTCTTCCGCAGAAGGCGGCAGTCAGGAGGGCGTTGACAGTGAGGCGGCCAGACGGACCTTTAAGGATGCACTGCACAAGAAGCTTTCCGATACAGCAGCATCTGTGGAATTAACCAAGATTTATTCTCTCGACAGTCTTCGGGAGGTTGCCACCGTGGCTCATGTTCTTTCCGGATTCTATGACGGTACGAACTCACTTTACAAGCAGAAGGACGGGACCTATCTTCTGGTAATTTCCAAGAGCGGTCTTGCTCCCGTAGACTTCAATAAGGTATGCAATATTCTTTCCGAATACGGAACCTGCATCCGCTCGGTTTCCGCTTCCGAAGCATATTTGGAAGAACATTTTGAACCAATTATCAAAAACACTGCACTGCAGTCGTTATCCTGTATTTAATAATTAATAAGCTGCCTGTTTTAAGCATGGCAGCTTATTTTATTAAATTTTGACTTATTTCGACAGTAAAGTGCTTGGTTTTTCCCCTTACTAATGTTAAAATAACCATTGTATTTATATTAACATCAAGGGGGTCAAATTATGAAAAACCTAAAAAAAGGATTTCTTGCCGGCGCAAGCATCTTTTCCATCTTATGTCTCTTAATGCCTATCAGGGCTCTGGCTTCAGGCGATGAGGCCGCGCTGCCATCCATGTACGCAACCTTCTGGGCACTGGTACCTCCCATTGTGGCAATCGTTCTTGCATTGATCACGAAAGAGGTATACAGTTCCCTGTTCATCGGTATTCTGGTTGGTGGTCTTTTTTACTCAGGCTTTTCCTTTGAGGGAACCGTTACCCACATATTTAGTGATGGCTTCGTAGCCGTTCTTTCTGACAGCTACAATGTGGGAATCTTAATCTTCCTCGTTATTCTCGGCGCCATGGTCAGCCTTATGAATCGTGCCGGCGGTTCAGCTGCTTTCGGACACTTTGCCAAAGAAAAAATCAAAACACGTGCGGGCGCTCAGCTTGCCACCGTTGCACTGGGTGTATTGATCTTTATCGATGATTATTTTAACTGTCTTACCGTAGGAAGTGTTATGCGCCCCGTTACGGATGAGCACAAGGTATCCCGTTCCAAGCTGGCATACCTGATTGATGCCACCGCCGCACCAATCTGTATCATTGCTCCAATCTCCTCCTGGGCTGCTGCCGTTTCCGGCTTCGTGGAAGGTGAAGACGGCTTTTCCATCTTTATCAGAGCTATTCCGTACAATTATTATGCACTGCTCACTATCGTCATGATGATTGCCATCATCCTTCTCAACATTGATTTCGGTGCAATGCGCACCCATGAAGCAAATGCATTAAACGGTGATCTTTTCACTTCAGGAAAAGCAGCTACAGGCACTGCGGAAAAACCCGTAAATGCCAAGGGGACAGTTATTGATCTGGTTATCCCCATCATCACTCTGATTATCTGTTGTGTCATCGGCATGATCTACACCGGCGGCTTTTTCAGCGGTGAAAATTTCATTTCCGCATTTTCAAACAGCGATGCCTCTGTGGGACTTGCGCTTGGAAGTATTTTTGCTATGATCATCACCATTATTATCTATCTAATCAGAAGAGTCCTTACCTTCACAGAATGTATGGACTGTCTGCCTGATGGCTTTAAGGCAATGGTTCCCGCCATTTTGATCCTTACCTTTGCGTGGACCCTGAAGGCAATGACCGATTCTTTGGGTGCTGCAGAGTTTGTTGCTACAGCTATGGAAGGCTGTGCCGGCGGACTGATGAGCTTCCTGCCTGCCATCATTTTCCTCGTTGCCTGCTTCCTTGCCTTTTCAACCGGAACCTCATGGGGAACCTTCGGCATCCTGATTCCGATCGTTGTTGCGGTATTTGCAGAGTCCAACCCTCAGCTGATGATCATTTCCATTTCAGCATGTATGGCAGGTGCAGTATGCGGTGACCACTGTTCACCTATTTCAGATACCACTATTATGGCAAGTGCCGGTGCACAATGTAACCACGTAAATCATGTTTCCACACAGCTGCCCTATGCGATCACGGTTGCTGCGGTTTCTTTCGTTACATACATCGTCGCCGGATTTACGCAAAATCCATGGATTTCTTTGCCAATAGGAATTCTTCTTCTTTTTGCAGCGCTGTTTGTTATTAAGAAAATGATTAATAAATCTGTTACGACCGAATAAACTGGCATAAATAAAAATGCGCCGCCAGGCGTACCGACAAAAACACCGGATAATCCCGTTACAGGATATCCGGTGTTTTAATAATCAATTCCTATGTCATAAAATGAATCTAATCCCTATAAAGCCTCAATCTTAGCCATCAAATCGTTAATATCCATTCCGTGAACCATAGCCGCCTCTTCAAGGCTCTCTGCCTGAGCGGAGGGACAGCCTAAGCAGTGCATACCTGCCTCCATCAGAATAGGCGCAACATTCGGATTGGTTCTTAAGATTTCGCCGATTGTCATTTCCTTGGTAATCTGTGCCATGATAATGAACCTCCTTCTAACCGTATACATTCCACACAGCAACATCATCTGTGACTGTGACTTTTCCAGTATAATACTTTACCCGATTTCTTGCAAGACTAAACCTTCCAAAATATTTCCCTAAAATCCGTGTTTTGTTCATAAAAAAGTACACTGTTCGCCTTGACTGTGAATCACTTTCTAACATATAATGATAGTACGGTAATAGCATATTTTTTATGCAAAAATATATCAAAAAATTAATTTAGGAGGCTTACGCAAAATGAGACCAGAATGGAACAGTTTTGTAGGCGGCAAGTGGGAAAATGAAGTCAATGTACGTGACTTCATCCAGAAAAACTATCATCCTTATGATGGTGATGAATCCTTCTTAGCTGACGCTACACAGGACACAAAAGACTTATGGCAGATGGTACTTGATCTGCAAAAGAAGGAACGTGAAGCAGGCGGCGTTCTTGATATGGATACCAAGGTTGTATCTACTATCACATCACATGCTCCCGGTTACCTTGACAAATCCAAGGAAAAAATCGTTGGATTCCAGACAGATAAGCCCTTCAAGCGTTCTCTTCAGCCTTACGGCGGTATCAGAATGGCAGAAAAGGCTTGCGCTGATAACGGTTATGAAGTAGATCCTGAAATCAGTGAGTTCTTCTCAACACACAGAAAGACTCACAATGCGGGATGTTTTGATGCTTACAATGCAGAGATGAGAGCTTGCCGTTCTGCACACATCATCACAGGTCTTCCGGATGCTTACGGACGTGGACGTATCATCGGCGACTACAGACGTGTTGCTCTGTACGGTATTGATTTCCTGATCGAGGACAAGCAGGCACAGAAGGATTCTACCGGACGTGTTATGACTGATGATGTTATCCGTCTTCGTGAAGAGCTTTCCGAGCAGATGGTTGCTCTGAAGATGATGAAGGAAATGGCTGCTTCTTACGGCTGTGATATTTCTAAGCCCGCTACAAACGTTAAGGAAGCAATTCAGGCTACTTACTTCGGTTATTTATGTGCAGTTAAGGAACAGAACGGTGCTGCAATGTCTCTCGGACGTACATCTACTTTCCTTGATTGCTATGCTGAGAGAGACCTTGCTAACGGTACTTTCACAGAAGAAGAAATTCAAGAATTTGTTGACCACTTCATCATGAAGCTGCGTTGCATTAAATTTGCTCGTACTCCTGAATACAACCAGATCTTTGCAGGTGACCCTGTATGGGTAACAGAGTCCTTAGGTGGTGTCGGCGTTGACGGACGTCCTCTGGTTACAAAGATGAGCTTCCGTTATCTGCATACATTAACCAACTTAGGACCCAGCCCTGAACCCAACTTAACAGTTCTCTGGTCCACAAGACTTCCTGAAAACTGGAAGAAGTACTGTGCTAAGATGTCTATCCAGACCTCTTCCATCCAGTACGAGAACGATGACCTGATGAGAGTAACACATGGTGATGATTACGGTATTGCTTGTTGTGTATCTTCCATGGTTATCGGTAAGGAAATGCAGTTCTTCGGCGCAAGAGCAAACGTTGCTAAGTGCTTACTGTACGCATTAAACGGTGGTGTTGATGAAGTTACCAAGAAGCAGGTTGGTCCTAAGTACCGTCCTGTAACCGGTGATGTTCTTGATTATGATGATGTTATGGATAAGTTTATCGATATGCTGGAGTGGCAGGCAGATGTATATGTAAATACACTGAACATCATCCACTATATGCATGACAAATACTGCTATGAGAGAGCAGAGATGGCTCTTCATGACAGAGATGTTAAGAGATACTTCGCAACAGGTGTTGCAGGTCTTTCCATCGTAGCTGACTCCTTATCAGCAATCAAGTATGCTAAGGTTGAAGTAATCAGAGACGAAGACGGCATCATCGTTGACTTCAAGACAACAGGTGACTTCCCTAAATACGGTAATGATGATGACCGTGTAGACAGCATTGCTCAGGAAATTGTACACAAGTTCATGACAGCAATCAGAAGACATCATACCTACAGAAACGGTGTTCCTACCACTTCCATTCTTACCATTACCTCTAACGTAACTTATGGTAAGGCAACAGGTAACACACCTGACGGACGTAAGAAAGGCCAGCCTTTCGCTCCCGGTGCTAACCCGATGCACGGACGTGATACTCATGGTGCAGTAGCATCTCTTGCTTCTGTTTCCAAGCTTCCTTTCAAGGATGCACAGGATGGTATTTCCAATACCTTCACCATCATTCCGGGCGCTCTCGGAAAAGAAGATCAGGTATTTGCCGGAGATATCGAACTCGACTTAAACAAATAATTGAACGATAATCCATTTTCAGGAGGTACAATGCAATGGACGACAAAAAAATGGTTGATGATCTTGTAAAGATGCTGGATTCCGGCATGGCTATGGGCGTGGGTCACGTAAATGTAGACTACGATGAAGAAAGCAAGCAGTCAAAAAATGTCCAGACAATGGGATGTACGGATTGTTCCAGAACTCCTCTTGCATGCAGTGTACCTACCCTGGAAGATGGTTTAGACGATTTTCACTAATTGAAGGAGGTAATTACCATGGCAGCTAATTCAGCACAGGTAAACAACTTAGTATCATTATTAGATGGCTACGCAGTTAAGGGCGGACATCATCTTAATGTAAATGTATTAAACAGAGATACCTTATTAGATGCTCAGAAGCATCCCGAGAACTATCCTCAGCTTACAATCCGTGTTTCCGGATATGCTGTTAACTTCATCAAGTTAACACCCGAACAGCAGGCTGATGTTATTTCCCGTACATTCCATGAATCAATCTAATACGTTAGTATGAAAACACCCGCCCTTAAAAGCGGGTGTTTTTTTGTGTAAAATCTGGTATACTATATTAGGAAATTACGAAGGGAGATCTTACTATGAAAGGCAGAATACACTCTTTAGAAAGCTTTGGCACCGTCGACGGACCCGGCACCCGATTTGTTGTCTTTGTTCAGGGCTGTCCCATGCGCTGCGCTTATTGTCACAATCCGGATACCTGGCCCATGAAAGGTGGCACTATGATGGAGCCTGAAGAAATTTATGCACAATTCAAAAGAAATGAAGGCTTCTATAAAAACGGAGGTATTACCGTTACCGGCGGTGAGCCTCTTATGCAGGTGGATTTCTTAATCGATTTGTTTACTCTTGCTAAAAAAGATCATGTCCATACCTGTATTGATAGTTCCGGAATCGCTTTTAAACCGGATAATGCACCATTTATCGAAAAGCTTGACAAGCTTATGGAATTAACGGATCTCGTCATGCTTGATATCAAACATATTGATCCTGTTAAGCATAAGGAACTGACCTCACAGCCTAATGACGGAATTCTGGCTTTTGCCGAATATCTCGATAAAAAGCATGTTGATATGTGGATTCGTCATGTAGTAGTTCCCGGTATTACTGATGACGATGAATATCTGTTCAAGCTGGGATACTTTATCGGACATCTTTCAAATCTGAAAGCACTTGATGTGCTTCCTTATCATACAATGGGTAAGGTCAAATATGAAAAGCTGGGGATTCCCTATAAGCTTGAAGGCGTTCCTGCTATGGATAAGGATAAAGTAATTGAAAAGAAACAGGTCATCCTAAACGGAATCCGCAAACGCCGCGAAGAACTTGCCTGAAATTTCATAATATTTTAAGCATCTAGCACTTGTATTCCATATCCTTTTATATTAAAATGGACTAAGATGATTGATAATAAAATATCAATAAGGATATATATTTTTAAGGAGGATTAAGTTATGGCATATGTAATTGGTGACGCATGCATTTCTTGTGGTGCTTGTGCCGGACAGTGTCCTGTAGGTGCAATCGCTGAAGGAGATGGAAAATTTGAAATCAGCGCTGATACCTGCATCAGCTGCGGTTCTTGTGCCGGTGGATGCCCTGTAGGCGCTATCTCCGAAGAATAATTTTGAAAGCGTTCAATCATTCGATTGAACGCTTTTTTCCTGTCAGTCCATTTTTAAAGAGTCCCTTTCTTTTCTTTTGCTGATGGCTTCGAAGCAGCTCATCAATTCTTTGATAATGATCTTCTTCCCTTCCAATCCTGTCCTTTTCCCTGGAATCCTCACGTTCTTCCTGGAGTCTGAACTGATAATCAAGTTCCTTTAAAATACTGCTCTTTATCTCCATGCAAATTTTCTGATTACTGCCTGCTACCGCTTCCGTAATCATATCCCGGAGAAGCTGCTGAAGCCGCAGGCTCTTCTGCTCCTTTGATTCCTCCTGCATCGGCATAACATTTTCAGGCACAGAAAGAAATTCTCCCTTTTTTACCATTACTACATGGCGTCTTTTGCCCTCTGATTCTTCTTCCTTTTCCACCCCCAGATCAAATACATCAGCAGACTCCTTCATGGTGCCGCTCTTAAGAATATTCCGAATTCCCTTAAGCTGCATTCCCTGCTCCTTCAGTTCTCTAATCTTACGAAACTGCTCCACATCTTCTTCCGTATAGTATCTGTGCCCCATTTCATTTCTCTTTACCGGCAGATCCAGTTCTTCTTCCCAATAGCGAAGGACATGCGCCTCCACCTTTACCTGCTTTGCCGCATCCGAAATCATATAAATTTTCTCTACCTGTTTCATGTTGTGTTCTCCTTTCTTGTTTCTGTCATGCAAATTTATACAAAAAGAGGACAGACCATCAGGCTTGTCCTCTTTCGTAATCTTATTAATCTTATCGCTATTTTTTGATGTTTGCAAATTTCGTGTAGTCGGGCATCCAGACCAGCTCCACGGTACCAATCGGACCGTTTCTCTGCTTCGCTATAATAATTTCTGCAATCCCCTTCTTGTCTGTATCCTTATTATAATAATCATCCCTGTAAATGAACATCACCACATCCGCATCCTGCTCGATTGCTCCCGATTCACGAAGATCAGAAAGCATCGGTCTGTGATCAGGTCTTTGTTCAACCGCACGGCTAAGCTGGGAAAGTGCCACTACCGGCACATTCAATTCTCTTGCGAGAGCCTTTAGGGAACGTGAAATATCTGAGATTTCCTGCTGTCTGGAATCAGATCCTCTGCCGCTTCCGCTCATCAGCTGCAGATAATCGATGATAATAATCTTCAGATCATGCTCCAGCTTGTACTTTCTACATTTGGAGCGAAGCTCCGAAATGCTGATACCGGGTGTATCATCAATGATCAGATTAGAGCGTCCGATCATACCGGCACTCTCAATAAGCTTTTCCCATTCCGCATCGGAAAGCTTTCCGGTACGAAGGTGCTGGGAATCCACCCTTGATTCCATAGAGAACAAACGATTCACCAGCTGTTCCTTGCTCATTTCCAGACTGAATATGGCTACCGTCTGATTCTGGTTAAAGGCCATATATTGCGCCATATTTAAGACAAAGGCTGTTTTACCCATAGAAGGCCTCGCAGCCACAAGAATCAGGTCAGAAGGCTGCATTCCGGCTGTTCTGTAATCCAGATCAATAAATCCTGTTGCAATACCCGTTACATTCCCGTCATTCCTGGATGCAATTTCAATCTTATCCATGGCATTCATAACAATCTGCCTGATGGGAACAAACTCGCCGGTATTTCTCTTTTGAACCAACTCGAAAACTCTCTTTTCGGTATCCTCCAGGATTACCTCCAGGCTTTCCTTGCCGGTATAGCAGGTATTTGCAATTTCCTCATTCAGACGGATCAGCTTACGCAGGGTAGACTTTTCCGCAACAATGTTGGCATAATACTTTATATTTGCTGATGTAGGAACTGCTGTGATCAGATCCCTGATAAATTCCAGACTGCTGACCTCCGGCGGAACATCCTTTTCTCTAAGCCTGTCCTGCAATGTCACCAGATCTACCGGTTTCCCCTCGTCATTCAGTTCAACCATGGCATCAAACAGTACCCCGTACTGTCTGCCATAAAAATCATCGCCACATATTACTTCAGAGGCAATCGTAATTGCCTCCCTATCCATAATCATGGAACCAATTACCGACTGTTCTGCTTCTATGCTATGTGGTAATACGCGTTTTAAAAGCGACTCTTCTGCTGCCATTGACTATCAAACCTTTCTGCTTTCGTACTCCATTAATTCATTTCACTGACCTTGATCTTCAGCTTTCCGGTTACGCTGGGATGAAGCTTAACACCCACTTCAAATACCCCAAAGCTCTTGATCGCTTCAGGAAGGATAATCTTTTTCTTATCAATTTCCTTGCCGCATTGCTCCTTATAGGCCTGTGCAATTTCCTTTGAAGACACAGAGCCAAAGGTCTTTCCGCCTTCTCCTGCCTTGATGAAAACCACTACTTCATCCTTTTCCATCTCCTGTGCAAAGCTCTTTGCTTTGTCCAACAATTCCTTTGCTACCTTTTCGTCATTTGCTTTCTGGAGCTTCAGGTCGTTCATATTCTTATTGTTTGCCTCAACCCCAAGCTTCTTAGGTAAAACATAGTTTCTTGCATATCCGTCATTTACATTAACAATTTCGCCTTTCTTTCCAAGACTCTTTACATCCTCCAAAAGTATAACCTTCATTTTCTTATCCTCCGTTTCCGATTATTCTATGGTCAGATCGCCATCCGCAATCATCTTATCCAAGGTACCTTTCAGGACTCCGATTCCCTCAGAAACGGAAACTCCCTCAAGCTGACATCCGGCCGTGCTTAAATGTCCGCCTCCTCCCATTCTCTCCATAATGATCTGCACATTAATCTCATCAATGGAACGGGCACTGACAAAAATCTGTCCCTGATATTCAGTCAACACAAAGCTTGCCTTCACTCCCTTAATATTTAAAAGCTCATTCGCTGCCTGTGCTCCCACAATGGTAGGGCTCTGAATATCCTCACTGCTACAGGTGGATATTGCAAAAATACCTCTGTAAATCTCCGCCTGGCTGACCGCATCGGCCTTTGCCTTGTATTCCACAGCGTCCTCCCTAAACAGCTTACGTACTCTGGTAACGTCTGCTCCGTTTCTTCTAAGGAATGCTGCCGCTTCAAAGGTTCTAACACCTGTCTTCGTCATAAAGTTGCTAGTATCTATCATGATTCCGGAATACATACAATCCGCTTCTTCCGAAGAAATCTTAATGCTCTCCCCGATATACTGCAAGATTTCGGAGACCATCTCACAGGTGGAGGACGCATACGCTTCCACATAAGACAGTGTGGCATTTTCAATGATCTCTGCCCCCTGTCTGTGATGATCCAGAACCACAATGGATTTACACATTCTAAGAAGCTCAGGGCATTCTGTGATACTCGGTTTATTCACATCAACTACGACCAACACGGTATTGCTGCCTGCCAGCTCTATTGCCTGCTGACTGTTAACGATCATATCATCCTGATAATCGGCATGGCTCTTAAACAGCTCTACCATCGGTTTTACGGAAGTACTGACATCATTGAGAACAATATACGCTTTCCGGTCCAGAGTAGTGGCAATCCGGTAAATACCTACTGCTGCACCGAAGCTGTCCACATCCGCCAGTCGGTGTCCCATGATGAGAACACGCTCTTTGCCGGAAATAATTTCCCGAAGTGCCTGTGCTTTTACACGTGCCTTTACTCGTGTATTTTTTTCCACCTGCTGGCTCTTTCCGCCAAAATAAATGATATTGTCCGGCGTCTTGACTACCGCCTGATCACCGCCGCGCCCCAATGCCAGATCAATTGCATTTCTTGCAAATTCATAGTTCTGGGCATAAGAAAGCCCGTCAAGCCCAACACCGATACTGATGGTCACTGCCATCTCATTCCCGATATTTACCGTCTTGACCTCATCCAAAAGATCAAACTTGTTTTCTCGTAAAAGCTCTGTTGCCTTTTTGCGAAGGACGATCATATATTTATCCTTCTCAATTTTCTTGCAGATTCCGTCAAGAGCGGAAATATACTTGTTTACCTTTCTGTCAATCAGAGCAACCAGTAGAGATCTCCTTACCTCCTCGACACTCTCAAGCGCCTCATCATAATTATCCAGATAAATCATACCCACCGCAAGAGACTGATCATCCACTTCCTGGAGTGCAATCCTAAGTGCAGTCTCATCAAAAAGATAAAATGCGATCAGATAGCCGCCATAGCCTTCCCCATCAATGATATCACTGCTCTTAACCATCTCTGACAGGGAGATTTTCCTCATTTTGACAACATAGCTGCAATCATGAAAGGTAAGATCCATTTCCGCCATATCCTGCTCACCCGGAAGCTTTTCCCTTGTTACGGATGGGAACAGAGAAGTAATAGACTTTTTGTATCCCTTTTCCTTATGTACCACCCGCTCAAACGCTTCGTTCGTCCAGATGATACATCCTGTCTCATCCAGCATTGCATAGGGAATCTCAAGTTCTCTTAAAAGAACCTTCTGCACCTGACCATACTGAGTTGCAAAGCTGATCAGTTCATTCATAATAACCGGATTGTTGTACAGCTGTAATGATAATACCACTGCAAAATAAAGTAGTAAAAAGCAGGTCACCACCAAACCTGACGGCACATTGAGCAAATATACCATCAAGTTGACAATAGCCAGCAGGACTCCCAAGTACAGTGAAGTCTGCATATATCTTTTCAGTCTACCTTTTAACTTAATTCTTTTTCTTAACGGAGACATTTTGTAATACCCTTCATAAGTCGAATACTGTTTAGAATATACTAAGATAGTATAACATTTTTTTGGTCAAGTTTCCACCTTATTATTCAGAAGCTTTTCGACCGCAATCTACACGTTTATGCAAAAAGCCCGCACCAAAAAGCCTATGAAAACTCAAAGGTTTCCAATTCCGGTATACTCATTAGAATATGAACCATCTCATCTCTGTCATATTTTGTGGGTACGACAATCTGGCAACGCATCAGTATCGTATTTTTGCCCTTTCGTTCCCACTTAAACTGATACATAGATATCTTATAGGCAGCCAGCTCCTTTTCAATCCGTTCAAAAGCCGCCGTATCATTCTCCAGTTTAAAGCTCACATACCCTTTAGTAGGTTTTCTGAAAACCTTCAAATTCATATGCAGGAGCAATTGAATAATCACTACCATCAGCATCGTTCCAATACCAATCATGTACATACCGGCTCCGATTGCCATGCCGATTCCGATGGTAACCCAAATTCCTGCCGCGGTTGTGATACCGCTTACATATCCCTGTTTGCTTGTAAAAATAATACCACCGCTCAGAATTCCCATTCCGGTAATAATACCTGCAGCCACACGGGAAACATCCCAATCAATTCCCGCCATGCTCATCACATCAATGAATCCATATTTGGAGATGAGCATCATCAATGCGGCTGCGATCGAGATCATCATATGTGTTTTGATACCGGCAACCTTGGTGCGCCTCTGCCTCTCGATTCCTATAACACCCCCGCAGACACAGGCAAGAAAAACACGGAAGATATACATCAATTCATTTCCTGCTATAAACGTCATACACTCCTTAGCCTCCTTCTATATTCATACTACCATTTCTAATAAAAAAAGCCAACAACTCAATATGAGTCGCTGGCTTTGCTTTACTTAATCTGTTAGTCCTGAACGTAGGGCATCAATGCAACGTGGCGTGCTCTCTTAATTGCAACAGTAAGAGCTCTCTGATGCTTTGCGCAGTTTCCTGTGATTCTTCTGGGAAGGATTTTTCCTCTCTCAGACACATATCTCTTTAACTTATTAACATCCTTGTAATCAATTACGTTGTCTTTTCCACAGAATACACATACTTTTTTTCTTCTGCGCATTCCGCCCTTTTTTCTCATGGGAGAATCGGACTTCTCTGCTTTATTATATGCCATAATGATTGCCTCCTATCTTAATTTACATGTGAAACCTAGTTAAACGGCAGTTCCTCATCAATTCCATCCGGAATGTTCATAAAACCGTCGCCTGCACCTGACGGTTCAGGTGCTCTGTTTCCACCGGAAAAGCCCCCTTCAGTTCCGGCATTGCTGTTTTTGCTCTCGGCAAATTCCTGATCCTCTACAACAACATCTGTCGTATAAACCTTCACGCCATCCTTATTGGTATAGCTACCTGTCTGGATACGGCCTGTTATTGCAACCTTGGTTCCTTTTCTGAAATACTTTTCAGCAAATTCACCGGCCCTTCCAAAGGCCACACAGCCAATAAAGTCTGCAGTCTGCTCATCATTGTTACGATTGAATCTGCGGTCTACAGCAAGCGTGTATCTGGCAATTGCCATCGGGCTTTCTCCCTGGGAATATCTCACCTCGGGATCCCTTGTTAAACGTCCCATAAGTATTACTTTATTCATACCTTCCTCTACTTTCTACTCTTATGCTTCGTCAGCTCTTACGCATAAGAATCTGATAACGTTGTCCATAATGCGAACACGGTTCTCGATTTCGATGGGAGCTGTACTTTCAGCGTCAAACTGAATGAAGTAATAGAAGCCTTCTTTCATCTTCTGAACTTCGTAAGCAAGTCTCTTCTTGCCCCAGTCATCAACATTAGTGATTGTACCGCCAAATCTTTCGATCAGAGCCTTGCACTTGTCAACAACTGCTGCTCTTTCCTCATCTTCGATTTTCGCACTAACAACAACAGCTAATTCATACTTGTTCATGCTTGTTACCTCCTTTTGGTCTCTGGCCCCCGTTCTCCGGGAGCAAGGAATTTGTTACCTGCTGCCTGAAGGCAGACTGATATAGCAATAAAACATACCACGGAATAATATGTTACCACGTTTTCTCTTTGTTTTCAAGCATTTTTTAGGACATTTTCCATATTTTTCACGGGCCTTTTCCCCTTATTTCAGCCCTCCTCCCGGCGCAGTTCCCTACTCTGATAGGATTGCAGGTCTATTGTCAGTTGCCTTGCCATCTCCAGATTGAGCACCCAGGAGATCACATGCACCAGCACATAAATGATAAAGACAGACAGGGCAAAGCTTGCAATCAAGGATAAGTTTTCTGCTTTCAGATTTTCCCTTCCAAAACCTGTCAGTATTAAAATAAATTCCAATGCCATAAGCTGAAATATCTTCCGGGTGACGATCTGCTTTATCGTTAATTCCCTTGGAGAGTACATAATAAAAACAGGTATCAGACCCAAAGCGCCATACAGCAGCGGTGCCAAAAAAGCTTCGTATCCAAAACGTTGTTCCGGGCGAAAAATCAATCCCAGTACAAGCGTTGCAACGTTAACCAGCGTTACAATGATAAAATAGCTAGCAAACGTCGATTTCACAAACTCCTTCAGTTTCATGTTACGCCTCCCCCCTTAATGTATTCTTCAGATCCGGCACATACTTTCGTGAAATAATGATTTCCTCACCATTTGATAGTACCGCACGTAACCTTCCGTTTAATGCCGGCTTAATAGATTTGATCTTCATCAGGTTTACTACGGATGCCTTAGAAATTCTCAAAAAACTCTTTTCCTTTAAATCCGTTTCCAGTTCATACAGCTTTCTTTTGGTTTCAAACGTTTGTTTCGCCGTATAAATAAATGTCCGGTTATCCACTGATTCAATGAAAAACACATCCGTTATGGGAATTTCATACTGCTGTCCCTCCATATGTCCGGAAAGCTGCCCTTGTCTTGATTTGACAAAGGCAGCAATTTCCTTCACTGTATCGTTGACCTCATGGCAGTAAATTTCAACCAGCTCTCTTTCCTCCGGCTCAATCCTTCTTAACTTAATTTCCATGGCCTGCTCATTCATAACTCTCCTGTACCGAAAACGTTACGGCATCTTTCAGATAACAGTCAAAAAACGTAAGCACTATCTCATTCATAGTTGTGATACAATGGGTAGAATCAATCTCTCCTGTTCCAAGCATAGAGGCTAAAGCAGGAGAAAACAGCGGAAGGTCTGTATAATTCATATGCCCCGTCCCTTTTATGTAAGTGCTGTAACCTTTTGCCGCATGCTCCAGAACTGTATTATTCGCATATGGTATTCCCTTTTCCCGGCATTCAATTCTGGCAAAGTGATGTTCCTCATTATCAAATGACAGTAGCGGTACCTCATACACTTCCTGATTGATCAATTCCACACCATCCTGAACGCCCAGTTCTTCCCCAAGCATGGTTCCATCCAGATCAATGACTGCATCAATATCCTCTCTTTCTCTTCCGAGCGATACTGCTGCAGCTCCGCCCAAAGAATGTCCCATCACACCGATCTTATTAAGATCTACAAGCCCAAGTGCCTGCAGGATATTTGCTTCTTCTCCGTCTGTCACGCACCATTCCTCCGGATCCAGTCCCTTGTCAGCTGCTGTCTT
Organism: Bacillota bacterium; assembly: GCA_030526045.1. GTDB lineage: Bacteria > Bacillota > Clostridia > Lachnospirales > Lachnospiraceae > Suilimivivens. The sequence continues at coordinate 1,544 of JAUNDN010000037.1, read as the reverse complement.
TACTGAGTCAATCACAAAGTTAAGATCACCCCGGCGAAGCTTTAACCACTGTGAAGACAGCTCAAAGATCTGCTCCTGTGTCGCTGCCTCGGAATTGATATACTGAATCCCCTGTATCATTTCGGGATTCACGGTAACAGTTTTTCCATCAGTATCCTGTGTGAAGAAGGAATGGTAGGGGTGATCCATACTCACAACCACATATCCGTGACTTGCCAGTTCCATGTAGGTTGATGTATTGCTCTCATAATATCCAAATGCTCCGTGGGAAAACAACACCAGCGGATAGGTTTCATTCTCCTTTGCATCCTGCGGATAATAAAAATAGATCGGAATCTCACGGCTGGAACCATCCGTCTCAAATTCCTCCGTCCTGCTCTTATCTGTCAGAATCGCCTTTGTGCTAGCGACCTGAAACTCTCCTGTTGTAGGCAGACCCGCATAGTCCGTAAAGATAAATGACGGAAGCATACTGACCGTAATCAAAACCACGCCCAACACAGCACTCAGAATCATTACAGAAATTCTTTTATTTCCCTGTAATTTATTTCTTTTAATCAGGAAGCTGATCAAGGTAATTGTAAGGCGCAGTAACAGCAAAATAAACAGGCTTGTAAAACGAAAACCAAGGTCTACACCGGGTGCCAGCAGCATAACCAGAAAAAGAAGCAGTTCCCCTAAATTGGTCAAAAGCCGTCCGAACAACCATCCCCTCTTATTTGCTCTCTTAAAAACACCTATACCGGCCAACACAATCTCAACAGCGCACAATAAAATCCACAAAAAAGTATTCATCATTCTCATCCTTTCCTCTTGATAAGCTGACTTTATCAGTCATGGGAAAGGAGCACAATACTTTGCTATGTGAAATGCACTTTTCTGTTCTAAGATGCATTTGAAAGCCTTTACTTTGCTTCTCTGCTTACCTGCCTGATCTTCTTTTCAATCTGGCTTCTCGGCGCCATAATCTGGTGTCCGCAACCGATACATTTCAACCTGAAATCCGCCCCGATACGAAGCACCTCCCACTCATGGCTTCCACAAGGATGCGCTTTCTTTAATGTAAGCTTGTCTCCAACCTGAATATCCATAGTGTTCCTTTCTATAACTGCGAGAAAATCTCGCCGATACTTCCCTGCACCACCAGATCTGCCACACTGTCTCTTGCTGTCGGTGTCTTATTGACAAGGATCAGCTTATTTCCCTTATAATAATCAATCAACCCTGCTGCCGGATAAACCACAAGCGATGTGCCGCCGATAATCAGCACATCGGCATTACTGATATAGCTGATGGCATCCGTAATTGTCTTATTATCCAATCCCTCTTCATACAGAACCACATCCGGCTTAATGGGACCACCACATGCATCACACTTGGGAACACCCTGCGCATGAAGCATGTATTCTGCATCAAAGAATTTCCCGCATCGTTCACAATAATTCCGAAGGACACTTCCGTGAAGCTCCAAAACCCGTTTACTCCCCGCCGCCTGATGAAGACCGTCAATGTTCTGGGTAATGACTGCCTTCAGCTTTCCTTCC
>JAUNDN010000004.1 GCA_030526045.1 Bacillota bacterium | reverse complement strand
GAAGCCCAGAGAAGTGAGGCAACGCCGGCGCATATCAGAGAGATTGCCCTAAAGGTCAACACCATTGAGCAGTTTGTACCTATCATTGAGTGGGGACAGCAGGAGGGGACGATCAGGGAAGGCGATCCGCTGGTGATTTCCAACGCCTTCTGGTGCTGCATTCAGGGAATTGCGGAAAGATATGCGACAAATCGGGAGATTGATCTGCCGGAAGCAGACTGGGTGGTAGATCTGGTGAGAAGGAGGTAAGTATCATATGAAAAAAGTAGTGATCGTGGGTGGCGGAATTGCCGGTATGACGGCAGGCATTCTGCTGCAAAAAGCAGGGTTTGCAACAGAAATATTTGAAAAGAATGCAGTACCCGGCGGGCAGTGCACCGGTTGGAAAAGGGAAGGGTACTTGATTGACAATTGTATTCATTGGCTGACAGGAACCAGGGAAGGCAGCGGGCTGCATGAGCTGTGGAAAGAGATTGGTGCCTTGGGCGATGGCGTAGAGGTGTATGAAAAAGAAATGTTTTTTTCCGCTAAGCTGGATGGGGAGGTGCTGACCTTCTGGAGGGATAAGGAGCGCACCAGGAGAGAGCTGCTTGCCCTTTCCCCGGAGGATGAAAAGGAGATTAACAAATTGATAGATTATGTGGAAATGGCAGAAACGATGACGGTTCCGGTGGATAAGCCTTTTGATGCCATGAACCTGCTTGACTTTATGAAGCTTGGTATGTCCATGAAGGAGATGGGCAAGGTGATGAAGGAATATGGAAATATGGATCTGAAAGAGCTTGCCATGCGTTTTCGACATCCGCTTATTCAGCATGCAATTGTGGACTATATGCCACCCGGATACCAGGCCTATGCATTTATTGTCTCTTACGGAACCGTAACAGGTGGAAACGGGGATATTCCCAAGGGTGGTTCTCTGGCTATGGCAATGCGCATTGCGGACAGATACCGGGAAAGCGGTGGAATCTTGCACACCAATGCGGATGTAGCGAAGGTCCTTCTGAATGGGAAAAAGGCAGAAGGTGTGCTTTTAGCAGATGGAACAAGGGTGGAGGCAGACTATGTGGTATGTGCCTGCGATACCGACTATACCTTCCGCGCACTTCTGCCCGGTGGGTACATGCCGAAAGCCTTGAAAAAGCAGTATGATGAAAGGGACAAGTATCCGGTTGGGAGTGGATTCCAGATTGCCTATGCCGTGGATGGGGTTTTCCCGGAAATCACCGACACGAGAATTTTTTCTTGTGAGGAGATTCGGGTCGGAAGTCATACAGTGCAGAGGATGAGTATTCAATCCTATTATTACGAACCCGCTTTTGCACCGGAGGGAAAGATGGTTTTGCAGTCCAATTTTGCACAGACTGAGGAGGACTACAGCTATTGGGAATCTCTTTACTCTGACAGGACCGCATATGAACAAAAGAAAAAGGAAATTGCCGGGCAGGCGCTTGAAAGAGTGGTTGTGGAATATCCTGCTTTGGAGGGAAAGATTCGGGTACTGGATGTGTGGACGCCGATGACCTATACCCGCTATTGCAATTCCTATAAGGGAGCGTATATGAGCTTTGTCACAACGAAACAGGCAAAGAGTATTACTGCTCCGGGAACGATCAAAGGCCTTAAGAATGTGCTGCTTGCAAGCCAGTGGCTTATGGGACCGGGGGGACTTCCGACCGCAGCAGCGATGGGGAAATTTGCGGCGTGGAGAATTATTAATAAAAAGTAGGGATTATTTCATAAAGAACTCTTGACAAAGAGACACAAGTGTCGCATAATATGAAAAGAAACACAGGTGTCGCTTTTAAAAGGGAGGAATTATGAAAAATTTTATTTTAAGACCGTGGAGACAGGAGGATGCATCGAGCGTGGCAGAAGCCGCCAATAATCCTAAAATTGCAGCAAATCTGAGAAATGTTTTTCCCAATCCTTATACGCTTGATGATGCAAAGTGGTATGTGAATGACTGTATGGAGCATGAGGGAGAGGGGCAGCTTGCACGGGCAATCGTAGTAGACGACAATGCGGTGGGCAGCATCGGTGTCTTTGTAAGGGATGATGTATATGAGAAATCCGCAGAGCTTGGCTATTGGCTCTCGGAGGATTACTGGAGGCAGGGGATCACCTCCGAAGCTGTCAGGCAAATATGTAGGGAAGCGTTTGCGAGGTTTGATATCGTCAGGATTTATGCGGAGCCCTTTGACTATAATGCAGGTTCCAGGGGTGTACTGGAGAAAGCCGGGTTTACCTATGAGGGAACCATGAGAAACGGTGTGTACAAAAACGGAAAGGTTTTTTCCTATTGCATGTATTCGCTTCTGCGGGAAGAAATTGAGGACTAGATCATGGGCGTTAAGGGAGAAAAGACCAAAGAGCTGATTCGGCAGGAGGCATATAAGCTTTTTGCTGAAAAAGGCTTTAAGGAAGTGACCATGAAGGATATCTGTGAGAGAACAGGGCTCAGCCGAGGCGGACTCTACAGGCACTATTCCGGCACAGCTGAGATTTTTGCAGAGATTCTTTCAGAGGAATATGTAATTGCAGACCGGATTGAAAAACAGGAAAGTGCCACGGAAATCCTTAAGGATATGCTTGCGGAAATAAAGAAGGAAATACCGGATAAGGAGAACTCCCTGAGCCTTGCAATCTATGAATATGCGAATCAGGGAAATGCAGCTTTTTTTGAGGAGATTCAAGAAAAGGCCAAAAAGCGCTGGAATAGTCTGATCGAGTACGGGATGGAGTCCGGTGAATTCAGATCAGTCAATGCGGATCAGGTTACGGATATGATTCTGTATTACTATCAGGGGCTTCGGATGTGGTCGCGGGTGATTCCTTTTGAGGAGAAAACTGCAGAACATTTTGTGCAGACGGTGCGGGGAATGCTGTTAAAAGGTGATTTGGACTGAAGCAAAAAGAGGGCTTTTTATGATGGAAAAGAGGACTTTTTTCAAAATTAAAGCAGGGATTCTGTATGCTGCAATCTTTCTGACCATTGCTTATGCTGTCAGTTCACAGTGGCTGAAAATGATGGATATATACTATCGCACCTGGGTCATTGTGTTGGGAGATATTGTCAGTTTTATTGTGCTTCCGTTGTCCATATTGTCCTTTTTCCTTAAGGGGAAGCTATGGAAAAGAATACTTGGAATGGCAATTTTCCTGGCGGTATTTCTTGTTCTTTTCTCCGGGATCAGAATGCCTCATTGGGAGAAGGAGAACTTTATACAGGAGAACGTTATAGAGTGTGAGGTCTTCGCTGATTTGGGGAGTACCTGTTACCATGAATATTACAGTTGCTACAGTCCTTTTGTGAAAAGGAAATATCAAGAAATTTCCAATATTGTCAAGCTGAAAGCGGAAGAAAAATATGGGGAAGAGTTTGTAGTTAGTGAAAAAGACCTGCGCAGGGAGAAGACGGAGAAGGTCAGTATCTATACATTATATCCGGCATCGGATCCTACCCTTGAAATGCATATGTTCGGACTGAATGTGTTCTATGAGTTTATGGATGATTATGGACAGGCAAGGGTAAATCATAAGCTGCAGCAGTGCACGAAACTATTGCCCTACCTGGAAATGAGAGAGGATGGGGTCCAAACAACCTTTCAGATTTATGACAAGAGTATACCCAATGGAATGGCTCCGGTAATTGCAGTGCAGGAGCCGGAGAAATTTCAAACAGTATCAGAGCTTCTGGCAGAATGCTTAAATGAGGCACTTTTGCCATCGGAAACACAAAGCGGCAGGGTATACCTATGCGGGAACGTGAAGAAAGCCGGTGGATACAATCGGGAAATATGTGTGGAAATGCAGGAATATGAACATATTCCGGAGGATGAGAGAGCAGTATATTTATATCAGGTATTCTGCGAAGCCTTTGAGGAAAACAGCAGTCCTGTAAGACTTGAGGAGATCAAAAAGGAGGCGGAACTGGCTCAGGAGCCGGATATTACCACATCGGAAACGGTGGAAGGATCCTACAAGCGGCTGTATGATGAGGTGTATAGTAAGCAGGGTTATGACTATAACGGCTACTATAATGCAAAAGGTAATTTTTATGCTGTCCTGGGCAGTGGTAGGGAGGAAAGGACTACGGCTGACGGCATGACAGTTGATATGAATTACGAACAGACTGTAGTGTATGACCGTGTGTCTCAAAACGGAAAATGTCATTTGTTTGTGCAGTATAAAACCTATTATGATGCGGACGGAAACGAAACTGCAACTGCGATCGAGGATATGTATGCAGTGAACAGGGAAACCGGAGAGGTACTTGCATCCGGCAGGCATGCATGGGAGGATGTGGGAGACACCGCATATCGGGAAGCAACAGGAGAATAGTAAAATATTTACAGTCGAGAGGCTAAGTGATAAGATAGATAGGATTGCTACTTCAGGTCTATAGTGAAGAGGAGGATGTCATGGAAAAGAGAAGAATGGAAAATCTGGGAATTGAAACCTCCCTGTTGGGATTCGGCTGTATGCGTTTTCCCACGATGGCAGATGGGAAAATTGATGAGGCAGAGGCAGAGAGAATGCTTGACCGGGCAATTGCCGAGGGCGTCAATTATATTGATACGGCCTATCCTTACCACGACGGACTAAGTGAGGTGGTAGTAGGCAAGATACTGAAAAAATATGAAAGAAATTCTTTTTATCTGGCTACCAAGCTTCCTGTCTGGCTGGTAAATACAGTGGAGGATGTGGACAGGCTTTTTGAGGAGCAGCTTCAGAAACTTCAGGTGGAATACATAGACTTTTATCTCCTGCATGCCATGAATCAGGAACGCTGGGAGAAGATGAAGGAGATCGGCTGCGTGGAGCGGCTGGAGAAATTGAAGGCAGAAGGAAAAATTAAATATCTTGGATTTTCTTTTCATGACAGCTATGAGGTGTTTGAGGAAATGCTTTGCAGCAGAGACTGGGACTTCTGCCAGATTCAGTTAAATTACATGGACACTGATGAACAGGCGGGGATGAAGGGATATCAGCTGGCAACAGACAGGAAGATTCCTCTTATCATCATGGAGCCTGTCAAGGGCGGTTCTCTGGCGGCTTTTTCCGATGATATAATGGAGTATTTTCATCAATTTGATCCGGAAGCGTCGGCAGCATCTTATGCGCTTCGCTGGGTGGGAAGCAAACCGGGAGTTAAGGTGATTTTAAGCGGAATGTCCACGATGGAGCAGGTGGAGGATAATTTGAAGACCTTCCGCGGATTTAAGCCGTTGTCCGAGGAAGAGGAAAAGGCAATTGGCAAAGTGGTAGAGACGATCAGAAGCCGGGTGCAGAACGGCTGTACCGGTTGCAGATACTGTATGCCATGTCCGGCAGGAGTCGATATACCCGGGTGCTTCAGCGTATGGAATACCTATCATATGTACCAGAATTATTATGCTGTAGACTGGAAATGGGAGCATGAAATGGGAGCGGAGCATCAGGCTAAGAACTGTATTCAATGCGGCAAGTGTGAAAAAGCATGTCCGCAGAAGCTTAAGATCCGTAGGGATTTATTGAAGGTGCAGGAGGATCTTGACAAAAAGGAAATGGTTTTTGAAAGATAAGCTCAGAAAGGAATGGACATAAAATGGCAATTGATAAGGTAAGAGAATATTTCAAAAAATATGGGATGGAAGATAGAATTCAGGAATTTGATGTGTCCAGTGCAACGGTAGCACTTGCGGCACAGGCGCTTGGCTGCGCGCCTCAAAGGATTGCCAAGACGTTGTCTTTTATGGTGGACGGACAGGCAATTTTGATCGTGGCAGCAGGGGATGTGAAGATTGATAATACAAAATATAAGAAACAGTTCGGCACAAAGGCAAAGATGCTTTCGCCGGATGAGGTGAATGAGATGGTCGGACATGCCATCGGTGGTGTCTGTCCGTTTGCGGTAAACGATGGCGTAAAGATCTATTTGGATGAATCCCTGAAACGCTTTGAAACGGTGTTTCCCGCCTGCGGCAGCAGTAACAGTGCCATTGAGCTTACGATTCCCGAGATGGAGAAGTATGCCGGTGAGGAAGGCTGGGTTGATGTGTGCAAGCTGATGGAAACGTAAACAAAAAAGAGCCCGCATGCGGGCTCTTTTGCAGTCTCAGACAAGCACATCCTTGAACTGCATGTGGTATAACTCAGTATATCTGCCATTTCTGGCAAGAAGGTTTTCGTGATTTCCGACTTCGACAATTTTTCCCTTATCCATGACAATAATCTTATCCACATTGATGATGGTGGAAAGTCGGTGGGCGATGATGATGGAGGTACGGTTCTGCATCAGATTATCAAGCGCACTCTGAACGAGAGTTTCTGATTCGGAATCCAGAGCGCTGGTAGCCTCATCCAGAATCAGCAGGCGTGGATTGCGCAGGAAAACTCTTGCAATGGCAAGCCGCTGCTTCTGACCGCCGGACAAACCAATTCCGCGTTCACCCAACAGGGTATCCCAGCCATCCGGCGCCTTCATGATAAATTCATAGGCATTAGCCGCTTTGGCAGCTGCGATCATTTCTTCCATGGTTGCATCCGGTTTCCCGTATTTCAGATTTTCGGCGATGGTTCCGGAGAAAAGAATCGTGTCCTGGAAAACCATTCCCATCTGTTCGTACAGGGAAGCGAGAGTGTAATCTGTGATGTCTTTATCGTTTATCAGGATAGAACCGCTGTCAATATCATAAAATCTGGCAAGCAGATTGACGACGGTGGTTTTCCCGCAGCCACTGGAGCCTACCAGTGCAACCTGTTCCCCTTCTTTGATCGAAAAGCTGATATCACTCAAATTCTGAATATCACTGTCCGGGTCATATTGGAAAAAGACATGATCAAAGGCAATATTCATAGGAGCATCCGGCATGAGCGGCACGGCATTTTCCTTTTCCACAATGTCAGGGGGCGTATCCAGTATCTCATAGACCCGCTCAATCCCAGCAATGCTTCTTGCATAGGTGACATTTAGCTCAGCAAAGCGCCGAAGCGGTGTTACCAGATAACCGAGGTAGGAATAAAACACGATCATATCACCGATTGTCATATTCCCCTTTACGATTATGGCTGCAGATAAGCAGATGACGATGGAACTGATTACCTCCGAGAAGGCTCCTGTAATGGCGACCCCCAGAGAGGAAAAGCGGTTGCGCTTCCTTGTAAAGCGGTAGATTGCCTGGGAGATACCATTATATTGTTCTTTTTCATGTTCCTCCATATGAAACAGCTTAACAACGGCATAGCCTGCCATGCGTTCCTGCAGATAACCCGCAATGTCAGATATTTCGCCCTGCGCCTTTTTACTGTTCTGACGAATATGGGAGCGGATCTTTTTGGTTACAATGACAGAGATCGGCAGGGTGATGAAAGCAATGATCGTAAGCGTAATATTGATTCGAAGCATCAAAATCAGATATACGATCAGAATAATGGAATCGATCCATATATTGGTGGCTACGCTCCAGATAAAGCCATGTACCTGCTCCACATCGCTGTTGATCCTTGTCACCAGAGCACCGGACTTGTTTTCCTGGTGGAAGCGGGCAGACATAAGCTGCAGATGCTCATAGAGCTGGCAGCGCATGGTATGCATGATACGGTTGGAAACCTCCTGGGAACCGGCTTCACGCAAAAAAGCAGCAGGAATGTAGATAAATAGAAACATGGCTAATAAGAGAAACAGCCATTTATAAATTTCCTGAAGCTTTTGTACGTCTGAAAGAAGGCTGCCTGCAGGAAGAACCTCATCGGTAAAATATTTCATTACCTGAGGCAAAACAAGTGGCAGGGTCAGCTTAATGACACCTGTGACGGTAGAGAGCAGGATCAGGTACCAGTGGGGGTTGATATATGTCAAAGTGCGGAGGGCCGGGTGAAGCTTTTTTGGCTCTGTCATGGAAATCCTCCTTCAGAAAGCAGATCATTCTGGTTCATAACATTTTTCATAATAATCTTAGTATAAAGCATAAAAACTTAGCAATTCATCCAACAATTTCACAATATTTCTTGAAAAAACTACGTTTTCATGACATTATTAATGTAGCAATTGAAAAGATACCGGGAAAGGATGGGAAAAGATGCCGTTACCTCTTAAGGAAGGAACCAATATTTATGTGGAGAGAAAAAGCTTTCAGCCGGAGTATGCCATGCCATCCATGGAGATGGCAACAGATCATTACAGCATCGGCTATGTGATCAGCGGTGACCGCAGAACAATCACTCCCAATGCTACTTACAGCTATCACGCTGGGGATGTGGCAATGTCTCCTCCTTATGTTTATCACAGAACTGTAGCGGAATCAGGGGAGCCATATGAGAGGATTTTGATTAAGTACACCCCTGATTTTGTGAAGCCCTTTATTGAAAATGTGGGACGAAAGACATTTGATGATCTATATGAGAGCAGAGTCTGCCACTTTACGAAGGAGGCACAGGAAAAGATTTTTGGTCTTTTTACGGAAATGACAGAGGAATTTCAAAAGGACAGACCTTACAAGGAATTCCTTTTGCAGGGAATGCTGTTTCGGCTGCTTGCAACTGTGTGGGAAGAAAAGCTGCGTGATGAAAATGTGGTCAGAAACAGAAGAACGCTAAGCCTACCGATCATGGATGCCATTACTTACATGGAAAACTGCTACAGTAAGGACCCCTCTCTGCAGGAGACGGCAAAGATAGCCGGGTTTTCTACAGCTTATTTTTCAAGACTGTTTCAGTCAGAGCTTGGAATGTCTTATACGGAATATCTGACGCATGTAAAAATCAGACATGTGCAGATACTCCTGACCCAAACGAACAAATCTATCATGGAGATTGCCCAGGAGACAGGATTCTGTCATGGCAATTACCTGAGTGAGCAGTTTAAGAAGGCGGTAGGAATGACACCGGGAAAATATCGAAGGAATGCCCGTGGCAATGGCAGGCAGGAGAAAAAGAGCATCTTAAGGGTGTAAAAGTGCACCCTGGCCCGAAAGGGATTGTGTAGAAATGATAATTTGCTACAATGCAGATAGAACCGATAAGAAAGGGATTCAGATGAAGCTGACAATGAACAGGATAGCCCGGGGCGAGGATGAGGTGATCATCCGGTATCGGGAAATGAATGAACAGATTGAAGCTATTGCCGGGATCGTCCAGGGAGCAGGCTGTAAAATAAACGCTTTCGAACAGGGAAAGCAGTTTCTGTTATCGCCGGAGGATATTTTTTATATGGAAAGTGTGGATGGCGTGACCTTTGCCTATTTACAGGATAAGGTGTGCAGGGTGCAGATGAGTCTGCTGGAATTGTCCATGTACTATGGAAGCAGAGGCTTTTTTCGATGCTCCAAATCCATGATTATTAACATTTATAAAATCGGGTATCTAAAAAGTGAACCGGGAAACCGTATCCGTGCCACCATGGAAAATGGTGAACAGGTCATAATCTCCAGAAAATATGCAAAGACCCTGCGACAAATTTTGAAGGGAGGTGCCGGCAGAGATGAAGAATAGTCTGAAAGATAAGCTGAAAAGGGTTTTAAGCAATGAAATTGCAATTGAATACAAGGCCAGTCTCTACACCTTATGTATCATGGTTTTTTACTGCATTTATCTGCTTTGCTGTGGAATATACAGTGCAGATATCTTCTTTTTACTTCAAATGTTCTGCTCAGCCTATGTGATTGTGTATATTCAGTATTACCTGTTGGGAAATCCGGACGAGGCTGAAAGACTTGGCTTAAGCAGGCTGCTGGGGATACTGTGCTGTGTCCTGCTCTATACAGTTATGTCTTATTTCTGGAATTGGTTTGACAGAAATCTGTTTGTTACGGCGCTGTTTTTTGTTTATATGATCAGCATCTATTTGTGTGTTTTTCTGGTCAATAAGATTAAAAGAGTGATTGACACAAATAGGCTGAATCATCTGCTGACGGAATTTAAGAAAGGAGAAGTCCATGAATAAGGTAGAAAATGCAATTGCAATCAGTAATCTTACCAAAACCTATGGGAAAAACCGGGGTGTGAGCGGGATTTCTTTAGAGGTAAAAAAAGGAGATATTTTTGGATTCCTGGGTCCCAACGGAGCAGGAAAATCGACCACGATCAGAAGTATGCTGGGAATGCTGAAATTTCAGGAGGGCACGATCAAAATTCTACAGATGGATGCCGTAAAGCAGCAGAAGGAGATTTTGCGCAAGGTAGGCTATATGCCGTCAGAGGCAATGTTCTATCCCTCCATGAGGGCAAAGGATGTGATCCGGTTTGCAGCTAAGGCAAGGAATCTTGACTGTACACAGGAGGCAGACAGAATCTGTCAGCTCCTTGAAGTAAATATGGATAAGAGGATAGAGGAGCTTTCGCTTGGAAACCGGAAAAAGGTGAGCATCGTCTGTGCCATGCAGCATAAGCCGGAGCTCTTGATCCTGGACGAACCCACCTCCGGTCTGGATCCGCTTATGCAGGAGGCTTTCTTTAAGCTGATCCTGGAATACAACAGTCAGGGAACAACCTGCTTTTTATCCTCACATGTTCTTTCAGAGGTGAAGAAATATTGTAAGAATGCAGCAATTATCAAGGAAGGAAAAATTATCCGGGTGGACAGCGTGGAAAACCTTTCAAAGTCCAATCTCCGCCGGGTAAGGATTTGGGAGAACGGACAGGAAAAAGCATTTTCCTATACCGGAGAGATGAAAAAGCTGATCGGGGAGCTTGAAGGAAGAAATATTGAGGATCTTCTGATCGAAGAACCGTCTCTTGACGAGCTTTTTATGCATTATTATGAACAGGAAGCACATGAGGAGGAGAGAGTATGACACTGCTAAGGCATGAGATAAAAATGAATTTAAAATCACTGTTGATCTGGACGGTGTGTGTAGGCTTTACCTGCTTCGGATGTATTTTGTTGTATCACAGCATAGAAGAAAACATGAGTGAAATGGCGGGAGCATTTTCACAGATGGGAAGCTTCTCCACTGCACTTGGCATGGACCGGATCAGTATCAGTACCATGGAAGGCTACTATGCCACAGAGATAGCACTGATCTTTGCCGTGGGAGGAGCTATGTTTGCTGCAATGACAGGCGCGGTGATCTTATCCAAGGAGGAGGAGGGACATACCTCGGAATTTTTGAATACGCTGCCCTTTGGGAGAGGGTATATTGTGTTGTGGAAATATGTTGCGGTCGTTCTTCTGATTCTTCTTTTTGATGCGATCTGTATCTGTTGGTGCGGACTTGGGTTTGCGGGAGCGGGAAGTACGATACCTGCCAAAGATTTCTGGCTTTTTCATGGGGCACAGCTTCTGATGCATCTGGAGGTGGGGAGCATCTGTTTTCTGATTTCATCAATTTCCAAACGAAAGCAGATCGGAACCGCACTGGGATTGTCCGTTCTTCTTTATGTGATGGACCTGATGTGCAGGATCATTCCTGATATTGAATGTCTGAAATATGTGACTCCGTATTATTTTTCCAATGCCACCGATATTTTTGTGGAGTCCTCTGTAAGCGGTAGTATGGCAGGAATCAGTATCGGAGTTACAATACTGTGTATAGTACTGGCGGCTGGGATTTATCGAAGGAGAGACCTTGCAGCGTAAATTATGTATTTATCTATACCCCAAAATCTGATATAATTCTTGCATAAGCGACAAAATGTTGCTCTCATAGAATATAGATATTGGGTTCCTTTAGCAGGGGGAAGAGAGAATATGTTTACGTTAAACATCAGATTTCAGATTGCAGCAATGCTTGTGCTTCTTACAATTGTGATCGATTATATCAAAAATCCTCATTTGAAGCTGAATTCATCCAGATATTTCTGTATTATGCTGGGGACGACGGCTGTCAATCTGACTCTGGATATGATTACGGTATATACCGTTACCCATCTTGATACTGTTCCGATGTTTTGGAACCGGGTGTTTCATCAATTGTTTTATGCAAGTGTAATCTTTGCCCTCTTTTTCGAGTACCTTTACATAAGGATGCTCGCTAGTAATCAGAAGCGTCTGGAAAAGCGGGAAGCGTTGCTTTCTGTTTTACCGATTGCAGTTTCTTTGATTATTATTTTGAGAGGGGATTTCTATTACTATTCAGATGGGATTTATGCATATTCCTACGGACCATTGCTGACTGCAATTTATGCCTGTGGGCTGATCTATCTGATTATGGTGTTTAAGCTGATTTCCAACAAGCATGGATATGTTACCCCGAGGCAAAGGTCCTCTGTAATGATCGGCTGTATTATCTGGATTACTGTACTGGCAATACAGGCGATATTCCCACGACTTCTCCTGTCAGGTCTGGGATTTGTTCTGATGATCCTTGCATTTTATTTTTCGGGAGAAAATCAGAAGGAGAATTTTGATTCGGAAGCAGAGTGTTTTAATCGCAATGCATTTCACAAAATGCTGGCAGAAAATTATGCCAGAAAAAAACCACTTTATGTGGTAACCCTCACCTGTAGAAATATTGACAGAGTCTATAAAATTGCCGGCAGGGAAAAAGGAATTCAGGCTTTAGTAAGTTTGAAAGAGGCCTTAGCAAAGCATACCGGAAAAGAGGTTTATCATTCCAGTGATAAGTGTCTGAGCATTTTTATTCAGAAAGATATCAGGCAGGAGATCGAAAAACTGCATGAACTGGAGTTAGAACTTAAGAAGGAAGAATATAGTGATATCCAGATGAATTGCTTTATCAGCGTGCTGGATGTGAGAAAATATACAACATCATGGACACAGGTGGATGAGCTGCTTGATTTCCTAACAGAAAGAATGCTGGGAAATGAATGTAAGATCTGCTTTTTAAGTGAGGAGATCATAAAGGAAAAGCAAAGAAGAGATAAGATTGATGCACTTTTGGATGAGGCGATAGCCGGAGACGGATTTGAGATGGTTTACCAGCCTATCTATAACAGCAAAGAAAAGAAATTTACATCAGCAGAGGCCTTGATACGTTTAAAAAATTGCGGGGAGCTGGGATTTGTTTCTCCGGAGGAATTTATTCCTCTTGCGGAGGAAAAGGGGCTGATCAATGAGATAGGAGACCGTGCGCTTGAATTGGTGGCAAAAATGGCAAAAGAAAAGAATCTTGTCGGATCTCCGATTAAGTATATCGAAGTGAACCTCTCTGCAATCCAGGCTGTTATTCCTCACCTTGATAAGAGGTTAGAGCGTATCATCGACCGATATGGAATTCCGGCATCCTTTTTCAATCTGGAGATCACGGAGACGGCTACTGTAAATTTCGGTGCAACCTTTGAAAAGAATATCAGCAGTCTGCGAGCGCTGGGCTTCAGCTTTTCCATGGATGATTTCGGAACCGGCTATTCCAATATAGCACAGATGAACCGCATTAGGTATGACCTGGTGAAGCTGGACAAGAGCTTGATCTGGCCGGTGTTTGAGACGGAAGAGGATGGCATTGAAAACGAAAAGGCCGAGCGGCTTCTGGCTTCTGCCATCAGTCTGATTAAGTCGATCGGAATGAAAATCGTGGCGGAAGGTGTCGAGACGGAGGAAATGGTCAATTATCTGGTGGAGCATGGGGTTGATTATTTACAGGGCTATTACTATTCAAGGCCGATTCCTGCTGATCAGTTTATCCAGTTCCTGAAGGATAGAAATGACACAAATTAACAAGGACTGTTGCCGAAATCGGCTGTCCTCTTAAAGGCATGTATCCTTCCTTCCGTAAAACGATAAACGATTTCGGGATTTGGCGAACCCCGCCGGTGCAAATGCTTATTACACTGTCCGGATGAAACTCAAAGCCGGCAGGTGGTATTTATGTGTAAGGAACAATTCGGAAACGGGCGTAAAAAATCAACCCGCGCAATGAAAAATAAAGCTCTCAGACTTTACCTGTTCGAAGCGAAGCGAGTTTAAAGTCTGAGAGCTGTTCTTATTTTTCATGCGCGGGTTAGATTTTTCTTGCCCGTTTTGCGTGTGACGAGCACATAAATACCACCACCGGCTTTTCGGACAGTCATCCGGACAATGACATTATTGCACCGGCTGTTTCTGCCAAATCCATCCAAATCGTCTATATGTTTTACGGAAGGAAGGATACATGCTCTCAAGGGGGCAGACTGATTCGGTAACGGTTCTTGTTATTTGTGCTTGTCAGCTAAGAATGTTGGATCAGGAATATGCAACAGCCCGGCCGGCCTGTGCAACTCCGATGTAGGTTTTGCCGGTGTTCAGCTGAATCTCATTTCCGTTGTCATCATAATATTTTGTAGGCGAATAGTCAGAGGTCTTTTTCCAGGTGATGTGGATTCCGCGCCCTTTGGTAAAGTAATAACCGTCTCCGGTGGAATCGATGGTCTGGAAAGCAAGATATCCCTTGGCATCGCGCTTGGACCATTTGGTATTTTGGATAATAACATTGGCAAAGGTCAGCTGCTGGCCGGTCAGACCATCAACCTGTGCTTTACCGTGAAGGTTCTTATTATATAATCCGGTTGCCGGATCGTATGTAAAATAGCTCTTGGTGTAGGTAAAGATGCCTGAAAGGTCAATTACGTTACCGGGAATTGCATTTCCATACTGTTCCAGCGTATTTACGCCTTCTGCAAAGCTGAAATGGGAGGTGTTGTAGTATTCCGGTCTGGTTGTAAGGGAATATCCCAGATTATTGCAGGCTTTCGTGACCCCTTCAGCGCTGATGTAAGCGTTATGTGGTACCTTTCTGTCAGTGGAGCGGAAGAACTGACCCGATCCCGGTCTGTCACCGCCGACACCGTATTCATAAGTACCGGACAGGTTATTGATATCAGGTGCCGTGATACGATCCTTCATATAGCATACTCCGCCGAAATGGATCAGAATCGGATCCCATTCAGTGGCAATCGAGATATAGTAGTCACGACAACTCCGGATATTTCCGATTCTGTTAAGCCCCTGCCAGTCATCAATGATTGCAAGCTGACGGGAAATCTCACCCTCCTCCATGATCTCATAAAGAATCTTGGCATTTCCGATTCCGTAGGAAGGCTGTGCCGCCTTGTCCGTGGGCATCATAACAGCGATGGGACGCTGGGAAGCCTGAGCAGAAGAGATCAGTTCATTGGTGTAGACACTGTGGACCTGTTCATCTGCCAGGACTTTATTACTTTTAACCGTGGCAGAGGGAGACAGAAGAACAGCCAAAGCGCAGAATGCGAAAGCAAATCCTGCTGCAAAAAATTTCTGAGTTAATTGCTTTTTGTACATAGGAAACCCCTTTCTCATAAAAATGGTGATATAAAACATCATACTTGGTTGATCAGATTTCTTCAAAATCAATCGCCTTGGAAGTCAAAAAGAGGGTGATATATTCATCCCATTGTCTGTCAGGTGTTTTATCAGGAAGAAAGCTGTGAAAAGCGGTGGCAGTGATGCAGGTAAGCACACTGCCATCGTATTTTATATTCAGTACAAAGGCTTTGATGTCGGAAACGGAAATGGCAGAATCTCCATTCGCCAAAATTTGAGACACAATTTCCGGTTTCAAATGGAGAACCAGCTTGAAGCTTACAGGAGTACGTTTCCCTTTGATCAGATCAAAGCATAGGGAGCGCATAGTCTTCCATTCGGAAAATTCGTAGGGAGGTAAATCGTTATCGTCGTTCACATCTCCTGTGAAAAATTCTTTTACCATATGCCCATCAATGATAAAGGTATTGTAGGTGGTAATGGTACCCTCCGCTAACAGGAAGGAGTCAAAGGACTCACTTCCGAGCAGCTTTCCCATAAAATTTTTTACATCCTTGATTCGATAGGCTTTCATAAATGACTCCCGCTTTACTGCGCATATTTTTCTGCCTGTTCGGCAATGAGCGCATGGTCATCAAAGTAATTGATCTTCATAGACTTCTTTACATCATCCAGCGTCTTGGCTGCGACCTCTCTGGCTGCAAGGCTTCCCTTATGTAAAATTTCGTATACGGCAGGGATATCCTTCTCCCACTCTTTCCTTCTGGCACGTATCGGTGAAAGCTCCTCCTGAAGCACGTTGTTCAGGAATTTTTTGACTTTAACATCGCCCAGTCCGCCTCTGGTGTAGTGAGCCTTTAGTTCATCCAGATTTGCATATTCAGGAAGATATTCTGCAAACAGCTCGTCCTTGCAGAAGGCATCCAGATAGATAAATACCGGATTCCCTTCTACGCGACCGGGATCGGAAACCTGCAGATGGTTGGGGTCGGTAAACATAGACATTACCTTTTTGCGCACATCCTCTTCCGTATCGGAAAGATAGATACAGTTGCCCAGAGACTTGCTCATTTTAGCCTTTCCGTCAATACCGGGGAGACGCAGACATGCTTTATTGTCCGGAAGCAGGATATCAGGTTCTACAAGAGTTTCACCGTATACCGAATTGAATTTGCGCACGATCTCTTTCGTCTGCTCCAGCATGGGAAGCTGATCTTCACCGACAGGAACGGTGGTTGCTTTAAATGCTGTGATGTCGGCAGCCTGACTGATGGGATAGGTAAAGAAGCCCACAGGGATGCTTGCCTCAAAATTACGCATCTGGATTTCGGATTTCACGGTAGGATTTCTCTGCAACCTTGAAACCGTAACCAGATTCATATAGTAGAATGAAAGCTCGCAGAGCTCAGGAATCTGGGACTGGATGAGGAGCGTCGACTGCTCGGGGTCAAGTCCGCAGGATAAGTAGTCTAGAGCAACCTCTACAATATTCTCACGTACCTTTTCAGGCTGTTCTGCGTTGTCAGTGAGAGCCTGTGCATCTGCAATCATAATAAAAATCTTATCGAACATACCGGAATTTTGCAGTTCTACCCTTCTTTTCAGGGAACCTACATAGTGCCCCACATGAAGGCGGCCGGTAGGTCTGTCGCCGGTCAGTATTATTTTGGACATGGCTGTAACTCCTTTTTGCGTTTGATCATGCCCGTACGGGCATGTTAATCATCATTATACACTATAACGAGGAATTTTCCTATAAATAAATTGCATAAAATAAAATAGAACAATGGACTTTAATATCCCTTTATTATAAAATAATAAAATATCAGGTAAAAGAAAGATGGAGTATTTAAGAGTGAAGGGAAATTTTGCAAAGCATATACAAGGGCAGCTGACCTATGTGCGGATCATTGCCATGGGATATTTGCTGGTAATTCTGGCAGGTACATTGCTATTAATGCTTCCGGCAGCAGCTACAGATGGAAAAGGTACGGAGTTTCTTACGGCATTGTTTACGGCTACCAGTGCTACCTGTGTGACCGGGCTTGTGGTAGTGGATACGGCAACACACTGGACAGTCTTTGGACAAACCGTCATTTTGTTGATGATTCAGGTTGGCGGATTGGGCTTTATGACCATGGGTGTGATGATGGCGTTGCTGCTTCGACAGAAGATTTCCTTAAGAACGAGAGGGCTTTTACAGGAAAGCATGAATTATATGCAGATGGGCGGTATTGTTCGTCTGGTTAAGATGGCATTTACGGGAACCGTTTTGATTGAAGGTGTGGGGGCGTTACTTCTTATGCCAAGGTTTATACCGGTATTCGGAGCCGGAAAGGGAATCTGTTTTTCCGTTTTCCATTCTGTTTCCGCGTTCTGCAATGCCGGCTTTGATCTGATGGGTACTTATTCAGGGCAGTATTCTTCGCTGGCTGCTTTTTACGATGACAGCATGGTAAATATCGTAGTTATGCTGCTGATCATCGTTGGCGGCATTGGTTTTTTTGTATGGGGCGATCTGCAGAAAAACGGCTTTCATTGGAAAAAATATATGCTACATACCAAAATTGTGCTTTTTATGACCGGTTTTCTGGTGATTCTGGGTACGGTTCTTTTTCTTATTTTTGAAAAGGACAATCTGCTTTCCGGTATGGATGGGAAGGAGCGGCTTCTTGCTGCAGCATTCAGCTCCGTAACGGCAAGAACAGCAGGATTTAATACGATTGATACGGGGAAGCTGACCACAGCTTCTAAGTTGCTTACGGGCGTGCTGATGCTGATCGGCGGAAACCCAGGATCGACAGCCGGCGGAATCAAGACGGTTACGATTGCAGTTCTTCTTGCATATGTCTGGTCAAACTTAAGAGCCGGCAGGGGCACCAATATTTTTGGTCGCAGACTTGATGATGATACAATCAAAAAAGCGAGTAGTGTGGTAATGATCAGTCTCATTATGGCGGTGACGGCAGTAATTGCCATCAGCTATATGCAGCCTGCGCTTCCCGCGGAGGATGTCATTTTTGAGGTGCTTTCCGCAATCGGAACGGTGGGGATGAGCACGGGAATCACAAGAGATTTGACGATCGGTTCCAGAATTGTGATCATTCTCCTGATGTACTGCGGAAGAATCGGAAGTATGTCCTTTGCCCTTTCCTTTACGGAGCGGAAAAAGGTGGCACCGGTGGAATTTCCGGTGGAAAAAGTGATGATAGGTTAACCGCGTGGGCGGTAAACGATAAGGAATGGAGGAAGAAATGAAATCAGTATTAATAATCGGACTTGGCAGATTCGGACAGCATCTTTGCCAGAATATGGTGAAGCTTAAGAATGAGGTCATGGTGATTGACGTTAAGGAAGAAAACGTAGAGGCAATGATGCCGATCGTGACCAATGCGCAGATTGGGGACTGTACCAACGTGGAGGTACTAAAGAGCATTGGTCCCGGTAATTTTGATATTTGCTTTGTGTGTATCGGAACCAATTTCCAAAGCAGTCTGGAAATTACATCACTTTTGAAGGAAAACGGTGCAAAGTATGTGGTCAGTAAGGCGACAAGAGATATTCAGGCAAAATTTCTTCTGCGTAACGGGGCTGACGAGGTGATCTACCCGGATCGGGATATTGCCGAGAAGGTGGCGGTGCGTTACAGTGCCAATCATGTATTTGACTATATAGAGTTAAACGATGAATATTCCATTTTTGAAATACCGGTAGCGGATGAATGGATTGGAAAGACGATTCGTGAAGTGAATTTCCGTGCCAAGTACAAGGTGAGTATTCTGGGAATTAAAATGAACGGAAACACCAGACTGCTGCCCATGGCAGATCATGAGTTTAATGACAAAGAGCACTTAATGGTAATCGGAAGAATCGAGGACGTGGAACGTCTTCTTAAGAAATTTGAATTTGAACATGGGAAAAATAAAAGAAATCGTTAACAGAATAAAGGCTGACCTGAAAGGAATCCTTGCAGTGGCGATGGTGCTTGCGTTGCTGTATCTGATAATACACTCTATTTTTCACGCTTTTTGTCCCATGTTGATTCTGACAGGGATTCCCTGCGCCGGATGCGGGCTGACCAGAGCAGGTTTATATTTACTGAAAGGGCAGGTGTTGCGCGCAGCCAATATCAATCCTTCCATATTTGCCGTTCTCGTTTTCCTGCTGTATTGCGGATATTTTCATTATATTAAGGGAACGGAGATAAAAGGCTTCAGGTTTGTATTGCCGGTGGTGATTCTTTTCCTGTTGGCGGTTTATGCTTATGGAATGTATCACTATTTTCCGGAAAGAGCACCTTATGTGTATCAGCAGGATAACCTGTGTGCCTACTTTGTTCCCGGTTATCGGGAGTTCATGAATCGTCTGCTGGCAGATATTCGTTCCTGGAAAGCTGAATTGCCTTAGGCCAAAACGATACTATTCATGTATCCAGCGGCCGGAAGCACCACAGGGAAGAATGAGTCCGTTTTGTGTTACAGGCAAACCAATCTCGGAGGAAACTACCTTGCCACCATGTCCCTTCACAACGGCAGTGTTTAACAGATAAGTGAGGACGGCGGGCTGGAGTCCCGTAGTATAGGAGTTGATCAAAAAGAACAGGGCATCCTTGGATAAAAGCCGGGCAGTCAGTTCAAGGAAGGGATAGATACTGTCCTCTATCTTCCAGATTTCACCCTTGGGACCTCTTCCATAGGAGGGCGGATCCATGATGATGCCGTCATAGGTGTTTCCGCGGCGAAGTTCTCTTTCCACGAACTTTACACAATCATCTACCAGATAGCGGATAGGAGCCTGCGCAAGACCGGAGGCGGCTGCATTTTCTTTAGCCCAGGCCACCATCCCTTTGGAGGCATCTACATGGGTGACTGCGGCACCTGCTTTTGCGGCAGCCAGGGTAGCTCCGCCGGTGTAGGCAAAAAGATTCAGCACCTTGACGGGACGGTGGGCATTCTGAATAATCTCAGAAAACCAGTCCCAATTGACAGCCTGCTCCGGGAAAAGACCTGTGTGCTTAAAACTGAAGGGTTTCAAATGGAAGGTCAGAGATTTATAGTGAATGCTCCATTCGTTTGGAAGGTCAAAGAATTCCCACTCACCGCCACCCTTACTGCTGCGGTGATAGTGTCCGTTCAGCTTTTTCCACTCTTTAACCTCCCTTGGTGTATTCCAGATGACCTGAGGATCGGGGCGCAGAAGAATGTATTTTCCCCAACGCTCCAGTTTTTCCCCCCTTGAGGTATCTATCACTTCGTAATCTTTCCAGTTATCGGCAATCCACATGGTATGGTTAATTCCTTTCCTATCCTATATGACTCTTTTTTGATAATAGATAAAAACAGGGAAAAAAGCAAGAAAATTATCGTAAAGGGAGCAGGAAAGCAAGAAGAGGACAATGACAGATGGAAATGACAGGTAATAAATGTGCAGGCTGCAGAAAGAAAACCTGCACAGGCTGCTATTTAGCAGGACAGCTTCATAATGGAAAGGGAAAAAACGCGGTATTCCCGATGGATTTTGAACCGGAGGAGGATACCGGGCTGGGACTTGTCTTTGATGTGGGGACCACGACGATTGCAGGGCTTTTATGGGATCTTAGCAAGAAAGAGCAACTTGCCGCAAAGACCATAGTCAATCCGGGCAGATTTGCGGGAAGCGATGTGATCAGCAGAATTTCGTATGTCAGAGAGTGTACTGAGAACAGGCAAAGAATGCAGCGGATTCTGGTGGACAAGCTTGACGAGATGGCCGGACAATTGCTTGAGTGCATTCGGGATGAATGGTGGAAGAAAGACCGGAACAGCAAAGAGCGGATCAAGCGGGTTGTTCTTGTAGGGAATACGGTGATGTGCGAGTTCCTTCTTGGCGTTTCCGTAGAAGGGCTTGCCAGGGCACCTTTTCATAAAGCGTATGAGGGCTGTGTCGGGAAAAGGGGAAGTGAGCTTGGTTTTTCATTCCTGAAGGAAGCCCGGATCACAGTTCTTCCTGCCATAGAAGGGTTTGTTGGTGCGGATGCACTGGCGGTACACACTTATATAAAGCATAAGGATAACCAAAGGTATGTTTTGGCAGTGGACATCGGAACCAACGGTGAAATTCTCCTATTTGGAGACGGTCAGGATTATGCCTGCTCAGCGGCAGCAGGACCGGCACTTGAGGGGGCGGCTGTATATCAGGGAATGGGCGCGGTCCCGGGGGCGATTGAAGAAATAAAGCTTGCCGGAAGCTTTCCGCGAGAAGATATTTACTGTAAAGTCATAGGAGGAACAAAGCCCAAAGGAATCTGTGGCTCCGGACTTGTAGATACATTGGCGGTATTATTGAAGCTGGGTGTGGTTGAGACAAACGGCTATTTAAGAAGTGCGGAGGAGGCAAGGAAGGCGGGGGTGCGGGAGCAGATCTGCCGCCGGATTGTGGAGCCTGAAGGAGAAAAAAGATTCCTCTTAACCAATACGGACAATCCGGTTTACATAACATCGGACGATATCAGACAGCTTCAGCTTGCAAAGGGAGCAATTCGTGCCGGAATTGAGATTCTTCTTCAGAAGGAAAAGATAAAAAAGGATGATATCGCGCATCTTTATCTGGCAGGTGCTTTCGGAAGCTATATTAAGATAGAAAGTGCGGTAGAGATCGGCCTTTTGCCGGATATTTCACAAGAAAGGATCACTCATGTGGGCAACTGTGCAGGCACGGGAGCGTTGATGGCTCTTTTTTCCGGGAAAATCATGAAGGAGATGGAAGAGGATGCCAGTCAGATCCGTCATATTGAGCTTGCGAAAGAAGAGAGCTTTCAGGAGTATTTCATGCAAGCAATGGCACTGAAAAGGATTTAAGCAGATTGCTTTTTGACAGGTTTAAGAGTATCATAGTGCATGTGCCGATCCGTAGGGAAGGCTCGGCGAAAAGTGTGTCAGAGGAGAGGATACAAAAGTGGACAGAAGTTTCTTGAAGGATAAAAAAAGAATTGTTGTAAAAATCGGTACATCAACCATTACGCATGAAGGTACGGGAAGCCTGAACCTGGAAAAACTGGAGAGGCTTGTCCGTGTATTGACGGATATCAGAAATCAGGATAAGGAGATCGTAGTAGTGTCATCCGGTGCCATTGGAGCCGGAAGAAAAGCGCTGGGCATCCAGGAAAAGCCTAAGACACTTTCCGTTAAGCAGGCGTGTGCCGCTGTGGGACAGGCAAGACTGATGATGATTTATCAGAAGCTGTTTGCAGAATACAATCAGGTGATTGCGCAGATTTTGATTACGAAGCGGATTATGCTCAATGAAATCAGTCTGGCAAATGCCAAGAATACCTTTCAGGAGCTGCTGAAGCTGGGAGTCATCCCCATAGTCAATGAAAATGACCCGATTTCCACAGATCAGATTCAGGAAGAAAATTTCGGTGATAATGATACACTTTCAGCAAATGTTGCCGAGCTTGTGCAGGCAGATCTGCTGATACTGCTTTCCGATATTGACGGACTTTACTCGGATGATCCCAGGAAAAATGAGAATGCCAGATTTATCAGCTATGTGGATAATATTGATGATAAATTGGAAGCGATGGCTAAAGGAGCAGATACAACCTTCGGAACGGGTGGAATGACCACAAAGATTGCTGCGGCAAAGCTTGCAGGGGTAGCAGGAGTGGACATGGTGATCGCGAACGGAGATGATATTACCAATATCAGGAAAATTTTAAATGGGGAAGAGATCGGAACACTGTTTCGGGCGTAGGAAAAATGGAAGCCGGTGGTGGTATCTATGTGCTCCTTACATATAGATACCACCACCGGCTTTGCGTTTCATTAGGACAAGCTGTGAAGAAACAGACCACTCCTGAGCTTGGGCTCAAACCAAGTGGATTTTGGTGGCATCAGAAGACCGGCATCGGCAACTGACAGAAGCTCTTCGATGGAAGTCGGGTACATGGAAAAGGCAACGGTCATATCCTCACGGACCCGACGCTCCAGTTCACCAAGCCCCCGGATTCCGCCAACAAAATCGATCCGTTTATCGGTACGGGGATCCTGGATATTCAGGATGGGCTGCAGGAGATGATCTTGAAGGATGGAAACATCCAAACCTTTTACGGGATCTTGGGAGAGCATTTCTTCTCCGGCGGAAAGAAGATACCAGTTCCCATCAAGATACATACCGAAGGTTCCTTTTTTGTCAGGGGAAACAGGTATGTTTCCGTTACAGGTAACAGAGAAGCCGGCATCCGAAAGGGCTTTCAGAAAAGCATCCTTGGACAAGCCGTTTAAATCCCTGACAACCCTGTTGTAAGGCATGATATAGAGCTGATCATCCGGGAAAAGAACGGATAAAAAGCGGTTGAATTCTTCTTCACCTGTATAGTCAGGATGTTCTGCTCGTCGCTTTAAGCCAACCTTTACAGCAGAAGCGCAGCGGTGATGGCCATCGGCTATGTAGGTGCACGCAATTCGGTCAAAAGCAGTCTGAATTTCAGAAATTTGATTGCTGTCTGAAATACACCATGCCCGATGGGTAATTCCATCAGGAGAAGTGAAATCATAGATGGGAGTCTCCTGCTTGGCAGCCTCTACGATCTTATTGATTTCCTGCTTGGAGCGGTAGACGAGAAAAATAGGACCGGTGTGCGTATCTGTCACATCCACATGGCGGATACGGTCTAATTCCTTATCTTCCCGGGTGTTTTCATGCTTCTTGATAATCTGATTTTGATAATCATCGATGGAAGAGCAGGCCACAATGCCGGACTGGGAACGTCCATTCATCGTCAGCTCATAGATATAGTAGCAGGGAGTTTCTTCTATAATAAAGGAACCGTCTGCAATCATGGAATCCAGAGTCGCCTTTGCCTTTTCATAAACTCTTGGATCGTAAGTGTCTACGTCATCGGATAGCTGGGTTTCGGCACGATCTATCTTTAAGAAAGAGAGGGGCTCTCTTTGTACCTCTGCCAGGGCTTCCTTGCGGTTATATACATCATAGGGAAGGGCGGCAATGCGGTGTGCCAGCTCCGGATTGGGACGAATGCTTCGAAATGGGGTAACTTTAGGCATATTGATTCCTCCGTTGATAAAATGTAGAGGACTGCATCAGTTGACAGAACAGCCCTTTTGTGTAGCCTCATTATAAAGTGTACGGGGGTATGGTGTCAATGTTTCTCACTTTATCACAATACTCTGATAAATTTTTATTGACTCACCGGGGGAAAGTCATATATAGTATATAGAAAAAGTAATGAAGTACGGGAGGAGAAAAATGAGCAATTCAATTGGATGGATTATTGTAGCATTTGGATTATATCTTCTGTTGATGATTGTGATCGGTGCAGTGTGTGCAAAGTCAAATAACAGTACAGAGGATTATTTTTTGGGAGGAAGAAAGCTTGGCGGCTGGGTGGCAGCACTGTCGGCTCAGGCCTCTGATATGAGCGGCTGGCTTTTGATGGGACTTCCGGGTTCCATTTATGCATTGGGAACCGGTCAGGCATGGATCGCTATCGGACTTTTTATCGGTACGGTTTTGAACTGGATATTCATTGCAGGGCGTCTTCGCAGGTATACCATTCGTGCCAACAATGCGCTGACACTTCCTACCTATTTTGAAAATAGATTTCATGATAAGAAGAGAGTACTGCTCTTTATCTCTTCTGTAACAATTGTGGTATTTTTCCTGGTATATACCGCATCTGCACTGGCTGCCGGCGGAAAGCTTTTTACATCTGTGTTCGGAATTGATTATCGAATCGCCCTGACGATTGGCGCGATCGTTATTCTCGCATATACCTTTCTGGGAGGCTTCCTTGCAGTGTGTACTACCGATTTTATTCAGGGCATGCTGATGCTGGTGGCGCTCCTTGCAGTGCCGATGGCAGCACTTGCTATTATGGGACCTGCCAATGTCATGCCGGCAATTGAACAGAGTGGTGTGGCAGGAGGATCGGAAGCGTTCATGAGCCTTTTCTCAAACGGTGGTGAGCCTTATCGCGCAGTGGATATCATATCCGGTCTTGCATGGGGACTCGGCTATTGCGGTATGCCTCATATTCTGGTTCGCTTTATGGCTGTAAAGAATGAGAAGGAATTAAATAAATCCAAGGGTGTTGCGATTGTATGGGTATTTCTTTCCCTGATTCTGGCATGGGTGATCGGAATTGTGGGACGTGCTTATCTGATGCCGGAGGTTTTAAGCGACGGTGAAGAGGAAAAGGTCTTTATCAATATGATCATTAAGGTGTTTACAACTGATATAAAAGCACCGATCATTGCAGGACTTTTCCTGTGCGGTGTGCTTGCAGCGATCATGTCTACGGCAGATTCACAGCTTCTTGTCAGTGCTTCCAGCGTGGCAGAGGATATTGTGAAGGGAATCGTGAAGAAGGATGCCAAGGAAGAAACCATATTTAAGATCAGCAAGATTACTGTAGTGGTAATTGCAATCCTGGCTTACTTGATTGCACTGGATCCTACCAGCTCGATCATGGGATTGGTTTCCAATGCCTGGGCAGGACTTGGTGCGGCATTTGGACCTACGGTATTACTTTCTCTTTACTGGAAGCGTACAAACTTCCAGGGAGCTGT
Organism: Bacillota bacterium; assembly: GCA_030526045.1. GTDB lineage: Bacteria > Bacillota > Clostridia > Lachnospirales > Lachnospiraceae > Suilimivivens. The sequence continues at coordinate 67,283 of JAUNDN010000004.1, read as the reverse complement.
TGCGGGAATTGTTTCCGGTGCGCTTACCGTCATTCTGTGGGACTACATTCCACTTGTCGGCGGTCAGACTCTGGGAAGCATGACAGGTCTTTATTCATTGGCTGTTGGCTTTGTGATCAGTCTTGCTGCAATCGTGATCGTCAGCCTGGTGACACCTGCACCTACTGCTGAGATGATAGAAGAATTTGATGATGTCAGTCTCAGAAGAATCAATTTTGATGAAGAATAAAGAAAGAAGGGCATAAGCTCTTATGAAAAAAGAAGTTTTAACGAAGGATTCAGGTCATAAAGGCCTGAATCCTTCTGCTCTGTTTGTTTTAGCAGCCGGAAGCCTTTGGGGATTCATGGGACTTCTTGTCAGGACTCTGAATCGCGTAGGACTTGCATCCATGGAGATTTGCTTTGTGCGGGCGGTCATAACTCTGATAACGATGTTTTTTGGTCTTCTTATTTTTGACCGGAAGGCACTTAAAATGAAAATCAGAGATGTGTGGTGTTTTATCGGGACAGGCGCTTTCAGTGTTTCCTTTTTTAATTACTGCTATTTTAAGACGATGACGTTTACTTCCCTGTCGGTAGCGGCAGTACTCCTTTATACGGCACCGGCATTTGTGATGCTTATGTCAGCAGTCTTATTTCACGAAAGGTTATCTGCGAGAAAACTTGTTGCACTTGGGCTTGCATTTGTTGGCTGTGCTTTTGTCTCGGGGATTGTGGGAGGAGCGGAAACGTTATCTGCTTCGGGAATTCTGTTTGGTCTGGGAGCCGGTTTTGGTTACGCACTGTACAGTATTTTTGGAAGGTATGCCCTGGAGAAAAATTACAGTTCCGTGACGATTTCCTTTTATACCTTCCTGTTTGCCTCTGTATCCACCCTATTTTTTGTGGATGCAAAGGAGGTTCTTGTCACGATCGGCAGCAGCCTGCAGCTGACTGTGAAAACGGTTCTGTTAGTGCTGCTGGTAACATTACTTCCTTATTTAAGTTATACCAGAGGCCTTAAGGGCATGGAAAACGGAACTGCCTCCGTGCTGGCATCTATTGAGCCGGTGGTGGCCACTCTTGTCGGCATTCTGATTTATAAGGAAGAAATGTCGTTGCAGAATGTGATCGGTATTTGTCTGGTGTTGGGGTCAATCGTTTTGATTAACTGGAAGAATAAACAGAAATAATTTTTGTGCAAAATGTCCTTTGCAAAGAGAACTAAAAAATTATTATAATATTGGGAGAAAATACAAGAAAGCGTGTAGCCTACGGCGTAAATCCAGCGACGTTTGGCGACACGCTTTTTTTGCGAGCAAAGGAAAGGTGAAATCTATGGAAAGAAACTCAAATCAATATCTGGGGACTGAACGTATTGGAAAGGTGATGAAGCAATACGCAGTTCCCTGCATCATTTTTTCTTTCCCAGATCAGCCTTGTGGCGGCCATGGCAGCAATCAATAATATGCTTCGTAAATATGGTGCTGCCGATCCTGTTTTTGGACAGGAAGAGCTTGCCCAGATTCCCATGGCTGTCGTTGGAATTGTTATGAAGTTCTTCCAGATCGTGATTTCCATCGTTGTTGGTATGGCTGCCGGCTGCACTCCTATTGTGGGCTTCAACATGGAAGCAGGGCTAAAAAAACGTGTGAAGGAATTGTTCACGAAGCTTTTGATTTCCGAAGCAACAGTCGGTGCCATTGCGTTTGTTCTGGTTGAGTTCCTTCCCCGCCGGCTGATTGCAATTTTTGGAGCTGCGAATGAGAGTGTTTACTATACAGAGTTTGCTGTGAAAGCATTTCGTACCTATCTGTGCATGATCATTTTGGCATGCGTCAATAAAGCCTGTTTCATTTTTCTTCAGGCAATGGGAAAAGCAGCTGCATCTACGGCGCTTTCCATGATCCGTGAGGTTGTATTCGGTGTGGGCTTTGCGCTTATCCTACCTGTGTTTTACGGCCTTTATGGGGTATTGTATTCCATGCCGGTATCGGATATACTGACATTTGTGATTGCAATCTTTTTGATTCAAAGAACCCATAGGGAGCTTACCGAGTAATGTTTTCCACAATATTTAGTGCCCGGATGATAAAAATCCACTATGTATATATTGCACAGAAATGAATACAAAAAATTGTGAAAAAAATTGAAAAAATTGCTTGCATGATTGGAAAACATCATGTATACTAACTAATGCTGTGGCATGATAGCGATGAAGCGTGAGGTTGCTGCATGGTCGAGAGGCTTTGCAGGTTTTCCGTGGAGCGAATGTCAAGAGGCCGGCAATGCCGGGCCTAAGAACCTGACGGCAAGTCACTGTACAAACCTATTGTCTGCCAAGTGAGGCAGAAACACGGGCGTTAAGCGTGCTCAAGTAAAGTGTGCAGAAAGCTGCACTTAACTTTGTGGAAGAGCAGGACACGCACGGCAGAGTGTACAGTCACCGCTTGTCGTACTTATATCTTATTAAAAGTGCGAAAAGGAGGCGACTTTTTTTATGGCAAGTCAAGTAATGAGAATCACACTCAAGGCTTACGATCATCAGTTGGTTGATGCATCTGCCAAAAAAATCATCGAAACAGTCAAGAAGAATGGATCACAGGTAAGCGGACCGGTACCTCTTCCCACCAAGAAGGAAGTTGTTACAATCTTAAGAGCGGTTCACAAATACAAGGATTCCAGAGAGCAGTTCGAACAGAGAACGCACAAGAGACTGATCGATATCATCACACCTACACCCAAGACAGTTGATGCTCTGCAGAGACTGGAAATGCCTGCCGGTGTGTACATTGATATCAAAATGAAAAACAAATAGTTTTTCGCAACCCCTTACACTAGAATGGCCCGATAGGGGCCCGCTGTAGAAACAAACGGAGGTAAAGAAATGAAAAAAGCTATTTTAGCTACCAAAGTCGGAATGACTCAAATCTTCAATGAAGACGGAACATTGGTTCCCGTAACTGTACTTCAGGCCGGACCCTGTGCAGTGACACAGATCAAGACGGTTGAAAATGACGGTTACAGTGCAGTACAGGTTGGTTTTGTTGACAAGAAGGAAAGAATCGTCAACAAGGACAAGAGCGGTAAAAAGGAAATCGTTCACAGACATGGCGTTAATAAGGCTATGAAAGGACATTTTGACAAGGCAGGCGTATCCTGCAAGAGATATGTCAGAGAGTTCAAGTTTGAAAATGCAGAGGAATACACACTTGGAAGCGAGATCAAGGCTGACATCTTCGCAGTTGGCGATAAGATCGATGCATCTGCTATTTCCAAGGGTAAAGGATTCCAGGGTGCGATCAAGAGACACGGACAGCACAGAGGCCCCATGGCTCATGGTTCTAAATTCCATCGTCATCAGGGTTCCAACGGTGCCTGCTCCTCACCGAGCCGTGTATTCAAGGGAAAAGGAATGCCCGGTCACATGGGTTGCGTAAAGGTTACCGTACAGAACCTGGAAGTTGTAAGAGTGGATGCTGAAAAGAATCTGCTTCTTGTAAAGGGTGCCGTACCCGGACCCAAGAAAGCCTTAGTTACTATTAAAGAAACTGTAAAGACTATGGCTTAAGCTGATAGATGAAAGGAGGACCATTCAGATGGCAAACGTATCTGTTTATAATATGGAAGGCAAGGAAGTTGGCACAATTGAATTAAACGATGCGGTATTCGGTGTTACGGTTAATGAACACCTGGTACACATGGCAGTTGTACAGCAGCTTGCAAACAATCGTCAGGGAACACAGAAGGCTAAAACACGTTCTGAGGTTTCCGGTGGTGGTAGAAAGCCCTGGAGACAGAAAGGAACCGGTCATGCAAGACAGGGTTCAACAAGAGCTCCCCAGTGGACAGGTGGCGGTGTAGTATTTGCTCCCGTACCGAGAGATTATTCATTCAAGTTAAACAAAAAGGAAAAGAGAGCAGCTCTTAAGTCCGCTCTTACAAGCAGAGCACAGGATGGAAAGCTGATCGTTGTCGATGAACTTAAGTTTGACGAGATCAAGACCAAGAAATTCAAAGCGGTTATGGACAACTTAAAGGTAAACAAGGCACTGGTAGTGCTTGGTGAGAATGATGAGAAAGTTGTTAAGTCCGCCAGAAATATCCCTACAGTTAAGACGGCATTGGTTAACACGATCAATGTTTACGATATCCTGAAGGGCGACACACTGGTTCTGACAAAGGACGCAGTAGCCAAGATTGAGGAGGTGTATGCATAATGGCAGCAATTCATTATTATGACGTAATCCTTAAGCCGGTTATCACAGAGAAGAGTATGGCTGGTATGGGAGACAAGAAGTATACCTTCCTTGTTCATCCCGAAGCAAACAAGACAATGATCAAAGAAGCCGTTGAAAAGATGTTCGAAGGAACAAAGGTTGCCAGAGTCAATACCATCAACATGGATGGAAAGAGCAAAAGACGTGGCATGACAGTCGGCAAGACTGCAAAGACCAAGAAGGCGATCGTATGGCTGACAGAGGACAGCAAGGAAATCGAAATCTTTGCAGGACTCTAAGATCAAAAGAAGTCTTTAAAGCATTGAAAAATGTAGATATGCACAGACAAGTGCGATAATAAATGTAGAACTCGAAAGGAGAAAGAGTCATGGGAATTAAGACATATAACCCATATACACCTTCCAGAAGAAATATGACCGGTTCTGATTTCTCAGAAATCACAAAAACAACACCTGAGAAGTCACTCGTTGTTTCTTTAAAGAAGAACTCTGGTCGTAACAATCAGGGTAAAATCACAGTAAGACACCGCGGAGGCGGTTCCAAGAGAAAATACAGACTTGTAGATTTCAAGAGAAATAAAGAAGGAGTTTCCGCAACGGTAATCGGAATTGAGTACGATCCTAACAGAACAGCAAACATTGCTTTGATCTGTTACGCAGACGGAGAAAAGGCTTATATCCTTGCTCCTGAAGGCTTGAAGGACGGCATGAAGGTCATGAACGGACCCGAAGCCGAAGTGAGAGTGGGTAACTGCCTGCCTTTAGCTAACATTCCTGTTGGTACTCAGGTACACAACATTGAATTATATCCCGGAAAGGGCGGCCAGCTGGTACGTTCTGCCGGAAACAGCGCACAGTTAATGGCTAAGGAAGGAAAGTATGCAACACTTCGTCTTCCTTCAGGCGAAATGAGAATGGTACCGGTTGTCTGCAGAGCAACTGTCGGTATCGTAGGTAACGTTGATCACAGCCTGGTTAAGATCGGTAAAGCAGGACGTAAGCGTCACATGGGTATCCGTCCTACAGTGCGCGGTTCTGTTATGAACCCGAATGACCATCCTCATGGTGGTGGTGAAGGAAAGACCGGTATCGGACGTCCCGGCCCTTGTACACCTTGGGGCAAGCCTGCTCTTGGACTTAAGACCCGTAAGAAGAAAAAAGCTTCTAACAAGTTGATTGTAAGAAGAAGAGACGGCAAGGCCATCAAATAATTAAGGAGGAGAGAAGAAAATGGCTAGATCACTGAAAAAAGGACCTTTTGCAGATGCAAGTTTGCTGAAAAAAGTAGATGCAATGAATGCAGCAGGACAGAAGCAGGTTATTAAGACCTGGTCCCGTCGTTCTACAATCTTCCCCTCTTTTGTGGGACACACATTTGCAGTACACGACGGTAGAAAGCATGTGCCTGTATATGTAACAGAGGATATGGTTGGTCATAAGTTAGGTGAGTTTGTAGCAACCAGAACCTACAGAGGACACGGCAAAGACGAAAAGAAGTCTAAAGTAAGATAAGATAGGAGGTTTCATCATGGCAAAAGGACATAGATCCCAAATTAAGAGAGAAAGAAATGCGCAGAAAGATATAAGACCTTCAGCTAAGTTATCTTACGCGAGAGTGTCTGTTCAGAAAGCATGTTTCGTATTAGATGCCATCAGAGGCAAGGATGTGGAAACTGCACTGGGAATTTTAGAGTACAATCCCAGATATGCTTCCAGCATCATTAAAAAGTTACTGGAGTCTGCCCGTGCAAATGCTGAGTATTTGTACAGCCAGGATCCCACGAAGTACCCGAATCCGGAACACCTTTATGTTGCAGAATGTTATGCAGATAAGGGACCTACAATGAAGAGAGTTAAACCGAGAGCACAAGGCAGGGCTTACAGGATCGAGAAGAGAATGAGCCACATCACAGTTGTGCTTGATGAAAGATAGGAGGAAGATTGAATGGGACAGAAAGTTAATCCTCACGGCTTAAGAGTCGGTATTATTAAGGATTGGGATTCTAAATGGTATGCAGATGCAGAATTTTCTGATTTCCTGGTAGAGGACTACAATATCAGAAAATTCCTTAAGAAGAAGTTATACAGTGCCGGAGTTTCCAAGATTGAGATCGAAAGAGCTGCAGGCAGAGTAAAGGTTGTAATTTATACTGCTAAGCCCGGTGTCGTAATCGGTAAGGGCGGTGCTGAAATTGAAGTGACCAAGAAAGAGCTTTCCAAGATGACAGGAAAGAAGGTTCTGGTTGACATCAAGGAAATCAAGAGACCTGATAAGGATGCACAGCTTGTTGCAGAAAATATTGCTCAGCAGCTTGAAAACCGTGTTTCCTTCAGACGTGCCATGAAGTCCTGCATGGGCAGAACCATGAAGGCAGGCGCTCTTGGTATCAAGACCTCCTGTTCAGGACGTCTTGGCGGTGCTGATATGGCTCGTACAGAGTTCTACAGCGAAGGAACAATCCCGCTTCAGACACTGCGTGCAGATATCGAATACGGTTTCGCAGAGGCTGATACAACCTATGGTAAAGTAGGTGTTAAGGTATGGATCTACAAGGGTGAAGTACTTCCTACCAAGAAGAATGAAGAAAAGACAGTGCAGGAAGGGAGCGATAAATAATGTTAATGCCTAAAAGAGTTAAGCGTCGTAAACAGTTCCGTGGCACCATGAGAGGAAAAGCAACACGTGGTAATACAATTACTTACGGTGAGTACGGTATTGTTGCAACAGAACCATGTTGGATCAAATCAAACCAGATCGAAGCTGCCCGTATCGCAATGACACGTTACATCAAGCGTGGTGGTAAGGTTTGGATTAAGATTTTCCCTGATAAACCAGTAACAGCTAAACCCGCAGAAACACGTATGGGTTCCGGTAAAGGTACTCTTGAATACTGGGTAGCAGTAGTTAAGCCCGGACGTGTTATGTTTGAAATCGCAGGAGTTTCCGAAGAAATCGCAAAAGAAGCTTTACGTCTTGCAACACATAAGCTTCCTTGCAAGTGCAAGATCGTTTCTAAGGCAGACTTGGAAGGTGGTGCATCAAATGAAGACTAACAAGTATGTAGAAGATTTACAGGCAAAATCAGTTGCAGCACTGGCTGAAGACTTAGTGGCTGCTAAGAAAGAACTTTTCAATTTGAGATTCCAGAATGCAACAAACCAGCTGGACAATACCGCAAGAATCAAAGAAGTCAGAAGAAACATTGCAAGAATTCAGACCGTGATCACACAGAAGCAGAAAGAAGCTTAAAGATCAGATAATTATGTTGCAGGAATGTCAAAGAAAGGAGACATAACATCGTGGAAAGAAATTTGAGAAAAACACGTACCGGTAAGGTTGTCAGTGATAAGATGGATAAGACAATCGTTGTTGCAATTGAAGAGCATGTTAAGCATCCTCTTTACAAGAAAGTCGTAAAGAACACCTACAAGCTGAAAGCACATGACGAGAATAATGAATGCCGTATCGGTGATACCGTTAAAGTGATGGAAACAAGACCTTTATCCAAGGACAAGAGATGGAGACTTGTTGAAATCGTTGAGAGAGCTAAATAATTAAACGTTGGAAGGAGAATTGGCATGATTCAACAGGAAAGCAGACTGAAAGTCGCTGACAATACAGGTGCAAAAGAAATCCTTTGCATCAGAGTTATGGGTGGATCTACAAGAAGATATGCAAATATCGGCGATGTGATTGTTGCTACGGTCAAAGATGCAACACCAGGCGGCGTTGTAAAAAAGGGTGACGTTGTAAAGGCTGTAGTTGTTCGTTCCGTTAAGGGCGCACGTCGTAAAGATGGTTCTTATATTAAATTTGATGAAAATGCTGCTGTTATCATTAAAGATGATAAGACTCCCAGAGGAACACGTATTTTTGGACCGGTAGCAAGAGAGCTTCGTGAAAAACAGTTTATGAAAATTGTTTCCCTGGCTCCCGAAGTATTATAGGAGGTGCAGGAATGGCAACATTAAAGATTAAGAAAGGCGATACTGTTAAGATCATCGCCGGAAAAGATAAGGGAACAGAAGGAAAGGTACTCTCTGTTGACGCTAAGAACAATAAGGTTGTCGTTGAGGGCGCTAACATGATTACCAAGCATACAAAGCCTTCTGCAGCTAACCAGAATGGTGGAATTATTCAAAAAGAAGCTCCCATTGATTTATCAAACGTAATGTACGTTCATAAGGGTCAGGCTACAAGAGTCGGATTCAAGATGGAAGGTGACAAGAAGGTACGTTTCGCAAAATCAACAGGTGAGGTTATTGATTAATTCTAGGAAAGGAGAACTGGAAGCGTGAGCAGACTTAAAACTATGTATAAAGACGAGATCGTAGATGCTATGATCAAGAAGTTCGGATATAAGAATATCATGGAAGTACCGAAGCTTGACAAGATTGTTATTAACATGGGCGTTGGCGAAGCAAAGGACAATGCAAAGGTATTGGAATCTGCTGTCAAGGATCTTGAGACAATCACAGGTCAGAAGGCTGTACTTACAAAAGCGAAAAAGTCCGTTGCTAACTTCAAAATCAGAGAAGGTATGGCTATCGGATGTAAAGTTACCTTACGTGGGGAGAAGATGTATGATTTTGCAGATCGTCTTATCAATCTTGCATTACCCCGTGTACGTGACTTCAGAGGTGTAAACCCCAATGCATTTGATGGAAGAGGCAATTACTCACTGGGTATCAAAGAACAGCTTATTTTCCCTGAAATCGAATACGATAAGGTGGACAAAGTAAGAGGAATGGACGTTATCTTTGTTACAACAGCAAAGACAGATGAAGAAGCACGTGAATTATTAAGATTATTTAATATGCCATTTGCGAAATAGGAGGAGGTAAATTCATGGCTAAAACATCAATGAAGATTAAGCAGCAGCGTAAACCGAAATTCTCTACAAGAGAATATACTCGTTGCAAGGTTTGTGGACGTCCACATTCTGTTTTAAGAAAATACGGAATTTGCAGAATTTGCTTCCGTGAGTTGGCTTATAAGGGACAGATCCCCGGTGTAAAGAAAGCCAGCTGGTAAAAAGGATATTGCATTGAAAATTGTACAGGAGGAAATAAAATGACAATGAGTGATCCTATTGCAGATATGCTTACAAGAATCCGTAATGCAAATACTGCAAAGCATGATACAGTAGACGTTCCCTCTTCCAAAATGAAATTGGCTATCGCTGATATTCTTCTGGAAGAAGGTTATATCAAAAAGTATGACCTGATTGATGAAGGCAACTTTAAGACAATTCGCATCACATTAAAGTATGGTGCAGACAGAAATGAAAAGATCATCAGTGGTCTTAAGAGAATTTCCAAGCCCGGTCTTCGTATTTATGCCGGTAAGGAAGAGCTTCCCAGAGTGCTTGGAGGACTTGGTATTGCTATCATTTCCACAAACCAGGGTGTTATCACTGACAAGAAGGCAAGAGAGCTGCAGGTAGGCGGCGAAGTGCTGGCTTACGTATGGTAAGAAGCAGCTTTGCAGCAAATGCCGTTTTCAAGTCTGAAACCAATAAATGTATGTAATGAAAACAAATAGGAGGTACGGGCATGTCACGTATAGGAAGAATGCCAATCGCAATTCCTGCAGGCGTAACTGTAGAAGTTGCAGAAAATAACAAAGTGACTGTAAAAGGTCCTAAAGGAACACTGGAGAGAGTGCTTCCGGCTGAAATGGAAATCAAGGTTGAAGGAGCAGAGGTAATTGTTTCAAGACCGAACGATTTAAAGAAAATGAAATCTTTACACGGCCTTACAAGAACACTGATCAACAACATGGTAGTCGGTGTTACAAACGGCTTTGAGAAGAAACTGGAAGTAAACGGTGTTGGTTACAGAGCGGCTAAGTCCGGCAATAAGTTAACCTTATCTTTAGGATATTCCCACCCTGTTGAGATGATCGACCCTGAAGGTATTGAAACGGTACTGGATGGTCAGAACATCATCATCGTAAAGGGTATTGATAAAGAAAAAGTTGGCCAATTCGCAGCTGAAATCAGAGACAAGAGAAGACCTGAGCCTTACAAGGGCAAGGGTATCAAGTATGCTGATGAAGTAATCAGACGTAAAGTTGGTAAGACTGGTAAGAAATAGATAAGGAGAGTGTAAAGATGGTTAGTAAAGAGTCAAGACAAAAAATTCGTGTAAAAAAGCACATGAAAATACGTAACCGCTTTAGCGGTACCGCTGAAAGACCTCGTCTTGCAGTATTCAGAAGTAATAATCATATGTATGCTCAAATTATTGACGATACAGTTGGAAATACTTTAGTTGCAGCTTCTACTGTTGAAAAGGAAGTAAAGGCTCAGCTGGATAAAACCAATAACGTTGATGCAGCAGCATACTTGGGAACAGTTATTGCTAAGAGAGCAATTGAAAAGGGTATCGATACCGTTGTTTTTGACAGAGGCGGCTTTATATACCAGGGTAAGATTGCAGCATTAGCTGAAGCAGCCAGAGAAGCTGGCTTAAAATTCTAGGAAAGGAAGACACAGATCATGAAGAATATCATAGATGTAAGCCAGTTAGAGTTAACTGATAAGGTCGTTGCAATCAAGCGTGTAACAAAGACTGTAAAGGGTGGTCGTAACATGAGATTCACTGCACTTGTTGTTGTAGGTGATGGCAACGGTCATGTCGGAGCAGGACTTGGTAAGGCTGTAGAAATTCCCGAAGCAATCCGTAAGGGAAAAGAAGATGCTATGAAGCACATTGTAAGCATTGCTCTTGATGAGAATAAGTCAATCACACATGACTTTATCGGAAAATACGGTTCCGCAAATGTGCTTTTAAAGAAGGCTCCCGAAGGTACCGGTATTATTGCAGGAGGTCCTGCACGTGTTGTGTGCGAACTTGCAGGTATTAAAAATATTCGTACAAAATCTCTGGGATCCAACAATAAGCAGAATGTTGTTCTTGCAACTATTGCAGGCTTAAGCGAACTCAAGACACCGGAAGAAGTGGCTAAGAGACGTGGAAAATCATTAGAAGAAATTATGGCATAGGAGGGAACTGAGATGGCAGAGCAGAAAATGTTAAAAATCACTTTAGTTAAGTCTACTATCGGTGCAGTTCCCAAGCATAAAGCTACTGTAGAATCCATGGGACTTAGAAAGCTGAACAAGTCCATTGTACTGCCTGATAATGCAGCTACAAGAGGTCAGATTCAGCAGATCAGACATTTAGTAAAAGTAGAAGAAGTTTAAAAGATAAGGAGGTGTCAGCATGGAATTATCAAATTTAAGACCTGCAGAAGGTTCTAACCAGAATGATAATTTTAGAAGAGGTCGTGGACACGGTTCAGGAAATGGTAAGACGGCCGGTAAAGGTCACAAAGGTCAGAAGGCACGTTCAGGAGCGCCCAGACCCGGCTTTGAAGGTGGTCAGATGCCTTTATACAGAAGAATTCCCAAGAGAGGCTTTACCTGCCCCAGCTCTAAGGAAATCGTAGGAATTAATTTAGGAGTACTGAATGACAGATTTGAAGACGGTGCTGTTGTAGATATCGAGGCTTTACTTGAGACAGGCATTGTTAAGAATCCTAAAGATGGCGTTAAGATCCTCGGAAACGGAGAAATTACCAAGAAGCTTACAGTAAAGGCAAATGCTTTCAGTGCATCCGCAAAAGAAAAAATTGAAGCTGTTGGTGGAACTGCAGAGGTGATGTAATATGCTTACAACCTTGAAAAACGCATTCAAAATCAAAGAAATCAGAAATAAATTATTATTTACACTCGGCATGCTTGTTGTGATCCGTCTTGGATCACAGCTGCCTGTGCCCGGTGTAGACAGACATTATTTTTCTAACTGGTTTGCGCAGCAGACAGGCGATGCGTTCAATTTTTTCAATGCTTTTACGGGTGGTTCCTTTATTAATATGTCCATTCTGGCATTGAATATTACACCGTACATCACATCCTCCATTATTATGCAGCTGCTCACAATCGCTATTCCGAAGCTGGAAGAAATGCAGAAGGAAGGCGAGGACGGAAGAAAGAAGATAGCAGCCATTACCCGTTATGTGACGGTTGGTCTTGCTCTGATCGAATCCTCCGCAATGGCAATTGCTTTCGGAAATAATGGATTACTTGAGAACTTTAATGCGCTCAACGTGATTACTGTAATTGCAGCACTCACGGCAGGAAGTGCTTTCCTGATGTGGGTGGGTGAACGAATCACAGAAAATGGTGTTGGAAACGGTATTTCAATTGTGCTGGTAATTAATATCATTTCCAGTATTCCACAGGATATTTCAATGTTGTTTGAACAGTTTGTCTTTGGCAAGGCAATTGCAATCGGTGTTGTTTCAGCGATTGTAATCATTGCAATTATTCTTGCAATGGTTATCCTGGTCATCATCTTAAATGACGGTGTACGCAAGATACCTGTTCAGTATGCAAAGAAGGTTCAGGGAAGAAAAATGGTTGGAGGTCAGACCTCATCTCTTCCCCTGAAGGTAAACACCGCCGGTGTTATCCCGATCATCTTTGCTTCATCTCTGTTCCAGCTGCCTATCGTAATCAGCAGCTTCTTCTACAAAGGAACCGGTGTATGGGCACAGATTTTAAAGGGACTGAATTCCGGAAACTGGTGCAAGCCCAGTGAACCTGTTTATTCCATCGGTCTTGTTGTGTATATTGTATTGGTGATCTTTTTTGCCTACTTCTACACATCACTTACCTTTAATCCGTTGGAGATTTCAGAAAACATGAAAAAGCAGGGTGGATTTATTCCCGGTATCAGACCCGGAAAGCCTACCTGTGAGTATCTGACAAAGATTCTGAACTACATTATTTTTATCGGTGCTGTCGGCCTTACCATTGTGTGTGTCATTCCTTTTGTATTCAATGGTGTGTTTGGCGCAAAGGTATCCTTCGGCGGAACCAGCCTGATCATTATTGTCAGCGTAGTACTTGAGACATTAAAGCAGATTGAATCTCAGATGCTGGTACGTAATTATAAAGGTTTCTTAAATGACTAAAGAATTGTTTGTTCACTAAAATATATTAGAGGTAAAAGGAAAGCGGAGTCTTAGGGCTTTGCCTTTTCCTTTGCCTCTATATTACGTTAGGAAAGAGGAAATTGATTATGAAGATTATTATGTTAGGTGCACCCGGTGCCGGAAAAGGCACACAGGCAAAGATGATTGCAGAAAAGTACGGTGTTCCGCATGTTTCAACAGGCGACATTTTCAGAGCCAATATCAAGAACGGCACACAGCTGGGAATGGAAGCGAAAAAATATATGGATCAGGGACTTCTTGTGCCTGACGAACTGACGGTTAAGATTCTGCTTGACAGAGTGGCTAAGGAAGACTGCCAAAACGGTTATGTCCTTGATGGTTTCCCGAGAACTATTCCCCAGGCAGAGGTTCTTGATAAAGCGCTTACCGAAATCGGCGACAAAATTGACTTTGCAATCAATGTAGATGTCCCGGATGAGAATATTATCAGAAGAATGGGAGGCAGACGTGCCTGCTTAAGCTGTGGAGCTACTTATCATATCGAACATATCCCGCCGAAGCAGGAGGGGATTTGTGATGTCTGCGGTAAGGAACTGGTTTTGCGTGATGATGATAAGCCTGAAACAGTAAAGAATCGTCTGGATGTTTATCACAAGCAGACACAACCGCTGATTGATTTCTATGAGGCTAAGGGCATTTTAAGAAGTGTAGACGGCACTGTAGATATGAAGGATGTATTTGCGGCAATTGTTGCAATTCTGGGATAGAAGGCAGGTCTTTGAATGGCTGTATCAATTAAATCGGAACGTGAAATTGAGTTGATGCGTGAATCCTGCAAAATTCTTGCAGAAGTTCATGCAAAACTGGGAGAGGCGATAAAACCCGGTATATCTACCGGGGAAATCGATGCCCTTGGTGAAAAGCTGATACGCAGCTATGGATGTGTACCTAATTTTCTTCATTATAATGGCTATCCGGCTTCTATCTGTGTTTCTGTAAATGATGAGGTGGTTCATGGAATCCCTTCCCGGGACAGAATCCTGGCAGAAGGGGATATTGTCAGTCTGGACGCCGGACTTATCTATAAAGGTTACCATTCTGATGCGGCAAGAACCTATCCGGTAGGAAAGGTCAGTGAAGAAGCGGCGCAGCTGATCGAGGTCACAAGGCAGAGCTTCTTTGAAGGAATCAAATATGCAAAGGAAGGATGTCATCTGTACGACATCTCAAATGCCATTGATGCATATTGTAAAAGGTTCGGATATGGTGTGGTAAGAGATCTGGTAGGTCACGGAATCGGAACCAGCCTTCATGAGGACCCGCAGATTCCCAATTTCAGACAGTGGAAAAGGGGAATCAAGCTCAGGGCAGGCATGACACTTGCAATTGAACCGATGATTAACATGGGAACATATGAGGTTGTGTGGCTTGATGACGACTGGACAGTGGTTACGGCAGACGGATCCCTTTCAGCACATTATGAAAATACGGTGCTGATCACGCAGGGAGAGCCTGAGATTCTTACTTTGCCTGTAAGGTGACAAGTATGCTTTCGCAGAAAGGCAGGAAACGGAATGATAGGAGAATTTGCCATTTCTCTGGCGGGACATGACAAGGGACAAATGTATCTTATTGTTGGCGAAGAGGCTGACATGGTCTGTCTTGTTGACGGGAAAATCAGAAAACTTGAAAATCCCAAAAAGAAAAAGAAAAAGCACGTACAGACGGTAAAGAAAGATATAGATATTTCACTGGCAGAAAAGCTTAAAAACAAGCAGAAGATATATGATGAAGAAATCAAATCAGCCATTAAGATCAGAAAAAATGAGGAGGTAACACATGTCTAAAGCAGATGTAATTGAAATTGAAGGAACTGTAGTAGAAAAGCTTCCCAACACCATGTTTCAGGTAGAACTGGAAAATGGACACAGGGTACTGGCACATATCAGCGGAAAGCTGAGACAGAATTTTATCCGTATTCTTCCCGGTGATAAGGTTACTTTGGAACTGTCACCTTATGACCTGAGCAAGGGAAGAATCATTTGGCGAGATAAGTAAAAATAGATGTGAAATAGATGCAAGAATAGTCTTGCATTTATGATTTTTCCATGCTATAATGTAAAACGGTCTTTTTTGAAAGGAGGGTTTAACATGAAGGTTAGATCATCAGTAAAACCGATTTGCGAAAAGTGCAAAATCATCAAGAGAAAAGGACGTATCAGAGTTATCTGTGAGAATCCGAAGCACAAGCAGAGACAAGGATAATCCACTGCGTTAGCACTACTTATGTAGAAGCAGGAGGGTTCTTGTCCAATTAGTATGAAGCGGCTGCAGTGCAGCTTGTTGGTAAGCTGTACTGATTTATATAATTGTACGACGGAGCCTTAGTGATTACTTCTTGATTCGTGAAAATTCGCGTAAGATCGGGAAATCCGATTGGGCAAAAAAAGACTGCCCCAATCAATTAGTATCAGCACACAGGATGTGCATAAGGAAAATGGAGGAAACGTAAATGGCTCGTATTGCAGGTGTTGACTTACCGAGAGAAAAACGTGTTGAAATTGGTTTGACTTATGTTTATGGAATTGGAAGGGCAAGTGCCAATAAGATTCTGGAAGCAGCAAAGGTTAATCCTGATACTCGTGTAAGAGAATTGACAGACGATGAAGTGAAGAGAATCAGCGAAGTAATTGACGCTGGTTACATGGTGGAAGGTGATCTTCGTAGAGAAGTTGCCATGAACATCAAGAGACTTCAGGAAATCGGATGCTACAGAGGTATCCGTCATAGAAAAGGTCTCCCTGTACGTGGACAGAAGACCAAGACAAATGCAAGAACCAGAAAAGGTCCTAAGAGAACAGTTGCTAATAAGAAGAAGTAAGCAATATAGAAGGTTCGCTTAGAGGACAATTTGCAAAATTATTATTGTTACATGAAAATGATTGAATGAATGAGAAAGTAGGTTAGTTTAAATGGCAGCAAAAAAAGTTACAAAAAAAGTGACAAAGAAACGTGTCAAGAAAAACGTTGAACATGGACAGGCACATATCCAGTCTTCATTTAACAATACAATTGTTACATTGACAGACAGCGAAGGAAATGCTCTTAGCTGGGCAAGTGCCGGTGGTCTTGGATTTAGAGGTTCAAGGAAATCTACTCCGTACGCAGCACAGATGGCAGCAGAGACAGCTGCAAAGGCTGCACTGGTACACGGTTTAAAGACAGTTGATGTTATGGTTAAAGGACCCGGATCAGGTCGCGAGGCAGCAATCCGTGCTCTTTCCGCATGCGGAATTGAAGTTACCAGCATCAGAGACGTAACTCCTGTTCCCCATAACGGATGCCGTCCGCCCAAGCGTCGCCGTGTTTAGTATAGTAGCATAGTAGTAACATAAGTTGGAAGAAGGCGCAAAGCGCTGTAAACAATATTAGGAGGAAATGAAAATGGCAGTAAATAAAACCCCGGTATTAAAGAGATGCAGATCCCTTGGTCTTGATCCTGTATTTTTAGGATATGACAAGAAGTCTAACAGAACAAACACAAGAGCAGGCAAGAAGGTAAGTGAATATGGTCTTCAGCTGAGAGAAAAGCAGAAAGCAAAGTTCATTTACGGCGTACTTGAGAAACCCTTCAGAAATTATTACGAGAAGGCTGACAGAATGAAAGGCATGACAGGTGAAAACCTGATGACCATGCTTGAGAGCAGACTGGACAGTGTTGTTTTCAGAATGGGATTTGCAAGAACCAGAAGAGAAGCAAGACAGATCGTTGGTCATAAGCATGTACTGGTTAACGGTAAGCAGGTGAATATTCCTTCTTACCTGGTGAAAGCCGGCGATGTAATTGAAATCAGAGAAAAATCCAAATCCTTACAGAGATACAAAGATATCCTTGAAGTAACTGCAGGAAGACTGGTTCCTGAATGGATTGATGTGGATCAGGAAGCATTAAAGGGAACAGTTAAGAACCTTCCTACAAGAGAAATGATTGATGTTCCTGTAAATGAGATGCTTATCGTCGAATTATATTCTAAGTAATTCCACGAATCGTATTGTTCGTAAAGGAGGGTATTTGCAGTGTTTGATTTTGAAAGACCAAATATTGAGGTGGCAGAAATCTCTGAGGATAAAAAGTATGGCAAATTTGTCGTAGAACCGCTTGAGAGAGGTTATGGTATTACACTTGGTAATTCACTCAGAAGAATTATGCTTTCTTCTCTTCCCGGCGCTGCTGTGAGCCAGGTTAAGATTGAAGGCGTACTTCATGAATTCAGTTCCATTGAGGGTGTCAAGGAAGATGTAACTGAGATTATCATGAATATCAAGAGCCTTGCTATCAGAAATAACAGTGATACAAATGAGCCAAAGACCGCATATATCGAGTATGAGGGAGATGGAGTAGTAAAGGCATCCGATATACAGTGTGATCAGGACATTGAAATTTTAAATCCCGATCTTACAATTGCAACTCTCAATGGAAAGAATACCAAGCTTTATATGGAACTTACCATTACAAGAGGAAGAGGATATGTGAGCGCAGATAAGAATAAGAGCGATGATTTACCAATCGGTGTTATTGCGATCGATTCTATCTACACGCCTGTGGAGAGGGTTAACGTAACCGTTGAAAATACACGTGTTGGTCAGATTACAGATTTTGACAAGCTGACACTGGATGTTTACACAAACGGAACCCTGGTGCCTGATGAAGCGGTTAGCTTAGCTGCAAAAGTACTTAGCGAACATTTAAGTCTTTTCATTGATTTGTCTGAAAATGCCAAGACCGCAGAGGTTATGGTAGAGAAGGAAGAGGATGAGAAGGAAAAAGTATTGGAAATGAGCATTGACGAGTTAGAATTGTCAGTTCGTTCCTATAACTGCTTAAAGAGAGCTGGTATCAATACAGTTGAAGAATTAACCAATAAGACTTCCGAAGATATGATGAAGGTTCGTAATCTGGGTCGTAAATCCTTGGAAGAAGTTTTGGCTAAGTTAAAAGAATTAGGATTACAGCTGAATCCGAGTGATGAGGCTTAAAGCATTAACATGTTGTGAAGCACGGCGCGGTAAGACCAAAGTGCGCACGCCGCGTTCTCATAAATGGAGAATAACTGCGTTCGGCAAGTAAGGCCAAAGAGCGTTGCCGGATGTACCATGAAGGGCATTAGTCCCGTTGAGAAAGGAGCCGAAAATGGCAAAATACAGAAAACTGGGAAGAACATCAGACCAGAGAAAAGCATTACTCAGAAGTCAGGTAACAAGCCTTATTTATAAGGGAAAGATCGTTACCACACAGGCCAGAGCAAAGGAAGTCCAGAAGATCGTTGACGGACTGATTGCACTTGCAGTAAAGGAAAAGGATAACTACGAAACAGTTAAGGTTTCCGCTAAGGTTCCTGTAAAGGACAAAGACGGAAAGAGAGTAAAAGAAGTAGTTGACGGTAAGAAGGTTACTAAATTTGAAACCGTTGAGAAGGAAATCAAGAAGGATCTTCCTTCCAGATTACATGCAAGACGCCAGATACTCAAGGTTCTTTATCCTGTAACAGAGGTTCCGGGGACGTTAGCAGGAAGAAAGAGAGGCACCAAGGAAGTTGATCTTGTTGCCAAGCTTTTTGACGAGTACGGTGTTAAGTATGCAAGCCGCAACGGTGGTTACACAAGAATCATCAAGATTGGCCAGCGTAAGGGCGACGGAGCTATGGAAGTAGTTCTTGAGTTAGTATAGTAAGATGTCAGAAGAGGCTGTTTTGTAACAGTCTCTTTTCAATTTCAGAAGGTTGTTTTTTTGGCAATAAACCAATATAATGAAATTATCAATATTTACAATATGATCAGAAACGGAGATACTGCATATGAAAAGGTTGGAAGAATATGTAAGAAGCATTCCGGATTTCCCGGAAAAAGGCATTATATTCCGGGATGTGACAAGTGTGCTACAGGATCCGGACGGACTTGCGCTGGCGATTGATTCTATGAAACAAAAGCTTGATGGCGTAGATTTCGATGTGGTTGCCGGAACGGAGTCGCGAGGTTTTATTTTTGGCATGCCCATCGCATATGCACTTCATAAGGCATTTGTGCCGATCCGCAAAAAGGGAAAACTACCCTGTGAGACCATTTCGGAAACCTATGACCTTGAGTATGGAAGTGCAACGATTGAAATGCATAAAGATGCAATTAAGCCCGGGGACAGAGTAGTACTGATTGACGATCTGATCGCTACGGGAGGAACCATTGAAGCCAGTATTCGAATGATTGAGGCTCTCGGTGGAGAAGTTGTGAAGATTGTTTTTTTATTAGAGCTTGCAGGACTGAGGGGAAGAGAACGTCTGAAGGGCTATGATATAGACAGCGTTATAACTTATGAAGGTAAATAGAAAACTTATGATGAGGAGGATATCAAGAAAAATGTTAGAGAAACTGTTTCGGCTAAAGGAAAATAACACAACTGTTAAAACAGAAGTAATCGGTGGTATTACCACATTTATGACCATGGCATACATTTTGGCTGTCAACCCAACCATGCTGTCCGCTGCAGGAATGGACAAGACAGCTGTTCTTCTGGCCACGGCAATTGCATCCTTCGTAGGAACTTTGCTGATGGCACTGCTTGCCAATTATCCCTTTGCTCTGGCACCGGGCATGGGATTGAATGCTTATTTTGCTTTTACTGTGTGCGGTGCCATGGGTTATTCCTGGCAGGTGGCTCTGGCGGCAGTCTTTGCAGAAGGTCTGATCTTTATTGTATTGTCACTGACCAATGTGCGTGAAGCAATCTTTAATGCCATTCCGCTTACCCTGAAAAAGGGAGTGAGCGCCGGTATCGGCCTTTTTATTGCATTTATCGGTCTGCAGGGGGCGCATATTGTGGTTGGTAATTCTTCCACTCTTGTAAGCTATGTGGACTTTGCAGGTGAGTTCCATACCAAAGGAATCTGTGCGATCCTTGCACTGATCGGTTTGTTTGTCACAGCAATCTTATATATCAAAAAGATAAAAGGTTCCATTTTAGTGGGAATTGTTGTGACCTGGATACTCGGTATGATCTGCCAGGCAACAGGACTTTATACAGTGGATGTGGAAAATGGATTTTATTCTCTCTATCCGGTTTTTGCAATGACAGATTTTTCAGCTCTTTCTCTGACCTTTGGACAGTTGGTTAAGGCAGATTTTTCAAATGTAAGTATTCTCAATTTTATTGTGGTGCTGTTTGCTTTTCTCTTCGTAGATATGTTTGATACCCTAGGAACGCTGATCGGCGTTGCTACCAAAGCTGACATGCTGGATGAAAACGGAAAGCTTCCGCGAATCAAGCAGGCTCTCCTTGCTGATGCGGTTGCCACAAGTGCAGGTGCGGTGCTTGGCACCTCCACCACTACAACATTTGTGGAAAGCTCTGCCGGTGTGGTGGCAGGTGCAAGAACGGGTCTTGCTTCCGTGGTTACGGGATTCCTGTTCCTGTTATCCATTTTCCTGGCACCGATCTTCTGTGCCATTCCGGCCTTTGCAACAGCCCCGGCTTTAATTTTTGTGGGATTTCTGATGATGACATCCGTAACAGAAATTGATTTCAATGACCTTACAGAAGCAATTCCTGCTTATCTTTGCCTGCTGTGCATGCCGCTTATGTACAGCATTTCCGAAGGAATCGCAATCGGTGTGATCTCCTACGTAATCCTGAATCTGGTGTGTGGAAAAGCAAAGAAGATTACACCACTTATGTACGTGCTGGCGGTATTGTTTGTATGTAAGTATATATTTTTATAAGAATGATGATATCGAGGAAAGCACCAATGAAAAGAATCAGGAAAAAATTACTTGCAGTTATGCTGCTTGGCACCTTGCTTACGGCATCTGTAATGACCGGCTGTGATAAAGATGATGAAACAAAGATCGCATCAGAGATTACAGGAACAGAAGCTTCAGGAACGGATGATACAGCACAGGATACAGGGATGGGACTTGGCTGGGAACCGATTCCCACCTCTGAGCCTTCGGAAGAAAACGTGGAAGAAGTACAGGAAGAAGAAATCAGGGAAGGAATGTACCGCAGTGAGCTGACGAATGAGTGGATCGACGAGAGTCTTAAGGATCAGCGTCCCATTGCAGTTATGGTGGATAATGAAAGCACAGCGCTTCCCCATTATGGCGTAAACAGTGCAGATGTGGTATATGAACTGATGAACAGCACAGCCAACGGTAGAATTACCCGACTCATGGTAATTGTCAAGGACTGGGCGAATATAGAGCAGCTTGGCAGTGTGAGAAGTACCCGTCCAACCAATTTCCTTCTGGCGGCTGAATGGAATGCGATTTTGTGCCATGATGGTGGTCCCTTTTATAATGATGAATATATCGCAAAGCCCTACACGAATAATTTAAGCGGCGGATTTGCCAGATTTTCCAACGGTAAGGCAACAGAGTTTACGGAATATATTACTGCGCAGAGCTATACCAACCAGAACAAGGGAAAGACCTACGAAGGTCTGGTGCAAAGGATAGAGGAATCCGGATACAGTAAGACCTATAATGAATATTATCCGGGTGCCCACTTTAAGTTTGCGGCGGTTGGGCTTGATTTATCAGGGGAGGCGGATGTGCAGCAGGCAACAGAAATCGCATTTCCCTTTCCGCATAACAGCTCCAAGCTTTCTTATAACGCATCTGCCGGTGAGTATGAGTATTATGAGTATGGAAAAGCACATACAGATCCTCTTGAGGGCGATGCCGTCACCGGCTTTAAGAATGTTATCATCCAGAGCTGTTCCTTTACCCAGTATGATGAAAATGGCTATCTCATCTATCATGTGGTAGGAAGCGGTGATGAGGGCTATTATCTGACAAACGGACAGGCAATTCCCATCACATGGAGCAAGGCGGATGAAACTGCAGTTACTGTATATAAGAATAAGGCCACCGGGGAAGAAATAGAACTGAATACCGGAAAGACCTACATCGTTCTTGTACCTTCGGACACATGGGGAGAACTGGTAATACAGTAAAAGTCCTTTATATATTTTTTGTTAAAAAAGCTGTTTCTTACCATAAATTATTGACAATTTTCTCCAATGTGGTAGTATAAATTATCATATAATTTTAGCAAATTATACAATAAGGGGATTGAACATTATGAAGATGAAACCTAAGATTCTTGCTATGGCGGTAGTACCTTTATTCTTTCTGGGATTATTTACGATTCTTCTGGGAAAGGTCAGGATTACTGAAGTAGTGACCGGCACCATCGAAAATGGTCTGAAAGGGGCGGCAGTTTCCGTGAGAGATACGCTTGGCTGTGTCGATGAGGGAAGCTATCAGCTCGTAGAGGATAAGCTGTATAAAGGCGAATTTAATGTCAGTGATGCAACACAGATTGCAGATAACATTAAAGCTGCTTCTGATATGGATGTGACTGTTTTTTATGGCGATACCCGTTATATGACTTCTGTTCTTGATGCAAATGGGAACCGTGTAGTAGGGACACAAGCGGGTGAGGCAGTTATCAATACCGTACTGAAAGGTGGAAATGAGTATTTCTCCACAGATGTCAATGTAGAAGGACATCATTATTTTGGATATTATGTTCCTCTTTATGACGCAGGTAATGTTGTGGGCATGATATTTACGGGAATGCCTCAGGCAGATGCAAAGGCTCAGATTCTAAGTATCACCTCGCTACTGGGAGCTGTTTCGGGAGTTGTAACGTTGCTCTGCATTATTTGTATCGTCTTCGCGGTAAACAGTATGGTTAATGGTCTCAAAGCCGGTGCTGAAGCTCTTGAACAGGTATCCAAAGGAAAACTCAATATAGAATTGAGTGAAAAGGCATTAAAGCGCAAGGATGAAATCGGAAATATTAACCGTGCAATTCAGTCTTTAAAACAGGAACTCCTTGGCATTATTTCCAATATCATGCAGCAGAGTGGGGAACTGCATGAATCCTCCGATCGGTTGAATGAGGGCGCTACGGAAAGCTCTGAACATATTATGCAGGTGGAACGTGCAGTTGAGGAAATTGCACAGGGAGCCGGCGGACAGGCTGAAGAGACGCAGAAGGCAACAGAAAATATTATTGTCATGGGCAATATGATCGAAGAGACTACAGATGAGATTAATACAATGAATGAAAATGCCCAGCAGATTAAACAGCTTGGGAATACGGCTATTCGGTCTCTTCAGGAGCTTCAGGAAATCAATCAGAAGACAAAGACCTCTATTGATATCATTTTTGAGCAGACTAATACGACTAATACATCAGCACAAAAAATTAAGGAAGCGACAGAACTTATTACTGATATTGCAGAAGAAACGAATCTACTGTCATTAAACGCATCTATTGAAGCGGCACGAGCCGGTGAGCAGGGAAGGGGATTTGCAGTTGTAGCTGCTCAGATTCAGAAGCTGGCAGAGCAGTCTAATGAATCCGCAAGGCAGATTGAAGAAATCATTACCTCTCTGTTAGAGGATTCAGCAAAGGCTGTTGAGACGATGGACGAGGTAAAAACAATCATCGGTACGCAAAATGAAAATATGAAGAAAACTGATGAACAGGTTAATCAAGTACTTCATCAGGTTGAGCAGGCAATTGAAGCAATCGGAAGAGTTGCACAGAGAACAGATAAGCTCAATGAAGCAAGAATCAATGTGACAGATACCGTACAAAATCTGACTGCAGTAGCGCAGGAGAATGCGGCAAGCACACAGGAATCTGCTGCTTCTGTAAACCAGGTAAGCGAAATCATTCAGACAATTGCCGGAGATGCCAATAGTCTTAAGAGCATTGCAGAGAAATTGAATGACAGTATGCAGATATTTGAGATTTAGGGGAAAATATATTATTTCACCACCTTCTGGAAGTGCTGGTAATCCTTACAGGAATTCCAGTCACCGCCCCAGACAAAGCCGTGCTCTTTAAATAATTTGTAGCACAAATCGTTTTCGTCAATTTTATAAGGGAAATTTTGGGAGCGGTCAGCGTAGATCTCACTGCCTTCGGGGGAGATGTAGGTTTCACCGCTTCCATCTTTGTGAAAGACAACATAAGGATTATAAAAGGGATTGATGTCAATGGCGCATCCTATGGCATGCTTGGAGAGACTGCTGGTACCGTCTACAGCTCTGTAATTAAAGCAGGAGGTATTGTTATCCATCATAGAAGCTGTGTCATCGCCGCCGTATTCGTCAATCAATCTGATCTTTTCAATTTGATATTCATTCTGGTACAGCTCATAGAAAATTTCTATGAGATCCTGGGCTATTTTCTGATTGCAAATCAATTCTCCGATTTGAACCTCACCGTTAAAATCATAGTAAAGTACATTCATATAGCTAAGCTCTTCATAGGAAATGGCAATTTCCTTATCATCGGGGACAATGTTGGTTGCCTGCAGGGAAAGCGCCGGGGCAATTGTCTCAGAAACCGGATAGGAAATTCCGGTAATTCTGGCTACAACGGCATCCGTAAGGGGCTGATAGAAGAATCCGTCTGCGAAATGCGTACTTTCAGCGGATTCCGTGTCAGTCATAAGAAACGGTTCTGAAGCAGAGGTATCATCGGGGGTTGCGGTGGGCATGGCTTCAGGAGAAGAGTCAGGCAATGCGGAAGGCGATGCAGTCGGCGCTTCGGTTTTGGAGGGAGTTGCATAGGCAACCTCCGGATTTGCCTGCGCATATTGATCCAGGGTTTCGCCTCTGGTCAGAAGTCTGACGCTGACGGCACATATTAAGATAAGGAACACAAGTCCCACGAGGGGCTTTAGCCATTTATTCATACGATTGTCACCTCATTCATCGAAATAGGGTAAAAGGGCTTTTGTGACTATGATACGATAAATCACTATCTATTGCAAATGGAAACAATATCTTGTACAATAAGTGACAGGCAAAAAGGGAAATACAGCAGTTGGCGAAGGAAGACAAATGGGAATTGTAAAGACAGACAAGCTGGTTTTTGAATACATCAGAAGAGATGAAGAGGGCAATGTAGAGGGTATCACGAGAGCTGTGGATGAGGTCAGTCTGGATGTGAAGCAGGGGGATTTTGTGGCAATTCTGGGACACAATGGCTCCGGTAAGTCTACACTTGCAAAGCACATCAATGCAATTCTTTATCCGACGGAGGGAACGGTCTTTGTGGATGGCAAGAACACCTCTGATGAAGGAAACCTGTGGGATATCCGTCAGGAGGCCGGTATGGTCTTTCAGAATCCGGACAATCAGATCATCGGTCAGGTTGTTGAGGAGGATGTAGGTTTTGGTCCTGAAAACCTGGGAGTTCCCACAAAGGAAATCTGGGAGCGTGTGGAGGAAAGTCTGAAAGCTGTCGGGATGTATGAGTTCAGAAAGTATTCTCCGAATAAGCTGTCAGGTGGGCAAAAGCAGCGGGTTTCCATTGCCGGTGTCATTGCCATGCATCCCAAGTGCATCGTGCTGGATGAGCCGACGGCGATGCTGGATCCCAACGGTCGAAAAGAAGTCATCCGCGCAGTGCGTGCGCTGAATGATGTGGAAGGCATTACAGTGATTCTCATCACTCATTATATGGAAGAAATCATCCATGCAAACAAGGTATTTGTAATGGATAAAGGGAAAATTGCCATGGAGGGAACGCCCAGGGAGATTTTCAGCCAGGTGGATAAGCTCAAGAAGCTCCGGCTGGATGTGCCGCAGGTAACGTTGCTGGCACATGAGCTTAGGGAAAGCGGGTTTCCGATCCCGGAAGGTATTTTGACAAAGGAAGAGCTGGTTAAGGCACTTGGGCTTTCATAACAATAAGGCAAAGGGTAAAATATGTCGATTATTTTAGATCACGTAAGTCATATTTATGAAGAAGGCATGGCGATGGAGCATGCGGCATTGAAGGATATCAATCTGGTCATACCGGACGGACAGTTCATTGGACTGATCGGTCACACCGGTTCCGGGAAATCCACACTGGTACAGCATTTGAATGGACTGCTTGCACCTACAAGCGGCAGTGTCTATTTTAATGGCGCTGATATTCATGAAAAGGATTTTGATAAAAAAAAGCTTCGCAGCAAGGTAGGACTGGTATTTCAGTATCCGGAGCATCAGCTGTTTGAGATTGATGTTTTTTCGGATGTCTGCTTTGGCCCGAAGAATCTTGGGCTGGACAAGAAGGAAGTAGAGCTTCGGGCTTACGCGGCCTTAAAACAGGTGGGGATTGAGGATGAATATTTCTATCAGTCACCTTTTGATCTTTCCGGCGGTCAGAAGCGAAGAGTGGCAATAGCCGGTGTGCTTGCCATGAAGCCGGAGGTGCTGATTCTGGATGAGCCGACAGCAGGACTTGACCCCAAAGGCAGGGATGAGATATTAGATCAGATTGCCAAATTGCGCAAAGAGACCGGAATCACTGTGATCCTGGTGTCGCACAGTATGGAGGATGTGGCAAAGTATGTGGATCGTATCATTGTCATGAACCGGGGGCAGATTATGTTTGATGATGCGCCCAAGGCAGTCTTTGGGCATTACAAAGAACTGGAAGCAGTGGGACTTGCAGCACCACAGGTAACGTACATTATGCAGGCATTAAAGGAAAAAGGGCTTGACGTGGATACGGACATAACCACTATTGAAGAAGCGAGGATAGCAATACTGAAGGCACTTCGTGGATAAATCTGATAGAAAAGGACGTTTTTCAGACAGCAGAGGTAGAAGGATGTTAAGAGATATTACACTGGGACAATATTATCAGGCAGATTCCGTGATACACAGACTGGACCCGCGGGTCAAGCTTGTGACCACAGTCTGCTTTATTATTTCTCTGTTTCTGGTGGATAATTGGATAGGATATCTGATTGCAGGTCTGTTCCTGCTGATGATCATCAGGCTATCCAAGGTACCCTTCAAGTTTATGATAAGAGGAATGAAATCAATTTTATTTCTTTTGATTTTTGCAGCGGTATTTAATCTGTTTTTAACACCGGGAGAAGTGGTACTTTCCTTCTGGAAGCTGAAGATCACCAGAGAAGGTATCAGATTTGCTGCTTTTATGGCAGTAAGGCTGGTCTTTTTGATCATGGGCTCATCGATAATGACACTTACCACAACGCCCAATAATCTCACGGACGGATTAGAAAAGCTTTTGGGACCGCTTAAGGTGCTGAAGGTACCTGTGCATGAAATAGCCATGATGATGTCCATTGCACTTCGTTTTATCCCAATTCTGTTGGAAGAGACAGACAAAATCATGAAGGCACAGATTGCAAGAGGTGCTGATTTTGAAAGTGGAAACCTGATCAGAAAGGCCAAAAGCCTGGTTCCCCTTCTGGTGCCTCTGTTTATATCGGCTTTTCGACGTGCCAACGATCTTGCCATGGCAATGGAAGCTAGATGCTACAGGGGCGGTGAGCACAGAACAAAGATGAAACCGCTGATCTATCGGAAGGCAGATGCATTGGCATACGGTACAGTTGCGTGCTATCTTGTGATTTGTATTACATTTGGAAAGATTCTGTTGTAGAAATATTTCATTGAAATCTTGATATGTGGAGAAAAAATGAAGAGAGTAAAGCTGGTTGTTGCTTACGATGGAACAGCTTATCATGGATGGCAGATCCAGCCCGGGGCAAGAACCATTGAAGGAGAACTGAACAGGACGCTATCGGAGCTTCTGCAGGAGAAGATACAGGTCATCGGTGCCAGCAGGACGGATTCCGGCGTGCATGCGTTGTGTAATGTGGCAGTATTTGATACCGATACCAGAATCCCGGCGGAAAAGCTTTCTTATGCACTTAACCAGAGATTACCTGAGGATATCAGAATTCAAAGCTCCTGTGAGGTGGGGACTGATTTTCATCCCAGACATTGTGATAGCAGAAAAACTTACGAATACAGGATTCTGAACAGAGAGTTCCCGCTTCCCACAAGGAGGCTATATTCCTATTTTACCTATGTCCCCCTTGATGTAAGCAGAATGGAAAAGGCAGCATCATACCTGGTCGGAGAACATGATTTTAAAAGCTTCTGTGCGACGGCGGCAGTGGTGGAAACGACAGTCCGGACCCTGTATGAAGCGACCGTGGTGAGAGAAAATGATGAGATCGTGATACGGGTATGCGGCAACGGTTTTCTCTATAATATGGTTAGAATCATTGCAGGAACTCTGATGGAGGTCGGACGCGGCAATCTGGAGCCGGAGAGGATGAAGGAGATTCTTGAGGCAAAAGATCGTACTATGGCAGGACCGACAGCGCCGGCATGCGGTCTAACCCTAGTGAAATATGATTTTTTGTGAAAAAGATGGTTGACACACGTGGAAGCGTATAATATAATTATTCAATGTGGCGACGTTTGGTAACACTTCATCAATCCCTAGTTGAAGTGTTATAAATAGAGTATCTTCCGGATTACCAACAGAACCCGGCGGCCCGGACATCCGACGGAGGAAGAGTGGTTATCGGAAGGAATAATGTGTCTTACACATGCATAATTTTACGGAGGTAATGAAATGAAAACATTTATGGCTAGTCCTGCTACCATCGAGAGAAAATGGTATGTAGTTGATGCTACAAATATGACACTTGGTCGTTTAGCTTCAGAAGTTGCTAAAGTTTTAAGAGGTAAGAATAAGGCAATCTTTACCCCTCATATTGATACAGGCGATTATGTAATCGTTGTAAATGCTGACAAGGTTAAAGTAACAGGTAAGAAACTGGATCAGAAGATTTATTACCATCACTCAGATTACGTAGGTGGCATGAAGGAAGCTACTTTGCGTGAGATGATGGCTAAGAAGCCTGAGAAGGTTGTTGAGCTTGCTGTTAAGGGCATGCTTCCCAAAGGACCTTTAGGAAGACAGATGTACACAAAGCTTCATGTATACGCAGGTCCTGAGCATCAGCATGCAGCTCAGAAGCCCGAAGTATTGACATTTTAAGGGACTGAAAGGAGAAGAATAAAATGGCTAAAGCAGCAAGATTTTATGGTACTGGTAGAAGAAAAAAATCAATCGCCAGAGTATATTTAGTACCCGGTAAAGGTGAGATTAAGATCAACAAGAGATCTATCGATGAATATTTTGGATTAGAGACACTTAAGGTTATCGTTCGTCAGCCTCTGGTAGCTACCGATACTGTTGACAAGTACGATGTACTGGTTAACGTTCACGGTGGCGGATACACAGGTCAGGCAGGTGCAATCAGACACGGTATTGCAAGAGCACTGCTTCAGGTAGATGCAGACTATAGACCGGTTCTGAAGAAAGCAGGCTACTTAACAAGAGACCCTCGTATGAAAGAAAGAAAGAAATACGGTCTCAAAGCCGCAAGAAGAGCACCCCAATTTTCAAAGAGATAAGCAGTTACTTGCGAATCGAAATGCATATGGAAAGCCCGGAATGCTTGCATTCACGGGCTTTTTATTATGCATTTTGATTCATTAGAATGCAAAACATTCCAGAACTTTTGCTCTGGAGTGTTTTTGCTTGCAAATAAGAAAAACTTGTTTGTACAACTTGAACAAACAAGATTTTTGGTTTATAATTGGTCTTATCGAAGGAGTAGATAGGTATGATTAAAGTTGATTGTGATTATAATATAAAGGAAGACATTGGGTTTATATTAGAAACAGAAAAAATAAATAGCATTGAATTGTCTGAAAGAACAAAGGTATCAAGGACTACGTTAGATGTAATAGAGAAAAAGGGTAAGGCTAGGGATGATGTTTGTGAAAAAATATATTCGTATGTTTATGAAAATAAATACAGAATAAACTCCGTTAAAGAAGAGTTGATAAAAGAAAAATATCGTGATGTATTGTTTCATGGTTCTAAGGATGGTTTATCAGAGGTTACGATTAGTGGTTCAAGAGATAATTGTGATTTTGGAAGAGGCTTTTATCTGGGAGAAACATATAATCAAGCATTATCGTTTGTTTGTGAAAAAGAAAAATCTTCTGTGTATTCGTTTAAGTATTCACTTAGTGGTTTAAAGATAAAGAGATTTGATTGTAATCTGGAATGGATGATTGCTATTTGTTATTATCGTGGAACATTAAGAGAATACGCCTCAAATCAGATGGTTAGAAAAATAATAGCCGAAATAGAAGCTGCAGATGTGATTATTGCTCCTATTGCTGATAATAAAATGTTTTATGTAATGGCGCAATTTACTGATGGCGAAATAAATGCAGATGTTGCGCTTCACTCGTTATCAGCATCAAAGTTGGGACTCCAATTTATATTTAAAACAGATAAAGCATTGCAAAATTTAGTTCCAATTGAAAAATACTATCTGTCTAATCCTGAACGTGAAGATTGTAGGAGACTCTTAAATGAGCGAAGCTATGAAATAGATACTAAATTGAAGCTTGCAAAAAGAGAGTTTAAAACCGGTTTATATATTGAGGAAATATTAAAATGAGAAATTTTGATCATAACGGACTATTGCTTGCTGAATATCAAGGAAAACTATTCGAAAAATCGAATGAATTGAGCTGCTCTACCGGAGTGTATATTAGAAGATTTTTGCATTCTGATTTGCTAAAAAAATTAGATACAAATAATTCATCATACTTATCTCTTGATGTAAGTGAGGGGATTAATAGTATTTTAGAACAATTCGGGAATTCTGACTATGGTAAAGTGAAATATTCAAAAAGCGCACTATTTTGGATGGGCTATATGTATAGATATATTTCATATACAAGAGAACAATCTACAAAATTTATTATGAAGCTATTTAATTATAAGCAAATGAATGATGTATACTATTCGTTTCATACGCAGGATCCTGAATGGTGTATTCATAGTTTGTTAGAAATTAATAATCTGACGGAAAACGTATTTGATAATAACCTCAGGTTAAAACAAATAATAAAAGAAAAAGGAAATTACTAAACTTATCTGACCAATATGAATAAATAAGTTCCTTCGGAAGCTATGAAAAGCAAATATTGAATTATTTTCTTCAAAGCGTTATATTTAGATTAACAGGATATTCTGTGTGTATTCTCATGGAACATCATAGAAACTAAAACTAGGAGGGTTTACATTATGGACAGATTAAAAGACAAGGTTGCAGTCGTTACAGGTTCTACCAGCGGAATCGGCATCGGAATTGCCAGATTGTTTGCATCAGAAGGTGCTAAGGTAGTCATCTGCGGACGAAGAGAAGAAAAAGGCCAGGCAGTTGTCGAAAGTATTACAAAAGAAGGTGGAGAAGCATTCTACCACTTTATGGATATCACCGTTCCGGAAAGTGTTGAGAAGCTTTTTGCTGATACGGCAGAAAAGTACGGAAAAATTGATGTGCTTGTTAATAATGCAGCAAATGTAGGGTTGAAGGATGGTCGTGTGGATGAGTTGACCTTGGAAATGTGGGATCATGTGCTTCAGAGCGATCTGCGTGGAACTTTTTATACGACCAAATGTGTACTTCCGTATATGCAGAAGAATGAAACAGGTGGTTCCATTGTCAATATAGGCTCCATGGCATCCTGCGGCGGTGATCTTGGCTCAACTGCTTATGCTTGTGCCAAGGCAGGTGTGGATATGCTGACACAGTCAACCGCAACCCAGTATGGAAAGCAGAATATCCGCTGTAATTGTGTACGCCCCGGTTTGATTGTTACACCGCAGAATGAGGCAAATGTACCGCAGGCACTTAAGGATATTTTCCTGAGTAATATTATGGTCAATCGTTATGGGTGCCCTGAGGACATCGGAAATATGTGTGTTTACCTTGCCTCAGATGAGAGCAGTTATGTCAGTGGACAGATCATCAATGTGGATGGCGGACTGAATTCCCATGTTTCCACAGTTGCTCAGTTCAGACAGCTGAACTCAAGAACATGGTAGGGAAGGCAGTGCTTATATGCCAATGAGGGATAGAAAATGATTATCAGTGCCAGCAGAAGAACTGATATCTCTAATTACTATTCAGCCTGGTTCTATCATAGGATAGAAGCAGGCTGGCTTTTTGTGCGCAATCCCATGAATCCGCACCAGATCAGCAGAATCAACCTATCGCCGGAGGCAGTGGACTGTATTGTGTTCTGGACCAAAAATCCTGAACCTATGATGGACAGACTGGATGAGTTAAAGGATTATCAATATTACTTTCAGTTCACGCTACCGGATACGGGAAGGATATAGAAAACAATGTTCCTCACAAAAGGGATGAGATGATTCCGATCTTCCAAAGACTGTCAAAGAAGATTGGGAAAGAAAAGGTTATCTGGAGATATAATCCGATTCTTTTTACGGATGTATACACGGAGGAATATCACAGAAAGGCGTTTTCGCAGATTGCAGAAGCATTGAACGGTTACACAGAAAAATGTGTGATAGGAAGGTCAGAGCCAGATCTGCTTCCGATAAGCACTGGGGCTTACTCCCAGTTTTGCATGAAATACCCTGCTAAAGTAAAGCATGTCCTGATAACCCAGCCGTAAACTGATTTCCTTAATGGGCAAAAGGGTAGAGCGGAGCAGCGTGCAGGCGAGGTTCATTTTTAATTGAGTATGATAAGCCTGAATCGTTGTTCCGGTGGCCTTTTTAAAGCAGGTAGCGAGATGCTTATAGCTCAGATGAAAGTGATTTTCCAGATCAGAGGCTTTAAAAGGCTTCTGTGTATGATCCGCTAAGAAATGGCAGATCTGATCGGCAAGGGATGTCTCCTTCGGAATATCCGCAAAGGAAGTAAAAGCAGCCTCTGAAAGCAATTGAAACAGCTTCTGATTTAGATTCCACCGACGAAGAGGGTCTGTAGAGTTCAGATAATGGACAAAATCACGGATTTCTTCTGCAAGAGAAGAATCGGAGGGAACATAGGAGTGTTTGGGTAAAGTTAATATATAGGTATAGGAAGCCGGGAAAAAGCCTTGATTTCCCGGCTCATTGATTATCTGAAAGGGCTGGCAGTCTTTTGAGGGTTGTGAAGTGCGGAAATGGATATAGTACCATGCGGTTCCTTGGGGGATTTCCACCTTACCGTAATGATGAAGACCGCTTTTTAAGAAAAATAATTCTCCTTTTTGTATGGTATAATCCTGTTCATCTTCTGTTACACCGATGTAGCCTTCAGTGACATAAATCAATACATGAAAGTCTGTGGTGCGGTCTGCGTGGATAAAGGGAACGGAAGCAACTTCATAGGCGCCGGAGATTACGGCCGGAAGGGAACAGGTATCAATGATTATTTCATTCATCAGAAAATTCTCCATATTTATAGGAATAAAATCTATTTTATATATGTGATATAAGGATTATAATGCATATAAAGGAAAAAGGAAAGAGGTGCCGCATGAAACAGCAAAGACAAATAGATGTGAAACATTTTGAAAGCACACAAGGGTTTATTTACCGTTATCAGAAGCTCATAAAGGAAGTCGTTATTCCTTACCAGTATGCAGTCCTTCATGATCAGGTGGAGGGTGTTGAAAAGAGTCATGTCGTGGCAAATTTCGAGAATGCAGCAAAGGCTGTGCGCGGGGAGGATATAGGGGACGGCTTTTACGGAATGGTATTTCAGGACAGTGATGCTGCTAAATGGCTTGAAGCTGTGGCCTACAGTCTTGTTAATTTTCCGGATGCTGATCTGGAAGCAAAGGCTGACAGCCTGATTGAAAAGATTGAAGCGGCACAGGATACGGACGGATACCTGAATACCTACTATACCATCAAGGATAAGGATAAGCGATGGACCAATCTGCTGGAGGGACATGAACTGTACTGCTCCGGACATATGATGGAGGCCGCAGTTGCCTACTACGAAGCCACCGGTAAGGATAAGCTTCTTCGTGTGATGCAGAAGAATGCGGCACATATTTATCAGCACTTTGTGACAGAAGGTCATGAAGGCTATCCGGGACATCCGGAGGTCGAACTGGCGTTGCTCAGGCTTTACCATGCTACAGGAGATGAGAAATGCCTTACACTTGCCAAGCACTTCATCGATGTGCGTGGCGTAAACAACCGTTTTTATGAGGATGAGATTGCAAGAAGAGATTGGTGCGTCTGGGGGAATGACGCGTCTAATTACGATTACCAGCAATCGGGAAAGCCGGTTAGAGAGCAGCGTGATGCTACAGGTCACAGTGTCCGTGCGGTTTACCTTTATACAGGGATGGCAGATCTGGCGGCCAGGACGGAGGATCAGGAGCTTTTGAATGCCTGTCGGCAGCTTTTTGAAAGTATTGCGGACAGGAGGATGTATGTGACAGGAGGAATCGGTTCTACCGTTGAGGGGGAAGCCTTTACGGTGGATTATGATCTTCCCAACGATACGGCTTATGCGGAAACCTGTGCATCCATCGGTCTGATGTTCTTTGCTTCTAAAATGCTGGAGGCGGAAGTAGATTCCAAATACGCAGATGTGATGGAAAGAGCCTTTTATAATACGGTGCTGGCGGGAATGCAACTGGATGGAAAGCGGTTTTTCTATGTCAATCCGCTGGAAGTTCTCCCGGGTATTTCCGGAGAGATTAAGACGCACAGACATGATCTGCCCCAGCGTCCGGGCTGGTATGCCTGCGCCTGTTGTCCACCCAATGTGGCAAGGTGCATTGCCTCCCTTGGAAAGTATGCTTACGGTGAAAATGAGAGGACCGCATTTGTGCATCTGTTTGTGGAGGGCAGGATTACCTTTGAAAATGGAATGGTGCTGGAGTGTAAGACAGGGTATCCTTATGAATTTAAGGTGGAGTATAAGGTCACAAAAGGCAGCGGAGAGATGGCAGTCAGAAGGCCTGACTGGAGCAGCAGTTACCGGATTCTGGTAAACGGAACTAAGGCAGCAGCGGAAGAAAAGAATGGTTATTATTATCTGAAGGATCTGAAGGCGGGAGACAAGGTAGAAATATTCCTGGATGATGAGATCAAAAAGCTGTACGCTTCCACGAAAATTGCCAGTGATACCGGTTACGTGACTTTACAAAGAGGACCCTTGGTATATTGTGTGGAAGGAACTGATAATGAGATGGATGTGCTTTCCTTATCCTATGCTGAGAATGGCAGTATGAAGGCAGTAGCGTATGAGCCTGCACTTCTTGGCGGAACCGTCAGAATTACGGCAGATGGATATCGGACCCATGAGGGCAGGAGCCTTTCCTCGACCGGGAATTACTCCATGATAAAGCCGGAGAAAAAGCCCTGCCGGATTACGGCAATTCCCTACTATACCTGGGGAAACCGGGGCCTGAATCAGATGAGGGTGTGGCTGCCGGAGCGCTGAGATTTCCGGTAGGCTGCCGGTGTCATGCCGGTAACGGCTTTAAAGCGTTTGATAAAATAGCTGATATTTTCAAAGCCTGTCTGCAAGGCAGCCTGTGTGACAGAACAGTCATCACCAGCTGCCAGAAGCACGCAGGCTTTTTCGATACGGTAATGAACCAGGAAGTCCACGAAATTCCTGCCGAAATGCTTGGTAAAATAGGCACTGAAATAGTTTGCGGACATACAGAGATGACCGGAAATATCTGCAACCGTGATCCGATCCTGATAATGCTCCTGAATATAGAGAAGTATTTTTCGATAGGTGGTAAGCTCCCTGGAGGGGTTCAGCTGTCTTGTAAGAAGGCCGTTTTGAGAGAGAAGTCCGATCATTTCATATAGATAAGCCTTGGTAAGAAGCTGAAAGCTTTCCTCCTGCTTTTCATTGGAACAAATGATGGAACGGATCAACTGATGCACTCTTTCATAGCATGAACTGGCACGGGGAAGCACAGTCGGAAAGCAGAGCTCCTGTTGGCACAGGGGTTCGATAATGGTAGTCTGCGTTATATCCTCATTTTCAAATTTTAAAGAATCCATGGGAAACACGTAGGCATAATAAACAAGTCTCCTGGTCAGACTGGTATACTGATGTAACTGTCCGGAATTGACAAATATAATGTCTCCCTTTTTGAGGAATTGCTTATTTCCATCGAGGAGCAGTTCAACCTCCCCCTCCATGACAAGGATGATTTCAATTTCCTTGTGCCAGTGGTAAGGAACAAAAATATTACAGCTGTCCGTTACCATGGTGTAATGCTGAAAGGGGAAAAGAAGATCCCCGTGGAGTTTCTTTTCATACAGGTTTTCCTTTGTCATGACGGTCTCACCTTCCTTTACATCAATATATCTAAGGATAGTGTTATTTTTTAACAGAATAATGCAAGATTATCCTGAAAATATTGTAGTATCATTCTATTTATAAAGAGTATAGCAGACAGCGCACCGCTGGTAAAGAGAAGGAGAGAAGAATCATGGCAAAATGGTTAGACAATGCAGTTTTTTATGAAATTTATCCCCAGTCTTTTCATGACACCAATGCAGATGGAATTGGTGATCTGCAGGGAATTATTGAGAAGCTGGATTACATTAAGGAACTGGGCTGCAACGCCCTTTGGCTGAATCCCTGTTTTACATCACCCTTTGGTGATGCAGGCTATGATGTGGCAGACTATTATACAATTGCGCCCAGATACGGAACCAATGCGGATGCCAAGAGATTGTTTGAAGAAGTACATAAAAGAGATATGCATATCCTTCTGGATTTGGTTCCGGGACATACCTCGGTAGAACATAGGTGGTTTAAGGAATCCATGAAGGCGGAAAAAAATGAATTTACAGACCGCTATGTGTGGACAGACAGCGTCTGGGAATCCCCAGAAGATATGGCAAGCATCAGAGGAATTTCCGACAGGGACGGAGCTTGCGCGGTAAACTTCTTTTCCATGCAGCCTGCGCTCAATTACGGCTACTATAAGCCGGAAAAATCCTGGCAGCAGTCAGTTGATGCACCGGGACCGAAAGCAACTCTGGAGGAAATGAAGAATGTGATGCGATTCTGGCTGACTATGGGATGCGACGGTTTCCGTGTAGATATGGCAGGCTCCCTGGTTAAAAATGACGAGGATGGGAAGGGAACAATCGGGCTCTGGAAGAAGGTTAGAAGCTTCCTTGATGAGGAGTTTCCGGATGCTGCCATGGTATCTGAGTGGGGAGAGCCGGATAAGTCTCTGCAGGGCGGTTTCCATATGGATTTCCTGCTTCACTTTGGTCCCTCTCACTACAATGATCTGTTCCGCTGTGCGCATCCTTATTTCACAAGAGAGGGAAAAGGAGATATTTCACAGTTCGTTGCAAAATATCTGGAAAACTACGAGAAGTCCGAGAAGAAAGGTCTCATTTGCATTCCCTCCGGTAACCATGATATGGACAGACTGGCAAGAACCCTGGATCAGGAGGAGATGAAGGTGGCTTTTGCCTTCCTGTTGTCCATGCCCGGCGCACCGTTTGTTTATTATGGCGACGAAATCGGTATGCGTTATGTGGAAGGCCTGACCTCTGTGGAGGGCGGCTTTAACAGAACCGGCTCCCGCAGCCCCATGCAGTGGGATAACAGCGTCAATGCAGGCTTCAGTGCGGCTCCTTCGGAAAAACTTTATATCAGGCAGGATGAGGATCAGGATCGACCTACGGTACAGAAGCAGATGCAGGATGAGAATTCCCTTTTCAATGAAGTCAGGAAGCTGATCAGGGTAAGACAATCCTGTAAAGCATTGCAGAGCAAGGGAGAAATCGAATTTGTCTGTGTGAAGGAAAATGCTTATCCCTTCGCCTATGTAAGAAGCTATGAGGGTGAGAGAATTCTTGTGGTAATCAATCCGTCCGGCAGAGATGAAAGCTTTTCCTTTGATGGGAAGAACGGCGAGGCAATTTATGTGCTTGGCAGAAAAGCAGAGCTTAAGGAGGGCGTTGTGAGCGCACCGGCAGCATCTGTGAGCTTTATCAGACTGTGAAAAATTCCTTGACATCAATATTTATATGAATTATAGTGAATATAGGTTGACAGGAAAGAGAGGTCGTTTATGTTAAGCGTCGTAAGAATGGAGAATCAGGACAACTAAACAGTTGCAAGGGTGAATCACAGGTATTTTTATGCTTGTAGTGTACCCTTTTTCTGCCACGCGAAATGCTTAACATACCCTAAAATAGATTGGATAAGATGAGAAGAAGCATAACCGTATGGTTATGCTTTTTTTGCGCCACAAAATATTCCTATTGGAGGAAAGACAGAGGAAATGAGAGAGAAATATTATTATGAGACAGCATTTGCAGGAATGCTGGAATTTGAAAAGATCATTCAGAAATTAGAAGAATCGGTATATTCAGAAGGGGCGAAAGAAAAGGTGAAAAATCTTGCCCCAATGTTGAAGGAAACTGAGGTGAAGGCAAGGCTGAAGGAAACCACTGAGGCAAGACTACTGATTGAAAAGTGCGGAAATCCCCCTTTGACAGATCAGGAAGGCATAGAATCGTATATGGAGGCAGCGCAGCGTGGAGAATGCCTTTCACCGGAGCAGCTGGAAAAAATTGCGATAAACCTGACGGCGGTGAGAAGGCTTAAGGATTATCTGTGCCGGGGAAAAAGCTATGAGCTCAGCCTTCCCTATTATGAAGAAAATCTGGATGCACTGGATGAGGTGAGGGAAGAACTGAATGATAAAATACGGGGAGGCAGAGTGGACGATTATGCCTCTAAACTGCTGAAATCCCTGCGGGAAGGGATTGACCGCCAGGAGGCCAAAATGCGGGAAAAGGCTGACAGTGTCATCAGGGCGAACAAGGAATGCATGTCGGACAGTTTCAGTACGATCAGAAACGGACGCATCTGTGTTCCGGTAAAAAAAGAATACAAGTTCCGGATCAGTGGTTCAGTTATTGATAAATCGTCTACCGGCAATACGCTTTTTATCGAACCGGCGGCAGCAGCAAGGATCTACGAAGAACTGCAGGAGATGAAGATTGACGAGGAAAATGAGGAGAGAAGAATTCTTTACACGTTGACAGCAATGCTCTCTGATAAGGCAGAGATAATCCGGGAAAATACCAGAGTGACGGAAAAGCTTGATTTTATTTTTGGAAAGGGAAAGCTGAGTCTGCTGATGGATGGGACAGAGCCTGTTATCAATACAAGGCGACGGATCCAAATTACAAACGGCAGACACCCTCTCATGAACAGGGATGTGAGTGTGCCGCTCAATTTTGAGATGGGTAATGGCATTAACGGTGTTATTATCACAGGCCCCAACACAGGAGGAAAGACAGTGGCAATCAAGACGGTAGCGCTGAACTGCCTGATGGCACAGTGTGGACTTCATGTTTCCTGTGAGAAAGCGGAAATCTGCCTGAATAATCAGATTCTGTGTGACATCGGGGATGGACAAAATCTGTCGGAAAACCTTTCAACGTTTTCGGCACATATCACCAATGTCCTCGATATTCTGCGAAAGGCGAATGAGGAAAGTCTGGTGATTATGGATGAGCTTGGCTCAGGAACAGACCCGACGGAAGGAATGGGAATTGCAATTGCAATATTGGAGGAACTGAAAAAGAGTGGAGCCCTCTATCTGGTCACTACTCATTATCCGGAAGTGAAAAGCTATGCAGAAAGGGAGGAGGGTGTTGTTAACGCAAGAATGACCTTTGACAAAGAGAGCTTAAAGCCCCTATACCGGATGGTAATTGGTGAGGCAGGAGAGAGCTGCGCTCTCTATATCGCCAAAAAACTGGGAATGCCGGGAGGTATGCTGAAAAGAGCAGCCCAGGCTGCTTACGGGACGGAAAATACCGTAGCAAAAAATACCGGAGAAGCTTTTGAGGATAATTTCCCTAAGGATATTCCGGAGGAATTAATAAAGGAAAAAACTAATCATATCAGCAGACAAAAAAGCTCCGGCAGTGTTAATGAACTGACAGATAAGTTTCAGATCGGGGACAGTGTAATGATCTACCCGGACAAAAAAATTGGAATTGTCTGTGAAAAGGTAAATGAAAAGGGCGTTTTACGGGTACAGCTGCCGGATAAGAAAATCTATATCAATCATAAACGTGTGAAACTGCATGTGAAAGCGCAGGAGCTTTATCCGGAGGATTATGACTTCTCAATTATTTTTGAAACGGTGGAAAATCGGAAGGCAAGACATCAGATGGAGCGCAAGTATGTGGAGGATTTGGAGATTCGGTATGAGGAATAAATAGAGTTTTGTGGTATAATGGAAACAGAAATGTCAAGGAGGATAAATAATGGAATTTAGTATTAACAGTACATTTTTGTATTTACTGGCAGTTTGTGTTGCCTTATTTGTTCTGGTGCAATCCATTTTTTTCTTGGTCAGAGCATGTAAGTAAGAACTGGAAAATTGCTATCGCTCCGCTGATTTTTATGGTGGTATTGTTTTTATGTATTCCTTCACTTGCCGGTTCTGTCGGTGTGTTAGTGCCGGTTGGTGTTTTGATTGCATTGGCAGCAGCCAGATTCATGTATAAGAAAGGTTGGTTATAAAATGGCCGGTATAATTTTGGGAGTTCTTTTTATGGTATTACTTTTGTTCCTTGCAGTGATTCTGATCCGGGCAGCTTTATTTAGGCCGGAGGAACTGCCGTCTGTGGCGGAGGAAAAGATACAGACCAACAGAGAAAAGATCGTGGATGACATGGTTGCCATGATCCGCTGTAAAACAGTTTCCGGCAGAAATGAGGAGCTGGTGGATCGTGAAGAGTTTCAAAGGTTTGAGGAGCTGCTTAAGGAAAGGTTTCCCATGGTACATAGCAAGTGTCATCTTAATAAAATTGGTAAAACAGGGCTGCTTTATTTTCTGAAGGGAAGATCAGACGAAAAGCCATCTGTGTGCATGGCTCATTATGATGTGGTGCCGGTAGATCCCGAAGGCTGGGAGAAGCCTGCCTTTGAAGGAATCATAGAGGACGGCTGTATCTGGGGCAGGGGAACACTTGATACGAAGGGCACACTTTGCGGAATTCTGGAGGCGGCAGAGCAGCTTCTTTCAGAAGGCTATCTTCCGGAAAATGACCTTTATTTTTCTTTTTCCGGTGAGGAAGAAATAGACGGAAATACCTGCGCTCAGATCGTGGCATATCTTGAGGAGCACGGTGTGAAGCCGGCATTGGTTCTGGATGAAGGTGGGGCTGTGGTAGAAAATACCTTCCCCGGTGTAAACAGGGAAAGTGCAATGGTGGGAATTGGGGAAAAGGGAAGTGTGAACATGGACTTCCAAATGGAAAGCCAGGGCGGTCATGCTTCCACCCCGCCCATGCATACTGTTCTGGGGCAGCTCAGCAAAGCGGTCACCCGGATTGAAAGCCATCCCTTTAGGCGTCAGCTGACAAAGCCTGTAAAGGAGATGTTTGACATAATGGGGAGATATTCTACCTTTGGCTATAAAATTCTGTTCGCAAATTTGTGGTGCTTTTTACCGTTGCTTGATCTGATCTGTAAGAAATCCGGCGGGGAATTAAATGCCATGATGAGAACCACGGTGGCGGTTACCAGAATGAATGGAAGCAAGGCCTATAATGTGCTGCCGCCGAAAGCGGATTTCGGCATTAATATGCGGCTTATGGGAAAGGATACCATTGATTCGGCAACGGAATATTTAAGGAAGATCATTGGAAATGACCGGATCAGGATTAAACTGATAAACGGAATGAATCCTTCTATTTATTCTGACACTTCCTGTGAGGAATGGGAAAAACTGAAAATGGTAATTCACAGAACCTGGCCGGAAGCTATCATCTCTCCTTATCTGATGATGGCCTGCAGTGATTCCCGCCACTATTGCAAAATCACCGACAGAGTATACCGTTTCTCGGCTATGAAGCTTTCCAAAGAGGAACGCGGAATGATTCATGGCAATAACGAAAGAATACCGATTGATACATTGGTGAAAACAGTGGAATTTTATATACGGCTTTTGAAAGAATTGTAAGGATTAATACCTTGACAAAACGAAAGCAAAATGATAGCATGACTTCAATGGATAAAGACCGTGATGGGAAAGAGTACTTGTTAAGCAAGGCTTTAGAGAGAAGGCGGTTGGTGAAAGCCTTTGTCGAGCTGATAAGGAAGCAGTCCCTGAGTCGTGACGCTGAGAAAGCAGATTACTTCGCAATAGGTGTCATCGGGTTCTCCCGTTACAGAGAAGCGGTATGACAGTACCGGCAGAGTGCAGGTTTTTCCTGAATTTAGGTGGTAACACGGATAGAAGTATTCGCCCTAAGCTTTTGAAATCAAAGGCTTAGGGTTTTTTATTGCAGAGGAAAGCAAGGAGGGATTGAGATGAAGACGTATTTAAAATCTAAGAAACTGGATTCGGTGTGCTATGATATTCGAGGGCCGGTTATGGATGAGGCACAGCGCATGACAGCTGAAGGAATCAACATTTTAAAGCTGAATATCGGTAACCCGGCACCGTTTGGCTTCCGGGCACCGCAGGCAATCGTAGATGCCATTTCGGGTAACCTTTTAAACACAGAAGGATATTGCGATTCCAAGGGACTTTTAAGTGCCCGGGAGGCTATCTTAGGTTATTGCAGGAAAAAGGGGATTCCCTGCGAGTCGGTGAATGATATTTATACGGGGAATGGTGTCAGTGAGCTGATTACCCTGTCGATGCAGGCTCTGCTGAATAATGGGGATGAGATGTTGGTGCCTTCACCGGATTATCCTTTGTGGACAGCTTCTGTCACACTGGCCGGCGGGACAGCAGTTCACTATCTATGCGATGAAAGCCAGGAGTGGTATCCTGACATTGAGGATATGAGAAAAAAAATCACACCTAATACAAAGGGAATTGTGGTGATCAATCCGAATAACCCTACAGGGGCAGTTTATCCCAAGGAAATTCTGGAGCAGATCGTGCAGCTTGCAAGGGAAAATGAATTAATTTTGTTTGCCGATGAAATTTATGATAGACTGGTTATGGATGGAGTGGAACACTATTCGTTGGCATCGCTGGCGCCTGACTTGATGACGATTAGCTTTAACGGGTTATCCAAGTCCCATCTGATCTGCGGATATCGTTGCGGTTGGATGTGCATTTGCGGAAATAAGTCCCATGCAAAGGATTACATAGAAGGACTAAATTTACTTTCTTCCATGAGGCTCTGTTCAAATGTGCCTGCCCAGTCACTGATTCCCAAGGCTTTGGAGTGCATTGACTTTACGGATGAGTTGCTGGTGCCCGGCGGAAGGGTGTATGAACAGAGAGAATGCATTTGTAAACTGCTTGAGACAATTCCGGGACTGTCCTTTGTGCGTCCAAAGGCAGCATTTTATCTTTTCCCGAAGCTGGATATTAAGAAGTTTTCCATTACAGATGACGAGCAGTTTGCTTATGATCTGCTGCGGGAAAAGCATATTCTCATTACTCATGGCGGTGGCTTCCACTGGGAGCAGCCTGACCATTTTAGAATTGTTTATCTGCCGGATTGCAGTGTACTGGAGGAGTCTGCGAAGAAAATAGGAGATTTTCTGGAGCACTATCAGCAAAATAACAGATAAGGACTGATGAGACAAATGTTGCCATGATATTTATTGACTAATTTTTGAAATATGATAGTATAATATTAAAGGTGAGTCCTACCGCTAAGTGGAAGTTGTAAAAGCGATGGAATCGCCTTAGGGTGATTCCACATTGTGGCTATGCTTTCGGCATAGCCACATTAATTATACAGGGAGCAATATGAAGCGGGAAAGACTAAATCTGTACCGGATAGATATGAAATACATAAGAAATTTACATAATGTAGATAACAGAGTGTCATCCGTATCACCACAAATCGGTAAACAACATCGAATTTATGTTGGTATAGTTATTGTATGCAATGAAAGAAAATACTTGATTCCATTATCGCACCCAGTTGAGAAGCATAAGAAAATGAGTCCACGAGCGGATTTTGACAAAATAATTGATAAGCACGGAAAGCTATTAGGGGTGCTAAACTATAATCTAATGATTCCGGTCACCGAACAACAACTTATCAAGGTGGACTTAAAGATCAGTAAGACAGATTCAGTTGGCGATAAGTATTATAAGCAATTATGCATTGACGAACTTAACTGGTGTCGTAAAAATGCAGATATAATAATTAATAAAGCAAATTGTTTGTATAAACTTTGCATGGATGAATCGGATTATAAAGGGAAAGAACGATGCCTTGACTTTAAAGGGTTAGAAATGGAATGCGAGAAGTATAATGCAAATTTGAAGAATAAATGTTATCAAAAGCACTTGTAGTAAACAGAAAGGAGACATTTTTATGGGTACACCCGTCGTTTGTGCATAGCAAAGGCTATTGCATGCATGAAAACAATTGAATGATGCTATAGCTTTTGCTGATCCTGAAGAACAAAAAGGAAGCAAATCAGGAGGGCAATCATGAGCTATAGGAGCGCAGAAGAAATTCTGCCTGTTGAAATACTTGAATTGATACAGCAGTATGTGGACGGAGAAAATATTTATATTCCCAGAAAGAGCGAGAACAGAAAAACATGGGGAGAGGGCACGCAGCTCAAAGCGGAGTTGACAGCCAGAAACCGGGAAATCTATCAGGGTTATCTTGAAGGAATGAAAATGGCAGAACTGGCCGATAAATATTTCTTATCTGAAAAGAGCATACAGCGTATTGTATATCAGGCAAGGAAAAGCGCCTGATGATCAGAAAACTGAATAGAGTAGCGAAATGAGGAGAGATTGTTCTTTCCTCATTTTTATTTGTGAAGAAAACGCGAGGTTTCGGCAGAAGTAATATATCTGATAGAATGAATCCGGTGAGAAGGAAGAAGGAGGAAAGAGTTATGGGCACACCCTACTTGATTGCATAGCAGAGGCTATTGCAATTCGGAAGATACTGATTTGACAGCGTGAAATCTTATGCTGTCTGTAATAGTCTTTGCATACCTGAAAATAAACATAAGGAGATGCAAAATGGACTATTGTAAGACAATTGAATATAGAATAACACCGAAAAAGGCATATACGATTATTAGGAACTG
This sequence comes from Bacillota bacterium, assembly GCA_030526045.1. Lineage (GTDB taxonomy): Bacteria > Bacillota > Clostridia > Lachnospirales > Lachnospiraceae > Suilimivivens. The sequence goes on along the minus strand of JAUNDN010000004.1, from coordinate 22,291 downwards.
TTCCGGCTGCGGAAGAAAGGAGCATTATGTCAGCACCGGAAATTTTCGTATCAATGCAAATGGAAGACAGCTTGATGTATGGTTAGTTTACCAGTGCGAGAAGTGTAAACACACCTATAACCTTCCAATTTATGAGAGAGTCAGTCCGGAAAAGATCGAAGATGCCCAATATCAGGCATTTCTAGGAAATGATGCGGATACAGCGCTTCAATTCGGATCGGATAGGAATTTATTTCTGAAGAATCGAGCTGAGATTGATACAGAACGGTTAGAATGCACGGTTGAGAAGCTTGAAGGCGATTGCGTAAGGCACGAGGGCGTTGAAAATTCGGAAATGCAGATTATCATTCATAACCCATATATGCTTTCAATCAGAACGGACAGACTGCTGCCGGAGATTTTACAAATGAGCAGAAGTAAGATCAGGCAATTGATTAAGGACGGCAGAATTCAATATTTTGGTTCAAATCTGGTTGAACGTACGGAAATCAAGGTTTATTATACTGATAAGTCATAAATAACATACAGAATAAGGAAAAGGCAGGTAGAAATGCTACTTGTCTTTTCTTTTTGCCAAAGCGCGATTTTTGTCGACGAAAAATGTTTAAAATTGCTGGATTTTGCCCGATTTTAGTTTCCTAAAGAAGCATTTTGCAGTAAAATGAGATTAGCAGGAATTCTTACGGAGAACAGCGTGATGGAACGTGAAATTGACTTAAGCGAAATATCAGACGGAAAGCTTTATACCGCGAACGATATGGTGAAGATCGGCTGCAATGACTGCGCAGGCTGCTCGGAGTGTTGCCGGATTGTAGGCGATACAATTATCCTTGATCCCTATGATCTCTATCAGCTGAAGCAGGTATCCGGGATGGGCTTTGAGGAGCTGATGAAGGACAAAATTGAACTACGGGTAGTGGATGGAATTGTCCAGCCGAACTTGAAGATGAGACCGGACGGTGAGGGGTGCGCCTTTCTGAGCAGTGAGGGGAGATGCACCATTCATAACCATAGACCGGGCTTTTGCCGGATGTTTCCCATGGGCAGAATTTATCACGAGGATGGCTTTCATTATTTTCTTCAGGTGCATGAATGCAGCTATCCTAATAAATCTAAAATCAAGCTGAAAAAGTGGCTTGGTATACCGGAACTCTCAAAATATGAGGACTATATCAACAGGTGGCACCGCTTTTTAAAGCGTGTGCAGGAAATGATTGAAAAGACGGAGAATGACACGATCATTAAGAACCTGAATATGTTTCTTTTGAATCAGTTTTATGTGAAAAGCTATGACACGATTGGAATAGATGGCAGGCCACCAAATTTTTATACGCAGTTTGACGAGCGGCTAGAGGAGGCAGAGAAAACAGTGATAATGTATCGGTAGAAGGGAGAAGTTAATATGAAGAAGGGGAAATTGAAATTAAGTTTTTTGCAAATGTTACTGATGTTCGGATTGATACCGTTGATGACATCGGCAACGCTTGTGGACACGATGGCATGTGAGTCATTGAAAGACTCTCTGAGGGAGGATACCAAGACTACGATTCAGATCGCAGCAGAGAGTCTGGCAAATTATTATCACAATGAACTGGTGAATACCGGTGAGATTCATGAAGACAGAACCTATATTGACAGCTTTCGTCAACATGATATTGAGCTTTCATTAGTGATCGGAGATACGGTAAAATTATCTTCCATAAAGGATGGCAGCGGCAACCGGATTGAAGGCAGCAAGGCTGATGAAAAAGCACTGGCTGAGGTTGTTGGAAAGGGAAATGATTTTTATAGTGAAGATCATGTGATTAATGGGAATGCGTATTATGCCTATTATTTACCTCTCCGGGATGCTGATAACAATGTGATCGGCATGGCATTTGCCGGTGAAGCTTCAGAGAAAGTGCAGGAATCAGCTGATCAATTGTTCCGCAGCTTTATGGTAGTAGGAACCATAAACATAGTTGTATTTGCTTTGATTATTATTCTTGTAGCCAGAAAGGTGAAGAAGCCTTTTGGAGATATTGCAGACAGCTTACAGACATTATCTGATGGCAACATTCACGAAGAAATCAATGCAAAAAGTATTGTAAAAGAGACAATCAGCATCATTGAATCAACAAAGAAGCTTCAAAAAAATCTGAGTGATACCGTATCTAATATTCAAAGTACGGCAGATGATCTGACTGACAGCGTAAAGGAGGTAGACAAGCTTAGTGAGTCAACGAAGGAGGGTACACAGCAGATCAATGCATCTGTGGGCGAAATTGCAAGAGCAGCGGTGACAATGGCCGACAGTGTTCAAAAGGTAAATGATCAGGTAATTCAGATGGGTCAGAACATAGGGGAAATTGCAGAAAATGTAAATAGTCTGACAAACAGCTCGGAATCCATTCAGAAAGCAAATGTTGAAGCAAAGGATTATATGGCAGAGGTAATGAACAGCAGTGAGAAATCGGTAAATGCCGTAGGTACAATGGCTGCTCAGGTAGCTTCCACCAATGAATCCATTGCCAAGATTAATAATGCAATTACAATGATTATCAATATTGCAAGCGAGACAAATCTGTTAAGCTTGAATGCAAGTATTGAGGCGGCAAGAGCCGGAGAGGCAGGAAGAGGCTTTGCGGTTGTAGCTGACAATATCAAACAGCTTTCCGAACAGAGTACGGAGGGTGCCAATATGATCAAGGAGATTGCAGATGATATGATCATGCAGTCAGAGAAATCAGTGAAGCTGGCAGATGACATTAAGGAAATGATCATTGTGGAGCAGAAGAAGATTGCAGAGACACAAAACCGCTTTGATACTCTTCAGACAGAGATCAACAAATCCCTTAAGGGAATTGGTGATATCAGTGATAAAACAAATAATCTCAATGACATTAAGGGCAGGATCGTAAATGAAGTTGAGGAATTAAGTTCAATTTCAGAAGAAAATGCTGCAAGTAATCAGGAAGTAACCGCATCTATAGAGAGTATGGCGGGTTCTATTTCTACGATTAGTGAAAAGGCTGATCTGATGGGAGAAATGGCAGATAAGTTGATCGGCGCCATTGAAGTGTTTAAGTAAACAGCTTTTTCTTATGAAAAGAGAAGGGTAATTATGAAAAGAGGAATACTGGTTTTCGGAGTTATTTGTTTTCTTTTGTCGGGCTGTGGTCAGCAAAAGACAGAAGAGTTTAAGAATCAGGAACAGCAGAATCAGGAAAAACAGACCAAGGAGCAACAGGAGCGCGATCAGACAACCGAGGAAACCGGTAAGCAGGAAGCCGGTGAGCAGGAGGCTGCTTTGCAGGAGCAGATAGACGGATATTTCGAGGAGGGAATCGAAAAGGATTCCCTCTTTGGCAAGACGGAGCTCTTATCTTACCGGCTTCAGATGCCGGAGCTTACACTGGCAAATGCCGCTATCCGGGAGCAGGTCAGGGAATTTTTCGATGAGGAGAGGGATGACTTTTTCTTTGAAAAAGAGCGTTTTTATTGGATGGCAGATGATTGTTACCGGGGAATGCTGACCAGCGGGGATGAGGAAGATTACAGCTGGGGCACCGACTGGTACTTTAATGTGGATTACACTGTGGCTACCAATGATGAACAGTATATCAGTCTGGTGAGGCATGAGGAAACCTACGGAGGCGGAGCCCATGGCTCTTATCTGATGAACGGCACGATATTGGACGCGCAGACCGGAGCAAAGCTGACGCTGGATGATTTCCTGAGCGGAAAAGAAGATGAAAAGGCATATCTGTCGGAATACCTGATTGAACAGCTTGCCGATGATGCGGAGAGTCTTTGGGAGGATTATGCACAGATCCTTGTATATAGCATTTATTATGATCCCAATTTTTTTATAGAAGAAAATAAACTGATCTTTATTTTTAACCAGTATGAGCTGGGAAGCTATGCGTCAGGCCCCCGGTTCCCCGAAATACCGCTTGAGAAGCTGCAGGATCTGGAAAATGCTGTTCAGGATAAGGAGCAGGCAGTTGCATACGCGGAAGGTCTGAAAAAGCCGGAAAGCGCAACCCATTATCTGGTAGAGCTTCCGGCGGGGGAAAAGTTCAACGCAGATCTCGATGGAGATGGACTGGAGGAAGAAATCCTGTTCCCGAAGGATGGTATTATCGATGGTTGGGAAGCCCGGATTATAGTAAATGGGAAGAAATTCCAATTCCCGATTGATGACAATATCATAGAGGAATATATAGGTCTGCTTGATCTTGATTCGCAGGATGGAAAGTATGAGCTTGCGGTTTATGCCTATGGTCCCAGTGATGACCCTGTGACGGTCTTTTTCCGTTACCAGGACGGAGCGATGTATGAAATAGGAAGGGCGGAAAGTATTTTTGACCGGAAAGGCATGGTGAGTGGCGGAAATTACCTGTTTGGAGATGGGGAGATTTATGGACAAAAATATATTTACACGCCCCTGGAAACCAGAGTGATTGAAGCCACCTGGCAGCTCTTGCCGCAGACGGATCAGATTGTGGAGAAGGAGAAAGATTATTATGCTTTTTCCTCCGGTGGCTCTGAACTGTGGCGTGAGGAGAGACCGTACATGCTGCTTGACAGCGTGATCCTATATGAGGACTGCTCCAGAGATGCTGATTATACGACAGTGGAAAGCGGGAGCAGAATCACTAAGTTTTACGGCACTGATGGTAAGAACTGGTTACAGACGGAGATCCTTTCAGGGGATGAATTGAAATGTGGCTGGATTTATGTGGAGGACTGGTGTGTGGAATCCACAAGGGATCAATATACGCAGGCGGATCAGGTTATTGAAAATCTGTTCTTGGCAGGGTAATGAAGGAGAATTAGCAGAATGACCAAAATTGAACTTTGTAAATTGTTTCAGCAAATCACAGAATCGGAAACACAACGCATTCTGAACTGCTCCAAAGCCAGAATCAGGGAGTATCCGGAAGGAAGTTATGTTTTTGAGCAGGGAGGACTACCTAACAGACTGTTTCTGCTTCTTGATGGAAAGATTCAGATTTGTAAGGATTTTACATCGGGGAAGCGGGATGTGCTGTATCTGGTTGAGACGGGAAATGTGTTTGGAGAAACGTTTTTGTTTGGGGACAGAAAGCGTTACTGGTATGACGCGGTTGCTGTGACGGATGTTACTGTATTGGAAATGCCATGGGATTTCTTTTATCATTTTTGTTCCAACGCCTGCGAACATCATAAGCAGCTGACCCAGAATATGCTGGAAATTTTATCGGAAAATAACTTTAAGATCACAAGAAAGCTTCATTTGATCAGTACCTCCTCTCTCAGGGAAAGGATTGCAATCTGGCTGATTGATTCGGCTGATGAAGAGGGAAATGTAGAGCTGCATATGAATCGGGAACAGCTGGCAGATTTCCTTGGGGTAGCCAGACCGTCCCTGTCCCGGGAACTGATGAAGATGCAGAAGGATGGACTTGTGGAGGTGGAGCGGAACCGGATTCAAATCTGTGATAAAAATGCTGTGGAAATGCTGTACGGCTGACCTGCGATTGTTTTAGATTTAGTACATCAAATTTTGAAATACGTAACCGATGTTACGGATTTTGTTCCGGAAAATGGGTATGATGTAATCACAGAAAACAAAACACCACACATATTAACAAACACAAGATGTAAAATAATAACAAGAGGTATTGTTGAAAAGCAGGAAAGGAGCGGTTATTATGGCAGTCAATACAGCACAGGTTGATAATTTGGTTAGTCTTTTGGACGGGTATGCACAGAAGGGTGGACATCATCTGAATGTTAATGTTCTGAACAGAGATGTGCTTCGTGATGCACAGCAGCATCCGGAAAAGTATCCTCAGCTTACCATCCGTGTGTCAGGATATGCGGTAAACTTCATCAAGCTGACACCGGAACAGCAGGCAGATGTTATCTCCAGAACCTTCCACGAAGCAATGTAAGAGAATAATCAATGCGGGCGCAGCCATTGGCTGCGCCTTTTTTTAATTATCTTGTAATTTTGTGGTACTTCTCACAGTATAAGCAAACCTGGCTAATATTTTTTCTTCATAATACTCCTCCTGATTCATAAATAATTTTTGAAATATATAAAAAAACATATATTGCAATGGCGAAAAAAATATGAACTGTTTCAGAGGGAACGTGGTATGATAAAGCGGTAATATAAATTTCTATATGGCTGTAAGATTATAATAAATATGAGGGACTACAGATGAACACATTATATTTCCGATATGCAGTAGAAATAGAAAGGGCGGGTTCCATTACCCAGGCAGCACAGAACCTGTATATGGCACAGCCTAATTTGAGCAAGGCAATTAAGGATCTGGAAGAAGATTTGGGATACGAGATCTTTAAGCGGGGCGCAGGCGGGATTAAGGTTACGGAAAAGGGAAGTGAATTCCTTTATCACGCACATAAGATGCTGGAGCAGCTGGAAGAGATGGAAAAAATCGGGCGCAGGGAGACGGAAGGGACCAGAAGATTTAAGCTTTCCATTCCCAGAGGAAGCTATATTGCCAATGGGTTCACGGAGTTTGTAGCGGAACTACCCATGGCGGAGGGGATTGAGATCACTGTCAATGAGACAAATACGCTCAAAACCATCGACAATGTGGTAAACAGAGGTTACAATATGGGAATAATCCGTTACCGCAAGGATGATGAGGATTATTTTGAAAAGTATCTGACGGCAAATAAGCTGGAATATGAAACGATATGGGAATTTGAATATGTGCTTGTGATGTCAAAAAACCATCCGCTGGCAGCAAAGCCTGTGATTGAGGGAAGCGATTTAAAGGACTATGTAAAGATTACACATGGTGATATTGAAATGCCCGGAAGTGAACGCAGACAGCAGGAAGAAAAGCGGAGTTCCTTCTGCGAAAGAACGATTTATGTTTACGAGAGGGGCAGTCAATTTGATCTGCTGACCAACGTTCCTACTACCTATATGTGGGTGTCGCCTCTTCCGGAAAAGCACATGCTGCAACATCAGCTGGTGCAGCGTGCGTGCAAGGTGCCGGATAATCTGTACAGGGATGTATTGATTTATCGGAAGGATTATCAGCTGGGTGAAAATGATATCCTTTTCCAGAAAAAGTTGTATGAATCAAAAGTAGATGTAGCATCAGCCGGGGTTATATAGCATTTGATATGACTCCGGTTTTTTTTTATATTACCGCAATGCTTCAAAGTCTGTTACGATTCATGTTGGAAAAAGAATGCGGAAGGAAATGCAACAATGGAAGGCTTTTTATCAATCGGGGAAGCAGTGAATAAGTATATTGACAGTTGTGAGAGCAAAGTGAATGCTTCTCCTGTGAAGCTTTTTGTGAAGGCAGTTTTTGCAGGAATGATGATTGCGATGGGAGCAGCGGCAAGCAGTGTAGCAGCTTATGCAATTGATAACGTGGGGATTTCCCGTCTCGCGGCTGCAGTTGTGTTTCCGGTAGGTCTGATGATGGTCATTCTTCTGGGAGCCGAGCTTTTTACGGGAGATTGTCTGATGATTATGGCGACCGCTTCTGAGAAACACAGTCCCCTGCAGTTGGTAAGAACACTTGCAATTGTGTTTGCAGGAAATTTTGTAGGAGCTGTGCTTACAGCAGTTGCAGTAGCTGCCAGCGGGCAGCTTGACTATTCAGCAGGACTTCTCGGTGCTTATACCATTAAGGTAGCACTGGGAAAAGCTACTATTTCAACATCAAGGGCAGTGGTATCCGGGGTTCTCTGTAATATTTTAGTCTGTGCGGCGGTTCTCATGGCACTTTGTGCAAAGGACATTGCCGGTAAGATTCTGGCAGCGTTCTTTACAATTATGCTGTTTGTAGTTGCGGGCTTTGAACACTGTGTTGCAAATATGTACTATATTGCAGCCGGCATGGTGGCAGCCGTAAATCCTAATTATTCACAGGTCGCAATGCAACAGTACGGTTACACGGTAGAACAGTTTTCTGTTTTAAACTGGCAACATTTTCTTTTAGGAAATCTTGTACCTGTAACAATAGGAAATATCATTGGTGGTATGTTTATCATCGGGCTCCCACTCCTGTATCTGAATAGAGAACAGAAGACTGAAAGCTATACTGAAAAGGAGGAAAGACATGAACGCAACATTCTTTTTGGTAGAAACACTGCAAGTGCTGGCCACTGAACTGGCAGGAATTGCAGCTGTTGCAGTAATCCTTTATGGATACGTTAAAATGATGCATTCTCACAGAGCATAAAGATGAGTGGAATGTAATTATTGAATAAAAACCTAAACCCCTAAATGTAAGAATGCCTCTCGAAAGGAAATTGCCTGCGGGAGGCACTCTTATTATGTGCGATATTTGAAATGCTACGGAAAATATAAATATGTATTTGGTGAATATGTATTTGTATGTATTTTTTGGAATTGGAAATTGACAAATGGGATAATCTACATTATGATTACAATGTATTGGCAAAGACGAAGACGAGTAGTATGGATTATCGCTTCCAGAGAGCCGGGATGGTGAGAAGCCGGCAGAATGAATTCATATGAATAACAGCTTTATCAGCCGGAAATAAAAAAGAAAGTGACTGCTTTGGCAGTAAATCAGGTGGCACCGCGGATTGACCGTTCGCCTTCCCGGGAATCGGGAGCAATTGGTATATTCGTCCTGAATTAATAGCACAGCTGTTAATTCGGGACTTTTTATTTATCATTTATAGCAGAATAAGCTCTGAAAATATTACAAGTAAATTTAAGATGGAGGAAGAAAATGGAATTATCAACATTGTATCGTGAACGTACACTGAATCAGATTTCTGAAAGTGATATTGGAAGTGAACTTAAGGTTGCAGGCTGGGTCGAGAATATCCGCGATCATGGCGGTGTGTCTTTTATTGATCTTCGTGATATGTATGGCGTACTTCAGGTTGTCATGAGAGATACTTCTCTTTTAAAGGGTATCAATAAGGAGGACTGTGTCAGCATTCAGGGAAAGATTGACAAGAGGGATGAGGAAACCTATAATCCCAAGATCCCTACAGGAACCATTGAACTGGAAGCACACAGTGTGGAGGTGCTCGGAAAGGTATACAGACCGCTTCCTTTTGAAATTGCCACTTCCAAGGAAATCAGGGAGGATCTTCGACTGAAGTATCGTTTCCTTGATCTGAGAAACCGCAAGGTCATGGACAATATGATCTTCCGCTCCAATGTAATCAAATTCCTTCGTGAGAAAATGACTGAGATGGGATTTATGGAGGTACAGACACCGATTCTTTGTGCATCTTCACCCGAAGGCGCAAGAGATTATATAGTTCCGTCCAGACATTATAAGGGAAAATTCTATGCGCTGCCTCAGGCACCTCAGCAGTATAAGCAGCTTCTTATGGTGTCAGGAGTTGATAAATATTTTCAGATAGCACCCTGCTTCCGTGATGAGGATGCAAGAGCAGACCGTTCTCCCGGCGAGTTCTATCAGCTGGATTTTGAAATGAGCTTTGCAACCCAGGAGGATGTGTTCCGTGTGGGAGAGGAAGTGCTCACGGCAACCTTTGAAAAGTTTGCACCGGAGGGCTTTGAAGTGACGAAGGCTCCTTACCCGGTAATCAGTTACAAGCAGGCGATGCTGGAGTTTGGTTCTGACAAGCCCGACCTTCGCAATCCGTTAAGAATTATTGATTTATCTGAATTCTTCAACCGCTGTACCTTTAAGCCCTTCCAGAATAAAACGGTAAGGGCCATCAAGATTCATGGGCACCAGTCCAAGGGCTTCCACGAAAAGATGTTGAAGTTTGCAACAGAGATTGGTATGGGTGGCCTTGGCTATCTGGAGGTTCAGGAGGATTTGTCCTATAAGGGACCTATTGATAAATTCATTCCCGACGAATTGAAGGGTGAAATGAGAGAGCTTGCAGGACTTAATAAGGACGATACCATTTTCTTTATCGCTGATAAAGAAGAAAGAGCAGCAAACTTTGCAGGACAGATTCGAAACGAACTTGGCAAGCGACTGGATATTTGTGAGAAAAATGCTTACCGCTTCTGCTTTATCAACGATTTCCCGATGTTTGAGAGGGATGAGGAAACCAAGAAAATCGGCTTTACGCACAATCCTTTCTCCATGCCACAGGGAGGCCTTGAAGCATTAAATACCAAGGATCCCCTTGAAATTCTGGCATATCAGTACGATATCGTCTGCAATGGTGTGGAATTATCCTCAGGTGCGGTCCGTAACCATAACCTTGATATCATGGTGAAGGCATTTGAAATTGCGGGCTATGATGAGGAGGTTCTGAAGCAGAAATTCGGAGCTCTTTACAATGCGTTCCAGTTTGGAGCACCGCCGCATGCAGGTATGGCACCGGGTGTAGACCGTATGATTATGCTTCTTCGCAATGAAGAAAATATTCGTGAGATCATCGCATTCCCGATGAGCGGAACGGCACAGGATCTGATGTGTGGTGCACCCAATGAGGTGACCGAGCAACAGCTGAGAGAAGTGCATATTAAAGTGAGACAGTAGTGTAAGAAGGTAAAGTATTTAAATAAAAGCCGACAACTTGAGTACTGTTGTCTACAGTCTGGAATCAGCGGCATAGAATTATGCTGCTGATTTTATTATATACAAAATTAAGAAATTAGTAGAAAGCGACAAGCACGTGGAGTATAATATAAGCAATGCAATTTGGCTAAGCGAATATGCATGATAGGAAAGTGGGTATTGAGACGTGAGATATCGCAATGATATGAAAATATTTATTGTAGGGGGCGGCGAAATCGGAAGTGCGCTTGCAGGTCAGTTGTCAAGAGACGGTTATGAACTGACGGTCATTGACAGAAATCCCGATATCGTAAAAAGCTTAAGTAATTCTCTTGATATTATCTGTTTTGAGGGAAATGGCGCTTCCTATGCAACCCTCCAGGAGCTATCGGCAGGAAAAGCTGATATCTGGATCGCAGTTACGGAATCGGATGAACTTAATATCTTAAGCTGTATGACAGCCCATATGCTTGGGGCAAAGCACACCATTGCCCGTATCAGGGATGTGGATTACGCAAGACAAAATCGTTTTTATAAGGATAAGTTGGGACTTTCCATGATCATCAATCCGGAACTGGCAACGGCAATGGAGATAGGGAGACTGCTCAGATTTCCTCTTGCCACCAGAGTGGAGGTGTTTGCAAACGGAAGAGCGGAGCTTGTACAGATCAGTGTCAGGGATGAAAGTCCTTTGATCGGCAAATCTCTGATTACCATGAATCAGAATATGGGCATCAATCTGTTGATTTGTGCGATTGTGCGCAATGGGGAGGCTTTTGTTCCAAAAGGAGATACAGTGATCTGTAAAGATGACATTTTGTATATGACAGGGGCAGCGGAAGAATTTCGCAAATCCTTTAAGAAACTGAAATTGCCGGTAAAGCCGCTTCAGTCTGTTATGATTGCAGGGGGCGGCAGGATTTCTTATTACCTGGCCGAGCAAATTTTGCATCAGGGAGCAAAAGTGACTTTGCTGGAAAAAAATAAGGCGGTGGCGAGAGAAATTTCGGAGGCGATTGAAGGGATCAATGTGGTCTGTTATGATGCGCTTGCCTATTTTGATTCCATGTCCCAGACAGACATTGACAGGACAGATGCTTTTATCACCATCACAGACAATGATGAATATAACCTGATTGCAGCGATGTACGGAGAATCTCAGGGAATCAGCAAGGTAATCTCCAGAATCAATGCAAAATCCCGATTAAAGGTATTGTCACCGGACAGTAAAATCTGCACAATTTCCAGAGAAGATGTTGCTGCGGACCGGATTCTGGGATACACTCGTTCGCTTTTAAATGCGGAGGACAATGATGCGGTGGAATCTCTGTACCGTTTGATGGATGGTAAGATAGAATTCATAGAATTTAAAGTGGATGAAAAAGATAGCAAATTGAATATTCCGTTAAAGGATCTGAAAATGAAACAGAATATGCTGATCGGATGTATTATCAGAGATTACAAAACGATCATTCCCAGAGGTGATGATGTAATCAAATCGGGAGATACCGTGCTGGTGGCAGTCATAAACAGGCAGATTGCGCGGCTGGAAGATATCTTTGCTTCTTAGGATAAGGGAAGTGTGCGGATAGGGATATCAGAAAGGCTTATATTGACATGAATAAAAGAAAGATCATCAGTATTATCGGTAAGATTATATTAATAGAGGTGGCTCTTATGGTGCCCGCTTTTTTGCTGGCTCTGTATTATGGTGATGGGGATGCACCGGCTTTTGCGTGTACCATCATACCTGCTCTTGTCATAGGACTGGCTTTCTCTTCTGTAAAACAGTCTGATAAGAGAATGAGTAGCAGAGACGGGTATTTTATTGTAGCAGCGGCATGGATCATTATTTCTCTGATCGGAGCCCTGCCGCTTTACTTGGCAGGAGGATTTCCCTCATACTGGAATGCTTTGTTTGAAATTGTATCCGGCTTTACGACTACGGGAGCTTCGGTGCTTGCAGAGCCTGCGCAGTTGGGGCATGGAGTCCTTTTCTGGAGAAGCTTTACGCACTGGATCGGTGGTATGGGCGTGCTTGTGTTTGTGCTTATGGTCATGCCCATGGAAAATGACAATTCCATGCACCTTGTTCGTGCAGAGGTGCCGGGACCTACGGCGGGAAAGCTGGTTCCCAGAATGCGGACGACTTCCATGATTTTGTACGGAATCTATACGGTGATGACTTTGCTTTTGATCCTTCTGCTCGTGTGCGGAAGGATGCCGGTGTTTGACAGCTTCTGTATTGCGTTCGGAACGGCAGGTACCGGTGGTTTTGCAGTCAGCTCTGCCGGAATTGCAGGATATAACAGTGCTTACATAGAGATTGTAGTCGGCGTTTTTATGTTGCTGTTCGGTGTGAATTTCAATGTGTATCATCTTATACTTTTAAAAAAATTAAAGGATGTAGTAAAGTCGGAGGAAGTAAAGGTTTATTTCGGCATTGTGCTTTTTGAGACCATTGCGATTACTGTAAATACTTTTGACAGGCTTACGGGAATCGGCACCACGATCAGAAATGCGTTTTTCCAGGTTTCCAGTATCATGACCACTTCAGGCTTTGCCACAGTGGATTTTGATGCCTGGCCGGAATTCTCAAAGCACACACTGGTGCTTCTCATGATTATCGGTGCCTGCGCGGGTTCGACTGGAGGCGGCTTTAAGGTTTCCAGAGTGATTATTCTGCTCAAAGCCTTTTTGGCGGAAATTCGGCATATCATTACCCCGAAGGCCGTGATTACCGTAAGAGTGGATGGAAAACCGGTGGATAAGGAGACTTTGAACTCTACCAAGATTTATGCGGCTGTCTATTTGATTCTGGTCTGTATGTTTACCTGGATCATATCATTGGATGGCAAGGATATGACCACCAACCTGACAGCTGTTCTTGCCTGCTTTAACAATATCGGACCGGGACTTGCCCTGGTGGGACCAATGGCAAATTACAGTGTTTATTCTGACTGGGCACAGGTGCTCCTTTCCATTGCAATGCTGACCGGAAGACTGGAGATATTCCCCATGTTTTTATTGTTTGCCAGATCTACACACGACAAATAGAAAGGGAGATTTTTATGGAATACATAAAGGCTTTTCACATAGATAACGGAAGAAAATATTATTCCTTAACACAGCTGACGGATCTGGTTGATGTGATGGCGCAGGCCGGATATAACATGCTGGAACTTGCTGTCGGAAATGACGGGTATCGCTTCCTTCTTGATGATATGACTGTTGAGACAGACCAAAAGGTATATGCAAGTGATGACGTAAAAAGAGCAATCCATGAAGGGAACGTTGTATTTTGCGATAATGGTACAAATGAACTTACGCAAGGAGAAGTAGAGACACTGATCAGTTATGCAAATGAGAAAGGCATTCAGGTGATGCCGCTCTTAAATTCGCCCGGGCACATGGATGCGCTCTTAACGGCCATGGAGTATTTGGGTATCTCTTCTCCTGCATATAGAGACTCTAAGACCACCGTTGACCTTGATAATCAGGAGGCTGTGGGGTTTACGAAAGCACTTCTTCAAAAGCTGATTAGTTGGTTTTCGGAAAAAGGCTGCCGCTATTTAAATTTGGGAAGCGATGAATATGCAAATGATGTATTGACATCCGGATTTGCATCTCTTCAGAATCCGAAAGAATACCGTTATGATAGATTCATTGCTTATGTGAATGATATTGCCCGTATGATCAAATCAGCCGGTATGACACCGGTCATGTTTAACGACGGCGTCTATTACAATCAGGATCTTTCTGCCGGAACATTGGATAAAGATATTATAGTTTCCTATTGGAGTCCCGGTTGGGATGCCTATGATCTTGCACCGGTTTCTTTTTTGGAAGAACAAGGGCATCAGATACTTGACACGAACTGTAACTGGTATTATGTGCTTGGAAGAACAACAAAGGAGAACGAAAATTCCGTTTTCACCTATCAGACTTCTCTGGATGCTATGAAAAACGAAGAAAGTCCGGTTGCATCGTCCATGAAGAAAAGAAAGCCTGTTGGCAGCATGTTCTGTCTCTGGTCAGATGAACCGCAGGCCCCATATAATGAAAAAGAGGTAGACAGAATGCATGTGCTGCTTGGTGCTTTCAATCCCAAACACTGATATATAGGGATAACAAGCGACCATAAAAGAAGCTCGCATTTCATTGTATCAATGAAATGCGGGCTTAATTTAATGCGTAAGCGATTGATTAATACTCCATAGCCTTTTCTTCGCCGTTCATCACGCGCAGAGCACCCTGCGCAAGAGCAAGAAGTTCATCCTCCCCGGGATATACGGTAATGGGAGCAATGAATCCGGCTCTTTCGGTAAGGCCTGCCACTACAACCTTGTCGTATGCAATACCGCCGGTAATGATGATTTGATCAACCTTGCCTTTCAAAACGCATGCCATGGAGCCGATATTTTTAGCAACCTGCATGATAAATGCTTCTCGTACTTCTTCTGCTTTTTTGTCCCCGTTTTGAACCATCTTTTCTACATCGCGCATATCATTGGTTCCCACGTAAGCATTAAAACCGCCGTTTCCGACAATCTTCTTGTAAACTTCTTTTTCGGTATACTGTCCGGAGAAGCACATTTTAATCAGTGCGCCTGAGGGAACCGCACCGGCTCTTTCAGGAGAAAAAGCACCGTCGCCATCTAGAGCATTGAATACATCAATAACGCGACCCTTTTCATGAGCACCGACAGAAACACCGCCTCCCATATGTACAACAACCAGATTTAAGGAATCATATGCTTTTCCCTGCTCCTTTGCGTAACGTTTTGCAACAGCCTTCTGATTCAGTGCATGGAATACGCTGGTGCGGGGAAGCTCGGGAACGCCTGAGTATCTGGAGATGGGCATCAGCTCATCAACCACAACAGGATCTACGATATAGGAGGGAACACCGATGGAATCGCCGATTTCTCTTGCAAGGATACCACCTAGGTTGGAAGCATGCTGACCCTGCTTGCCGATTTTCAAATCCTCCAAAAGTGCATCACTGACAGCATAGGTACCGCCGGGGATCGGCTTCAACATGCCACCGCGTCCCACAACAACCTGAAGGGATTTGATGTCAAAATTCTTTTCATTCAGTAAATCGAGAATAATCTGCTTGCGGAAATCTTTCTGATCTACAATACTTGCATATTGAGCAATCTCCTCAGTAGAATGGCGAAGTGTTTCTTCAAACAAAAGGGTTTCATCTTCAAATACGCCAATCTTAGTGGAAGTGGAACCGGGATTGATAATTAAACTTTTAATAGCCATTTGCTTACCTCCAAATATGAATTAATTATTTTTCATAGCCTCGGCTACAACAGCGCCAAGTGCAAGAGAATTTACCTTAACTTCCATTGAATCAGAACGGGAGGTCAGGATGACAGGAGCCTTGGTTCCCGTAAGGATATTACCGTTTACAACCTTAGCGGTATGTACCATTGCCTTGTAAACAAGATTTCCGGCATGGATGTCCGGGAAGAGAAGGATATCTGCATCTCCCTGAATAGCTCTGTCTGTTGCACCCTTATGTTTTGCAGCTTCAGGATCAATAGCAAGATCTAAGGAGAGAGGACCGTCAACGATACATCCGGTAATCTTTCCGTCCTTGTTCATCTGTGTGAGTTCAGCGGCTTCTACGGTAACAGGCATTTTGGGATTTACCACCTCAACGGCGGCAAGAGGAGCAACCTTAGGATTTTCAATTCCGCAGGCCTTTGTGATTTCAAGGGTATTTTGAATGATATTGACCTTATCCTCCAGAGTAGGGTAAGGGATGAAAGCAACATCGGTAAGGAAAAGAAGGTGATCAATTCCTTCAACATCAAATACGCAAACATGGGACAAAGGCTTTCCGGTACGAAGACCAACCTCCTTATCAAGCACGCTCTTTAGGAATCCCTTTGTATCAATGAGACCCTTCATATACATGTCCGCTTTACCATCATGTACCAGCTTGACAGCGGTGAGAGCTGCTTCCGTAACGTCCTCTACATTGATGATCTCAAAATCGCTCAGATCAATCTTGAGAGAATCTGCGATCTCTCTGATCTTTTTTTCATCGCCGACCAAAATAGCATCGGCAATTCCTTTTTCCTTTGCTGCCTTGACTGCTTCTAGAACTGCGGAGTCCTGCGCTACGGCAACAGCAACCTTTTTGGTGCCGCATTCGTTTACCTTGGCAATTAAATCGGAGAATGTTTTACTCATTTTTTCCTCTCTTTCTGCCGCTTTGGCGGCATTGTAATAGGTTGAAATATTTCGCAACCCTTTTACCTCATAAAAATTTATTATTTAAATAATTTTAAAAAATCACATCGTTAAAATAATAACACTGATTGGATGAAAAAGCAACAAAACCGGATGAATAAGTAATCTGGTAATTTTGAAAAGATACTTGACATAAACAGTGTCCTATGCTATAAATGAGGACATAAACCATTGAAGAAGAGTGAGTACATTAGGTCAGGTTTACCACAGAGAGCCGCAGTTGGTGGGAAGCGGTGTAGACAGCTTAGTGGAATGGACTTCTGAGGGCGAGTCGAAAGCCGGTCGCAAGTAGACGAGACGGAGAGGACACTTCGTTACCAAATTCAGCATATGATAGTATGCGATGAGCGGATGCAGATAAGCATCAAGCCGGGTGGCACCGCAGGAGATTTTACTCTTGTCCCAGCATTGGATTGGGACAGGAGTTTTTTGTGCATGTACACGCCCATCCGGCGAATACCGCAACAACGAGCAGCTTTGCTGCGAGTCTGATGCGGAAATCAACGCAATTGGCACCTCTCAATCCGTACCATCAAACCTATTTTAACAGCGCATGGCGCAGAATGGAGGAGCAACATGAGTGAAACAAAGAAAATCCCTTACAAGATCTATCTGGAAGAAAATGAGATGCCAAAGAGTTGGTACAATGTGCGGGCGGATATGAAGACCAAGCCGGCACCACTTTTAAACCCGGGGACCTTAAAGCCTGTCACCTTTGATGAATTAAAGGGAATCTTCTGTGATGAGCTTTGCAGGCAGGAGCTTGATGACACAACAGCCTACATTGAAATTCCGGAGGAGATCAGAAGCTTCTATAAGATGTACAGACCTTCACCGCTGGTACGTGCATACTGTCTGGAAGAAAAGCTGAAAACACCGGCAAAGATTTATTATAAATTTGAAGGAAATAACACCAGCGGAAGCCACAAGCTGAACTCTGCAATTGCACAGGCTTATTATGCAAAGAAGCAGGGGCTTAAGGGTGTGACCACAGAAACCGGAGCAGGACAGTGGGGAACGGCACTCTCCATGGCATGTGCATACCTTGACCTGGATTGTCAAGTATACATGGTGAAGTGCTCTTATGAGCAGAAGCCCTTCCGAAGAGAGGTTATGAGAACATACGGGGCAAATGTGACCCCATCTCCTTCTAATACGACACAGGTGGGACGCAAGATTCTGGAGGAGTTCCCCGGAACTACGGGAAGCCTTGGATGTGCCATCTCGGAAGCTGTGGAAGCAGCTGTGACCCAGGAGGGGTATCGGTATGTTCTTGGTTCTGTCTTGAATCAGGTACTGCTTCACCAGTCGGTAATCGGTTTGGAGGCAAAGGCTGCAATGGATAAATACGGTATTAAGCCGGATATCATCATCGGCTGTGCCGGAGGCGGTTCCAATCTTGGCGGCTTGATTTCCCCGTTCATGGGCGAAAAGTTAAGGGGAGAAGCTGATTACAGATTCATCGCCGTAGAGCCTGCATCTTGTCCGAGCTTTACAAGAGGTAAATATGTCTATGACTTCTGTGATACCGGAAAGGTCTGTCCGCTTGCAAAGATGTACACCTTAGGAAGCGGATTTATTCCAGCTCCCAATCATGCAGGAGGCCTTCGCTATCACGGCATGAGTTCCATTCTTTCCCAGCTGTATCATGACGGGCTGATGGAAGCAACCAGCGTAGAGCAGACTGCAGTATTTGCGGCAGCAGAACAATTCGCAAGAGTGGAAGGGATTCTTCCTGCACCGGAAAGCTCCCACGCAATCAGAGTTGCCATTGACGAAGCTCTTAAGTGCAAGGAGACAGGAGAGGAAAAGACAATTCTCTTTGGTCTTACCGGAACAGGATATTTTGATATGGTGGCTTATGAGCGCTTCAATAATGGGGAAATGTCAGATTACATTCCCACAGATGAGGAGATTATGAAAGGGCTTGCAAATGTCCCCCAATTTCCCGGAAATGAGATTTAGTTTATAGAATGATAATATTTGAATAGTTGAATAAAAGCTGCAAATCTGATACAATAAGATTTGCAGTTTTTTGTTTGGTTAGAGAGGTATAGAGATGAATCTGATCCAAAAAGTATTTGGAACACATAGCGAAAGAGAACTAAAGCGCATAGAAGGAATCGTACAGGCAATCGAGGACTTAAGACCCTCCATGCTGGAATTATCGGATTCAGAGCTTTCAGGAAAGACAGAAGAATTCAAGAAACGTCTGGCAGAGGGAGAGACATTGGATGACCTTCTTCCGGAGGCCTTTGCCGTAGTGAGGGAAGCTGCAAGAAGAGTACTACACACAGAGCATTACCGGGTTCAGCTGATCGGTGGTATTATTCTCCATCAGGGGCGTATTGCTGAAATGAGAACCGGTGAAGGAAAAACGCAGACCTGTCTTCTGCCGGCATACTTAAATGCTCTGGAAGGTAAAGGTGTACATGTCGTAACGGTTAACGATTATCTGGCAAAGCGTGATGCTGAGTGGATGGGACAGGTTCATGAGTTTCTGGGACTTACGGTAGGTGTTGTGTTGAACGACATGAAGCCGGAGGAACGCCGGGAAGCTTATAACTGTGATATTACTTATGTGACAAACAACGAGCTGGGCTTTGATTATCTTCGTGATAATATGGTCATCTATAAGGCACAGCTGGTACTTAGAAATTTGCATTATGCTATTATCGACGAGGTGGACTCGGTTCTGATCGATGAAGCGCGTACCCCGCTTATTATTTCCGGCCAAAGCGGCAAGTCAACCAAGCTCTATGAGGTCTGCGACATCCTTGCAAAGCAGATGAAGCGTGGCGAGGACATGGAGGATCTTTCCAAGATGGATGCCATCATGGGTGTGGAAAGAGAGGAGACCGGAGACTTTATCGTCAATGAGAAGGATAAGGTGGTCAACCTTACCGCACAGGGTGTAGAGAAGGTGGAAAAGTTCTTCCAGATCGAGAACCTTGCTGATCCGGAGAACATTGAAATACAGCACAACATTATCCTTGCGCTACGCGCAAATAACCTGATGTTCCGTGACCAGGATTATGTGGTTAAGGATGACCAGGTTTTGATCGTAGATGAGTTTACCGGGCGTATTATGCCGGGACGTCGTTATTCCGACGGACTTCATCAGGCAATTGAAGCCAAGGAACATGTTAAGGTCAAGAGAGAAAGCAAGACGCTTGCAACCATCACCTTTCAGAATTTCTTTAATAAATTTGAAAAGAAATCCGGTATGACAGGTACAGCGCTTACAGAAGAAAAGGAATTCCGCGATATTTACGGAATGGATGTTATAGAGATACCGACCAATAAGCCGGTTGCAAGAAAGGACCTGCAGGATGCGGTATACAAGACCAGGAAAGAAAAGCTGAACGCGATTGTTGACGCGGTAAAGGAAGCACATGAAAAGGGACAGCCGGTTCTGGTAGGTACGATTACCATTGATGCATCGGAAGAATTAAGCAAAATGTTGACCAAGCGGGGAATCCAGCACAAGGTGCTGAATGCAAAGTTCCATGAGCTGGAGGCAGAGATCGTAGCAGATGCCGGTGTACACGGCGCAGTTACCATTGCTACCAACATGGCGGGACGTGGTACCGATATTAAGCTGGATGATGCTGCAAGGGAAGCAGGCGGTCTTAAGATCATCGGTACGGAGCGTCATGAATCCAGACGTATTGACAATCAGCTCCGTGGTCGTTCCGGTCGTCAGGGAGATCCCGGCGAATCCAAGTTTTACATTTCTCTTGAGGATGATCTGATGAGACTGTTCGGATCCGAGCGTCTGATCAACATGTTTAATGCCCTTGGAATTCCGGAGGGACAGGAAATTGAGCATAAGGCACTGACCAATGCCATTGAATCTGCACAGAAGAAGATTGAAAACAACAACTTTGGTATCAGAAAGAACCTGCTTGAATACGATCAGGTGATGAATGAACAAAGAGAAATCATCTATGAAGAAAGACTGCGTGTACTGAACGGAGAGAGTATGCGAGATGTTATCTACAAGATGATTACGGATATTACGGAAAATGCCGTTGATATTGTTATCGGCGATGACACTGATTTCAATGAGTGGAATCTGGAGGAACTGAATACACTGTTGCTTCCCACCATTCCGCTTAAGCCAATCAACAGAGGACGCATCAATAAACCCAAAAAGAATGCCTTAAAGCAGCAGCTGAAGGAAGAGGCTGTTAAGCTTTATGAGGCAAAGGAAGCAGAATTCCCGGAGCCGGAGGCAATCCGTGAACTGGAAAGAGTTATTCTTCTTAAGGTCATTGACAGAAAGTGGATGGACCATATTGATGATATGGATCAGCTTCGTCAGGGCGTTGGCCTTCAGGCTTATGGGCAGAGAGATCCTCTTGTGGAATATAAGATGAGCGGCTATGATATGTTTGATGAAATGACACAGAATATCCGCGAGGAGACGGTCAGACTGCTGTTCCACGTAAGAGTAGAGCAGAAGGTGGAAAGAGAGCAGGTGGCAAAGGTGACAGGAACCAACAAGGATGATTCCGTTTCCAGGGGACCTGTTAAGAGAGAAGCAGCAAAGATTTATCCGAATGATCCCTGTCCCTGCGGCAGTGGCAAGAAATATAAGCAGTGCTGCGGAAGAAAATAAAAGAAAGAGGTGACGCAAGGTGGTTGAATTAGATCAGATGAAATATGAACTCCAGACTTACAAGAGCCCTTTAGCGGAAGTGAGGGATTCACTTTGACTTAGCAGCTAAGTCAA
Source organism: Bacillota bacterium (assembly GCA_030526045.1). GTDB lineage: Bacteria > Bacillota > Clostridia > Lachnospirales > Lachnospiraceae > Suilimivivens. The sequence goes on along the minus strand of JAUNDN010000004.1, from coordinate 781 downwards.
AGAAGATTGAAGAGTTGGAAATGGAAATGGAGGCTCCCGGGTTTTGGGATAATCCGGACATTTCCAACCAGAAAATGAAAGAACTTAAGAATTTAAAGGATATCGTAGAGACAATCGAAGGTCTTGAACATCAATATGAGGATATTGAAACACTGATCGAGATGGGCTATGAGGAAGAGGATGCCCAGTTGGCGGCTGATATCAGGATGGAATTGGATGAATTCATTGCAACTTACGAGGAAATCCGTATGAATACCCTTCTTTCCGAAGAGTATGATGCAGACAATGCCATTCTGAAACTGAATGCAGGTGCAGGCGGTACGGAAAGCTGCGATTGGTGTTCCATGCTGTACCGCATGTATACCAGATGGGCAGAGAAAAAGGGCTTTTCGGTAGAAGTGCTGGATTATCTGGATGGCGATGAAGCGGGAATCAAGTCAGTTACCTTCCAGGTGAACGGTACCAACGCATACGGATATTTGAAATCCGAAAAGGGTGTGCACAGACTGGTGCGTATTTCACCTTTCAATGCACAGGGTAAGCGCCAGACCTCCTTCGTATCCCTTGATGTTATGCCGGATATTGAGGAAGATGTGGATGTAGAGATCAATGATGATGATCTGAGGATTGATACCTACCGAAGCAGCGGTGCAGGCGGACAGCACATTAACAAGACCTCCTCGGCAATCAGAATCACTCATATTCCCACGGGAATCGTGGTACAGTGTCAGAATGAGCGTTCCCAGTTCCAGAATAAGGACAAGGCAATGCAGATGCTGAA
>JAUNDN010000036.1 GCA_030526045.1 Bacillota bacterium | reverse complement strand
CCTTATGACCACGCCCAATATGAAAATATGCTTTGAATTGAGTATAGCATCTTGCCCTGTTAAGCGCAAGTGGTTTTTTAAATTATTTTTAACGCAATTGTGTTTTTCTTATTTTCAGATTATGTCTGAAATAATAAAATGACACCTCTATTTATTGATCTACTATACACCTCTCTACTCTGTCATTAAGCAGCATCGCAAGATATGAAAATGCACTCTTTCCGATTACCATAAGCTTACATAAGCTCATCAGCTGAAGATCTATGTAGTTTTTCCCTTCTGTATTTCCTTCAACATACACAACATTCTTGGCCCTTGAAAAGCCAAGCGCCTCTTCATTTTCCCTGCACCACTCAATGTCATCTGAAAACACAAAAAGTTCAACATTTGGATAATCTACCAAAATATCTTTGATTGCCTTATTGTAGAATTCATTTTGTGAAGTCCATCCGATTTTAACGTAATCGCCTCTTCGCACATGTACAGCTACAGATTCTGTCTGCAATATTTGATCCATATAAAGCCTGTTTCTCTGATCGGTAATTTCAGGAAAAGTAAGTTCCTTCTCAATCACTTCCCGGCAGGCGTCAAACCATCCCCTGTGAAGCCAATATCCGTGATAATATATATAATCGGAATTGATGTTTGTGATCTCAGGCAGGAAAACATTCCCTGGGATATGATATACTTCCCCGTCGAACGGATTGTGCTCCTTGTAATTATCGAACTCCGTAATCATCATCATGGAGAAACCCAGATCCTTAAATGACTGCGGAATACTGATTCCTCTCCTCTTATTTGTAAGCAGTTCCTGCCACACATCCTCATCAAGACTTCTACTGAGCAGATTAAGTTTCAGCCCAAAAACCTTTTCCAGTTCAAATCCATTATGAACTTCATTCAAAAAGAAAAAAGAATCATCAAAAAACCATGGTTCCTCTCCCGGATGATTTATTTCCGCATACCGGACAAAAACGTATTGAAAGACCTGGTTTGCCAAGCCACCATTTAAGTATTGTATCTTCATATTTTCACATAACCCTTATCAATAATTTCATTTGCTACGTTATCAAGGCTGTTGATCCTTTTCATGATATAATATTTTTCGCCTTCTCATATTCTTCTACGGTTGTCCCCAAACCTTCGCAGGCTTCCTTCAGGCTGATATGAAAATTTCTCATAGCTGCTTCCACGCTCTTGGCCAGCGTTTTCAGCACGCCAACCTTTTCCCCTTCTTCCAATCCCTCTTCATATAACGATTTCTTTACATATTCTTCATTATACTCATAAATCGACATTGCCATTACCTCCGCTTTCTGTTCTAAGAAAAAATCCTTCAGAACATTGTTTTCAATACAATTATCTATTGCCTCCTCCACCGCCTTTTCCAGTTTCATGGTTTCAAGGTTCTTCCGCACCTGCGCCACAAAAAAGGAACAACCTGTCCTTATAGGTGTGGTAAACCACCGGCTCCTCCGCTACAATGTTCAGTCGCAATTCTTCATACATTTTTCTTTCTCCTTTCGTGCGGCAGAGAATATAAATATATCCGGTCATTCTGTGAAAGGCTCTGTCCGATCCCTGCTTTATAAAAAAAATAAATTGGGTAAAAAGCAAGGATTTCAAAACAGAATGAATATGCAATAAGCCCACGCATGCATGGACTTATTATCAAAAATCAATTAATTCTAATTTTCATTAATATACTGCCTATAAATCTTATCCGCATCCTCCGAACCGGCTGCTTCAATCGCCCTATATATCTTCCTGATCGTCTCAGCGTCCTCCTCAAGCATGTCGGCTGTCTCTTCAGCTGTAAGCTTTTTCTTATATTTTTTGTGAGTCAGCTGAATCAGTTTCACCAGTTCTCCCTCCGTGCGTCCCTGTGTCAGACCTTCCGTGCGTCCCTGCTCCAATCCCAAAGCATGACCGTCTGATGCCGCTTCCTCTCTTTCAAGTAAAAGACGTCGTTCAAATGTATAATCCAGTGTCATCACTTTTACTACCTCCGATCTGCGCTCTGTCAGGAAATCCTTCAGCACATTCTCCTCTATGCACCGGTCAATTGCCCGGTTAATCGCCTGCTCCAGATCTGTCATGTCATCCTCCTTCATGTACAGCCGCACATAATCCACAAAGATCATGTATTCCCGAAGAAAAGAACATTTTGCCATCAGAAGCTTGTTTCTTCCCCTATTGATATTGTATACCGTACATTTCAGTTCCAGCTCCGGTTCTCCATCCTGTCTCTCATATGCCTCTGACAGCCTTAATTCATACTGTTCGGGCTGCTCCTGCTTACCATTGTAAAAGACTGCAAATTTCGGTGTGGGAATCTTCACAAGGGCGTTCCCGAATATTGCCCGGTTCATTACCCGCTTTCCCAGAATGTGGGTCAGATAGAAAAGATTCCGAAGCGGTAAATTGGGACACACCGTAGACTGGTGCTCATAAAGGCTCAGCCTCATGTCCAGAACAAAGGCGGCATCATTGCGTACTGAAAGGGAGATTCCTCCATCCAGTCTGCACATCTCCACCATCTCAGGATCTGAATAGTCAGATCCGTTCACTGCATTATAGAGCTCCAGCGCATTCGCCGGATCCTCCATCAGCATGCTGAATACATCACTTTTGTATTCTCTGTTTCCTGCCATAGCTTCCTCCTTCTGTATACAGGAACCTATGACATCACGGCTCCTGCTCTCTAAAATGTTTGGATTTTAAAAGCATGAATTTCCGTGATAATTGAAATAGATATACTTTGACTTATGAGAAGCGTGCAGTCCCTTATGACCACGCCCAATATGAAAATATGCTTTGAATTGAGTATAGCATCTTGCTCTGTCAAGTACAAGTGGTTTTATAAATTATTTTTAATGCAATTACGTTTCCTTTAATCCTTATTTCCCAATTTATATCTTATTCTAACAAAAAAGGCACACATTCAAGCGAAGTGAAAAAGGAGACCGGAAAATCCGATCTCCTTTTGGTAGTTTCATTTGCAATGATTATTACTCTTACATTATTAGCCAAGTAAGGATAATACACCCTGGTTGCTCTGGTTAGCCTGTGCAAGCATTGCCTGACCTGCCTGAGTAAGGATATTGTTGTTAGAGTACTTAACCATCTCAGATGCCATATCTGTATCACGGATAGCAGATTCAGCACTTGTGGTGTTCTCTACTACGTTATCCAAGTTGTTGATCGTGTGCTCAAGACGATTCTGAACTGCACCAAGAGTAGATCTCTGTTCAGATACATCCTGGAGTGCGCTCTTGGCAAATGCATTCAATGCCGCAAAATCTGCTGCTGTAGGAGCTTTATCATCATCATTCTGTGCCGTATGATTAGTCACACCATTAGGATACTTGGTTGTATTAGTAGTATAATCGCCCTTAACATTATCATTGCCAGTTTTGAATTCATAGAAACGTTTCAGCATTTCAGTATTTAACTGTTGCTTGTCGCCTTCTTCGTATGTAACAGTATCGTTGTCTGCATCCACATGTTGTGTTCTAAACTCAGTAGTTTTTGCTACTGCAGATGCCATCAATTCATTTGTAGACATATTTGCAATTGTAATTGCAATATGCTGACCAGATTCTGCACCAACCTGAAGACCCTTGTTCTGGAATGATCCATCGAGCAGGTTCTGCTCATTGAAGGTTGTTGTGGACTGTACACGGTCGATTTCACTCATCAGCTGCTTAACTTCTGCCTGGATGTAAGAACGGTCAACTGATGTCAATGTTCCGTTCTCACCCTTTACTGCCAGTTCGTTGATACGCTGTAACATATCATGAACTTCGTTCAGAGCACCTTCAGCTGTCTGTACACAAGAGATACCATCTTCTGCGTTAGCGGATGCCTGTGTAAGACCTCTGATCTGTCTTCTCATCTTCTCGGAAATAGAAAGACCAGCTGCGTCATCTGCTGCACGGTTGATCTTGTAACCGGAAGATAACTTCTCTGTTGACTTAGCCTGTGTAGCTGTTGTCAGTCCTAAGTTTCTGTTAGAGTTCATTGCTGTAAGATTGTGTTGTACTACCATATTTTTTCCTCCTTGAAATTAACGTCGCTTCCATGCGTACGTTTGATACTTTTTGTGCAGCCTCCCTTTCGAATTCGTACGCATCCGAACACTTGGCTGCTTGTTTCCTTTTGGTAAGCAATTTGTTTTGCTTTACTTGTTAAGTATATCGGAGAATTCTCCAAATACTTTAGAGTTTTTCAAAACTTTTTTGCTTCCTTTTTCCAGAACATATTGTTCTTTCATTTGCTATATATATCGGGCGATTACGGAAATACTTTAGGGTCTTTGATAAAATTTTACAGTTTATCTATTATTCGGATATCGCTTATCCGACTTCTACCCAAGCAACTGCAGCACACCCTGATTACTCTGGTTTGCCTGTGCCATCATCGCCTGTCCTGCCTGCGCGATAATATTGCTGTTAGAATATTCTACCATAAGCTTTGCCATATCGGCATCCCGGATTGCAGACTCGGCTGCCTGCGTATTTTCAACCACATTGTCAAGATTCTTAATGGTGTGTTCCAGACGATTCTGGTAAGCCCCCATCCGGCTTCTCTCACCGCTGACATATGCCACTGCCTTTTTAAAAGCAGTGATTCCGGCATCAGCTCCGCTTATCGTACTTACATCTATCCCGGAAATCCCCAGTGTTTTGCAGGATATGGACGGCAGCTCAACTCCCAGATGTTGTCCTGCCTCAGCGCCTATCTGCAGTGCAATCGTAGTTGGATTTCGCAGTTTCCCGGCATCATCTACTGAATAGGCAGCTCCAGGACCAAATTTGCCATATTCTCCGTGGGCTGTTATGTTAAAGCTTGGATAATTCCAACCAACCCAGGTTCCGGTAGTTCCTGCTTTGGGATTTGCTTCTTTAGAGCGATCATCATAGATAATCAGCTTGTTGTTGGTACTATCCGCAGCCAGCTTCGTGTAATGCCTTCTGGGGTTGCCGCTATCTGTTCCTTGAATAATGCGATTCATCAATTCCCCGGCATCGCTAACACCGGCAATTCCGATGTTATAAATATAGTGTTGACCGCTTACCTCCATATTGCTCGTTGATTCGGCAGTGAACTTAATGCTGTAATGGTTTGTGCAGGTACAGCAGGTGGTGTAAAACCCATTCCCCACCAGTTCATTGATTTTGGCCTGTGATCCGTCAAAATCACTGAAATCGATGGTGGCTGCCTCATGCTTAATTTCAACCTCGTCCTCAGTGGCTGATCCATCCGCTCTATACTTTTCTTTTGTTATATATTCCTCACTCATATTGGAGGTAGAACCTAAGGTCACCCAGGAAGGCATTCCTCCGGAGATGATTACATTCGACGTTCCCTCCTCAATCGGGAAATCCTTACCCTTCAGCACCTGTATTTCGTTGAAATTGGTTCTCTCTGCGATGCCGTCGATTTCACTTTTCAGCTGTTCAATTTCTCTCTGGATATAGGAGCGGTCTTCATCCGTCAGTGTCCCATTTGCTGCCTTAATGCTGAGTTCCGTTCCTCTGTGAAGCATCTCATGCACTTCTGCCATTGCGCCGTCGGCAATCTGTACCATGGAAATGCCATCCTGCGCATTCTTTGATGCCTGGGTAAGTCCTCTGATCTGGCGTCGCATCTTCTCGGAAATGGCAAGTCCTGCGGCGTCATCTGCCGCACGATTGATTCGGTAGCCTGACGACAGCTTCTCTGTTACCTTCGCCTTTTTTCTGTCATTATTCAAAAACATTCTGTTGGCATTCATTGCTGCCAGATTATGTTGTACTACCATTTTTCTCCTTGGAATCCCGCCGCTTCCCTGCAGAGCGTTTCTTTCAACTTGCCATTACTTTATATATCGGAAAAATTCTACTTAAACTTATAGTCGCGTACACGTTTTTACTCTCTATATGCTATAATAGAAAAAGCGAGGAGGCGTCCCTATGAAACTATTATTTTACCGCTACGGCAGTATCTGTGAGCCGGACATCATTGAAGCTTTCAAAGCCTTAAATATCACTGTATTCGAGGAGGATACGGAAATCCGCCAGAAATCCATTGCGCCGGATGTGCGCATTCAGCTTCTTGCAGAGCAGATTCTGACGCACCAGGTTCCTCTTGTGTTCAGCATCAACTATTTCCCTTATATTTCAGAGGTCTGTCAGCGGCTGAATGTGATTTATGCCTGTCTGAGTGTAGACTGCCCGGTGCTGGAGCTGTTTTCCGCCTCCATCCGCAACAGCTGCAACCGGATCTTTCTATTTGACTATCATCAGTATCTGCAGTTTAAGGATGAAAATCCGTCCTGCATTTTTTACCTGCCACTGGGCACCAATGTGGATCGGTGGGATGCCTGTCTGGATGCTGCTCCTGCATCAGAGTGGCTTTATGATGTTTCCTTCATCGGCTCCCTCTACAGTGAGAAATCTCCCTATCAGCGTCTTTCACTGTCTGACTTCGACCGTGGTTTTGGGGACGGATTGATGGAAGCGCAGCTCAAACTTCCCGGCTTAGGTCTGATTGAGGAGACGCTGACGCCGGAGCTGATTCACGCGTTGAAGGCTTCTGCCGAATTTCACACCCTTCCGGATGCTTTCGCAGACACTGACGCCTATGTTGCCGCCAACTATTTTCTTGGAATGCAGGCTTCTGCACTAGAGCGCATGCGCACCTTGAATGCACTTGCCGAAAGCTTTCAGGTGGACCTTTTCACCAGAAGTGATGTTTCCGGCATAAAGGGGGTTCACTGTCATGGCGGTGTTTCCACCCATCAGGAGATGCCGCAGATCTTCTACCGCAGCAAGATCAATTTGAATATTACCATTCGGTCCATTCAGACCGGACTTTCCCAGCGCGTATGGGATGTGCTGGGCTGCCGTGGTTTTCTGCTGTCTAATTATCAGGAGGAGATACCGGAATATATGCAGATTGGGACGCATCTGGATTGCTACGAAAATATTGCAGAATTGAAAGAAAAGATTGCCTTTTATCTGGCACATGAGGACATCCGTATGGAGATTGCCACACAGGGTTATCAGGTGGTAAAAGAAAAGCATACCTGCCTCCGAAGAGTCGTCGGTATGCTTAACCTTATTTTTTTTGATCCATAAAGTGTGAATCAACAACGGTACTTTTATTCATGTTCTTATAATAGCCGTAGGCTGCCTTGGAGGAAATTCTTGATTTTCCAAGTTCCTGGCGCTCCCTGGTAAAGTGCTTCTCCACAAGTGCCTTGTTACGGCTTTCCTGTGCCTGAATCGCCACACTCTTGTCTGTAATCTCGCCTATGAGTTCCTGTAAGTGCTTGATCTGACCGGCATACTGTGCCTTCTGCTCAAGCAGTTCTTCTTTAATCTTGTCGTACAGAGTTTCAAAGCCTTCATCCAGCTTATTCAGCTCATTAATATAGGTATCCTTCTCGTCTACGGTTCTGTCGAAGGCTTCCATGTCCAGGCTTTCCTTCTTAAGGAGCTCTGACTGTGCATTGCCAATTTCTTCAATGCTCTTTAATGCTTCAATTTTCTTCTCCAGGCTTTCCTTCAGAATATTCAGATAAGTCCCTAGCATACGACTCCCTTCTCCCTGTTGATGCGCATTACTTCCTTCCAGGTGTCTCTCATGGAATGCAGATGTTCCAGGACTTCCTCTAAAATCTCCTTATCCTTCTTAATGTTTGCCTGCACCAGTCTTCTTCCCAGATATTCGTAAACCCGGTCAAAATCCTGAGCCACAGGATACTTCATATCAAGTGTCAGTCTGAAATGCTCGATAATTCTCTGGGTTTTCTGAATATTGATATGTGCCTTCTCTATATCCTTCTGCTCCACTGCCACAATTGCAATGTTACAGAATTTGATGGCACCTTCATAGAGCATAAGTGTCAGCTCTGCCGGTGATGCTGTGAGAACTTTGCTGTTTTTGTATTGTGCATAAGCATTTGGCAAGGCCATATTATGATCCTCCTAATAAACCTGTAATTGCACTTGCGTTGGACTGCATCTTGGCGAGAGCAGTTTCCATTGCAGAGAACTTCTTATACCATTTATCCTCATAATCAGTCAGCTTCTGTTCTGCCGTCTTAATCTTGGAGGTATAATCGTCATAGTCCTCTTTCATCTTTTTATCATCATACACGCTGTTAAGGCTACTGTAATCACTTCTCGCCATCAGCTTATCCAGTTTGCCGTAAAGGCTCTTTGATAGCTGGGTGAAGAAATCAACCACTGTATTCGGATCCTTGGTGATCATTTCCTTCAGCGTATTGTCCTTGGTCTTGAGGGTTTCCTCGTCCTCATCACCGTTGATATGATAGGCATTCTTCTCATTGTCTGCGGCATTGAAGTACCCAAGGGTCTCTATTCCGAAATCAGCAAGGCTCATGCTCTTGCCACCCACGGTAAAGCTGGAGGCCATGATTTCCTTCATGGCACTGGAAACCGTACTGAGTGTAGAATCCCGGCGAAGCAGGGAATCCTTAATCTTCTCCTCCCACTTCTCAACCTCTTTTTCACTCATGGCATCCTTTTCTTCATCGGTAAGCGGCTCGTAGCCCTTCGCAGAGTCTGCATTATAGAGCTTATCCATCTCATTGATCAGGCTGCTGTATTCCTTGATGAAATTCTTAACCATGTCATAAATGCCGCTGACGTCATTTTCTGTTGTCAGAGAGATCACTTCACCGTTGGTCTCTCCCTTACAGGTAATGGTAAGTCCGTTTACCTCAAAGGTATTGCTGCTCGAAGTGAAGGGGGCACCGTTTAAGGTGATTTCCGCATCCTCACCGTCGATCTTAAATGCCTTGCTTCCTTTCAACGTTCCCGCCTCAAAAGCAGCAAGCATATCATTCGCTTTGTTGATCTTTTCTTCAATGTACGCAGTGGCTTCGTCTTTGATCTTGTCCCCTGCGGTGCCGTCTGCATTCAGATATCCTGCATCCAGTTCAGCAATTCGTGCTTCTTTTTCTGCAATTGCTTTCTGATTTGCATCATAGCCATCCAGATAAGAAAGCTCGCCCTTTGCTTTATTTAGGTCTGCTGTCAGGGTTGCCTTCTCTTCGTCTGTTATGCCCTCAACCGCCAGCTTTCCCTCAAGCTCGGTAACCTTGTCCTTCAGCTCTGTCTGTCTTGTTGCTCTTGCGGTATCATCCGTAATGTCGAAGTCATCACTGCCGTATTCTTTCTGAAAGGCTTCAATCAATTCCGGCTGTTTCTTATCCTTTAAGCTCTTAAGGTCACTTTCCAGCTGTTTCTTCTCAGCCGCATAGCTTTTAAGCAGCTCTGCTGTTCTTGCCTCAATCGCCTGTTTCTTCAGATCCGCATCGGCGTCCATATCGGCATACTTCTGATAAGCCGCCTTCACATCTTTATCATAAACCAGGATTCCCAGTTTATCGAGTGCTTTGGTACCGCCGTCATTCGTAGCGGTTATGGTAAAATCATTCGCCTCGCCGGTGCCATTTGCACCGATGAAAAGTCTCTGGTTTGTTGCATCAAAGTTTGCATTTACACCTGCAGACTGAAGCTTACTTACCAGACTGCTGATCGTCATGCCCTCATCAACGGTAATATCAACCGTCTTACCGCCGCTGGTGATCTCAAACTTGCTTCCAGCTTCAATACCAAGCTTATCCACAAGCTTGCTGCCGGATGTTACTTTTTTGCCATCCTTATCTGTGATCACGTCACCGGTAAGATAACCTGCCTTGGCAAGCTTCTTAATTTCCAATGACTGCACGCTGTCCATGGCGTTATCCTTCGCCGTAACACTCACCAGATTATCATTGGAGGTCTTGGTTGCCTTCTTCATATAAGAAGACTGATAGCGAAGATCACTTAAGGTTCCTGTATATAGCTTCTTAATCTTGCTGTTTAATTCCTTCCAAGCATCCTGCTTCCATTCCAGCTTGGTCTGTTCCTTCTTCAGATCATCCACTTTGGTGCGTCTTACTGCCACAAGTTCCTGGATGATCGTCTCTGTATCGAGTCCGGACATCATTCCGGTTACACGCATTGCCATATGTTACCTCCTAACGCCTCTCATCAACGAGAAGCCCTGCAAGCTCCCATGCCTTTGCGATCATATCAAGTGTCTTCTCAGGCGGAAGCTCTTTGATTACTTCCTTGGTCTGCTTATCTACAATCTTGATGGTCACTCTGTTGGTCGCATCGTGAATGCCGAAAATAGCCTCTGAGTTGGGCATATTCTTGTTCAACTGCTCAACCGCTTTCTTGATCTGCTCATTAGATGCCTGCTGGTTCGCAGAGGTACCATCCTGCCCGTTCTTGCCATCCTGTTCATTCTTACCGTCCTGCTTCTGTGCCTCAGCAACCTTGACGGTAGTCGCATCATAAACCTTTGACTGCTCCGGTGTAGCAACCTCCGTGTTCTCTACAACTGTTTTCTGTACAGGCTTTGCCTGCTGTGATGTCTGTGCCTGATAAGTCATTGCACTACTTAATGGTTCTATTGCCATCGTAATCACCTCCGTGTGATATAAAAGAATCCCCCCGTGCCGGTCTTTCCGTCATCGGGACTTAGAGTTTTCCTGTCTTCATTACTATATATCGGAAGATTTTAGGAAATATTTATAGAAAAAATATTTTTTTCTACACATTTACATTGCCACAAAAAAGGAAGCTCTGTCACGAGCTTCCCAGTCTTGTTAACCCAACAAATTTTTCAGTGCCTCCAGGCCTTCGGTGCTGACCGCCTCAGTATTGGCCTCCTGAATCTGCACATAGACCTCCTTGCGATATACCGGAACCTCCTTCGGTGCGCTGATGCCCAGCTTTACCTGTTCCCCTTTGATCTCCAGTACGGTAATTTCAATGTTGTTATTAATGACAAGGGCTTCATTTTTCTTTCTGGATAAAGCTAACATTTACTCACCTGCTTTCTTTGCGTTCAGAATGTCATAGATCGGAAACTTTACAGCATAGTCGTCGCCATCAATGATCACCTGGCATGCCTTCTTTTCTGCCGCATTGATAATAATGGGACCTCTTAAGTTCACGCTCATCTTTGTAAGATCAGCGGGAACGGTAACCGTCACCAGAACAAGCAGTTCATCCGGAACCAGTTCTCCGATCGGCTTAAGCAGCTCATCATCTACCTGGGGATTGTAATTCGGACGTACAAGCAGAGGGTCCATAACCGGCATGGCAAATGCAGGCTCCTGAATGGACTGCATCCAGTGGATTGCACCGATTCCCTTTTCTTCATCATGTACCAGTGCAAAGTCTGTCAGATCCGGAAATCCAATAATGCCGGACGGGAAATGAATGATCTTGTCATCTGCAATTTCAATTTCTCCAAAAACTTTTGTATTAATTTTCATAACCGCTCCAATCTGCACCTTCGTGCGTTTTATTCTAAATGTAGTTCATCAGCGAGGTCTGCATGATCTTTCCTGTTGCCATGAGAGCCGCCTCATAAGTAAGCTCCGTGCTGGTCAGCTGAACTGCAACCTCTGCAATATCTGCATCCTCATTCTCAGACTGCAAGGTCCGGAAGGTAGTTCTCTGGTCCATCAGACGGTTGCTGATAAGGCTAAGACGCTGGCTTCTGGTTCCGTTAGCGGTAACGGCAACGTTGGTATCATCAAGGTAACCCTGCGTTCTGCTGATTGTCTTTTCGAAAATATTGTGCATATTCTCACGAATGTAGCTGTATGCCTTGTCTGCTGCATCGTATTTTGCCTTAACATCATTATACTCTGCCGTGCCTTCCTCAAGTCCCTTCAGCACATTTTCCATATCTTTTCTGGTTGCATCAATCTTCACCAGCTCCTCAAGGGCATTCTCCATATCATCGATATCCCGGTCAAGGTTGTGGGTAAACACTTCATCAGCAGTGGAGTTGACCTGGATTTTCTGGTTATACCCTACATCATACTCAATGACCTGCTTTTCCTTTTTACCGGTGAGATATTCCGGATTATAAGGAACAGTTACTTCGTTGCCGTTCTTATCCTTTGTGGTACCCTTGCAGGCAAAGTAGTGTTCCGGGCGAAGGTCTCCATTTCTCCACTCATCCTTGGTGTAGGTAAAGCGGATTTCTGTATCCGTTCCACTAATGCATGCAATTGCCTTTTCCAAATTAGAATAAGCATTTTCTCCAAACAGTACCTCTCCTGTCTCAGGCACAAACAGAATTGCATCTTTATTTTTAAGCACCTCTGAATAGGGGTCTGTACTGACAGAAGCAGTTGGTATCGGATTCGGAATGGGAGAGTTGACTGAATTTCCGCCAGCATCCGTAAGCGGGAATGTCACATCATTCCCGTCAGCATCTTTAAATTCAATTTGTAAGCTTCCATCTGCCTTCAAATTATCATAGGCAAGCCTCATTCTGTGAATATTGCCATTTTCAACCTGCTTTTCTTTAACGCTATTATCAATTATACCATTATCATTATATTTAGGGTCTGTATAATTATTTTTATTAAGCCCCTCCAGATTGCCGATATCGGTGTAATTGATGGTATCAAAGCTGTCGATTGTATTCTGTTCCGTGATCTCGTAGCTGGGATATCCTTCCCCCATTTCCTCTACTTCCTTCGTAAAGGACATGGTGGTGTCGGTTCTGTACCCCGTAAAAACATATCTTCCCGCATAATCCACATTTCCTGTTGCATAGAACTCATCACGCAGAGATTTTATCTGTTCCACGATAATTGCCAGATCCTCTACTGCAAGATCCTTATTTGCTCCCTTGTTTGCCTGTGTTGACATATCGGTCAGCACACTGGTAACGGTTCCCAGTGCCTTCTCGGTAACCTCCAGCCAGCTTTCCGCATCCGGTGCATTTTTTTCGTAATACTGCGTCAGTTCAGAGACACTGGTACGAAGGCGCAGCGCCCTGATTGCAATGACCGGATCGTCGGAGGGACGGGTGATCTTCTTCTGCGTGGACATCTGAGTGCTCAGCTTATCCTGAAGGATCTTATTGTTGTTGATATTATACAGAGAGTTGTTCTGCATAATTTTATTTGTCATTCTCATGCTTCATTTCCTCCTGACTTTACACGCCGGTATTCAAAATCAACTGATCATAGATTTCCGTCAGTGTCTGGATCATCTTCGATGCCAGGGTATAGGAATTCTGGTATTTTACCAGATTCACCGCTTCCTCATCCTCATCCACTCCGGAAATGGAGTTTCTCTGGTTTTCAATACTGGTTTTCAGACCGTTATAGGTATTGTAAAAGGTGTTTGCATCGCTTGCATTGAGTGCCACATCGGAAAGAATCATTTCCAGCATCTGGTTGGCACTTCCGTTTCGGAAGCTGTACTTTTCCTTGCTGCTAAGCAGCTCGATCACTTTCTTTACCTGTTCGCATTCTTCAACGCCCATGCCCTCTTCACTTCGCGTTCCAAGCAGGGATGCATTGTCAAGCAGTGCTGAATTGATCGTAAAGTTTCCTGCGGTCAGTTCATAGTAACCGTTATCATCACTGAAATCGCCGTTACCGTCTGTCAGACTATTATTATCTGTGTATTCCTTGCCGGAACCGGAAATTCCGGTGAAAAGAATGACACCCTGCTCGTTCTCGGAATTATAGCCGTTTGAAAAAAGATCATTCACCTTTTCGGCAACGCCTCTGATCCAGGTATTCATCTGTGCCATGTAATAGGGAATGCCCTGATACTTGATGGCGGATTCCGTCTTGGCTTCTCTTCCTACTTTGTCTGTACTGATCTTCGGAAGTTTTGCATCATCCATCTTAAAGGTATAGGTATCTGTTGCCGCATCAAAGGTCCAGCTGTCATAGTAGTAAATGGTATTTGCGATATTGATCATTCCACCGGTATCCGAGAGTGTACATTCCTGCATATTTTTCAGGTAGTCCTCGGTCACCTTGATCTGTACCGTATTTGCAGCGGTATCCACATTTACAACGTCACCATGGAAATTTGCCCCGTTGTTTCCGTCACGCATTTCTACTAAGCCCTTTAATTTCCCGCCCATGGAAGCGTTCACAAGGCTGAATTCATTTCCGTTCTCCCATGTAATCCTGTAAAGACCGTCCGCATCCGTCTGATTGATCTTTTCGTCGACGGCTCTTGCCACATATTTCAGCTGATTAAAATCCGAACCGTCCACCAGTGGCTGCCCGCCTGCAATGCGTACAATATATCTGTTTGCTCCCGTCTCCCTGTTCTGGGCGTCATAGATAGGAAGCTCATCCACCGTCACATCCACATATTCGGAAAGACTGTCTACCAGCTGTTCTCTCCTGTCCCTCAGTTCATTTGCCTTAGAGCCGGAAAGCTCAATGACATTGATCTGCTTATTTAAAGTAGCAAGCTTTTCCGCAATGGAGTTCATCTCATCAACCGTCTGTTTGATTTCCAGATTAATATCCTTCTGGAGCTCCTGCAGATTGCCGTACATATTGTTAAAATAATCCGTTAATGCTTTTGCGGAGGCGATAAACTGTGCCTTGGTATTATCACTGCTGGAATTGGTGGTGATAGACTGGAGTGCTGCGCTCATATTGTTAAAAACAGTCTTGAAACCACTTTTCCCGTCATCGTTGAAATAGTCCTCAATGGTCTTCATATAATACTGCTTGGCAGTGAACTCTCCGTAATTGCTGGCATTGTTCCAGTATTTTACATCATAAAAATGATCCCGCACCCGTTCAATGGCAATGGTATCAACACCGGCACCGGCACACCCATAGGTCGTAAAGGTGCGCAGGGCATTGTTCGCCTGTTGCTCTACTACCTGTCGGCTATAGCCGCCAGTCTGGGCATTGGAGATATTATTTGCTGTTGTGTTAAGTGCTGCGTTGGAAGCCCGAAGCCCCGAACCCGCAATATATAATCCAAAAAATTGTGACGGCATTGATCTCACCTTCCTATCGTCCGAGTGTCATGATGATATGCTCCATAAGCTCGCTGATCACATTGATGTAACGGCTGGATGCATTATAAGCATTCTGGAACATCACCATATTACTGAGCTCTTCATCGGAGGAAACTCCAAGGATCTGTTCTCTTGCAGCAGCGGTATTGTCCACCGTCATCTGCTGATTTTCACTGATTCCGCGAAGCACGGAGCCGGTGTTCCCCACCTGAGAAACAAGATTATTATAATAATTTACGAAATTGGTTGTGGTCTTGACATTGGGATTGAGCGTATACTTCTCATCCATAAACAACTGCTTGAGGGCATTTGCCGTCTCCTGATCCACCTTCCCGTCCGGCTTGATAAAGCCAAGCATGGAAGGAGCCTGCTTCAGTTCCCCGTTAATGACAATGTTGCCGATTGCAAAATTCCCGTCATCCTCAATATCAGTGATACTCCCCAAGGTGGTTGCTGCCTTAAAAATCTTGTAGGGCTTATTGTTTTCATCGCACATATAGCCGGTAGTTGTATCTGCCGCTTTTTCAAAGATGGCATTAATTCCCGTTGTGATTCCGTGTACCAGCTGATCAAACTCTGCCTGCACATTCATCATGATAGACTGGGAAATGTTCTCATCATAATATTTCGCATCCTGAAGATCAGCGAAGGTTGCGCGCTTATCACCTCTTGCAAACAACATGGACTTTAATCCGCCGATATCGGTGTTGGTCTCAGTGGAAATCACCTGATGCATGTCAAAGAGAGTAGCCCCCTCGGTATTGACCTTTCCGTCCGCCCCTGTTTTAGCCAGTTGCTTCCAGTAGGGTGTATAAAAGCCTGTTTTGGCATCTGTATCCAGGGCGATTTCATTGTAGGAATCCATGGTGACGAAATCAACGCCCTCAAACTGGATCAGAACATTTCCGTCTGCATCCTCCTTGCAGGAAATAGATCCCTTGGCAGACAGCTCATCGATCAGCAGGTTTCTCTCATCCCGCAGATCGTTGGCATGTTCTACTTCTCCTGCCTCAATCTTCAGAATTTCCTGATTCAGTTCCACAATACGCTTGCCGTATTCATTGATCGTTGTTACTTCATTTTGAATTTTGCGATTCAGATTATCCTGATAATCACAAAGGCCGTCATACACTGCTGACGCACGTGATAAGAATTCGTTACAACGCTGTACAAACACCCCCTGGTTTACTGCGTTTGAGGGATCCTTTGCAAGCTCCTGCACAGAACTCCAAAGGTTTTGGATAGACTCTTCAAAGGCCTCTCCGTCCAACTCCTGAAAGAGATTTTCGATCTCTTCGATTGCTGCCGTAGAAGCATCATAAAAAGCACTCCGCCCGGACTCCCGGCGATAGGTTTTATCAAGGAAATAATCTCTGACCTGTTTTACCTGCGTGTAGTTAACACCCTGACCGGTCTGCTGATAGGCAATCGCAGATCCGTTAGTAGAAATGGTTTTATAAAAACGGGTACCAAGCTGCACCTGCTGCCTGGTATACCCGACTGTATCGATATTAGACATATTGTGTGCTGTGGTATTCAGCGCATTCTGACCGGTCTGTAAGCCGCTGACGCCGATATATAAGCTTCCCATTAAAGACATACTGTCACCTCGTAATTCTCCCAAGGACTACTGTCTGGCGTCAAAACCGCTCCCGCCTGCACCCATATGTGCGCCCGTGTTATAGGCGCCTCTGTCATAATTGGCTGTTTCCGGTGCTGTCTTCATCGCCTGTAGCATATTCATATCAAACTCCACCATTTCCAGTGCATTTTCAATCAGTATCCTGTTCTGCTCATTGACTCGCTTCACTTCGTGAACCGCACTGTGGAGTCTGTCGTGTATCCTAGCCAGCTTTTGCTGTTCCTCCGGTCTTGATGCAAGCATTTCGATCAAATCCGAAAGCTTCAGCGTCTTAACATCCTTGTTAATTACGTTGGCAATATCAGTAAACACCTCTTCGCGTCTTTGCTCTAATCGGCTGATCTTACTGACAACGCTCTGTTCTTCATCCGTGATTTTGGCTAATTCTTCCATTGCGCCGGCTACGATCACCGGCGTCTTCTTCATAGATAATCCAAGTAGTGCTTCATATTCCGCACTTTGAAGTTCCAAGACTTCAATCAGATTCTCCATCAAACTCGCCACCTGGATTACCTCATTTCTTCATATTTCTGCATTAATTTGTCCGCAAAGCTCTCTGCGCTTACCTCATAGGTTCCTGCCTGGACCTTCGCCTTGATCGGTGCGATCACATCTTCCCTGATATCACTTGCACCGGCAACGGCCTGCTTCGCATTCTGAATGTCCTTACCGATACTGGAAATCTGTACCTGATCGGAACGGCTCACATTGCTTTTGGATTTCACATTGGCAGCCTTCTTAGCGCTGTACATCTGCTGTACCTGTGTATAAGCTTCTATACGCATATGGTTACCTCCTTCCGTGGATTACCCATTTCATTTTCACATTTCACTATTTGTATCGGTTATTTTGGGAAAGACTTTAGAGGCAAAAAGAAAAAAAAATGAAGTCCGTGACGGTATCCGTATGTAAGGAACGTCCAGATACCATCACAGACTTTATATATACATGTAACCTAATTATACTTGTTTATGCTTATTCTTTGAAATTCGGCTTCATATCAACGCCACGGTTCTGATCCCCTTCCGGATTTGCACCGAACACATAGTCATTGCCCGGCAGAACTGCATTTAAGATAATTCCCGCAAGTGCTGCGATGGCAAGACCTGTCAGAGTAATGGAGGTTCCTGCAATGTTGAAGGTAAGACCGCCCGAAAAGCCCAGTCCGCTGACAAGGATCACTGCTGCAATGATCAGGTTTCTTGACTTCGTGAAATCAACCTTATTTTCAACCACATTTCTGACACCGATTGCGGAAATCATACCGTAAAGCATGAAGCTGACACCACCGATGATAGCGGATGGAATAGAACCAATCAGCTCTGCCATCTTGGGAATAAAGCTGAGTACCACCGCATAGATTGCTGCCAGACGGATTACCTTGGGATCATATACCTTGCTCAGCTCAAGGACACCGGTGTTCTCGCCGTATGTTGTGTTTGCAGGGCCGCCTACCAGCGCGGAAAGAGCGGTTGCAAGTCCGTCACCGATCAGGGTTCTGTGAAGTCCCGGATCTTCAATAAAGTTCTCACCCACCGTTGCGGAGATGGCTGACATATCTCCGATATGCTCCATCATCGTTGCAAGGGCAATGGGTGCCATAACCAGAATTGCCGTAATGTCAAATTTACAGATCTGGAAGGGCGGAAGTCCTACCCAGTTTGCGCTCTGCACACCGGCAAAGCTCAAAATTGCACTGCCGTCTGCGTTGGTAACGCCGAGTGCATTCAGGATCAGTGCTACCACATAGGAAATCACAACTCCCAGCAGGATAGGGATGATCTTAAACATACCCTTTCCCCAGATATTAAAGATAATGATCGTGCCCAGGGCAATCAATGCAAGCAGCCAGTTCGTGGATGCATTGGAAACTGCTGACGGAGCAAGGGAAAGTCCGATACAGATAATGATCGGTCCTGTCACGACAGGAGGAAGGAATTTCATAACCTTCTTCACACCGATCAGCTTAATTACCAGAGCCAGTACAAGATAAAGCAGTCCTGCCACTACGATACCGCCACAGGCATAGGGAAGCTTTTCTCCCATAGTCATACCTGCAAAAATGCCGGTATCCAGCTGTGCTACTGTCTGGAAGCCTCCTAAAAATGCGAAAGAAGAACCTAAGAATGCGGGTACCTTCAGCTTAGAGCAAAGATGGAAAAATAAAGTTCCAAGCCCTGCACAGATCAAGGTTACCTGAATCGAAAGTCCTTCTCCCTCGAAGTAAACATTTACCAGAATTGGTACTAAAATTGTCGCGCCAAACATGGCGAACATGTGCTGCAATCCAAGGAGCAGCATCTTGGGAATTCCAAGCGTTCTTGCGTCCCGAATCGCTTCCTGTTGCTTCATCATCACTGATTTCCTCCTCACAGATATATTTCGTTTATGCGGATATCCGCTTCTTAAACAGTATACTTTCTGCAAGCCGCAATTACAAGGTCTATTTTCTTTTTTTGGATTATTTTGGATTATTCGGACAAATACTCCTGCCTGTCTTGACTTCAATGGGAAGTTGCACTAAAATTTTACATAGTATGACAGCTTTATTTCAAAAAATGACCCAAGGAGGACCAAATGGAACATTTAGAAAACATGGAAAATGTATTTGTATTGAACCATCCGCTTATCCAGCACAAAATCTCCCGTCTGCGCGACGAGAATACCGGTACTAACGAATTTCGTAAATTAATTGAAGAAATTGCCATGCTGATGGGATATGAAGCCCTGCGCGACCTTCCCCTTGAGGAAGTGGAGATCAAAACTCCCATCGAAACCTGCAAGACACCTGTCATTGCCGGGAAGAAAATGGCTATCGTTCCTATTCTCCGCGCCGGTCTCGGTATGGTAAGCGGTATCCTGGCACTGGTTCCCTCCGCTAAGGTTGGACATATCGGTCTTTACAGAGATCCGGTCACCCATGAGCCTCACGAATATTACTGCAAGCTTCCCGAGCCCATTGATCAGCGTACGATCGTTGTTCTTGATCCCATGCTGGCTACAGGCGGTTCCGGTGCAGAGGCAGTTGATTTCATCAAGCAGCACGGCGGTAAGAATATCAAGTTTATGTGCATCATTGCCGCTCCCGAAGGTCTTAAGAAACTGCGTGAAACCCACCCCGACATCCAGATTTATGTCGGTCATCTGGACAGATGTCTGAATGAACACGCATATATCTGTCCCGGTCTCGGTGATGCAGGCGACAGAATCTTCGGAACCAAATAATCAGCAAAACCTAATCAGCGTCCCGGATCATTTCTGACCCAGGGACGCTTTCTTTTGCTAAAATCCCATTTTTGCAAGCCAGTCATCCAGCGTTTTTTCCCGCTTTCCCTCTTTTGCATCCTCGAGGCTTCCCGGCCGGTATTCGTCCCTGATTCTGCCGTCCTCAAGATAAATTACCCGCTCTGCTCTTGCCGCCACCTTTGCATCATGAGTCACCAGCAGGATCGTGGTACCGGTCTGGTGGATTTTCTCAAGGATATCCATGACTTCCTTCGTAGCCGAGGAATTAAGTGCTCCGGTAGGTTCATCTCCAAACAGGATCGCCGGGTGGTTAATCATAGCCCTGCAAATTGCCGCTCGTTGGAGCTGTCCGCCGGAGACCTTGCGGATATCATGATCTGCCACAGACATAATTCCCATCCGCTCCATCAATTCCTCCGCTTCTTTTACGATCTTTTGTCTGCTCTTTTCACCCGCCTGGAATGCCGGGAAAATAATATTATCCTCAATGGATAAATTCTTTAGAAAGTTGGCCCTTTGAAAGATGAAACCCATGCGGGTCAAACGGAGCTTTTCCATCTCCTTTTCCGATAAATCGGTGAACTTTTGTCCTTCAAATACCACTTCTCCGCCGGTGGGACTGTCCATGCCACTGAGACTGTATAATAAAGTGGACTTACCACAGCCGGATTGTCCCATAACTGCCACAAATTCTCCCTTTTCCACTTGAAAGCTGATATCCCGCAGGACTTCGCTTCCCTCAAAGCTCTTACAGATTCCTTTTGCTTCCAATATTATCTGATTCATTCAAACCTCCATGCCTTTCTACCTTATTCATTACAATGCTCCGCCACCTTGATCTGCCGCAGCGCTCTT
The DNA here is from genome assembly GCA_030526045.1 of Bacillota bacterium. Taxonomy (GTDB): domain Bacteria; phylum Bacillota; class Clostridia; order Lachnospirales; family Lachnospiraceae; genus Suilimivivens. The sequence goes on along the minus strand of JAUNDN010000036.1, from coordinate 4,706 downwards.
AAAGCAAGGCAGCATACTGTCGTCAAGGTGATCACCAATACCGCCGGAATGCCAAGCTGCCACAGGACGCATGGCGGTGCAAATGTAATCCTCTTAAGTCCGATTCCCAGTGCGCCAAACAGCAGGCTGATCAAATCATCGCCCAGACATTCTGCCAGAAGTAAGCCGCACAAAGTTCCCAGTCCCCCTGCGATCAACAACGGATAAAGCTCCTGCCTTACCATTGCTCCCAAAGAAATCCCCATTGCCCGCTTTACGGAAAGTGTCGCTGCCTCTCTTGCCATACGAAGCCTCATAAACAGTAAAGTGATCAATATGGTCAGTGCAATTCCGATGAAAAATGCTCCGGCAACTCCCTGTTTCACCTGTGCGGTCACACCGCCCAGCGTCTGTCCTACAAATTCCTCCATGTTTTCTATGCTGTAACCGTTTCCCAGTGCTTCCCGCAGCCTCTCAGCCGTCTGCTGCCGGTTTCGGCTCTCCTGTTCCTTGCCCGGATCCCCGCTTCCGTTCTCCTTTGACAGCATGATCTGGAAGCTGTACTGCTCTGCTTCTTCTCCGATAAAATAGCGGATCGCCTTGGCGGTTCTTCCGCCGCTCGTCACGTCCTGATAAATGCCGCTTACCGTAAATTCCAGCGTTTCTCCCTCTGCAAGCAGGGTAACCGTGTCCTGTGTCTTTTTCCCAAGTTCCTCTGCCATCAAAACGGACAGGGCGATTTCATTCTCAGTCTCCGGTGCATTACCTGTAAGATATTTAAGACCTCTCCCTGCACCTTCTCCGGTGTCTATGTGTATCCCCACCGGTTCTTTTTGGGTACCCTCTGCCTGAAGGCGTACCCTTTTCAGCTCTGTAAAATCAGAAATATTCCCAAGCCTTTGCTCCGTCTTAAGCAGCTCCACCGCCTCTGTATGTCTCTCCTTAAGTCCGGCTCCCTGCTCCACCTCCAGCAAAAGGTCACAGACTGGACTCCCCATGTAAGTGATGAATTCTTCATGTTCCATGGTCTGCACCATCCTGTATGGAACTACCATCAAAAAGGTTACGATAAGCAACAGTCCGAAGATTATGCCATAGCCATGTCTCACTTCCTTAAATCCAAGCAACAGATTCAACGGAAGGTGTCTGCTTCTGTGGATACCATCCTTAACCAATGCGCGCTTTCCGCCAAACCCCTTTTCCGTGATTAAAAGCTCGGTTACCGTTGCCCTTCGCAGCCTTCCTAAGACCTTCCTTGCAAATGCAATTACAATTCCATAGACTGCCATGCAGGTCAGTAGCGCATACAAAAGCCCTGCTGCCCCAAGGGGCTCTCTGCCAAAGGTTCTGCTCATATGTCCGGTAAACATATTTACCAACAACACTGCAAGCAGAAGGCCAAAGGCACAACCTGCCATCGCAAGCATTCTGATTTCCCCCAGATACAGCCCCCGGATTCCCTTTTCCGGGATACCGAGTGCTTTCATGGTGCCGATTTCCTTTTGTTCCTCCTCCACCTTAGCCAGTATGGTATAGCGCAGACTAAGCAGTGCGATCACAGTCAGTAGCAGCCCTGTCAGCGCGAATACCAGCGCCATCATAATATCTGTCATGGCACTCAGCAAAAAAAGAATGGGATAGGTTACTGCCTGCCCGTTCCCGGGAAGCTTTTGTTCGCTCTGCTCATAGGCGGTCTGATAGGCAGACGCCTCAGAGGTATCCGTAAAATATGCTTCAATCAGGTATTCCGTCTCTCCCACTGTACCGGCCAGCTCATCAAAATCCTCATTACTGAGCAGAAAGCGTGTGGAAGAGCACAGAGTGGAATTCATCTGTCCGTCATAAACATAAGCAGCTATGACAAAAACTTTTTCTACGCCCGCACTTTTCAAAATAAGCGTATCTCCCTTTTTCATGGGATATTGCTCCAGCAAAATTACCGGCACGCCGATTTCTCCCGGAAGGATTTCCAGCCTATCCCGGTTTTCATCAAGAAGTACATCATACATTTCATTCTGCTTAACCAGACTGATATCCAGTCTGCAGTCCTCCATGGTGTAAGTCTTCGTCACATCCACTTTCTCCCGGAACTTGCCAGCAGGCGTTTTGCCGTCTGTATCCTCCTTCGGCACAACAGTCAGTTCTTCTCCGTACACATCAATCATGGGAACCGTCTGCCAATGCACGATGTCAGGATAGTTCCTGTTAAATTCGTCAATTGCCTCCTGCCTGAGCTCCCCTTTATGCATCTGCAAAAAGTGAGGTGGCTTTGCGACTTTGTACATGGTCGTGATGGAGGAAAAAAGCTGCACCAGCATCAGACTGACCGAAACGGCAATCGTCGCAGAAAGTGACAGAAACAGGAAAAGAATTGCATGACTCCATGGATTCTTTTTGAGATCATTTATAAGAAGCCTTACATACATGATTGATTCTCCTCCTGCTCCTCCTGCTCCTTCTGTTTGCCCGTAAGTGCCCTTACCCCCCTGCTTTGCCCGATTACAAAAGCAGAAATTGCCATTCCGATTCCTGATAAGATCAACAGAAATCCGATTCCTCTTCCTTCTCCGGTTCCGATCAGCCTGCCCACACTCCCTGCAAGGATTCCCTGTTCGGACAGCATGGGCTCAAACAGGTAGTCAGCCAGCACTCCGCAGCATGCATAGGCAAGTACGGTACCCGCCTGCGTCAGCAGACTGATCATTCCCCACACTCTGCCCTGAAATTCACCGGGAATGTTGACTCTGACCAGCACATCCGCACAGGTATTCATAAACGGAAGTGAGAGGAAGAACAGGAAAATACCGACTCCCGTTACCCAAAGATTCCTGCTTGCTCCTGCAAGCGCCATGAAAACACCGCAAAAGATCCCTGCTACACAAAGCACCCTGGCATAGCCCCCTTTGATACCGACAAATCCAATCCATAAGCTACCCACCAGCATTCCCACTGCACAGACGGACTCCATGATTCCCACCGTCCTTGCATCACTGACTGCCAAAACCATGGGACCTGTCAGTGTCTGCACAAAGCCGATAAAGAAGCATACAAACGCCATAATAACCACCAGTGACAGAATTCCTCTGTTTCCGGTAATCACCGAAAGCCCTTGCTTCATTTCCCGCCAAAATCCTTGACTCTTTCTCTTAACCGGCTTTTGGAGCGTTTTTCTCACCAAGGCCACCATGGTAATCGTGACAAAAAAGGTACTGATATCAAGCACCAGAATCAGCCGGATATCTGCCAGAGCAAGGAGGATTCCCGCCAATGCCGGAGAAAGAAGATATCTTGCATTTCCGGCCATCTGTACCATACCGCTTGCCCTGTCATACTCCTCCTGTGTCAGAAGATCCGTAATGGTTGCCCGGTAGGAAGGCTCCAGCAGTGCCACAAAGACCGCATTGAAGGTAACACCGATCAGAATCGGCAGCATGCTTCCTGTACTCGCCTGTATTCCGAATAGGATATACACAAGTCCCAAACCGGAAAACAGATCACCTATGATCATCAGGAGCCGCCTGTCGTACCGGTCTGCCAGCACACCGCCCAGGGGGCTTAACAGAATCGTGGGAAGATAGGCAAGCAAGGTTACCATTGACACATAACTGACACTTCCTGTCATCTGATACACATAAATGGACAATGCAAATGCGGTCATCCCGCTTCCGATGCTGGAGATCAGCTCCCCAATCCAGATCATCATAAATTTTTTCATTTTTCCTCCGTTCCGCTCTGCGACCAGAACTTATTTCCGTTCTTTCCGCTTTGCTTTCCTGATTATGTTTATAGCATGTTGTATAGACCGACTGTCGGTCTGTATAATTTTCAAAGAAAAGAAGGTTGCTATTGCACCTTCTAAAATTTCCAGTGTTCCCGTGTAGCTGCAAGGAAATGCCCTTCCTCCACACCAAGCATTTTCTCAAGCATGAGGATCATCGCATCAAACAGCTTCTGGGTTTTCTCCGGTTCTATCTGAAAAATCCCTTCATCCAGCAGCGTACTTGTAGATGCCAAGAAAATCTGTATGCACTGTTCCGGGTAAGCGCAGGCAAACACGCCCTTTTGTATGCCCTCCTCGACAATACGAGTCAAAATAGGGGTAAGGGTATTCACCATGGAAACCAGCGCCTTCTGATGCATCAGCGCATTTTCTGTCTTGTGCATCTCCTCAAGCAGTACATCACCCAGCTTTTCCTTTGTGCGGGCAGCCAGAAATACCTGGAGGAGCTTTTCCTCCGGCGAAAGTCCCGGATTCGCCTCCACGCTCCTGACCTGCTGTGTAATCTGATCCATCGTCTTTGCAATAACGGCATCCAGTACCTCCTCCTTTGATTTAAAGTAATGATAGAAGGTTCCCTTGGCAATGCCGATTGCCGTGAGGATATCATTCACACTGCACTGTTCGTACCCCTTTAGCTCAAACAGCGCTGCTGCTGTGTCAATAATTTCATTTTTTCGCTCATCATGTTCTTTTACGATTCTCAATTTGAATACCTGCTTTCGTCCCAAACCGACCGTCGGTCTATTGCAATCATAATACATTACTTTGGATCTGTCAACCTCAAAATTATCAAAGTGTATCCTCCAATCTTGTTCCGATTTTCTGCAAGATAAAAATCTCCGGCACTATAGCCGGAGGTCCCTAATATCTGTACTCGATCATTTATTCTGCAAGCCCTGTTTGCAGCTTGTCTGCAAGCTCCTTGATCTGCTCAACCATTCTCTCA
>JAUNDN010000035.1 GCA_030526045.1 Bacillota bacterium | reverse complement strand
AACGCCGACCACAGGAGCAGGGGAGGAACCGACGCCGACTGTGGCGGCAGCACCAATAAAGGCATCGACACCAAAGCCTACGGAAAAACCTGTGGACAATCCTACCGGGGCGGAAGCTGATACGGATCAAAATGCAGATCTGACCGAAAACAATGGTACTTCGGAGAATACTAATACACAGGAAAATACAAGTACACTGACAAATGCAAGCGTACCGGCAGACACAAGTGTACCGGATAATACGAGTGCACCGGGAACTGTAAATGTTCAGACTGATCCCGGACAGACTCAGAATGAAGAGAACAGTATGCAGGAGAATTCTGCCGCAAATGAAGTGGTGGTGGCCGCAGTGACACCGAAGCCTCAGACTGCGCCCGAAGATAAATCTGTTCTTACCATGGATATGAGTGGTACCGGTAAGATTTACACACAGACCCTGGAACAGATCAGGGAGCAGGGGCGTAAGGTGGTTCTTGAAATGAATGATGCAGTATCCTGGACGATCGATGGAACGCAGATGGGAGAAGAGCCGCTTCAGGATATTGACCTTACTGTTGTGGTTGGAGAAAGCAAGATACCTGAGAATCGCCTGAAGATATTGACAGAGAACGAAAAATATGTGGAGCTGTCTTTAGCACATGACGGAGCCTTTGGATTTAATGCGGTTCTTTCTGTAGACTTGGAGGATGCACAGCCCGGTCAGTATGCAAATCTGTTCTATTATAATGAAACGACAGATGAGTTTGAATTCATGTGCGCGACACTTGTCGGCAGCACCGGAAAGGCCGAATTTGAGTTTATACATGCATCGGATTACGTTATCATCATCAGCGATGAGAGTAAGGAGGATCTGCTCATCGAAAAAGCCGGTGAAATGCAGACAGTAAAGAGGCAGGAAGAAGAGAAAATGGAACAGGCAAAGACGGAACTCCCTGCTAAGGAGCCTAAAAAGGCGGCAGGCTTCCTGATACTGATCCTTCTTGCCAGTGTGGCAATCGGAATCGGCGCTTATCTGATTTTTAAGAAAGACTAACGAAAATGACACTAAGAAAAGACTATCCCTATTTATACGAAACCCATATGCACACCTTAGAAGCAAGCAAATGTGCGCGTTCCTCCGGGGCACAGATGGCTCAGGCAGCAAAGGATGCCGGATACACGGGGATTATCATCACGGATCATAACTGGTACGGAAACAATTGTATTGATCCGATGCTGTCCTGGAGCGAGTGGGTTGAGGAATTTTGCAAGGGCTATGAGAATGCAAAAGCTATGGGAAATGAAATCGGGTTGGATGTATTCTTTGGATATGAGGCGGGGTATGCCGGCACGGAGTTCCTGATTTACGGAGTTGGCAGGGAATGGCTGATCTCACACCCTGAAATCAAAGATGCATCCATACCGGAGCAATATAGGCTGATTCATGAGGCAGGCGGCATGGTCATTCAGGCGCACCCCTATCGGGAGGAGCCTTATATACCGGAAGTCAGACTGTTCCCTGATGATGTGGACGGGGTAGAGGGAATCAATGCCACTCATTCCAGCCATTTGAGCAAAAGCCACAAGGATCCGGAATTTGATGTCAAGGCAATTGCCTATGCAAGAGCCCATCGCCTTCCTATGACGGCAGGATCGGATGTCCATAATACTATTTTGTTTGGGGGCGGAGTAGCCTTTAAAAGAAAACTCACCTCAATTCAGGATTACTGCCACGCCGTCCTTTCGGGAGAGGATTATCTTCTCACCAACGGGGATGCATGGTTTCATAAAACAGGAGAACCATTATGAAATTTTTGCATGTTTCAGACCTGCACATCGGAAAAGTCGTAAACGATTTTTCCATGCTGGAGGAGCAGAGGTTTATCTTGGATCAGATCAGTGGTATGGCTGTCGCAAATAAAGTGGAAGCGGTGGTCATAGCAGGAGATATCTATGACCGGGCAATCCCGCCCGGTGAGGCGGTTACACTCTTTGATGCCTTTCTGACAGGTCTTGTCAGAGCGAAAATCCAGGTAGTGATGATAAGCGGCAATCATGATTCACCGGAGAGAATCAGCTTTGGCGGGCGTCTTTTTGATGCACAGGGCGTACACATTGCAGGTGTGGCGGAAGAAGCGCTGACCAGAGTCAAAATCGAGGGAGAAGAGAGCATCACAGAGTTTGTGCTTCTCCCGTTTATCAAATCTGCAAAGGCGGGTGCTGCAAACAGTGCTGAAGCAGTAGAAAAGCTGCTTGACCGATATTGGGAGGAGGAAAAGGCAGCCCGGGTAGAAACCGGGGCTTATAAAAACAGGGTTCTGGTCACCCACTATTTTGTGACGGATGCGGGGCGTGAACCGGAGCTTTCGGACAGTGAGACCACGATTCATGTGGGAGGACTTGACAATGTGGATGCTTCGTTATTTACAGGATTTGACTATGTAGCGCTCGGACACATTCATAAGCCTCAGCAGATAGGGGATCATCCTGTCTGGTATGCCGGTTCTTTGCTGAAATATTCTTTTGGAGAAGTCACGCAGTCCAAATGTGCTTTGCTTGTCACCATGGGCGAAAGGGGACTGGCTAAAGTGCGAAAGCTGCCGCTCCATCCGCTGCATGATTTCAGAAAGATCAAAGGTTCCTTAAAGGAACTGCTGGAAGCGGGACAGTGTGCCGGAGAGGAAAGATTTGATTATCTGCAGGCGATATTGACGGACAGAGGAGAACTGATTGATCCCATGGGAACGCTGCGGAGTGTTTATCCGAACATGATGCAGATTATCAGGGAGGAAAAGGAGCTTACCGGAGCAGGCGAGGAGCTGACAAAGGCAGGGGCGGGAACTCTGACACAGCGTAAGGATGCGCTTGCCCTGTTTGAGGAATTTTACAGACAGGTCAGGGAAGAACCTCTTTCTGAGGAAGGGAAGAGCATTGTTGCAGAACTTGTAAAAGAATTGGAAGGATAGGAAGGTATTGTATGAAACCAATCCGATTGACCATCTGCGGATGGGGACCGTATCGGGGAAAACAGGAAATTGACTTTACCGGGTTAAACAGGCGGGGACTGTTTCTGATTACAGGGCCTACCGGTGCCGGGAAAACCACAATTTTTGATGCACTTACCTATGCACTTTATGGGTGTATGAGTGGGGAGATGCGGGAGAAGAACAGTGTTCGCAGCGACTTTGCGGATACGGATATCCCTACCTATGTGGAGCTTATCATGACTCATGGCGGCAGGGAATATAAACTGTACAGGAACCCGGAATACCTTCGTCCCAGAAAGAGAGCGGAAGGGTTTACGAAGGAGAAGGAGAAGGCGGTGCTGACGGAACCGGATGGAACGGTTCTGGAGGGCAGCAGTGAAGTGACAAGGCGGGTGCAGGAGCTTTTGCGACTGGATTACCGCCAGTTTAAGCAGTTATCCATGATTGCCCAGGGGGAGTTTGCACGGCTTCTGTCTGCACCCCCTACAGAGAAGACTCGGATTTTCAGGGAAATTTTCGGAACAGATCTGTACGAAAAGATGGCAGCGGCTCTGAAAGGAAAAGCCTCCGGTGTATACAGGCAGGTCATGGAATGCCGCCACAAGATGGATGAGGACATTGACATGCTCATCCGGGACTGCCGCTTCGAGAAAGAACAGGAACAGAGGTGGGAGACACTGACTTCCACGGGCAGCTATTATTATGAAGGGATCATTGACTTTTTAAGCAGGCAGACAAAGGACTGCCGGAAGAGCTGGGAAAGCAGTCTGAAGGCGCATGCCGGTAAGGAAGAGGAGGCACAGCAGTGTGCAGGAAGGCTTGCCAGGGCACAGCGTGTGCAGAGCCTGTTTGAAAAGCTGGAAAAGGAAAAAGAGAAAAGAAACTGCCTGAAAGAACAGGCTGGGGAAATAGAATGTGAGGAAAAGAAGCTTTATATTCAGGAGGCTGCAGAGGGACTTCGTGCGGAGGAGGAAAGGGTAAAGGCAGTACAGGAATATGTTGCCAGATTGGAGAAGCTGATTGCAGATGCTCAGGAAGAAATCAGCAGACTTTTAAGCCAAAAGGAGCAGGAAGCACAATTTTACCGGCAAAGAGAAGTCATAAAAAAGGCTTATGAACTGGAGAACAGTCGAAATGCGATGTGTCTTCAGATACAGGAGATCCGCAAACTGCATGAGGATACAGAAAAAGAGTTATGTAAACTACAGGAGGCCTATCTGAAGGCAGAACAGGAGGAAGAAAAGGAAAAGTCAGCTTTTGAACTAGCCGAGAAGGCTTATCGTCACGGAATTGCCGGAATACTGGGAGAGGGACTTACAGAAGGAATGCCCTGTCCGGTCTGTGGTGCCGTTCATCATCCCGATCCTGCTAAGAAAGATCGGAAGATGCCGGATGAAAAGCAGGTAAGAGAGCTGAAGAGAATCTATGAGGAGAAGCAGAAAACCAGAATTGCGCTTCATGGGGAGGCGGCGGCCGGTGCTGCAAAGCGTGAGGAAGTCAAGAGGCAGATGGATGAGCTTGAGAAGGAGGATGAACGTTTAAGCAAAATACACAGCGGGATTGACGCTTCGGTGCAAAGCTATGTGGCAGAGCATCGGGAAGAGCAGTTCATAGATCAACTTTCTGCTTATGAGAAGAGACTGGCTGTCCTTTCAGAAAAGGAAAAGAACCTGAGGGAACAGGAAAAGGAATTGACGGAAAAAAGGAACAGCAGCAGAGTGCTTGCACAGGAATTCGAGGAGAAGAGGAAAAAAGCCGGATTTGAGCGGGAAGAGGATTACCGCGGTGCACTTTCCTGCGAGCAGGAAAGAGGAGAATTGCGGGAAAAAATTCAGAATTACCGACAGAACTGCCGTGCCAACGATGAGATGCTGCATCACCTTAAAGAAGAGACGGCAAACGTTCAAAGGGAAGATGTAGCTATGCTTGAGAGCATGCTGGGAAACTTAAATGAACAGAAAGCACAGCTGTTTGAGGAGCAGATGAAGCTTGGGAGCCGCGTAAGAAGCATGGAGACGGGACTTCATTCCCTTAAGGAAAAGCAGGAGCGTCTGGAACGTCTGATGAAAGATTACAGTCTTTTGAAGGATCTGGATGATGCCGCAAACGGAAATAATAAAAAGCGGCTGGTCTTCGAGCAGTATGTGCTTGCCTCCTATTTTGAAACAATTCTAAAAGCAGCAAATATAAGGCTTCGGATGATGAGCGGCGGAAGATATGAACTGCGAAGAGTCAGCCGGGTCAGCGACGGAAGAAGTAAGGATAACCTGGAAATTGAGGTTCTGGATTATTATACGGGAAAATACCGTTCCGTGAAGACGCTCTCGGGGGGAGAAAGCTTTAAGGTGTCTTTGGCGCTTGCCCTGGGAATGAGCGATGTGGTTCAGGCAGGAAGCGGCGGAATCCGCGTGGAGGCACTTTTTATTGATGAAGGCTTTGGAAGCCTTGACAGTGAATCGGTAGAGCAGGCATGTCTTACCCTGCAGAGCTTGGTGGAAAAGGACAGGCTGATCGGCGTTATTTCACATGTGCCGGAGCTTGCTGAAAAGATCGAAAGTCAGATACGGATTCACAAAACAAGTACTGGAAGCAGTGTAGAAGTTATGGTATTCTAATAGATGCCGGGCATAACAGATAGTGATACCGGTGCAAATATCGTTAGAGCAGATGGAGGAAGTTATGCAGAATCAATTTGATGTAATTATCATAGGTGCGGGACCGGGGGGGATTTTTTGTGCCTATGAACTGATGGATAAAAAGAAAGATTTAAAGGTGCTGATGGTAGAAAAGGGGCGTTCCATTGAAAAGAGACAGTGCCCAAAAAGAACAACCAAGCAGTGTGTAGGCTGTAAGCCCTGCTCTATCACCACAGGCTTTGCGGGAGCAGGTGCCTTTTCTGACGGAAAGCTTTCCCTTTCACCGGATGTGGGAGGAAATCTGCCCTCTATTCTGGGATACGAAACGACCCAGAAGCTGATTAAGGAATCAGACGACATTTATCTGAAATTCGGTGCAGATACCAGTGTGTACGGAGTTGACAAGCAGGCTGAGATCAGAGAGATCAGAAGAAAGGCAATCAATGCAAACTTAAAGCTTGTTGAATGCCCAATCCGTCATCTCGGAACAGAAGAAGGTTACAAGATTTATGAGAAGCTTCAGCATCATCTGGAAGAAGCGGGAGTCACTCTTTTGTTTAACACCATGGTGGAGGAAATCCTGGTGGAGAACGGAACCGCAAAGGGAATCAGAACTGATAAGGGAGAAGTGTTTTACGCAAGGGAAGTTGTCAGTGCAGTCGGAAGAGAAGGGGCTGACTGGTTTAAAGATAAATGCGAGGAAATCGGTATTGAGACTACACCGGGTACTGTGGATATCGGTGTCCGCGTGGAGGTTCGTGATGAGATCATGCAGTTTTTAAATGAAAATCTGTATGAGGCAAAGCTTATTTATCATACGCCCACCTTTGACGATAAGGTGAGAACCTTCTGTACCAACCCTTCCGGAGAAGTGGCGACGGAATATTATGAGGGCGGTCTTGCCGTGGTAAACGGGCATGCTTACAAGGCGAAGGATTACAAAACGGATAATACCAATTTTGCAATTCTTGTAAGCAAGAATTTCACCAAGCCCTTTAAGACCCCGATCGAATACGGTAAGCATATTGCACAGCTTTCCAATATGCTTTGTGGGGGTAAGATTTTGGTACAGACCTTTGGTGATTTCAGGAGAGGCAGGAGAACGACAGAGGAGAGACTTTGCCGGAATAATCTGATTCCCACCTTAAAGGATGCGGTTCCGGGTGACCTGTCACTGGTATTCCCGCACAGAATTATGGTGGATATAGAGGAAATGATTCTGGCACTTGATAAGATCACGCCCGGAATTGCGGGAGATGAAACCCTGCTGTATGGTGTAGAGGTTAAATTTTATTCTAACAGAGTCATTGTGAATCGGGAGTTTGAGACCAGTATCAGAGGCCTTCGGGCAATCGGGGACGGAGCCGGTGTGACAAGAGGACTTCAGCAGGCATCTGCCAATGGAATCAGTGTTGCCAGAAGCATTTTAAACAGTCTGTAAACAGGCAGCGGGTGAAAGAGGTTATGATGAAAATAAAAAAGAGATTGACGGCATTGGCCTTACTTCTCCTTTTGTCAGTTACAGTATGCGGATGTGCTGATCGACTTTCCGATACAAAGCTGGTACTTTACACGGGCTTTAAGGAGGATGAGGTCTTCCGGATCGAAACCATATCCTGCATGCTGCCTGAGGTCATGGTGTACCTGACCAATATGCAGAATCAGTATGAGAGCGTGTTCGGAGAGGAAATCTGGGATAAGGATTTAAATGGTGTGACCTTTGAGGAAAATGTAAAGGAGACCGTTCTTGCCAATCTCGCCCAAATCAAGACGATAAATCTGCTTGCCGAAAAGCACAATGTGTCTCTGGATGCGGGAGAGCTTGAAACAGTAAAGAAAGCTGCTACGGCTTATTATGAATCCTTAAATGAGACAGAGCGGGAGATTCTGCAGGCAGATGAGGAAATCATCGAAAACCTTTATGCAGAATTTGCACTTGCTAATAAGGTATATGAGTATATTATTAAGGATATTAATCCCGAGATCAGCGATGATGAGGCGAGAACCATTACGGTACAATATATTCAGCTTAAGACCTATGCGATGGACGGAACCGGGGAAAAAATCGAATACTCGGAAATTGCCAAGGCAGATACCCTTGCAAGTGCTAGGGATATTCTGAATATGGCACTTGAGGAGGACAGTGACTTTGAAGAGCTTGTCCTTACCTACAGTGAAGGCGAAAAGGGAAACTACTCCTTTGGCAAAGGGGAGGAGGATCCTGTTTTTGAGGAGGCAGCCTTTAATCTGGAAACAGGACAGATCAGCGACATCGTGCAGACACAGGACGGATACTTTATTATCAAATGCATCAATACCTTTAACAGGGAAGAGACTGATGCAAATAAGATTAAGATCGTTGAAGAAAGAAGAGAGGAAGTGTTTGGCCAGGAATATGATGCTTTTGTAGCATCACTTACAAGAACACTCAATGAGGATCTCTGGAAGAAGGTTGCTTTTGTAAAAAATGAGGAGGTCACAACAAGGGATTTCTTTGACATATATAACCAGTATTTTGGTTAATGTTCTTTGTTAATAAAAATTTTAGAATTATAAAATGCCCAGTTTTTGGGCATTTGCAAAGCGTTGTTAGCACTCATTCAAAATGAGTGCTAATTTTATCTTGACTTTTAGAAGAAAGAGAACTACACTTTATTTTAGTTTATCAAAACACATGAATTAGGATGAAAGAAGGAGTGATTTATCGTGGCAGAAAAACACGGAAGCTTATCGATTAACAGTGAAAACATTTTTCCGATTATCAAGAAGTGGCTGTATTCGGATCATGACATTTTTTTCAGAGAGTTGATCTCTAACGGATGTGATGCGATCACGAAGCTGAAAAAACTGGATATGATGGGTGAGTATACACTTCCCGAGGATTACAAGGGGAAGATTCAGGTGCTGGTTAATCCTGAACAGAAGACGCTGAAGTTTATCGATAACGGTATTGGTATGACAGCGGATGAAGTAGAAGAATATATCAATCAGATTGCTTTTTCCGGTGCCACAGACTTTATTGAAAAGTATAAGGATAAGACGAACGAGGACCAGATCATCGGTCATTTCGGACTTGGATTTTATTCTGCATTTATGGTGGCTGATGAAGTGCATATTGATACTCTTTCCTGGCAGGAAGGGGCAAAGCCGGTACACTGGGAGTGTGACGGCGGCACTGAGTTTGACATGAAGGAAGGCGATAAGGCAGAGGTTGGTACTACAATTACGCTGTTCCTGAATGAGGATGTGCTGGAATTCTGCAATGAATACAAGGCACGGGAAGTCATTAAGAAGTATTGTTCCTTTATGCCGACAGAGATTTATCTTTCCAAGGAAAATACCACAGAAACCCAGACAATCGATGCAGAAGAAAAGCTGGACACCGATACGGTGGTTGAGGAAATCAAGCCGGAGAAGGAGGAGGATAAACCCAAGGTTAAGATCGTAAAGCGCCCTGAGCTTTTGAACGAGACAACTCCCCTTTGGATGAAACACCCTAATGAGTGTACAAGAGAAGAATATCTGGAGTTTTACCGGAAGGTATTCCAGGATTATAAGGAACCGCTTTTCTGGATTCATCTGAACATGGATTATCCTTTTAACCTGAAGGGAATCCTGTATTTCCCTAAGATCAACATGGAATACGAATCCATTGAAGGCGTGATCAAGCTGTACAACAATCAGGTATTCATTGCTGATAACATTAAGGAAGTTATTCCGGAATTCCTGATGCTGCTTAAGGGCGTCATTGACTGTCCTGATCTGCCGCTTAATGTATCAAGAAGTGCTCTGCAGAATGACGGTTTTGTGAAGAAGATTTCCGATTACATTACCAAGAAGGTGGCTGATAAGCTTTCCGGAATGTGTAAGACGGAGAAGGAAGAATATGATAAATACTGGGATGATATCAGTCCCTTTATCAAGTTCGGCTGCCTGAAGGATGACAAGTTCTGTGAGAAGATGACAGATTACATTCTGTTCAGGAATCTGGACGGCAAGTATCTGACTCTTCCCGAATGTCTTGAGGTAAACAAGACAGATCCGGATGAAATTTCGCAGGAAGCTGATGAGAAGGAAGCTGAGAGTGGACAGGAAGCAGAGGTTGTTGATGCTGACGGTAATGTAGTGAGTGGAGAGGAAGCTTCCGAGGATGCTGATGAAGCAGCCGAGGAGGAAAAGAAGGAAAAGGTTATCTATTACGTTACGGATGAAAAGCAGCAGAGCCAGTACATTAATATGTTCAAGGCGGCTAAGATGGATGCCGTAATCCTGACACACAACATTGATCAGCCCTTCATTTCCCAGTTGGAAGCCAAAAATGAAGGAATCAAGTTCCAGAGAATTGATGCTGATCTTACCGATACTTTCAGATCAAAGACCAGTAAAAAGGCAGAAAAGGAGCTTGAGGAGGCAGCCCAGTCCATCAGCAAGGTGATGAAAAAAGCCTTAAAGAAGGATAAGATTACGATTAAGGTAGAAAAGCTGAAGAATAAGAAGATCTCTTCCATGATCACTCTCTCCGAGGAAAGCCGGAGAATGCAGGATATGATGAAGATGTACTCCATGCCGGGAATGGATATGGGCGGCTTCGGAAAAGAAGGGGAGACACTGATCCTGAATGCGAGCCACCCGCTGGTACAGTATATTATGGAGCACACGGATGGAAACAACGTGGAAATGATCTGCGAACAGCTTTATGATCTTGCACTTTTGCAGCATGCACCCCTTGAGCCGGAGGCCATGAGCAAGTTTGTTGCAAGAAGCAATGATATCATGATGCTGCTTACAAAATAAAGCAACGCCGGGCGTGTTTGCGACAGGGTGAAACAGAACTATTTCAGATGCCTCTGCATAGGATACGGTAAGTATATATGCAGAGGTATTTTTATGCCCGAGAGCAGCTTGCGCAGCGCCCAGACAGACTATAGCTATACAGGGAAGCTGCAGATTAATGTGACCTCAACGTTAGGCCTCATTCCCATTCAGGGTGCAACCGTGACGATCTCCTACACAGGTGTGCCCGACGTGACAATTGAAAGAATAAATACCGATTCTTCAGGGCAGACAGAAGTGATTGATCTGCCGGCGCCGCCCCTTGCATACAGCCTGGAGCCTGTAGAACAGCGCCCGTATTCTGAATATAACATTCAGGTGGAGGCTCCGGGGTACGAGCCGGTACTGGTCTCCGGTACAGAGATCCTGCCGGATGTAACAGCGGTCCAACCGATACAGATGATACCCCGTGAGACGGCACAGGAGGGAGAAGAGTCCATTGTGATTCCGGACCATACTCTTTACGGAGTATATCCCCCCAAGATTCCGGAGGACGAAATAAAGCCAATGGATGAAAGCGGAGAGATTGTTTTAAGCCGTGTGGTGATACCGGAGTATGTAATTGTGCATGACGGCGTACCGGATGATGCTTCAGCTCCCAATTATTATGTGAGATACAGAGATTATATCAAGAATGTGGTATCCTCGGAAATCTATGCTACCTGGCCGGAGGATGCGATCTATGCCAATACTCTGGCGATCATGTCCTTTACATTAAACAGGGTATACACGGAGTGGTGACAAAGCAGATGGATTTATGGGAACGTTCTTGATTTGCGCAGTGGAAACTGATATAATGACTAAATGTATGAAACATACTCTTACTATTTTAAGGAGGAACGAAAATGAAAAAGGTATTATCTCTTGTTCTTGTACTTTGCATGGTATTTTCTCTGTGTGCGTGCGGGAACTCCGCTTCCAAAGGAGGAGCAGATTACAAGGTGGCAATGATCACTGACTACGGTGACATCACAGACCAGTCCTTCAATCAGACAACCTATGAAGCTTGCAAGAAATTCTGCGAGGACAACGGACTTGAATTCACATACTATAAGCCCGCCGGTGACAATACGGCAGACCGTGTAGCTATGGTAGATAAGGCTGTTGACGAAGGCTATAATGTTATTGTTATGCCGGGATACGCATTCGGCGGTACCATTGTTGAAGCAGCAGGTGAATATCCTGATGTGAAGTTTATTGCACTTGACGTTGCAGCAGGTGACATTCTTGAAGCAGGTGTTGCAGCAAAGGGCGGTACATATGATTACAATCCTGCAAACTGGGATGTAAAAGAATACTATCATTCTGACAATGTATACTGTGCAATCTTCCAGGAGGAACTCAGCGGATATATGGCAGGCTATGCAGCAGTTAAGCTTGGCTATACTAAACTTGGTTTCCTGGGTGGTATGGCAGTTCCTGCCGTTATCAGATACGGTTATGGTTTTGTACAGGGTGCTGATGCAGCAGCAGCAGAGCTTGGCGTTACAACTGAGATGAAATATGCATACGGTAATCAGTTCTATGGAGATGCTGATATCACAGCAGCTGTAGATACCTGGTGTGCAGCCGGAACAGAAGTAGTATTTGCATGCGGCGGCGGTATCTATACATCAGCAGCTGAAGCAGCCCAGAAGACAGGCGGCAAGGTAATCGGTGTTGACGTTGACCAGGCAGGTATCATTGATGGTTCTTACGGCGAGGGTATGACAGTTACCTCTGCTATGAAGGGTCTTTATCCTGCAACCTATGATGCATTGAAGGATATCGTTGTAGATGGCAAGTGGGCTGATTACGCTGGTAAGATCACCACACTGGGAATGATTTCCGGAGATGACCCGGAGGCTAACTATGTTCAGATTCCTATGGGATCTACTCAGTGGTCAGATACCTTCTCACAGGATGATTACAAGAAGCTTGTTTCTGATATGTTTGCCGGAACTGTAAAGGTATCAAACGATATCAGCGCAGAACCTGCTACAACAAACTGTAATGTAGAATACTTAGGAAATCTGAAGTAATTACAGAATGAAATCATGAGCTTATGGAAGAGCAGACAGTAAAACTGTCTGCTCTTTTTGGTGTTTACAGTATATTTGTTTTGAATTAGGAGGATTCCTATAGTATAATACTCTTATATTGTTTTGAGAGAGAAAATAAACTCAGTGAAAGTGAGGGGGAAAACTTGGAACAGCCATATGCAATAGAAATGTTGAATATCACAAAGAAGTTCCCGGGTATTGTTGCCAATGACAACATTACGCTTCAACTGAAAAAGGGGGAGATCCATGCACTGCTTGGAGAGAACGGTGCGGGGAAATCCACGTTGATGAGCGTACTTTTCGGTTTGTACCAGCCGGAGGAAGGAACCATCAAGAAGGATGGACAGGTTGTCAAGATTGAAAACCCTAATGACGCCAATGATCTTGGGATCGGTATGGTACATCAGCATTTTAAACTGGTTGAATGCTTTACCGTGCTTGACAATATTATCCTGGGGGTAGAGCCGAATCAGCTTGGTTTTTTGAAAAAGGCTGAAGCACGAAAGAAAGTACTGGAATTATCCGAAAGATATGGCCTTCATATCGATCCGGATGCCAAAATTGAGGATATCACGGTGGGTATGCAGCAGCGTACCGAAATTCTCAAAATGTTGTACCGGGATAATGAGATTCTCATTTTTGACGAGCCTACCGCTGTTCTTACTCCTCAGGAGATCAAGGAACTGATGCAGATCATGAGAAACCTGGCGGCAGAGGGAAAGAGCATATTGTTCATTTCTCATAAGCTGGCTGAAATTATGGCAGTAGCAGACCGGTGCAGTGTTCTTCGTAAAGGAAAATATATCGGGACGGTAAATATTGCAGATACCAGCATTCCTGAATTGTCGGCAATGATGGTAGGGCGAAATGTCAATTTTCATGTGGAGAAGGAGGAAGCAAAGCCCGGAGAGGTCATTCTTTCTGTAGAAAACCTGACAGTTGCCTCTGATATCCATAAAAATAATGCAGTCAAAGATGTTTCTTTAAAGGTACATGCAGGAGAGATTGTCTGCATTGCCGGAATAGACGGAAACGGGCAGACGGAACTGGTTTATGCTCTGACGGGGCTTAAGCCGGCCATCAGTGGCAAAATTACTCTGCACGGTCAGGATATTACCTATGCAAGTATTCGGAAGAGAAATACACTCGGAATGAGTCATATCCCGGAGGATCGGCATAAACACGGACTTGTTCTTGATTATTCCCTGGAAAATAATCTGGTTCTGAAACGCTACTTTGAACCGGAGTTTACAAATAAGGCAGGGATGCTGAAACAGAATCATATTCGTGATTATTCCGAAAAACTGATTGAACAGTATGATGTGCGTTCCGGACAGGGTCCGACTACCATTGCCAGAAGCATGTCGGGAGGAAATCAGCAGAAGGCAATCATTGCCCGGGAAATTGACACGAATCCGGAACTCCTGATTGCAGTTCAACCGACCAGAGGTCTGGATGTAGGAGCTATTGAATATATTCACAAACAGCTTGTTGCTCAGCGTGATGCCGGAAAAGCGGTTTTGATGGTTTCCCTGGAGCTCGATGAGGTTATGGATGTCCCTGACAGAATTCTTGTGATGCATGATGGCGAGATCGTGGGCGAATTTGATCCGAAGAAGACCACGGAAGAAGAACTGGGGCTATATATGGCAGGCGCCAAGAAAGATCAGGTGAAAGCATGAAGAAAAATTGGTTAAAAAATAATATCGTACAGTCCTTGCTTACTTCATTAATCTGCATCGTCCTGGGTATGATTGTTGGATTCATCGTGTTACTCTTTATTAATCCCGCCGGTGCGGCAGAAGCGATTATCAGTATCGCCAAGAACTTTTTCTGCTACAACAGTACCAATATGCAGCTGAAATATCTGGGCAATACATTGGCGAAAACGGCACCGCTTTTGATGTGCTCCCTTTCTGTTTTGTTTTCCTATAAGGTTGGCCTGTTCAATATCGGAGTTGCAGGGCAATATGTGGTGGGGGCTTGTGCCTGCCTTTATGCAGCACTTGCATGGCATTTAAGCTGGCTGCCCTGTATGCTGCTTGCCATCTTGGCAGGTGCGGCGTTTGGAGCAATTTCAGGAGCTTTAAAGGCTTACTTTAATGTAAATGAGGTTATTTCCGGAATTATGCTGAACTGGATCGGACTTTATGCCACAAACATGATTCTCAGTAATGTAAAGGAAGCAGCCAGCCCCTATACCTATCAGCTCTCTGCAGCAGGGGACCAGGCAATTCTTCCCACACTGGGACTGGGTGCATTATTTAATAATAACCAGTATGTAGGTCTGGCATTGCCACTCTCCATCCTTTGTGCAATTGCCATCTGGGTTATTCTGGAAAAAACCCGTTTCGGATATGAACTGAAGGCAACCGGTTATAACAAGAATGCTGCGAAATATAGTGGTATGGCAGAAAAGAGAAATATGATTCTTACGTTGATTATCGGAGGTGCGCTGGCGGGTCTTGGCGGCTCTCTTCTTTATCAGACCGGGTATGAGCAATGGCAGTGCACGCATACTTCACTTCCGGCCATGGGCTTTAACGGTATTGCAGCAGCCTTCCTTGGCGGGTTGAGTCCTATCGGAACCATATTTGCTTCCTTCTTTATTCAGCATATTACAGCGGGAGGAACCTATGTGGATAAAACCATGTACTGTTCCCAGATTTCAGATCTGATCTCTGCAATCATCGTGTATCTTTGCGGATTTGTGGGATTTTTCAAATATGTGATCAATGCACATATTGCGAAGAGAGAAGCAAGGAAAGGGGGAAATGAATAATGCTGTTACTAATTCAATACACAATTTTGTTTGCCTCAATCCTGATATTGGTTGCTCTTGGCGGATGCTTTGCGGAGCATTCCGGTGTCATTAATCTTGGACTGGAAGGGATCATGGTTATTGGTGCGCTTGGTGGTGCTCTGATGATGCGGTATCTTCCGGGAACGACTCCGGCATTTCTCATGATTCTGCTTGTGGTTCTGGCAAGTACGGCAGCGGGTGTCCTGTACTCTGTGCTTCTGGCGGTAGCGGCAATCAATTTTAAAGCGGACCAGACCATTGTAGGAACCGCTATGAACATGCTGGGGACTGCAGTAGCGACTGTTATTGTGAAGGCAATCAACATCGCAGCCAATCCGGATGATGTATCTTCTACAATTCAGTATGTAGATGCGAAAACAGCATTCATCATTAATATTCATGGTTTTGAATTTAACTGGTTTATGGTGCTTACCCTGATTGCTTTGATTGTATCCTATGTCGCACTTTATAAGACCAGATTTGGTCTCCGCCTGATGGCCTGCGGAGAACATCCTCAGGCAGCGGACTCTGTAGGAATCAATGTCTATAAGATGCGTTGGGCAGGTGTTCTGATTTCCGGCTTCCTCGGAGGACTTGGCGGGATTGTTTATATTACGGCAGGTGTCAGCGAGTGGAAGTTTGAATACGGAGTTGCCGGCTTTGGTTTCCTCGCACTTGCGGTTATGATCTTTGGTCAGTGGAAACCGACCAGAATCGCGCTTGCGGCATTGTTGTTTGGTCTGTTCCGTGCACTTTCCAATGTTTACTTTGGCTTTGACTTCCTGGTGAAGCTACAGATACCAAGCGGAGTCTACAATATGCTGCCATATATCATTTCTCTGGTGGTGCTGGCGTTTACTTCAGGGAAGTCCCGTGCACCGAAGAGTGAGGGTATTCCTTACGATAAGGGAAGCAGATAAGAATAAAAATTGCATAACATGTATAGCAAGAGAAAAGCAACCCTTGGAGCTTACACTTTCTTATTTGAAGTGAAAGTCCGGGGTTGCTTTTGCGTGATAGAATTATTCGGCTTGCTTTTGCTTCCAGCATTTGTGACACATTGCCGTATAGCTGTCATTTCCGCCTAAAAATACCTGATCTCCTGTAGTGATGACCTTTCCGCTTGCATCAAGCCTGGCATTTACGGTAGCTTTTCTGCCACAGGCACAGATCATCTTGATCTCAGTGATGGAATCTGCAAGCTCCATCAAACGCATGGAACCCGGGAAAAAACGCGTTGTAAAATCAGTTCGCAGACCATAGCACAATACGGGGAGTTCTTCTTTGTCCACCAGCTCGCGCAATTCATCGATTTGCTGAGAGGTAAAAAACTGGGATTCATCTGCGATGATCACATCATGCTTTCCTACCTTATGGTATTCCTCTACAATGTTCTGCTCCGGTGTGATAACTTGAGCAGTTGCCTGCAGTCCGATACGGCTTTTGATGACACCGGCGCCGTCTCTTGTATCAACGCTGGGTTTGATCAGCCATACCCGCATGCCAAGTTCTTCATAATTAAATTTGGTGATCAGCGTCTGGGCAGATTTGGAAGACCCCATGACGCCGTATTTGAAATATAGTTTTGCCATGTCAAAATTCCTTTCATGGATAGTTTATCATATTCAAATAAACGTGTAAACCGCTTGTGATGCTGCCCCTCTATTTGTCTGTCAGGTCAAATTCTGAATACAGACAAGCTAAAATTACATAATATGTAGAAATAACAGTTTAACCGGAGGAGAAGCAGATGATATCGCAATCATTTGTGATCAAGCACAAAGGGGAAGAGGTAAATGTTACAATGGAATTTCCGGAGCAGACAGACAAAACGGCGGAACAGGAGTTTATCAGCAGATTAAAAGCGATCTGCCTGGAGAATTACGGAATGAACGCGCTAAGGGGAAAAGCGCATGAGTAAGCGGGTCAGAACCCTGCTCCGCGTGTCTTCAAGACAACAGCTCCATGATGATGATATACCGGTTCAGAGGGCGGAGGCAGAACAATACATAGCAAAACAGCCGGATTGGATATTTGACAGGGAATATATGGAAAAAGCAGTGTCCGCCTACAAAAACAGTGTGGAGGACCGGGCAGTCCTTCAGCAGATTCTGGCGGATGCACGGGAAAAGCAATTTGATGTCCTGCTGACCTATATGTCGGACAGAATCGGCAGACAGGAGGAATACAGCTTTTATGTAGCGACCTTAAATCAGCTTGGAATTGAAGTGTGGACGATCAGGGACGGACAACTGAAAACGGAGGAACATGTTGACAGACTTCTGAACTATATTCGATTCTGGCAGAACGAAGGAGAAAGCAAAAAAACCGGTATGCGTGTTCGTGACACACAGCGGGAAATGGTAAAGGAGGGGAGATTTGTAGGCGGCAAGGCTCCCTTTGGCTACCGACTGGTGCCCTCCGGAATGGTCAGCAATCATGGACGTCTTCTTAAGAAGCTTGAAATCGTGGAGGAGGAGACAGAAATCGTAAAGAAGATTTATCATTTAGCCATCTATCAGGGATTCGGGTATGAGAAAATTGCAAATACGCTTAACGCAGAGGGGATCAGGGCAATTACCTCTGACAGATGGAAGCCGGGGACCATTGCGGGTATTTTGAAGAATCCCATTTATATGGGCTATTATGCTATTCGCAGAAGAGCCGGAAATGGGAGAGGAGCCAGACTGGATCGCAAGGACTGGATTTATTCCGAAAACCAGATTTCAGAGCTGGTGATCATTCCTCAGTCAATATGGGAGAAGGCACAGCAGATCAGGGAGATGCGGAGGAAAAAGATCAGTGCAGCCAGAGCGCAGTCAGCAAAGCAGTATGAAGAGCAGTACCATGTACCGTTTTGCACCACAGGAAGGCTAGTACTGACCGGACTTGTCTATTGCGGTTATTGCGGAAAACTGTTAAAAAACGGAAGCTACTGTAATCATTGGACAGTAAGATCGACAGGGGAAAAGAAAGTGTCCTTTGCAGGCAGATATGTGTGTCCGGAAAAATGCAGGGAGAGAAGCTGCTATTCTCAGGACTATCTGGAAAGCATTGTTTTGGCTGCTGTAGAACAAAATCTGAAAAAGGTGAAAACAATTGATCTTTCCGAAGAAATAAGGAAGAAAAGACAATTGGAAAAGGCGACTTTTGAAAGAGAACTGAAGCAGATTACACAAAAGCAGCAGGCATTGCAGCTGGATATCAAAACGCTGGAAGAAAAAATACCTGAGGCAATCCGGGGAAATTACTGTTTCAGTGCCGAGAAATTGTCAGAACTGGTCCGGGAAAAAGCAGATCGGGAAAGAGAACTGGAGAAGAGAAAGGAAAAAATCAAAGTAAGCAAAACACAGTCAGATAACAGGGAGAAAGAATCACAGCAGTTTATGAATGAGGCACTGGATTGGACAAAGCTGTTTGAAGATACGGACCCGGCGGCCGGGAAAATGCTGTTAGCTGCCCTGATTGATAAAGTTATTGTGAAGAATCGCGATATTGTTGTAAAGTTCAAGTTTCATTTGGATGATTTAGCAGACAGTGACCGACATTGAACATCGGATTTATTGTTGCACAAAATGACGCACAATGTTATACTCTATTCAAAGCATATTTTCATATTGGGCGTGGTCATGAGGGACTGCACGCTTCTCATAAGTCAAAGTATATCTATTTCAATTATCACGGAAATTCATGCTTTTAAAATCCAAACATTTTAGAGAGCAGGAGCCGTGATGTCATAGGTTCCTGTATACAGAAGGATTTCCTGACAGAGCGTAGAGCGGAGGTAGTGAAAGTGATGACACTGGATTATACATTTGAACGACGTCTTTTACTTGAAAGAGAGGAAGCAGCATCAGGCGGTCATGCTTTGGGATTGGAGCAGGGACGCACGGAGGGGGAACTGAAAACTTTGGTTAAAAATGTGGAAGCAGCGATGAAAAATTTTCATATCAGCCTGAAGGAAGCCTGCGAAGGTTTGGGGACAACCGTGGAAGAATATGAGAAAGCGAAAAATTATGCATCATGAAGGAGGTTAACAACCTTGAGGAGGACGTTGAGACGATCCGGAAGATATATAGGGCGATTGAAGCAGTCGGTTCGGAGGATACGGATAAGATTTACAACGCTCTATAAGCAGTGTCTTTACCGTACCGGAGCAAAGGCTATGACTTTACCATCACCTCATCCACAGCCTATGACCAGAAATGGATGAGAGGAAGGAATGTTTATGAAAACATCGATCAGGTGGTGGACAGTGTCTTTGCAAATTTCCTGTCGCGTCCCGGAGTGCGGCAGCCGATTCTGACCGCGTATTGTGATGGAAGACGGGTTACCTGTGATGGACTTAGCCAGTGGGGATCCAAATACCTGGGCGAAGAGGGGTACTCGGCAATTGAGATTATCCGGTATTATTATGGTTCGGATATGTATATCAATACAGCAGAGCGAATTGCAGGTGTTCCTTCCTCGTGGCCCGGTTATGATCTGACCATCGGTTCCAGTGGAGATAAGGTGAGACAGATGCAGACACAGCTGAACCGGATCGCACAAAACTATCCGGCTATTCCGAGGGTTGCGGTGGATGGAATTTACGGACCGGCTACGGCACAGGCTGTGCGGACCTTCCAGCGGATTTTTGATCTTCCCCAGACCGGAGTTGTAGATTACCCTACATGGTATAGTATTTCCAACATCTATGTAGGAGTAAGCCGGATTGCAGAGCCCTAGAGAATGATAAACAAGTATGCTTTGTGTGCTATAGCGGTTCTGTGATGTCACGGTTACAATTTGGTTACTTTTTACTTGAAATCTTTTGCAACTTCTGATAAAGTGCAGAGTAACAAAAGGATTATTGTTTTGTTATGATAAAGGGGAGCACTGATGAAAATATATATTTGTGATGATTCCAAAAGCGATCTGCTCAGGCTGCATCACTATTTGGATAAGTATGCAAAAGAACAGGAAATGAGCATGGAGGTGGAGGAGTTTCAATCTGCCCGGGATATGCTGACCGCACATAAAAAGACGAAGGAAAAGCCGGTGCTCATTTTCTTAGATATTTATATGAATCAGATTGATGGTATGGAAACCGCCAAAATGATGAGAAAAGCAGGGATAAAGACGAGTATTCTTTTTACAACATCCTCCCAGGAACATGCGATGGAAGCTTTTCAGGTGCATGCGGACGGATATCTCCACAAGCCCTTTGACTATGAAGCCTTCAAGCATGCTATGAGCAAGGTGAGTGATCGGCTGCAGACGGAATTCAAGACAATTGATGTGCGCATTGACCGAATGAACAGAAAGTTCCGTGTGAAGGATATCTGCTACGCGGAAACAGACAGTCACAGAGTATTGATCCATTGCACTGATAACGCTTATTATGCGAGCATTACCATGGAAGCACTGAAGGAGCTGTTGAAGGATGAGCCTTCCTTTATCATGTGCGGCAGAAGCTTTCTGGTCAATCTTGCCTATGCGGATTCCATAGATACGGAGCAAATTAATCTACTGGGGGGCAGTACCATCCCGATACCGGTACGTTTGCGAAAACAGATCAGAGAGCAATACCAGCAGTATCAATTAGAAAACCGGAGGGACTAATCGGGATGGATAATCAAGCATTAGAGAGTCTTCGAAAGCAGGGGATAGACGTAGATGCCGGAATGAGATATGCGGATCAATCCTTGGATTTTTATCAGGAACTGATTGCGATTTTCCTTGAGGAGTACGAGGAGAAATACGGGAAGGTAAAAGACGAAGCGGGAAAAGCACAGAGGGAATACACGGTTCTTGTACATGGACTCAAAAACAGTGCAGGCTATTTGGGAGCCAATGATCTCGCCGCTCTTGCCTATGAGCAGGAGAAGGCATCCAAGGAAGGAAATACTTCCTATATTAATGATAACCTGGAGACATTACTCACGGAATGGGAAAAGACAGCACGGATTTTTCGCAGTGCACTTTCATAGCAGAATAAACAAAGGATAAGATGGTGACAAGGCAGTCCTACAGCATATGCTGACAGGGCTGCCTTCTTCCGATTTCTTGCAGGAAAGTAAGAATAAATTGGTTAGCAGGGAAAAACCGGGCTAAACTAAATGAAGAACTCCCTATTTACAAAAGTGTGTTTCCTGGTAAATTTCTTTTTGCTATAAAGTACCTCGGAGCTACATTGGTGTAGCGGAGATTCAGAAGTGCAAGCGTTTTCCCGCTATGAAGAGTCCCTGGCGTAGCATGGATATAGCGGAAACTCAGAAGTACAAGTGCTATCCCGCTAAGAAGAGTCCTTGGCGCTGCATGGATGTAACATAGATATAGCGGAAATTCAGGGGATTGGTATTTTAGGGGCACTCTGATTAACACACAAATGCAAAAAGGACTTAAAAATAAACAAATAGGAAAGAAAAACAACAATTGGGAAGAATGGATTGCAAGTTTGTGAAAAGGAATTTATCATGTAAACAGTGAATAAGGTAAAAAGATTGATTGTTTAGGTTGCATCTAAAAGAGGAGGAATCAATAATGAAAAGAATGAAAAGAGCATTAACATTATCTTTAGCAACACTGATGGTGTTTGGCTCCGTAACGGGCAATGTGAATGTGATTACGGCTTATGCTTTGGAGAAGCCGGCAGAGGTTACGGAAGTTCCGGATCTTTTACCGGATGGCGTAGCAGAGAATGTACAGGCAGCCAAGGAGGCTTCCGAAGCAGCACAGCAGGCAGCACAGGATGCACAGCAGGCAGTTGAGGATCTGAATGCAGAAGCTTCTGACCAGACCATAGCCGATGTGAAAGATCAGATTACTACTGCAGAGAGCGATGCACAGCAGGCAAAAGATGACGCTACGCAGGCAAATACAGACGCAAGAAATGCAGTAGAAACAGCAGAAGCAAAGGATACAGCAGCTGACACAGCCTACGGAGAAGCAAAGGAAATTGTTGCCGATTCCGAAACAGCAGTAGCTGCTGAGGAGAAGAAGGTTGAAGAAGCAGCTGATAAAGTGTTAAGCGACACCAAGGCAGCTAATGATACAGCACAGGGAAAGCTTGACGATCAGAAGGATATTGCAGAGCAAGCAAAGAAGGACGCTCAGGCAGCTCTTGAGGAAGCTTTGGGAGCAGAGAATAAAGAAGCCGCACAGCCGGCAGTTGACAAGGCAAATGAAGCAGCAGCAGAAGCAAAAAAAGCAGTAGAAGAAGCGGAAGCAATCGTAGGTGATGTTAAGAGTGCTTATGATACCGCACTGGCTGACTATAATAAAGTAGTAGCAGATGCACAGAAAGTAGAAAAGGAATACACAGATGCTCTCGCAGAAAAGCAGGCTGAAATTGCAGCATTAGAGGCAGAACTCCTTGCAGCCCAGAGTGCATATGAAACAGCGAAGGAAGATGCAAAAGCTGCAGCAGACCTTGCAGCACAGGCAAACGAAGCAGTAAACGATGCAAACGGTACAATTACTTATGAAAAGAATAGAGTAGATAATATTAAGAAAGATGCTGATGCCGCAGCAAAGACAGCTGAGGATGAAGCAAAGAATGCAAAGGATGCAGCAGATGATGTAGCAGATATGTATGTAGATCCTGCTAAGGACACAGTAGAGGCTACAGGTAAGGCTGTAGAGGCAGCACAGGCTGATTATGATCAGGCAGTTCTTGACGAGGCTGATGCAAAGGCAGCTGCAGACAAAGCTTATACAGATGCAGAGAAGGCAGCAAGTGACGCTAAGACAGCTAAAATAGATGCAATTAATGCAGCAGATTCTGACTACAATAAAGCAATTGACAAGGCAAAGCAGGATTATGATAACTGTCCGTCATGGCGAGTTGCCAGCAAGGCATATTATAAGTGGGTTTGGGAAAGCAAGATAGCAGATTTGAATGATGCAAAAGAAGCTACTCAAAAGGAATATACTGAAGCAGTAAAGGCAGCAGAATCTGCAAAGAAGAATGCTTACACACAGGCAGAAAACAACACAACGAAAGAACTGAATAAGCTCACCGGAGCAAAGCAGGCTGACGCAGAAGCAAAAGCTGTAGTAGCAGCGGAAGAAGGGATCAGAGATACGATTCTTGGCGCAATGACAGATGATGTTAAGCAGAATCAGAAATTGATCGATGATGTAGAAAAGGAACTGGCTGGTGAAGGCGCACAGTATCTGGAATACATGAATGACCTCAATGCATATCTCTGGGCGACAGATGAGAGAAATGATGCATTCGCTTCCCTTAAATGGGGTGGAAAGTTCTGGTCACCTGAAGCACTGAAGGTTGAGCTTGAATGGAAGTATAGAGATGGTTTCTTTGATGGCATTTGGAATGTAATACATCCCAGCGAGGTGAAAGAGGAAATCACCGGTAAGAAGAATACAGCAGAGGAGCTTGTTAAAGATCTTCAGCAGCAGGAAGCAACACTGGAATCCAAGCAGAGTGCACTTGCAGCAGCACAGGCTAAGACAGCTGCAGCAGAGGCACAGGGGGTAATTGCAGATCAGTTATCTGAGGTAGCCGATGCAGCATTGGAAGTACAGGATGCTAAGAAAGAGGTTGAGAGTGCAAAGGATGATGTGATTGTTAAGGAAAAAGCAATCAAAGAACTTGAAGATAAGCTGAAGGCAGCAAAGAAAAGCTATGATGAAACGCTGGTAGCATCCAAAGAACTGGAAACGGCCAAGCTGGATCTGAAAAAAGCACAGGCAACTCTTAAAGAGGCAGAGAAAGAACTTGAGAAAGCAAACAGCAATCTTGAGGATGTGAAGGTACAGGCAAAGGCAGCTCAGAACTTTGCAAACTGGGCAAATGCACTGGTGACAGATCAAGTGACAAGATCTTATGCACAGGCAACTACAGAGGATGGAAAGAAGGTTCCTTCCTATAAGAACAATTTGGAATATGACCTTACAGATAAAGGCGTTATTTCAAGACCTGTTAAAAATTTCGTAGAAGTTTCCATTGGCGCCGCTTCAGATCAGGTAGTACCTTACTCCATCTACAGAGCTTATGTAGAGGCTATGTATAATACCTACTCCTATGATGAGTTGGTAAAAGGAGATAAAGGAAACGGCAAGGGTATTTCAACCGGTGGAACCATGGATGTGATCTATTGGGCGGTTGGCGCGGATAATAAGCTTGTCGGAACTCAGCCGATTGCAGAAAAAGATTTAAAAGATGGCGAAATATACTTTGTAGGTTATACCTTTAAGCATGAAAAGGATGGCTACCATATCGATGGTGTATTAGTCAAGTATTCAGATCCCACACCGGCACCCACCGAGAGCCCGGAACCCAGCGAAAGTCCGGCACCCCGCGAGGAACCGGTACCCAGTGGAAGTCCTGAACCCAGCGAGAGCCCGGCACCCAGTACAACACCGGCTCCGACTACAGCACCTACTACAGAGCCCACAACAGAACCCGGCGGAGGTGATACTCCTGAGGGAGGAGATGATACTCCCGATGAGGGTGGATTGGTAACGATCGAGGATGCTCCGGTAGCACTTGCAGCAGCACCTGCTGTAGCACCTGTAGAGGCAGCTGAGGCAGACGATGCAGCAGTTCTGGGAGCAAGAAGAGTAGATGCTAATACAACAGATGCAGCAGTATTAGGAGCAAAGCGTGGTACAGAATTCGCCGTACTCGGTAAGAGAAGAAGACCCCAGACCGGTGACAATGCAGCAATTTGGGTATGGGCTTCAATGATAACATTAGCAGTCTGCGGAGCAGGCGTTTCAGTAACCGGACTTGCAAAGAACAAAAGAAAAAAAGAAGAGCCTGGTAAATAATTGAATCTTGTGTCATTGTACGAACCGTTCTCTAGCAATTAGAGAGCGGTTCGTCTGCAGATTGAGTTTTTTTTCATTTTCTGTTTGCGGTTTTGGGGGATAACATTTATGATAAAGGGTAGAGAAATGATGGAGGTTTTTTATGAAGCATATCCTTTTGGTAGATGATGACCATATGAATCTTGTGATGGCTAAGCATGCGCTTGTCAAGGACTATCGCGTTACCAGTGTCACTTCCGGTAAGGAAGCTTTGCATATGCTGGAGGAGGATACGCCGGATCTGATTCTGATGGATA
>JAUNDN010000077.1 GCA_030526045.1 Bacillota bacterium | reverse complement strand
GACTTTAGTGCCTCTTCGGATGTACATTAATGACAGAGGTCTGGCTAAAGTCGAGATTGCAGTGGCCAGAGGCAAGAAGGAATATGACAAGAGACACGATATTGCCAAGAGGGATGCTGACAGGAGAATGCAGCAGGCCATGAGGAAGTGAGGTAGAAACAATGAAGGATTTTTTAAATAAAATGAGCAGAACAGCTTCTACGGCAGCAAACAAAGCAGGCAGCAAGGCGAATGAACTGATCGAGATAGGAAAGCTGAAGGCCAAGATCGGATCTCAGAAGCAGGATATTGCAGAAGCAAAGCGTGATATCGGGGAATACTGCTACGGACTGTTCAAGGATCAGAAGCTGGAAGATGAAAAGATAAAGGAATTCTGTGAGAAGATCTCAGCATGTGAAGCGGCTATAGCAGATCTGCAGAAGCAGATTGACGCTGTAAAGGACGATTACAATACTGAGACATGCGAGGAAAACGGATCTGCAGAATAGCTTCTGCAGATATATCATGGGGATGCACTGGTTTCGACGGGGGTGTGGAAGCCGGATAAGCGAGCGGTAGTTTGTCCAGTCTACCTTAAAAAGGACACGTTAAATATAAACGCTAAAAAGAACAATAATTTCGCACCTATGGCTATGGCTGCGTAAGCAGTTATAAGCTGTGCGTGTCAGCTTCGGCTCACCTGCAGGCCGAATGTCTGGCATCGAACATGCAGGAAAACTTCATGTGAAAGCCCGGCAGCATGAGGGACTAACGGGATAGCCGACGAGGAAGCCTGCTTCTGGGCGTCTTCTGAGGCGAAGCTTTAAAACAGAAGCTGCGCTCGGAGAAATTCTGTCGGAAATGCTTTCGGACATGGGTTCAATTCCCATCATCTCCACCAAAACATGCCACCCGGTGCTTCAGCACCGCCGGTGGCATTTTCGCTAGGGATGCCCGCGATTGATGAGCGGAGCGAAATCAGTGGTGCTAGACTAAACAACGGACAAAGTTTTTGAAACGATCCTGATGTAGTATAATGTGTACATAGGAGGATTTCAAAATGTCTAAAACTATCAGACGATATTCCAACGATTTCAAACACGATGCGGTGCAGTATGTCGAATCTCATCCGGATATGTCCATGCAGGATGCAGCAGACAACCTAGGCATGCCTAAGGAAACTCTATATGGCTGGGTCAAAGCATATCGCCGTAAGCTTAGAGCTGGTGAAAGCGAACCCATAAAAGGCAATCTTACTGATGATGAAAAAGAGATCATCAGGCTTAAGCGCGAACTTAAAGACACACAGGATGCCCTTGAAATATTAAAAAAAGCAATCAGCATTCTGGGCGACTAACTGAATCAAAGTATGCAGCTGTTAAAGAAGCAGCCGCTAATCCGGAACGCCGGATTCATGTTAGCAGAGTGCTGGAAATACTTGGCGTTTCAAAAAGCGGGTATTATGACTGGCTTAATCGTAAGCCAAGTCCCAGAAGCCTCCGCAAAGAAGCTGTCAAAGATACCATTAAAGATATCTATGAAGAAAGCAAGTGCATTTATGGGGCTCCTAAGATCACAAAGGAACTTCATAAAAAAGGCTTTAATACCGCTGAAAGAACCGTCACAAGATACATGAAGGAAATGGGTATCAGCGCATGCTGGGTCAAGCCATACACCGTAACTACACGCAGCGAGGATTTCTCAGACAGACTGAAAAATATCCTTAAAAGGAACTTTTCGCCTAAATCACCAAATGCTGTATGGTGTACCGACATTACATATATCCCTACCAGAAAAGGATTTGTATACCTTTCATGCATCATGGACTTGTTTTCCAGGAAGATTGTATCCTGGGAACTAGCGCCTACACTTGAAACGCACTATGTAGTTAAAGCTGTTCAAAAAGCAATTCTAAGAACAGGTGCACGCCCTGAAGTAATACATACTGACCGTGGTGTGCAGTACACTTCTGTATCCTACTGGGATGAAACAGAAGGGATACAAAAGAGCTATTCATCGAAGGGAAACCCGTGGGACAATGCCTGCATAGAATCCTTCCATGCACTGATTAAAAGGGAATGGCTTAATCGATTCAATATACAGGATATTAACCATGCGCACAGTCTTGTATTTGAATACATAGATACTTTTTACAACACAAAGCGTATTCACAGTTTTTGTGGATATCTTACGCCTTGCGCATATGAAAACCAATATTATATGCGACATCAATTGCTTAAAAATGCCGCATAGAGAGGCAGGATTTTTTAAAAATTACTGTCCGTTAACTTGACAGAGGACCACAGAGCGGAACGCAGCCCGAACGTGAAACTTTGGCTCCGGTTAGAAATGGCCGGAGCTTTTTGCATGAATTGGTGATGAAACGTGGGGACGCGGGCTCATTTGAACCAGACGAGAGTGAGCAGAGCTGACAGCAGGTGTTCCTGCTGATGGCGAAAGGTTTGCGTTGTCAGAACGGCAGTGGGGAATTATAATGGAAGTGTAAATCTTAATTTGTAGTACAATCAGCAATTCCACGCATATTCTCTAAATGGGGGATGTGCCTTTTGCGTCTAATGAGATATGCTTTTGCCATAATAAAAAATGGAGGCAAACAAAATGAATCAACAAATAACTGGAAAGTTTATAGCGCATAAGAGAAAAGAGAAAAACTTAACACAGGAGCAGTTGGCAGAAAAGCTTGGTGTATCTAATAAAACCATTTCCAAATGGGAGACAGGCAAATGTATGCCTGATTACACTGTAGTAAAGAGCCTGTGT
The DNA here is from genome assembly GCA_030526045.1 of Bacillota bacterium. GTDB lineage: Bacteria > Bacillota > Clostridia > Lachnospirales > Lachnospiraceae > Suilimivivens. The sequence goes on along the minus strand of JAUNDN010000077.1, from coordinate 1,090 downwards.
GAAGAACTGGGAATCACCGTTGCCGAGTTAATGGATGGTGAAGTATCGGAAGAAAAAAGCGTTCGTACATACGATGAAGAGCAAATCATGAATTTATTGAAAAGAACGCAGGATTTGGAGAAACAAAAAAACTTGCTGTACGGAATATTGCTTATCGTGATGGGAATTGCCTTGCAGGCGCTTTCACATACATTGGATGGTTCCGGCGTAAAAGACTTTTTTTCCGGACTTCTGTTAGGAATATCAATCGCCGAAATGTTGGCTGGTGTTTATGTCGTTGGAAAAAGTATAGCAGGTCAGTAATGCTGATTATTGCATCAGTATTGTTTGCACCAAGTCATATTATGATTTCATATAGGAATGCAATCTGAATAATAGAATTTATGAGACAATGAATATGGAGGAGGAAATTTTCGATGAAAATGGTACATGTAACAATTTATACAGGGTGTTTAGAAGATTCTATTAAGTTTTATGAAGATATTGTTGGCTTAAATATCCAGAACGATCTTCGAAAGCTTGGGGGAAATATTGTATTTCTTGCAAAAGATAAGGGTGACACACAGGTTGAGCTGATTGATGAACCCGAAAAGGCATATAGGGGCGCCGGTATTTCCATGGGATTCCATGTGGATGATGTTGAAGCGAAGCGCGAAGAAGTCATAGAAAAAGGATTTAATCCAACACCGATTATTGCACCGAACCCACATGTGAAGTTTTTCTTTGTTGAAGATCCAAACGGAGTAACTGTACAGTTTATCTAGCACTTGATAACTTCTGGGTTAGAGATATGTAAAATACTTTTGACACGATGAAATCAGCTGATGTCAATGCTCTTTGATAGCAAAAATGTGATGTTTTGATTAGCATAGGTTATGTCAGGAGGAGGTGAGGGAATGGAACTCGGAAAACAGATAAAAAAGTATCGTCAGGAAGCACAATTGTCACAGGAGGAGCTGGCAGAACGCATCTATGTTTCCAGACAGACAATTTCAAATTGGGAAAATGATAAAAGCTATCCGGATGTAAACAGTCTGGTATTACTGAGTGAAACCTTTCAAGTCTCTCTTGATAAACTGATCAAAGGAGA
>JAUNDN010000076.1 GCA_030526045.1 Bacillota bacterium | reverse complement strand
AGTCTGCCTTAAATGCTAAAAATATGATTCTGGAAGATCATCCCGAGGCAAAGATTACGGTGATTGATGCTACCGTAAATACTGTACTTCAGGGACTGCTTGTTTTGGAGGCTGCAGCACTTCGTGATGCGGGGACAAGCTATGAAGACACCATCGAGCGCCTGGAAGAGATTAAGGGTACCGGCAGAATCTTCTTTACGATAGGAGATATGGAATACCTAAAACACGGCGGAAGAATCGGTAAGGTGGCAAGTCTTGCAGGCGGAATACTGGGTATCCGTCCGGTGATAACCCTGAAAAACGGTGAGATTTATCCTTCCGGTATCGGAAGAGGCAGAAAGCGCACTACAGAAAAGTCATTGGATTTGTTGCTTGGATATTTAAAGGATAGCAAGCTGGATGTGGATTGCTACAGCATTGCAGTGGGCTATGGATATGATATTGAAGAAGGAACAGAGTATCGAAATCATGCGATAGAAGTATTGCAAAGCAAGGGATATGATGTAAAAGAGATTCCGACCTATCAAATCGGAGCTACCATCAGTGTGCATACAGGACCTTATCCGTTGGGATTTGGTATCATAGAGAAAGCGATTCACAAATAACGTGAATCGCTTTTATATTTGTGCGCATATGCCGAAAAATACCAATTCCGCTGTTTTTTGAAACGGAAACGTGCCTTGATTTTCTGGATGAACTTTGATATTACGTCCTCGCGGCAGAGATGACAGAAGCTACGTCCTCGCAATAGAGTAAAGTTTTTGTCAGTTGAATAAGAGAAAATAAATAGAGAGTACCAGAATCCCTGTTATAATGGATTTGCTCAGAATCTAAAACAACAGTTGATGGAGGTACTCTCATGGAGAACATTGTAGCACATTCTTTAGAAAAACTGTATACGGAGTTTGAAAAAGCGGACCAACTTTTTCTGGATTCAGGTATGAAAGACATGGACGCCTATGAAAAGGGATTGGCAGAGGCTGCAAGACGGGCAGCTGCAGAACATATGCAGGCACTATATAACAGCATGGATCAGATGCTGTGTGACGACATCATAAGGGATGCAAAGTATACCATCCAGCGCCACGATACAAGAGAACTGCTGACCATTAACGGTTCCATCCGTTTCAACCATACACTGTTCCGTAACAGGGAGGATGGCAGCTATCATTATCTACTGGATGAATGGCTGGGTCTGGATTCCCATGAGAGACTGAGCTGTGCTGCGGAAACGGCTGTGCTTGTGGAGGCAACAAGGAGCAGCTACAGCAGGGCCGCAAAGGCACTGGGAAAGGATGCTGAAATCTCCAAGACGGCAGTGATGGACAAGGTACATGCCGTGCAGGCAGAGATTCCCTTTGAAAAACCGGAGAAGAAAAGGTGCGTGGAATACCTCTATATTGAAGCAGATGAAGACCATATCCATAAGCAGGAGAAAACAGTACATGAGAAAAAGAATGGGATGATAGGGAAGCTGCTGTACCTGTACGAAGGCAGGGAGGAAAAGGACGGACGCCGGGAACTGACGAACGTGTTCTATCTGGGCGGACTGTATGCCGGTAGCGAGGAAAATCACCGGTTGTTTCAGCGCATGCAGAAATATATCGAGACGAATTATGAGACGAAATATCTGAAAAAGGTATATGTCAGTGGGGACTGTGGAGCATGGATTAAGGCGGGGGTATCCGACATTGATAAAGGTGTTATGGTGATGGATAAGTACCACCTGATGAAATACATCAACAAAGCAGCAAACCAGATGCTGGATGACGCAAACGAGGTAAAGGGGAGACTGTGGAAGGCACTGTATAAGGGCAAAAAGAAAAAGTTCGTAAAGACACTGAAAGCGGTGCGAAAATGCGCCCCGAATGAAAAGGCAGTGAATGAATGCGAAGAGTATGTGCTGAACAACTGGGACAGTGCAGTGCTTCGCATGCAGGATAAAAATGTGTATGGGTGCAGTGCGGAGGGACATGTAAGCCATGTGTATTCCGACAGGATGAGTTCCAGACCCATGGGCTGGAGTGAAACAGGTGCAGATGCCATGTGTCAGCTGAGATGCTATGTAAGGGATTACGGGGAAGAAAAGGTCATTGACCTGGTACACTACCGTCGGGAACATAAGCAGCTTGAAGCAACCGGAACAGAGGATGCGGTGCCGAAATTTGCCAGAGGATATCTGAAGAAGCTGCTTCATGGACAGCATGACAGCGACAGGGTGTATCTGGAGAAGATGCAGGCAACTATTCCCAGTATTGAAATCAGAAAGAAGCTGGCAATCAGGGAGAGAATAAGTAACATTTGACAGCAGACAAAGAAAAGAAGTAAACTTAAGAAAATCAAGTCTGGATAAATCTAAAGCAGGAACTCTCTGCGACTCTTCAACTGACAGTAAGTTTACTCTATCTTAACTCATATTTTTATGGAAAATTGCCGAAATAAGTGTTACCATCATAATAGAGAGAGGACAAAGGAGGGATTCAGATGGATATTGCAGGTGTTTCAATGGAAATGGCAAATGTCTCACTGCAGACCAAAGTAGGTACCGCTGTCTTGAGTAAGGCAATGGATACCAACGAAGCGTTGGGAAATGGTTTGGTACAGATGATTGATGCTGCAGCAATGGAGCAAAGTGTGAACCCCAACGTTGGCGGTAACTTCGACTTGCGTGTATAGAGCAAAATGGTGGAAGAGCTGCCCGGTTTCCAAATCCGGACAGCTTTTTTTGTTACTTTTTCTGAAAATGATTTGTGACATTTCATAAAGACCTATTGCATTTTTTACATTTTTTTTGTAGAATTTTCATGATAGGACATTTGATGTATCATACGAAAGACGATAAGTCGAAGGAGCGGGGGATATGATTTCAAACCAAATTTTGCAGAATACAATCGAAGGATTGAAAGCAATTGCCAGAGTGGAGCTTAGTGTGATGGATGTAGACGGCAAGGAGGTTGCATCTACTTCTGATATGGGAAACAGCTCCAGGGGTGTTGTCGAGTTTGCGGGTTCTCCTGCAGATTCACAGGAAATCCAGGGATATCAGTATTTTAAGATTTATGATGAGCAGCAATTGGAGTATATTCTGGTGGCTTGCGGTACCGGTGAGGATGTTTACCTGGTAGGTAAAATGGCAGCATTCCAGATTCAGAATCTGTTGGTGGCTTATAAGGAGAGATTTGATAAAGACAACTTTATCAAGAATCTGCTATTGGATAATCTGCTTTTGGTGGATATATACAGCCGTTCTAAGAAATTGCACATCCAGACGGATGTTGCCCGCGCAGTTATGATTGTCGAGTCCGGAAACGGAAAGGACAACAATGCATTGGAATTGACCCGTGCACATCTGGGAGCCAACAGCAAGGACTTTGTGACTGCTGTGGATGAGAGTAATGTAATCATCGTGAAAGAGTTGTCTGATGCTGATACAACGAAGGAAATTGACAAGACAGCACATGTGCTGGAGGCTTTCCTGCAAAAGGAAGGAATCAAGGATATCCGCATTGCTTACGGTACTGTCGTACAGGAAATCAAAGAGGTCAGCCGTTCTTACAAAGAGGCAAAAATGGCATTGGACGTGGGTAAAATCTTCTTCGATGACAGAGCAGTTATGGCTTACAGCGAGCTTGGCAAAATGTTTATCCGCGAAATTTTTGGCGGAAAGAGTCCGGATGAATTTGATGAAGAAACCTTAAATACAATTTATAAGTTCTTTGAGAACAGCCTGAATGTCTCAGAAACATCCAGACAGCTGTTTATTCACAGAAATACACTGGTGTACAGACTTGATAAACTTCAAAAGAGCACAGGTCTCGATTTGCGTGTGTTTGAGGACGCCATAACCTTTAAGATTGGCTTGATGGTA
>JAUNDN010000034.1:22544-26913 GCA_030526045.1 Bacillota bacterium | reverse complement strand
ATGGATTTAACGATGGAAACAGCAAAGGTATAGAACAGGGAATTGACAAACTGAGCCAACTGATTATCAAGCTGACGGAATCCGGACGCACTGATGATATTATCAAAGCTGCACGCGATAAAGATTTTCAAGAAAAATTATTTAAAGAATTTGAACTATAGCCTTTAAAAGGGAGACAGCATCCTGATCATTTTTCAGAATGCTGTTTCTGCCTATTCTTTGCTTTCCTTAATCAAGAGTAAGGTACCCTTCCTTACAGACACCCGACTTTTTATTCCCATAAATTCATTGCTTACACCTATCGGACACTCCTTTTTCAACACCGCATCCTTCAGTTCATACTTAAGCCCCGTCTCATAAACACCTTCTGCCACATCTCCAAGGCAGAAAACGGAAAGATATCCCCTCTCATGCTCGTCAAACACCAACTCATCATTGTGAATGACACGATACCAGGAATCCTTCCCAACCAAAACTCCGGAGCACCCCTTCACGGCCAGATCGGTAAGTAGCTGAATATTCGCCAGCGTATGAGAAATTCTTCCTCCGATTCCACCATAAATGACAAATTCGCGATACCCTTGTCGCAATCCCTCAGCAACCGCCCACTCGGTATCCGTCTCATCCTTCTCCGGTCTTAATTGTATCACCCTTGGATGTTCCGGCACATAACTGAGCGAGTCAAAGTCTCCTATCACCAGATCAGCTGCTATACCATTATCACGACAATGTAAGTATCCTCCGTCACAGGCGATTACCAGATCATTTTCCGTTTTTTGAAAAAGCTCTCCGCCAAATTCCCCGGCTCCTACAACATAACAGATTCCCATACTCTTCACCCGTAGTTCTCCACTTCCCTGCAGATATCCTTACATAGCCTTTCCCTCATCACTTTGTTTCCGCAAAGCATGCACGCCTCATCGCCGTTTAAATAAAGAGCGTATGTCATCAATCTGGAGGCAATGCTCATCACAAGATACAGGCTGTCTTCATCAGAAAGCTGTACCTTCTGCCCCAATTCCTCTCTGATCATCTTTTCTATCAGGTCAAACAGCATCATATCATACTCTTTATTTTCGTGAAAAAGCTGCCTGATTTTTTTGCCAACCACAGAATTGTCCATCATCATATAAAGAACCTTAAATGCGCAGACAATCTCCTTTTTATGCTTTTCCATGTCAAGCATGATCATTTCAATCTTATCATATAAATGCTGTTTTTGCGCCAGTCTTTTATCCAGCAGTTCTGTCACCGTCACCATTGCAAAATAGAATGCCTGCGCCAAAATATCTTCTTTGCTGGAAAAGTATTCATATGCGGTTCCCTTTCCGATTCCCGCACGCGCTGTAATCTCTGAAACAGTCAGATTATTGATATCTGCACCCTCCATGAAAAGCTCGGTCACTGCCTTGTACAGCGATGCTACCTTGGGCGAAATTTCCCTTTTTCCCATTGCTTAATTCCCCTCATATTCTTCTTCAACTTTGACTGCTTTATTTTTTTTCGCAATTTTTCTTTTTCTTCTATGGCGCACCTTCTTTTCCCTTGAAAAGATATCATAGATACAAGGGATGACAATCAGTGTAAGAAGTGTTCCATAGGTCAGACCGCCTATCGTAACGATAGCCATTGGCTTTGCCATTTCTGATCCCATATCATTGCTGAATACCATCGTACTCAGCGCGAGAATCGTAGTAAGTGCCGTCATGAGTACCGGACGGATTCTGGTCTTCCCTGCCGTCAGGATTGCCTCGTGCTTACTCATGCCTCCTGCGCGCAGCTGATTCATATAATCCACAAGCACGATACCGTTATTGACAATAACACCCGAAAGCATAACAAAACCGATCAGTGCAATTACGCTCAACTCACTGTCGCTGATCACCAGTCCCATAAAGCCTCCCGTAAATGCAAGAGGAATGGTAAACATGATGATAAACGGTGACAGAAGCGACTGGAACTGCGCAACCATAATCAAATACATGAAGACTAACGCCAATATCAGCATTAAATACAGCTGTCCCATTGCATCATTGATTGTCTCATTTTCACCGGACATTACCAGCGAATAGCCTGCCGGCATCTCGTACTGATCCAGTTCCTTTTCAAGCACATCGGAAACAAGACCTACATTATAGCCATCTGCGATTTCCGCTGATACCGCAATATATCTGGTCTGATCTCTCCGGTTAACAGCCTTCGGCGAAATCGTATTCTCAAAGGTAGCGAGATCAGATAAAAGCATCTTTTCTCTTGTTCCGTCCTGTTTTGTCCTTTCAATCTCCAGGTTCTTTATCAGTTCTCTCGTCAATGTCATGTCCTTTGCATGCTTTACATAGACGTCATAATCCTTAATTTCTGTTTCCAACGTTGTTGCACTTGTGGCATCTGCAAGCTTTGCAGAAATCTGCCCGAAAATTTCAGCAACCGTGAGCCCATGCTCAATTGCTTTATTTCTGTCGATAATAATGCGAAGTTCTCCTGTAGATTCCTCCAGCCCGTCAGATACATTACAGGTTCCCTCCACACCTTCAACAATCCCTGCAACATCCTTTGCAATCTTCTGCATGGTGTCGATCTCTCGTCCCTGCACCTGCACAGTGATACCGCTGCCTCCCAGTGCGCTCATATCCATCGTAGAGGTCTGAATTTCAATCTCAGCCTCATTCTTTTCGCATATATCAGACAAAAGTGTCTCAATTTCCCTGGCAAGCTCTTTATTATCCTTCTTCTTATCTTCTTTCAAAGAAAGATAAATATCTGCTGCATTGGTTGCCGCATCGCCACTTCCTGTCAACATCGTCATCGAGGAAGTACTTGCCATAGCGCCTACGTCCAAAACCTCCTCCATCTTAGACAGTCTGTCCACAATCTCATCGGTAACCTTTGCCGTGTCTGTAAGCGGTGTATCCTTCGGAAGCGCTACACTAATTGTCATCTGGGTACTGTCCATCTCCGGCATAAATGCCGTTCCCTTAGAATAAGACGCAATTGCACTTCCCACCAAAAGAGCAACCACCAAAAACAACACAACCGGCTTTAATTTGAGTGCCAATGCAAGTACCTTTTCGTAACCATTCATCAAGGCTGCAAAAAATCTTCCGTCCTTCTGCTCCTTGGCCTTTACCAGCGTTTTGGATGCCATTGCCGGTACTACGGTCAGCGCGATCAAAAGACTTGCAAACAACGAATAGGCAATGGTCAATCCCATATCCACAAACAGCTGTCTGGTGATTCCTTCCGTAAACACAATGGGAAGAAATACGCAAACAGTCGTGAGGGTAGACGCCATAATGGCGCCGGCCACTTCTCCGGTTCCCTTAATTGCAGCCTCCTTGGCAGAAAGCCCTTCCTTTCGCATACGATAAATATTCTCAATGACAACAATCGAGTTGTCCACCAACATACCGATACCAAGTGCAAGACCGGACAGTGAAATAACATTTAAAGTCACCCCGCTGAAATACATACATACAATAGCAGTCACAAGGCTGATCGGAATAGAACATGCAACAACCGCTGTCGGGCGTAAGTCCTTCAAGAACAGAATCAAAATAATTACTGCAAGCAGCGCACCGAACACAATATTACTGATAATGGAATCCATGACAAGGTCGATATAAATCCCCTGATCCATCAGAGTGATCAGCATCAGATTCTCATCCTCTTTTGTCAGTTCATCAAACTTATCCAATATCTTGTCAGACACATCTCCGGTAGAATAGCCTGTCTGCTTCTGAATGGATATCATGATACCGGGAGCCCCATTCACATTGGTATAGATGTCTGCTGAATTGTCCGTCATAAATACATCTGCAACATCCTCCAGTGTGATAATATCAACACCATCCATCTCCGGATTGATCAATGGCATTTTTTTCAATGCTTCTATATCCTCCGGCTTGTCACCTACACGGATCAGATAGGAAATCCCTTCCTCCGTCACATAGCCTGCAGGCATGGAAAAGTTCTGCGCAGTAAGCAGCGCCTGAACTGTTTCCACCGTCAATACATTGTTCATATCTGCCTGATTATATGCCTTCTCGCGGTTCTCCTCCAGTTCCACCTCACCGTCAAGGATCTGCTGAAGTGCATCCGTAAGCTGCTCCGCACTGTCATTCAGCTGTTCATAGCCGGAGTCAATCTGCTCTCTACCGGCCTCAAGCTGTTCTTCACCTGACTTGATCTGCTCTTCCCCTGCCTCAATCTGAGCTTCTCCTGCTTCAAGCTGTGTCTCTGCCGTCGTTATCTGCAGTTCACCCAGACTGATCTCTGTCTGGGCATTGGCAAACTCGATTGCCGCAGTCAGGTTTCCCTGATAAAGCTCGTTCATGGCAGAATCCAGCTTTTCAATATTTCCCGTAATGTC
>JAUNDN010000034.1:14518-22444 GCA_030526045.1 Bacillota bacterium | reverse complement strand
CCTGATAAAGCTCGTTCATGGCAGAATCCAGCTTTTCAATATTTCCCGTAATGTCGGAAAGAGTGGATTCCATCTGGGCCACATATGCTTCCGTTCCAAGCCCCATAGTATTGGCATTGATGCTCTCTTCCAGATTTGTAATCATCTCCTCTAGTTCTTTTTTTTGAGCTTCCAGTTTGCGAACTGTCACAATTGTATTTAGATTCTCCTTATAAGCATCTAATGCTGCAATTGCATCCTGCGGTGTAGGATTATCACCCAAAGATGAACCTGGTGGTAATATCGCAATAATAGCATCTATCGTATCCGAATCCAAACTTTCAACCGTCTCAAGTATTTCCAACAATCCATTCACTATTTCAATCGCAGCTTCAGCTTCTTCCAAAGTAGGCAAAGTAGATGTGTCCGAAGGCAATGAATCATTAATCTTTTTAAGGTTACTCTTTGCCGTATCAAGAGCTTCCTGCGATTTTTTAGCTGTCTCAATTCCTAATGTAATATGAATCTTACTTGCCTCCAGATCAGCCTTCGCGGTAACGATCTCTGTCTCGGCTGCTGCCAGCTGGCTTGTGGTTGCTTTCTTTTTATTTGCAAGCTCTGTTTTTCCCTCCTCAAGCTTTGTCTTATTCTCTGCAATTTCCGCCTTTCCTTCAGCGATTTCCTTTTTGGAATCCTCCAGTTCCTTCTTGGAATCTTCCAGTTTTTGGCGGCTTTCTTCCAGTTCCACCTCTGAATCCGCAAGCTCCTGACGGGCATCCGCGAGCTCTGCCTGTCCGTCATAAACCTCCTGCTTTTTATCCGCAAGTTCTTCCTTCGCCTCGTCAATTTCCACATCAATGGATCCAAATACCTGCTCATTGATCGCATCAATCTTTTCCTGGCGGATGATGACATTGACACTTTCTTCCAGAAGGCCGGTAGCACTGGCAGATGCCACCCCTTCAATGCTTTCCAGTTCAGGTATGATCTTGTTCTGTGTCAGCTCGGTAATCTCTGCATTTGTCATGTTCTGTCCGCCGACAGCCGCAATCATAACCGGCATCATATCCGGATTCAGCTTCATGATAATAGGGTTTCCCACAGAATCATCCCAATAGCTTTTAATCTGATCCAGGTTTTCCCTGATTTCCAAAGAGGCTGCATTCATATCTGCTGATTGGGAAAATTCCAGAATCACCATTGAATAATTTTCACTGGAAACCGAACTGATTCCTTCAATATTACTTACGGTAGCCATGGATGATTCCACCGGCTTCGTCACCACCATCTCCACAGTCTCAGGGCTTGCACCGGGATACGGTGTCATGACGATCACATAAGGCAGACTGATACTTGGCAAAAGGTCTGTCGTCATTCTGGTAAACGATACAACACCTAATACAATTACAAGGACTACTGCCACCAGTACCGTATATGGCTTCTTTACACTAAATTTTCCCAACATATGTTTTCTGCTCCTCTTTCAAGTCATTCTTTTGTTCCCGTCCGACCAGTCAGTCGGTCAGTATCAAAAAAAGTATATTGACAAAGGTGTTTTCTGTCAATATACCTTAAAAATTGTTAATTCTTTTTTTAGAAATTTTAGGATTTAACCCTGTTTTGAAATTGCCTTTTTCAGTTTTGCCTTTATTCTCTGGAGAGCATTATCCGTAGACTTATCATCTCTGCCGAGAACTTTGGCAATCTGACTGTATTTCATTCCGGTCAGATACAGATCCAGCACCTGCTTTTCAAAGCTGCTCAGTTCCTTCTCGATTGTCTTTTCAAGTCTCTCCACATTCTCTTTATCGATGAGAAGCTCCTCCGGATTCTTATCTGACTGCGAGATCACACTATTGATCAGTTCCCATTCTTCCCCGTCTCCCGTCATGTCATGCTCAGCAGCATTTGCATAAAGGGAGATGTAAGTGTTTAAGGGCGCATGCTTCTGTCTGCCGGCCGCCTGAACTGCAGTATACATCTGCCGGGATACGCATAGATCGGCAAAGGTAAAAAAGCTGGCATCCCTTCCTGCATCATAATCCCTGATTGCCTTAAAAAGACCTATCATTCCCTCCTGGATCAGATCCTCACGGTCTGCTCCCAGAATATACATTGACTTTGCCTTGCTACGCACCAGATTCTTGTACTTATCCATGATATAGTCCGTGATGGCTTCTTCTCCGTCACGAAGGCGTACAATCAGTTCTTCATCACTGCATTTTTCATAATCACAGTTCTTAACAAAATTACCGGTCTTTTCATAGCCCATGTTTTACTCCTCAATACTAACAGCACTCTCAGGCTGTTCTTCGTCAGTTTCCTGTGACGCATACATTTGAATAAGCTCTGCCGCAAAATGCTCCGCAAGGATTTTGTATCCTGCCGGATTGCAATGAACACCGTCAGGTACATAATTGTAAATAATCGCAGCATCATGGGAATCCAAAATATTTGAATTATACAGGTCGATCACCGGTATTTCATATTCTGCTGCCATCTGCTTCATTGCACCTACCAGTCTGGATTGCGGAAGCAGTTCACTTCTTTCCTTTCGCAGCATATCATGCAGGACATTCGGCAGTGGCGTTACAAAAACAACTGTCGCATCCGGATAGTTTTCCTTCAATCCTTTCATCAGTTCATCCATATCCCCAATAAAGGTGTTTTCTTTTCTTTCCTCCATGGTACCGAAATCTTCTTCATGCATACAGAAGCCGTCATTGGTTCCACCCATCACAATGATGAGGTCCGTATCCTCGGGAATTTCCCGATAGCGGTCCACAAATGCATTTTCCCAGTATCTTCCGATAGAAGAACCGCCAATTCCCAGATTTACCACCTCACCTGCTCCTAATATTTTCTGGAGCTGCGCCGGATATGCATACTGTTGATAATCCTCCATGCTTTCCAGATTAGCGGCAGCTGTAATGCTATCACCCAGGCAGGCAATCTTCATTTCCGAAAAATCTGTTTGGCTTTCTGCTATCAATTTTTTGTCTGTTCCGTTCCTAAGGATCGTTTCTGCGTAGGAACCACGAATCTTTCTCTTTTCCAAAAGGGTACTTCCGGAAGCTGCTTCTTCTCCGCCCATTTCGGATGTTGTTTCATTTCCGGATACCGTGTCGTTTCCCGATATCGTATCATTTCCGGATACTGTGTCCAGCTCATCCTCCAAAGAATTGCCGGATACATCTTCCATACCATTTCCCGAAACATCGCCTAAGAAATTACCGGACACATCACGCAAAGAATCACCGGATACGTCCATCACTTCATTACCGGACACATTGCCATCTTCCTGTAGCAGATCTTCCCCAGTCTCCTGTCCCATCTCATCTGCGGGCAGGACATCCTGTTTTCCTTCTTCTGTCTCAGCCTCAAGCATATCCTCAAAATACTCTTTATTTTCTTCAATAAATGCTTCAATTGCAGCCTGATCCTGTGATAATTCACTGATTGTCATCTGAATCTGTGCAACATCTGCTCGCGCCATTTCATAGCGCTCTACGCGCTCCTTCTCCCACTTCTTTGCATTGTAGAATTTCATTCCCTTATCAATTCCTACCGCTGCAATCATGATGGCGATCATGGCAATTACCATCAGCAGGACTCTGTTTATTTTTCCCATCTTTTACCCTTATTATCTTTCAGGCAAGCCGCTGCCGTACTATTTCGTATGCAAGTACACCTGCCGCCACCGATGCATTTAAAGAATCAATATCCCCCTTCATGGGAATCGAGGCAACCATATCACACTTTTCCTTTACCAATCTTCCCACACCTTCACCTTCATTACCGATCACAAGTCCGATGGGACCTGTCAGATTCAGATCATACATTCTTGTTCCACCCATATCTGCACAGACAAACCAAAGACCTTCCTCCTTCAGTTCCTCAATAGTTTTAGCAAGATTCGTCACCTTGGCAACCGGCGTATAATTCAGTGCACCCGCAGAGGTACGTGCCACAGTTGCTGTCAGCCCTGCTGCACGATTCTTGGGAATAATCACACCATGTGCACCCGCAAGATTGGCCGTCCTGATAATTGCTCCAAGATTGTGAGGATCCTCAATATTGTCCAGCAGGAACAAAAAGGGCGGTTCCCCCTTCTTTCTTGCCAGTGCCAGCATGTCCTCCACCTGTGCATACTCATAGGCTGCTGCGATTGCAATGACCCCCTGATGTTTACCGGTTTCCGACATCTGATCCAAGCGTTCCTTCGCAACATACTTAAGCATGGTATCCTGCTTTTTGGCTTCCCGCTTGATGGTCATAATCGGGCCGTCCTGACACCCGTCAAGTATGTATACCTTGTCAATTGTCTTTCCGGATCGGAAGGCTTCAATCACTGCATTTCTTCCCTCTATGGTAAACTCATTGTATCCCTGCTTCTTTTCTTCCACGTTATGATCCCTTTCCCGCCTCTTCTATGTTATGTAAACCAATTTGTATCAATTGAAGAGCCCGCTCCATCCGGTCAGTCAAATAGAAATACCCGATTAATGCCTCTAAACCTGTTGCCTTTTTGTACTCCCCCATGGTCGCATTTTTAGCCATAGTATAAGGCTTTGCATTTCTTCCTCTTTTATACACTGCTTCTTCTTCCGGGGTGAGTTCATCCATAATGCTTTCTATCAGCGCAGCCTGTGCAGGCGCTTTCACATACCGGATAGTCTTGTGATGCAGCTTATTGACAGGCGCATTCCCCTGTGCAACCACAGCAGTCCGGAAAATCACGTCATAAACCGCATCACCGATATAAGCAAGTGTAAGAGGTGAATATGTTCTGACATCCACCTCTTTCAGCCCAAAGCTCTCTTTAATTTGCTGAAGTAAACCTACGCTCTCTTCCATTTAACTCCTTCACGGGTATCCTCAAGAATAATCCCCTTCTCAAGCAGCTCATTTCTGATTTCGTCAGCTCTCGCAAAATTCTTTGCCTTTCTTGCTGCCTGACGTTCCTCGATCAATGCCTCAATATCGCTGTCAAGCATCTCCTGCTTCTTCTCTACGATCAGACCGCACACATCTGACAGCATCAGCAACTCATCCTTAAGTGCCTGCAAAAATTCCTTGCCGGATTCCGCACTTACATTGGTATTGATAAACTTTACCAGTTCAAAGATTGCAGCAATGGCATCTGCCGTATTGAAATCATCATCCATCGCCTCATCAAATTTCACGATAAAGCCTTTCGCCTCTTCCAAAAGCTTTGCTTCCTCATCGCTCATTTTTTCGGACGCTGTGTTCTCGAGCAGATAATTCAGATTGCTTACGCTGGTCACAATCCTGTCATAACCGTTCTGTGCAGCCTCCATCAGCTCAGCACTGAAATTTAAAGGACTTCTGTAATGAGCAGAAAGCATAAAGAAACGAAGCACCTGAAGATCATACTTTTCACTGATATCTCTTACCGTAAAGAAATTTCCTGCCGACTTTGACATCTTTTTATTATCAATGTTTAAGAATGCATTATGCATCCAGTATTTGGCAAACTGCTTTCCGTTGGCTGCCTCAGACTGTGCGATTTCATTTTCATGATGGGGGAATACCAGATCCTCACCACCCGCATGAATATCAATTTCATCACCCAGATATTTTTTGCTCATAACAGAGCATTCAATATGCCAGCCGGGACGTCCGTTGCACCAGGGGGACTCCCAGTAAGGCTCTCCCTCCTTCTTCGGCTTCCAAAGTACAAAGTCAAGAGGATCCTCCTTCTGGTCTTCTCCAGTCACAAGAAGGGAACGGTTTCCTCCCTGCAGGTCATCAAGATTCTTGTGAGAAAGCTTTCCGTATTCCTTAAAACTTCTGGTTCTGAAATATACGGTTCCATCCTCTGCCGCGTAAGCATGCCCTTTTTCAATCAATGTTCCGATCATATCCAGCATACCGCAGATTTCTTCTGTTGCCTTGGGATGGGTGGTGGCAGGCTTAACATTCATCGCCGCCATGTCTTTTTTGCATTCTGCAATATAACGTTCAGAGATGACAGAGGCATCTACCCCTTCCTCAATTGCCTTCTTGATAATCTTGTCATCCACATCCGTAAAATTGGATACATAATTGACCTCATATCCCTTATGCTCCATATACCTCCTTACTGTGTCAAACACAATCATCGGACGTGCATTTCCAATATGAATCAGATTGTAAACGGTAGGACCGCATACATACATCTTAACCTTCCCCTCCTCAAGAGGAACAAATTCTTCTTTTCTCTTTGACAGTGTGTTATAAATTTTCATTTTGTAAGCCAAACCTTTCCCGTAACCGTTACTTCACAGTTACAATTTCTTATCTAATTTTCTTTGCTGCGCTTTAAATCACGAAGCTCTCTTTCCAAGTCAATAATCCGGTTGGTAAGCTCTGCATTTGCATGGTGAAGCGTGCTTAGGTCCTCCATTACCGGGTCAGGCAGATGCACCTGATCCAGTTCCTCCTGAGGCAATGCCTGATTGTTCCGCTTGACCACTCTGCCGGGCACACCCACCACAGTGGAATTCGGCGGCACCTCTTCCAGCACCACGCTTCCCGCGCCGATCTTGGAATTATCGCCTATCTTAAACGATCCGAGCACCTTGGCACCGGCACTGATCATAACATTATTGCCGACAGTGGGATGACGTTTCCCCTGCTCCTTTCCGGTTCCGCCAAGGGTCACTCCCTGATACAGGGTCACATTGTCCCCGATAATTGCCGTCTCTCCTATAATAACACCATTTCCATGATCGATAAAGAACCCTTTTCCGATCTTTGCCCCCGGATGAATCTCAATTCCCGTCTTTCTCACTCCCCGCTGGGATACCCACCTCGCCAAGAAATAGTGCCCTTTCTCGTACAGCCTATGCGCAATGCGATAATGCAGCATGACCTTAAAGCTGGGATAGAGAAAAACCTCCATGGAGGAATGAATTGCCGGGTCTCTTTGCCTGATGACTGCAATTTCCTCCTTGATTCTTTTGATAAATGACATCAAATCACTCCCTGTTTTGCAAATAAAAAAGCGAATAATTTCATGCTCTGTTAGAGACGAAGTTATCCGCGGTTCCACTCTATTAGAGGCTTTCTGCCTCCACTTAAAACACGTAACGTGTGCTCACGTATCCGGATACTAAATTTCCCCGAATCGGCTCACAGATGCACTTCCATCATCCTCTCTACAGGAATGCTTTCAGCCGATGACATTCCCTCTCTGTATATCCCGGATCATGTACTCTTTCTGCTCAATGCCTTTACTTAATAAAATCTTTTTACATAATCAGCATATGCAAAACTATAAATTTTGTCAACTGAATTTTTCGGTGGTCACCCTTGCGATGTTCCCCTTTGATTTGTCAATAACATTTAGGCTTTCGGGCAGCCGCTACAGCCTTCGCATCCTCTTTCCGTCATGTCACCACATCCCCTGGCTGTCACGTCCTCACTGGATAAATTGACAGGACTTGTAAGAAGGCAGATTGCCTGCGAGGAGATTCCTTCTCCGTTTCCCGTAAAGCCCAACCCTTCTTCTGTGGTAGCTTTTACGTTCACCTGGGAAAGTTCGATCCCAAGAGCATCCGCAATATTCTGCCGCATAGCATCAATATGAGGGCGCATTTTCGGTGCCTGCGCGATAATCGTTGCATCAATATTTTCAATCAAAAACAAATTTTTCTCCAGAAGCTCTCCCACATGCTTCAGCAGTTTAATGGACGAAATACCCTTGTAAGCCGGGTCAGTATCGGGGAAATGCTTACCAATATCACCCAAGGCTGCTGCCCCGAGCAGTGCATCCATGATTGCATGAAGAAGCACATCAGCATCCGAGTGTCCGAGCAAGCCTTTTTCGTATGGGATTTCCACGCCTCCCATGATCAGCTTTCTTCCTTCTACCAGCCTGTGTACATCATATCCCATTCCGATTCTCATCATGTCCTCACTTTCTGCCGCTTTCACGGCCCT
>JAUNDN010000034.1:13012-14508 GCA_030526045.1 Bacillota bacterium | reverse complement strand
ATTCCGATTCTCATTTTTCCTCACCTTCTGCCGTTTTCACGACCCTAAACCGATAGCCTTTGTTTCGATAGCCTTTGTACCGGCACCTTTCCTTTACCTGGCCGGAATAATTTCAAGCCAGTAGCCGTCCGGATCACTGATAAAATAGATTCCCATTTCCTTGTTCTCAAAGCAGATGCATCCCATTTCTTCATGAAGTGCATGAGCCGCTTCAAAATCCTCTGTCTCGAAGGCAAGATGGAATTCGCAGTCACCCAGATTATAAGGTCTGTCCATATCCCTAAGACAAGTCAGTTCCATAACAAAATCCGTCTTATCATTTCCGATATAAATAATGGTGAAGGAACCGTCCGGTGCCTCAACTCTTCTTTTCTCCGTGAGCCCAAGTGCCTTTTCGTAAAAATCCAATGACTTCTGCAGATCAAACACATTATAGTTTTCATGTACCATTTTAAAGCTCATTTTCATTCTCCTCCTGTCTTGGTTTATTCTTCCCTGTGGTTTATTCTTCCCCGATTAGTTTCTGAATATATTGAACATCCTCCTGTCGGATATACCCTACCTTCTGATAGGAAAAGACGAATTCACCCCGCATCACTGCATAGCCTTTATAGATATATTCCCCAAATCCGCAGTAAACAGCTGCCGTATCCGTCAGAATTTCATTTTCCCAGGTATCCCTAAGCTGAATTCCTGTATAGTAAAGATGCAGATGAATTGCTTCATGGGCAAGCACCGCTATCACAGCATCAAGCGTATAATACGGCTTCATTTCCAATCGAATTGTGGTAAATGCAAGATCCGTAGAAATCTCTCCTGCTTTGTCTATTGCCATGGAGTCCTGTACAATCAGCTTGATAAAGCTTCCGTCAATCCCAAGATGAGTACAGATACTGCAAAGAAGCTTCTTAAGGCAAGCTTCATCCCGCAAATTCGTCTTCAATCCTGATAGAATCCCCTCCGGAACTTTATAGGGTTCGTAGGTTCTGTTCTCCTGCTTTTTCAGCAATGCGACACACCTTTGAAACAATTCCCGGGGTACTGTTTTAAATGCACTTGACGGCACCGGTGCTTTGCGCAGAATGAACCTTTTGACCAGAAAATAGCAGAATCCGATAAAGGTCAGTATTCCCAATATACTGTTAAGTCCAAAAAAATCAAGGACAGAAAAAAATTTTTGTAATTTTTCCGGTTCCATTCTACGCATCTCCCAGCGCGTTACTGCGCATCTTCCATCGCATTACTGCGCATCTATTTTGGTCTTCAGCTCCTCCAGATACATCCAGCGCTCCATTTTCGCTTCCAAAAGCTCCTGCGCCTTTTCCTTCTTAGCCGTAAGTTCGCCAAGTTTTATAAAATCAGTAACCGATGCCGTGATTTTCTGTTCTAAATCCTCTATTTTCTCTTCCAGCTGCTCAATTTCCCCTTCAATCGTTTCATAATCCCGTTGCTCCTGATAAGAAAATTTCAGCTTAACGGAGTGTTGTTTCCAGCTG
>JAUNDN010000034.1:0-12912 GCA_030526045.1 Bacillota bacterium | reverse complement strand
ATTCGGTGCTCCCATCAGCACCTTCAGAAGATTCAGTCTACGCTTTTCGCCGCCGGACAGCTTTCCAAGCAGACCGTACTGTTCCTTCCCTTCAAACAGAAACTTTTCCAGCATCTGGGATGCCGTAATACTTCCATCCTCGGTCTGCACATATTCGGCAACATCCCGGATATAGTCAATCACCCTCTTCTCCGGAGGCATCTCTATTTCATTGATTTCCTGTGCATAATAACCGATTTTAACTGTTTGTCCTATGGTAATGCTTCCCGTATCCGGCTCACATTTTCCTGTCAAAATCTTCATTAAGGTCGTCTTCCCGCAACCGTTGTGCCCGATAAAACCTACCCTGTCATTTTTCAAGAAAATATAAGAGAAATCACGGATCAGTATCGTATCACCATAGCTTTTGCTGATATGAGAAAGCTCTACCGTGGTCTTCCCCATTCTGGCAGAAACCGAACCGATTTCCACCCTTCCGTCGCTGACAGGTGCACTGGTGCTGCTTAATTCTTCAAATCGCTCCAGTCTTGCCTTCTGCTTGGTCGTTCGCGCTCTTGCCCCGCGCTTTACCCATTCCAGTTCCTTGCGCAAAACAGACTGCCTCTTTCTAAAGCTTGCAAGTGCTGCTTCTTCCCGCTTCGCTTTCAGTTCCAGATATCCGGAATATCCTGTCTGATAAGAATATATATTCCCTTTGTCAATCTCTACGATTCTTCCCGAAACACTGTCAAGGAAGTATCTGTCATGAGTCACCATAATGACTGCACCTGTAAATTTTTTCAGCTGCTCTTCCAGCCAGTCTGCCATCTCATTGTCCAGATGATTGGTAGGCTCATCTAAAAGTAAAATATCCGCAGGGGAGATCAGTGCTGCCACGAGTGCAATGCGCTTGCGCTCTCCTCCGGATAAAGTGCCGCATCTTGCCTCAAAGTTACCTACTCCCAGACGAGTCAGCATCGCTTTCGCCTGCGTCATAATTTCCTGCTCATTTTTATGTCCGCTTCCACTGCTCTGATATCGCCTGATGATTGCATTTAATACTGTATCGTTTTCCTCAAAAACAGGGTGCTGCGGCAGGAAACTGATTATGACATGATTTGCACAGGTAACGGTTCCCTCATCCGGTTCCTCCAGCCCTGAAAGCATCCTTAGGAGTGTTGTTTTGCCGGTTCCGTTGATTCCGATCACTCCTACTTTTTCCCCTTCTTGCAGATAAAAGGATGCCTTGTTAAAGAGCATCCTTTCCCCGTAAGACTTTGTTATATTTTCAGCTGATAAGATATTCATTCTGTCGTCCGCTCCTGCGTTATCCTTTTCTTATCACTTATTTCTCATAAAACAGTACACCAAGCGTTCCCGGACCACAGTGACTGGAAATAACACCACCGGCCCTTGTTACCACAATTTCCTTGAAATGATTCAAATCTTCGAGATATTTCTTTACCTGGGCAATGATCTCTTCATCAATTCCCGAATGCGTGATAAACACAAGATCCTCTTCTGCATGAAGCAGTTCCTCCTTAAGCTCCTCCAGATACTGCTTTATTGCTCTTCCAAGGCTTCCTCTATACTTGCTTCCCACTTCCATATTCCCATTCATTACCCGAATGCAGGGATGAATCCTTAAAGCACCGGCAAGCAAAGCAGTTGCTCCTGAACACCTTCCGCCTCTCGCAAGATAGGTCAGCGTATCTACAACAAAGCTTGCTCTTACTCTTCCACGCGCAGCTTCAATTTTCTCCACGATCTCTTCCGCTGCCATACCTTGCTTTGCCATCTCGGCCGCCTTGAGCACCTGAAGTCCCACCCCTGTTGAAAGACTCATGGAATCTATCACATAAGTGTTTCCTTCCTCCACCATCTGTGCTGCCAGCCTCATAACATTGCAGGTGGTACTCATCGCTTCGGAGATTCCGAAGAAAATAATATCCTCTTCTTCTTCCCGATAGGTCTTTATTAATTTGACTGCATGTTCAATGCTGATTGCTGCTGTTTTTGGAGTTCTTTTATTTTCTTCTGCCCATTGATATATCTCATCCGGCGTAATCTCTTCCAAGTCGAAGTAACTTTTGTCGTCAAGAACGATACAGAGCGGAATGATGCTGATATCATTTTCAGCAATCTGCTCCGGTGACAAATCACAAGTACTGTCCGCTATGATTTTTACTTTTCTATTACCCATTTCTTTTCCTCCATAAAACCATGCCTACCTTTGATTGTACACAATTTATGGAAAAAAGCAAACCCTAAAGGGATAATAAAATCATATTCCATGATTTTGGTGCCAATACAACCTTCTCACCAATCTGTTTTTCCACAGGGATTACCTTATTGGGCTCCTTAGCTGTATTACATGCTTTTACATCGTCTCCTTCCAGCGCTACATGCTTAACAGGCTGATAGCCTTTAAGACCCGTAAGGCTAAACTGTAGCTCGCATTCTTCCTCCAGGGAACGATTTACCGCAAATACTGCCACCTGCTTCTCATCCTCAGAAAGAACTGCAATTGTTTCCACATAAGGAATCTCTTTCTGCTCACCGGCACTGTAGCTTCCGCATACACAGCCGGTATCCAGCGCTTTTCCTCTTCCGTTTACTGAAGTATACAGGAAAGGATAGAAAATCGTCTGTGCCCAGACCTTTCCGCCGGTTTCTGTCATGATCGGTGCAATCACATTGACAAGCTGGGCAAGACACGCCATTTTAACTCTGTCAGCATTCTTTAACAATGTAATCAGGAGCGTACCTACAACCAGTGCATCCTCAAGATTATAAATATCTTCCAGCAAAGGAGGGGCTACCTGCCATCTTTCAATCTTCTTATCCTGCTCATTGCTGTGGAACCATACATTCCACTCATCGAAGGACAGATTCACTGTCTTATCGGATTCCTTCTCAGCCTTAACCTCATCACAGATAGCAGCCACTTCCTTAATGAATTTATCCATAATCAAAGAGCTTCCAAGAAATGCCTCTGTATTATTGTCCGCATTTCCGTAATAGCTGTGAAGAGACACATAATCTATATGCTCATAAGCCTCCCGAAGCACGGTACGTTCCCATTCGCCGAAGGTTTTCATTCCCGGGCCTGAACTTCCGCAGGCAACCAGTTCAATGGAAGGGTCTACCCACTTCATCACTTTTGCTGCCTCGCAGGCTGTTCTTGCGTATTCCATGGGAGTTTTTGCGCCAATCTGCCAGGGACCGTCCATCTCATTTCCAAGGCACCACGTCTTAATTCCGAAGGGTTTCTCAAAACCGTTCTGTCTTCTCATATTTGCATAATAGGTGTCGGTTTCGCTGTTGCAGTATTCTACCAGATTTCTCGCATCATCCGCTCCTCTGGTTCCCAGATTGACAGCCATCATCACTTCACTGCCGGCTCTCTTTGCCCATTCCTGGAACTCATCGATTCCCACCTCATTGGTTTCCGTGGAAAACCATGCAAGCTCCATCTTCTTAGGGCGCTTTGACTTATCACCTGTTCCATCCTCCCAGTTATAACCCGACACAAAATTACCACCCGGATATCTTACAATCGGAACCTTTAACTCTTTAACCATATCCATCACATCCTGACGGAATCCCATATCATCCGCCGTGGGATGTTCGGGCTCATAAATACCGCCGTAAACTGCACGCCCGAGATGCTCAATAAAGGAACCGTAAATACGATCATCGATCTGACTGATCACCTTTTCTTTGTCAATTACAATTTCCGCTTTCATATATCTACCCTCCAGAAGTATTTTATGATAAAATTATAAAGGAATTCATAAACAAAGTGCAATATCATATCATGCAAAGCTACTGACATATTATGCTTTTTGGAGGATACAGATGCAGGTCAACAATATTGGTTACAATCACAGCCATGATGCAGATTTTCAGATCAGCCGCCCAGACGGCTCTGGCGATTATCTGTTCCTAATTCTCAAAACGCCCGCTATCTTTACCATTTCAGGTAAGGAAATACAGGCTGAGCCAAATTCCGTTATTTTGTACAAAAAGGGGACTCCCCAATTCTATCGTGTCAAATGTGCAGTCTTTGTAAACGACTGGCTCCACTTTGACATAAATGAGGATGAGCTTTCTCTATTTGAAGACTGGCAGATTCCCTTTGATACCATTATCCCGCTTAACAATATCAATGATCTTTCCCTGTTTATTAAAAACATCACTTATGAACGATATTCCTCCAACCATTATCGGGAGCAGTCTGTGAATCTTTATCTGCAGTTGCTCTTCATGAAGCTGAGTGAAAAGCTCCATTCCCTGCCGGATGAAAAATTTGGTTCTTACTATGAGAAGATGGCTATGCTTCGCTCCCGTATCTATAACATGCCATACTTTGACTGGAATATTTCCGGTCTTTCCCATAGTCTGTCCATCAGCAAGTCCTATTTTCAACATCTGTACAAAGAAATTTTCGGCACCGGTGTGATGGAGGATATTATTCAAAGCCGAATTCAGCATGCCAAATATCTGCTCTCAACCACCTCTTTGCCAATCAAAGAGATCGCTTCCTTGTGTGGATATAGCAATGAGACTCATTTCATGAGACAATTTAAGGGCGTCATGAAAATGACACCCTCGCGGTATCGGGAACAATCCTTTTTCTGAATGAATAATTCCGGTATAAAATTCCCTCATCTGCATATCCTATCCGGGAAAGGATGGTATCTATGAAAAAAGATAAAATAACAACTACTCCGGGCGGACAGCAGCCCGCGAACCTGTATGATGACGGCAACATCCCAAAGGAAGACCTTCCAATGGATATGATTCCTGATGAAGTTCCCCGCAAGGATGGTCCCGGTGGTGAAAGTGGGAAATAGTTTCCCACTTTTCATACTTTTCCTTCTGAACCAAACAAATGGATTTTTTCCGCAACGACCTTTTTCATTGCACTGATCTCATAAGGGATCAATCCCATCATCGTCTTTTCTCCCGCTGCAATACCGGCCTCCACGCCGGCTTTTCCTGCTTTATCAATATCTGTAAATATATTGACCTTTGAGATTCCCAGTTTGACAGCCCGGCGGAAATCATCATCTGCAAGTCCTGAGCCTCCGTGAAGTACTAACGGTATATTTGTCTTTTTTGAAATCGTATCAATCCGTTCAAAATCCAACTTGGGTGGAAATGTATAATCTCCATGTGCATTTCCTACTGCCACAGCAAGTGCATCTGCACCCGTACATTTAGCAAAGTCTTCTGCTGTATCAGGGTCTGTATAATAATCCTCCGGATGCTCCAGTTTCCCCTCCCCGACATTGTCACCTACGTGCCCCAGTTCTGCTTCTACCGTCACTCCCATACCATGACATATTTTCACCATTTCTGCCACTCTGCTTACATTTTCCTCGTAGGAGACGGTCGAGCAGTCATACATCACGGATGTAAATCCTAATCTCAATGCTTCCATACATCTGTCAAATGTAAGGCCATGGTCATAATGTACACAGATCGGAACGCTTGCCCTTTTTGCCATTGGAATCAGATAATCTGCAACCAACTCCAGTTCCATTGTGGGAAGAAGAATTTCCGCAGTACCAACCATTACCGGAGCCCGCAGTTCTTCTGCCGTTTCTATCACTGCGCGTGCCATCTCCACATTGATCGCATTGAAAAACCCAACCCCATAGTTACCTTCTTTTGCAGGGAGTAAGATGTCATTCATATTTACTAACATACTTTTTCCCATCCTTCCTCAATTTTTCTCTTAAGTTCTTCCAATGATTTCAGCCCTGATAAAGCATCATATGCCGCAATGCAGCATGCTCCCGTGGCTGCTGCCAGGTGTAAGCACATCTCCGGTTCATATTCTTCCAACATGGCTGTAAGAAATGCCGCGATACTGGTATCTCCTGCACCTGTTCCGGAAAGAATGGTTTCCGGGATATAGCTTTTTTCAAATATTGCTTTCCCCGCCCATGCAGAAGCGTCAAGTCCTACCCGGCTGCTGATCAGTTTTAGCTTTTCTTCCCCGGCAGTCTTCAGATACATTCCCTTTGCACCGCATTTTAAAAGAAGTACTTTACAGCCCATATTGATACATTTTTCGGCAAGAGGTTTTATGTCCATCTCAACATTAAGCACATCCGTAATATCTCCACCGTTTGCGCGCATCTGCAGTTCTTCCAATCGCTCCCGGTCCAGCATGAAGTAAAGCTCTTCAAAGCTTGGAACAAAAAAATCAACATAGGGGAGTACCGTCCCCAGAACCTTATTCCAATGAACCTGTCCTGCCTTTGAATTTGCATCTACTGCCGAAAGATCAAGCGATGTGGCTGCCCCTGCCTCCTGCACCCTTTGCATCAGTCGAAGCAATTCCATTCCGTCATTTTGATACATGGATTCCATAATTGTGGGATATCCAAAGTGAAACAGTGCAGCCTCTTTTACCTTACCAAAATCAATATCCGTCACTTCAAAGGTATTGTTCGCACCGGGATGATGCAGGAAAATGCGGTCAATTCCGGGGATGGCGAGCACGACAGAATAACTGGTTGACGAATTCGGATCACGAATCATTCCCTCTGTCGCATCATATTTATCCAATGCATTCATAACCATGTCTCCAAACGCATCGGTTCCTGTTTTCCCCATCAAAGACACGTCAGCACCCAATATCTTCATTGCCAATCCGGTATTAGCAACAGCGCCTCCTGTATGAACATCTGCATTTCCCATTTCAATCAGCTTCCCCGGACTCAGGATTTGCTCCACGCTTTTGCATGCTCCATTAGGAAACACCGGCGTAATATCCAGACAAATATGTCCCGCTACAATGACCTTTTTCTTCATTTTAATCGATTCCTCTCCCGTCAAAAGTTAACATCCGAACAGCTTTGCCGTTTTCTCCATTCTCTCCGCGATCGGGACACCAAAAGGACAGCGTGCCTCGCATGCACGGCAGCCGATGCATTCGGAGGCCTTATGCTCCAGCAGAAGATAATGGGATTTCACTGTAGCCGGTATTTCAGGCTGCATGGTGGCCAGATCGTAATACTTATTGATCATGGCAATATCCAGACGGGTCGCACATGGCTTACAGTGTCCGCAATAGGTACACTCACCTCTGTATGAATGAAAAGGAGCATTGGCTATCACAGATGCGTAGTCCTTTTCTTCCGCTGTTGCCATCTCATAAGCCACGGCTGCATCAACCTGCTGCTTTGTGTCATAGCCACACAGAATAGAGTCTACTGCCGGACGTGTCAGTGCATAATGAATGCACTGCGTGGGAGTAAGTCCCACCCCAAACGGAGAGCGCTTTGCATCAAACAATCTTCCACCGGCAAATCCTTTCATGACCGTAATACCTATATCATTCTGTTCACAGAGCTTGTATAATTCTGCCCGGTCAGGATCGATTCCCGTAAGCTCCTGATCATATTCATCCCTAAACAAAGTGTCAATGTCCTCGCTGGCCGGAAGCATGTCATATGCCGGATTGATACTGAAAAGAATCATCTCAATATATCCGGACATCGCTGCAAGCTTCGCTATTTTCGGATTGTGAGAGCTGATACCGATATGACGTATTGTCCCGGATTTCTTCAGTTCCATTACATAGCGCAGGTATTCGGAATCCTGTATGGAATTCCACTCCTCCAAAGAGTCCACATAATGAATCATTCCCAGGTCTATGTAATCTGTCTGTAATCTGGAAAGTAAATCCTCAAATGCCGGCTTTACATATTTCATGTCTCTGGTACGAACATACTGTCCGTTCTGCCAGGTCGATCCGATATGTCCCTGGACATACCACTTATCCCTGCAGTCTGCTATAGCTTTCCCGATGATATCCCTGGATTTTGGATCCGGCATCCAACAGTCTATGATATTGATTTCCTTCTCCCCGGCGTATCTGATCAGTTCCACAGATTCCTCTTCCGGATGGCGTTCCAGCCATTCGCCTCCAAAACCGATCTCACTTACCATTAGATTTGTTTTTCCAAGACGTCTTTTTTCCATATGCTTTCCTCTCTTTGTATTGCTTTATCCTTCTAATATTCGTTTCGTTGATCTATATACATATTATAAAACAATTTATTCCTTGTGCTCTCTTCCCATGTTCTTCCATGAAGTATACTGTAACGGACTGTACAAACAAAATGAACAACGGTATTAAGAACAGATAGAATAAACTGTCAAACAATACCATCAATGCAATCCCACCAACTGCGCAGATCATCATTGCAAGAAGGATATGCTCTTGATGCGATTTTATATGCTTTGAAATGCCTACTGTCAGGAATGTCACCAAGAGGCATATAAGGGTTGCCTGTATCATTAAGTGTAATTGGTGCTACAAACGACATGGCAAGCATTGCAGGGTCATCACGCCTTATAATGCCAGTCTCCATCATTCCCTGAAAAATGTTTTGATACATTCCCTGAATGTTTACAAGGTTATATCTTGTGGCAAACTTTGCAATACGCTGATTCCTGAACTGCTCCATAGTAAGTGTTCTTCTTGTTTTCCTTATCATTTCATCATGCAGCGTAAACTCAATTCTATTTAGAGAAATATTGATTAATTCATCCATAGAGGCTGGAATTTGGCCCGGGTGTAACTTTGAGGCGAAATTTGTTTCGTAATAATTCTCAACTTTACTGATCAGTGTATCCAGAATTTCTTCTTTACCTATAAAGTGTTTATAAAGTGAAGGACCTTTTAGTCCCGCTTTCTCCGCAATTAGATCAACACCAACGCCGTCATAACCTTTTTCGGTAAACAATGTCAGTTCGGAATACAAAATTCTATCTTACGTCTGTAGTTGTTTCATAATGTCCCTCTCATTTTATGCTAACGGCTTCGAGGAACCCCTTAATCGACATCGTCCGATTCATTCTTTCACAGTCCGCCCAATCCGGCTTTTCTTTTCCTTTGTCGGAGAGAAAAAGTCCATCACTAAAATGATAATGGTTTAGCCCCTTTCTTTTCACAATTTGCAGCTTCTCATAATGTATCTTTTTCAAATCCAGATATGATAGAAGGCTGAATTTCCCACAATAAACCATAATTTCCGGCTGATGACAGATGCTATCAGGTAACACAAACAAGCGTCCATCCAGGTTAACTACATGCCTGATTCTTTTTTGGGTATCCGTCAAACCCGTAAGAATAGCGGCATTGCCCCCTAATGACATCCCTAATAAATCAAATTCCGTTAATAGGAGCTGATTTGCAAACGGAAGCTCCTCTAACTGCTCCATTACCCTTTCAAAGTCTTCTTTCCATAATGTCAGAAGGCCTTTCAACTGTTCTTTTGAAATATTCTCCGACAGTTTCCATTCATGAAAGCTACCATCCTCATAGGCAATGATTGGACTGCCAATTGGGTGGCCTACCGATACAACCACATATCCAAAGGAAGCCAAATCCGCACAAAGAACAGTGCATTCCATCTCGTGTCCATTTAACCCATGGCTAAAGAGAATTACTCTGTACTTCGTCTCACTTAGCATTAAAGGTACTTTTTCATAGCAAAAAGTTCGCACTCCATTATTCGCACACACACACTCCTTTTTGCCATATATGTAATCCACATTTGCATAAGGGGCTTCCTCACCTGTCTCATTGGACGGATAATAAATTGTACAGGAAACTTTTCTTACGTTATCGCTTGTCCCAAATTCATTTGTCTGATATCTGGTTATTCCAACATTGTAGTTTCCAATTGGCTCTCTTAACATATTTCTTCCTCAGGCTTTAGACCTTTCCAAAATACCACTTCTCACTTTACAAATTCATAATTCACTTCGTCATCGATATTCACAATCAAGTATTCGGGTTGCTCCAGGCCCGCCGCGGGAACTGAAATCACATTTCCCTTTACAAATTTTTGATGGGAATGTCCGAATATCATTAAATCATATGGATTCTCCATAATAGTTCTATCAAAAGAGCCATCAGTCAACGATGCAAGCGGATAGTATGGATAGGATAATTCTCTATCCTGCATTAAAAAATGAGCTAAATAAATTTTATGACCATTTGCTTGTATGAGAATCTCTTTATCTAAATGTTTTACCCATTCCACATATTTTCCCGGAAGCATACACCGCATTTGGTCATAATAATCCTTGTCCTTTATTACGTCCGGATCAATCTCCACTCCCTTTTGAAAATACAACTCGCAATTGCCTGCAATACAGATAATATTTTCTTCTATGAGAAGATCAATGCATTCCTTAACATTATCTCCCCGGAAGAACACATCGCCGAGAAATATTGTTTTATCTATTTTGTTTTTCCGAATGCTGGAAAGTATTCTCCTAAGCGCATCTACATTTCCATGGATATCAGTAAACACTGCTACCCGCATCCGAGAACCTCCGACATTCGGATTTGCCTTTCCATGTTCAGTCCACATATATTCTGCTCCTCACATACCTTTGATATAAAACTTCTCTATGCATTTTGCATAACGATCCTTCCATATAAACTCATTATAGTATTTATAGCTGGTCTCTGCCGACATAAAAGCATTATCAAATGTTGAATTTGCATTTTCGGGCACAAGCATCTTAAGACCATGTTCACAACCACATTTAATCGTCGCGTCAATGCAGTAATCCGTTTGTAGTCCGACAACTACCACTGTCCGGACACTCTTTTTCTTTAGATACTCCAACAAACCTGTGCCATCATCATGCCTTACATAAATAACTTCAACACCATTTTCTCTGGTTTAAGAAATTAATGTTTTAACAGCTTTTTCAAACACAGAAAAAAGATATAAATCCTGATTGGTTATCAATTTCTGCGTATCCACCACTAACAGTACCATTTGCTATCTCCTTCAATACTATACTTATATTCTAGTATAGCTAACGACCGTTTTCCTTGTCAATCACCATTTTGATTTCCTTAACCTCTATCTATGATTGATAGTTGGTTTTAGATAAAAAAGAAAAGCATCTGGCCAGATTTCCAGATGTCTATTACTTTCACTATTAATGCAGGAGATAAATCGCTATGACTGCCTGTTCTGGTCAGATATAAGATTAATTCTCCGTTATCTATCTCATACACAAGAAGCCAGTCCGGTGCAATATGGCATTCTCTGCTCCCTTATTGCTTGTTTTGCTGCCATGGTAAAAAAGTTGTCATGTCCAATCCCAAATCAGAAATCAAATCTCGTAATTGCTTTGTCACATCTGTATCTATTCTCATTGTTATGTTTGTTGTCGCCACACTATCATCTCCTTTTAAATATTATATTCTCCATTTTCCCTATGTAAATACATTGTGATCACATTGCACATTTACATGTCCATTCACTGTAGTGTATCGTATACATACAACACGAAATGCAACAAGCATGCCCGTCATACATATATAAAACGCCCTACTTCGGTAGGGCGCAAAAATGATTGTTAAAAAATATTCTATATGTCTTTGAAAGTGTTTTTTTAGTTTCTGATAATCGTATTCGACAAAATGATACAACTTCTTGTAAAGCACTGTCATCTTGGGATTGCGAAACTTCTCAATTAACAACAGCTGTCTGAAATTCACAATCCACTCATTCTGTGTCTGGTATTCAAACATCTTTAGGCAATTCAATTTGGCTAATCACTTACTAAAAGCGAGCTGCGAAAAATTGTAAATCCCTAAATACCAGATACCGAAATCATGTCCTCCTGACTTTTCATGCCATAAATAGTTTTCACCATCCACCATTTTTTCACAAACAGTAGGAAGATCCTTGGCCGCTGCACTGGCACTATGGTATGCAATAGTATCCTCGGTACCACAAATGTTATAAAAGAAATCAACTGTGTACTCTGATTCATCAATATTCTTTGCTACGATTTCTTTTGCATCTGAAGTAGGTGCTGCAGAAAAAGCGCCAAAGTAACTGAACAAATCCAGGCACTCTCCGATTCCAATATTTATTGTCTGCATACCGCCCATTGAAAGCCCTGCTATTGCCCTGTGGGTTCTTGTAGCAC
The DNA here is from genome assembly GCA_030526045.1 of Bacillota bacterium. Lineage (GTDB taxonomy): Bacteria > Bacillota > Clostridia > Lachnospirales > Lachnospiraceae > Suilimivivens. Next base: position 939 of record JAUNDN010000034.1, on the reverse strand, counting down.
TCATATCATAGCCTGCTTCATCATAAGCAGCATATGTAGCATAATGGCTTTCTATATATGGAATCAGGTCATTCCGGAGTTCTAATCCAAACAGATAAAATGGATCATTCTCCTGCGTATGCTCACATGCCATAGCCTTTCCATTTGGCGTAACCAGAATAAATGGTTCAACACTTCCTTCTCCCATAAGTCGATCCAGAAGTCTTTTTAGTTTAGAGGTGTCGCTATTCAGTCCCCATTCCCTTTCATTTCCACCGATTCCGTGCATCAAATACAAAACGTTATATTGCTTACTATCATCATAACCTGCCGGGAGATATACATATGCTTTCTTCTCTACACTATCTCCTTTACCAACATAATCCTTAGCTTCATAGGTAATAAACTCGACGGTTCCTCTTTCCCCTTCAAATGGTAGTGCATACCTTTCCGGAAAAGTAAGGGAGATTTCTGCCTTCTCTTCTGTAATCTCAACACCTTCTTCTTCCAGCTTTGCGACTGCTTCCTCTTCCTCCAGTTTACTTTCCTGCTCCATTTCAATTGCCTGAGCTATTGCTCCATTTGCTTCTTCGGTATTACTTTCCTTCTCACCACATCCTCCTAGTAATAGAAAAGAAAATACCAAGAACATATCAACTAAAATTTGCTTTTTCATGATTCCTCCATACTATTTACTACCTTACCAACCATCTATTATGAAGTTCATTTGTCTCTTCAAGCAGTAGATTTCTTAGGAAAAGTTCCAAATACTCTGTTGTTCCATGTGTCGGATAAGGCAAATAAGCATTTTAAATCACTTTTTTAGAAAAGATGCAACACGAAATACAATACAAGAAAAAAGAATGCTGTTTTTCAGCATTCTCTGAGTAGCGAGAGGGGGATTTGAACCCTCGACACTACGGGTATGAACCGTATGCTCTAGCCAACTGAGCTATCTCG